>NZ_JNWQ01000008.1 GCF_000716875.1 Streptomyces novaecaesareae | reverse complement strand
CGATGGTACTGCAGGGGGGACCCTGTGGGAGAGTAGGACGCCGCCGAACAATCATTCCGAAAAGACCCCTTCCCGTTCGGGAAGGGGTCTTTTTGCGTTACCCTCTGCCAATGCAGAACCTGACCCTGACCTGGCAGTCCGCCGGGGGCGCCGCCGCCGGTCTCTACGCGGGTGCGTACGCCGCGGCGAGGGTTCGGAAGCCGGCGTTGTCGGCGCTGCTGCGGGAGGCCGGGACGCTGCTGGCGCTGTTCGCGCTCTGGCAGCTGGTCGGGCACCTCTCGGTGATGAGCACGGACCACGCGCTGGACCGGGCGAGCTGGATCCACCACACGGAGCAGGTGATCGGGCTTCCCGACGAGGCGTCCTGGCAGGCGGCGATCACGCCGTACCCGGTGCTGGTGCGGCTGGCGAACTACTACTACGCGGTCATGCACTTCGCGGTGATGCTCGGCGTCCTGCTCTGGGTGTTCGTGCGGCACCGCGAGCGGTACGCGTGGGTGCGGAACACGGTGGTGATCACCACCGCCGTCTGCCTGTTGGTGCAGTTCATCCCGGTGGCGCCGCCCCGGATGCTGCCGGAGAGCGGCTTCGTGGACGTGGCCGCGGAGTACGGGCAGTCGGTGTACGGGGGCGTGGTCGGTGGTGTCGTGGTGGCCGACCAGCTGTCGGCGATGCCCTCGGTGCACGTTGCCTGGTGCGTGCTGGCCGCGGTCGCGGTGATCCGGGTGTCGCGCAGTTCGCTGCGGTGGGTGATGCTGCTGCACCCGGTGCTCACGGTCGCGGTGGTGGTGGTGACGGCCAACCACTTCTGGGCGGACGGCATCGTCGCGGTCGGCATCCTCCTCCTCGCGTACGCCGTGTTGGCGTTGGCGGCATGGCGACGGGGCCGGCTCTCCGACGGGACGGAGAGCCGACCCCGCAACACCGCCGAGGAGCCGTTGAAGCAGGTCAGTTGAACAGGGCCGGTTGAACAGCCCGGTTGAACAGGCCGGTTGAGCCGCGTCCTACGGCGGCTCACTTGACCGGCAGGGCGACCTTCCCCCAGGAGCCGTTGCTCAGCGCGGAGGTGGCCCAGTACCAGGCGGCGAGCCCGGAGACGGCCGCGACCCAGCCGGCGACCTTGGCGAGGCCGCCGTACCCGCCGAAGGTGGCGATGGCGGACAGCAGCAGGGAGAGCGTCAGCAGGCCGTAGACGGCACGGCTGAGCAGGCCCGAGCCCCAACTGGCCGCGGTGAGGGTGAGGGCGAGCAGGGCCCAGAGCAGCAGGAACAGTCCGGCGGCGTTCTTGCCCGCGCCGCCGGCCGCCGACCAGGTCGCCCAGAAGGCGCCGAGGCTGGTGAAGGCGGTTCCGGTGAAGCCCTCGCCGCCGCGGAGCTGCCAGAGGCCCGCGATGAAGAGGGTGAGGCCGCCGAGCAGGTGGGCGAGGTGGGCTGCGTCCCCGACTCCGGCGCCGTGCAGGACGCCGGTGGAGAGCAGGCCGTAGGCGAGAAGTGTCAGACCGAGGGCGAGGTAGCCGAGGTTACCCGCGTCGGCTCCGGTGGAACGGGCGTTCGTTGCCCCGGTAGCGTCGTTGCTCACCGGAGGCTCCTTTCACTGTGGCGCGCGCAGGGCGCAGTGACGCTGTGGTGTGGTGTCGACGAGTGGATGCGCGCGACCGCGCCGAGGGCGCACGGCTGTGAGCGTGCGCGGGCTGCGGTCAGAAGTGATGGGCCAGCGGAGAGCCGCTGGTCACGTCCCCGCCGGGTGGATTCCCCGGTGGGATCGGTCTACCCGACCGCGGGCGCTTGTACCATTGTGAAGATAACAATTTGTGACTGCGTCAGCTGCGGAGTGCTCACCAGCACGTGGAGCGCCGAGGGGTCGGCGACCGCTCAGGACTGGCGCTGGTTCGGCACCCGCAGGGTCAGGATCGCCATGTCGTCGGACGGCGGCTCGGGGGCGAAGCGCTCGACGGCGCGCTGGACGCGGGCCGCGACGGCGCCGGCGGTCAGGCCGGTGCAACCGGTGAGCACCTCGGCGAGGCCGTCGTCGCCCAGCATCCGCCGGCCCTCCCGGCGTTCGGTGACGCCGTCGGTGACGCACAGCAGGACCTCGCCGGGGGAGAGCACCAGGGTCTCGGCGGTGAGGTCGAGGTCGTCCATGACGCCGAGCAGCGGCTGCGGGGTGGCGGCGCGGTCGACCCGGCCGTCGGTGCGCAGCCGCAGCGGGAGCGGGTGGCCGGCGCAGACCAGGGAGAGTTCGGTGCTGCCGTCCGGGCGGGGTGTCAGTTCGCCGTAGAGCAGGGTGAGGAAGCGGCTGCGCGAACCCTCGTCCAGGATGGCCGCGTTGAGGCGGCGGAGCACCTGCGGGGCGTCCAGGCCCTCGCGGGCGAGCAGCCGCAGCGAGTGCCGGGCCAGGCCGGTGACCGAGGCGGCCTCGGGGCCGGTGCCGCAGACGTCGCCGATGGCGAAGCCGTAGGTGCCCTCGCGGATGGTGAACAGGTCGTAGAAGTCCCCGCCGACCTCGTTGCCCTCGCCGGCGGCCTGGTAGTAGACGTCCACTTCGACGCCCGGGATCTCGGGCAGGTCGGGCGGGAGCAGGCTGCGCTGCAGGGCCTGGCTGGTGGCGGTGCGCTCGGAGTAGAGGCGGGAGTTGTCGAGGGCGAGGGCGGCGCGGCGGGAGAGGTCCTCGGCGAGTTCGAGGATCTCCTGGCGGAACCGGACGCCGGCCGGGACGCCGAGGGCCAGCAGGCCGATGACGCGGTTGCGGGCGGTCAGCGCGATGGCGACGGTCTCGCCGAGCAGGCCGGCGAGTTCGGGGCTGTCGGTGAGTCCGCCGGCCTCGGCGGCGTCGGCGGGGGCCGTCCAGAAGCGGACGCCGTGGCTGGGGCCGGCCTCGGGGGCGGGGGTCTTGTCGAGCAGGGCGCGCAGCGGGTCGATGCGGTCCTCGTCCTCGTGCAGGACGAAGGCGAGCCGGGCCGGGGAGGCGTGGTCGGCGGTGGTGTAGACGGCGCACCAGGAGGCGAGGGTGGGGACGGCCATCTGGGCCATCAGCGCGAGGGTCTGCTCGTGTTCGAGGGTGCCCGCCAGCAGGTCGGAGGCCTCGACGAGGAAGGAGAGCGAGCCGCGGCGCAGCCGTTCGAGCTCCGTCAGCCGGGTGCTCTCGACGGCGAGGGCGACCCGGTCGGCGGCGAACTGCAGGCGCAGCGCGTCCTCGTTGTCGTAGCGGCCGGGCGAGGTGGCGGCGATGCCGAGCGAGCCGATCAGGCGGCCCTCGACCTTGAGCGGGACGGTGAGCAGGGAGCGCATGCCGCTGTCGGAGAGCAGGGGCAGGCCGGTGGGGCGGGTGGCGAGGTCCTCGTGGACGGAGGGCAGCCGGGCGGAGTCGTAGCGGTTGCCGGTCTCGACCGGGAAGCGGGTGTGCCGGCGGTGTCCCGAGGTGAGGCCGGTGGCGGCGCGGACCTCGAACTCGGCCTCGTCGTCGGTGGTGAGCAGCAGGTAGGCGGCGTCGCCGTCGAGCAGGTCGCGGGCGCGTTCGACGGTGCGCTGCAGCAGGGTGTCGAGGTCGTCGGTGGCGACCGGGCCGGCCAGCAGGTCGAGTCTGGGGCCGACCGGGTCGGGGCGTTCGCCGGGCAGGGCGCGGGCGGGGGAGCGCAGGACGGCGCGGTCGGGTTCGAGGACGAGCAGGCAGAGGGTGGAGGGGACGCCCACGGTGTCGCGCACGCGCACCTGGACGCCGTACACCTCGACCTCGCAGCCGTCCTGGCGGCGGATCCCGTAGCCGCCCTCCCAGCGGGCCAGCCGCAGGGTGTCGGTCAGGCCGAGGCCGCGGTCGGAGGTCTGCGGCCAGACGGCGAGGTCGGCCCAGGGGCGGCCGAGGACGGCGCCGGCGGGGTACCGGAAGAGCGCCTCGGCGTCCGGGTTCCAGGCCAGGACGCGGCCGTCCTCGTCGAGTTGGACGACGGCGACGTGCACCGGGCCGGGGCCGCTGGGCAGGTCGCTGCCGGGGGTGGCGGGAACGGCGTAGCGGGTGCCGAGCACGTGTGCGGGCAGGGTGAGGCGGAACCAGACGGTCTTCCGGCCGGCCCCGTACTCGACGCCCCACCGCTCGGCGAGGGCGGAGCACATCAGCAGGCCGCGGCCGCCCTCGCCGTCGGGGTCGGCGTAGCGGTCGGAGGCGGTGACGGGCCCGTCACCGAGGGAGGGCAGGCCGCGTTCGGGGTGGCGGTCGGTGACCTCGATCCGGACGGTCTCCTCCTCGCGCAGGCAGCAGACCTCGGCGGGGGTGCCGGCGTGCACGACGGCGTTGGTGACCAGTTCGCTGACCAGCACGACCGCGTCGTCCACGACCTCGGGCAGGCCCCAGCCGAGCAGCGCGTCCCGGACGAAGCCCCGGGCGGCCGCCGCGGACCTGCCGTCGGGGTCGAAGGTGGCGGCTGCGCGCGCGGTGACCACGTTGCCACTTCTCCTCTGCTGCTCTTGCCCTGGCTGTCCGGGGTGCGGCGCCGACTTCCCCGTGCGCGCCGTCGGGATGAGCGGCGGCGCTGGGTCGGGTCGTGGCCCGGTGCAGCGCTCCACCCTACTTTCCGCTTGGTACCCCGTGGGGGCGGGGAGCCGAAACAGGCACCTGAGGGTGATTCTGCCCACCTGTTTCGGACGGTGCGCTACTTTCCGTGCGTAACCGGCCGTGCACCCGGCGCGGGTGCTGCCAGACTGGGGGGTCCGCGACGACGGGTACGAGCAGTACGGTCGTGTGGGTGCCGGTGCGCCGCAGGCCGCCGGTACGCAGCCCAGCCGGGCCGGTGCCCGGGCGCGTGCCGGGCCCGGCACGGGCGGTCACCGGACAGTTCACGATGTGGGAGGGGCCCGTTGAGTTCGGCCACCAAGGACGCAACCGGTACGACGCCGCCCGCCCAGCGCGGCGGCCGCCCCGGGACCGCGCCGCGGAACGCGGCCGGCCGTCGGGCGAGCCACAACCGCGGCGCGGAGCCCGCCGACCTGCGCAAACTGCTGTCCGCGCTGACCGCGATGCGCGACGGCAACTTCCGCCGCCGGCTGACCGTCCCGGGCGACGGGCCGCTGGCGGAGATCGCCGCGGTGTTCAACGAGGTCGCCGAGCGCAACCAGCACCTGACCGGTGAACTGGCCCGGGTGCGGCGGGCGGTGGGCCGCGAGGGCCGGCTGAACGAGCGGCTGGAGACCGGCGCCGGCGAGGGCGCCTGGATGGCGGCGACCGACAACTGCAACGCGCTGATCGACGACCTGGCCCGCCCGATGGCCGAGGTGGGCCGGGTGCTGACCTCGATCGCCGAGGGCGACCTGGACCAGAAGATGGAGCTGCGCTCGCTGCACAGCAACGGGGTGAGCCACCCGCTGCGCGGCGAGTACCTGAAGATCGGCCGGACCGTCAACGGACTGGTGGACCAGCTCTCGGAGTTCACCGACGAGGTGACCCGGGTGGCCCGCGAGGTCGGCACCGAGGGCAAGCTCGGCGGCCAGGCCAAGGTCCGTAGCGTGTCGGGCAGTTGGAAGGACCTGGCGGACTCGGTCAACACCATGGCCGGCCGGCTGACCGCGCAGGTGCGCAACATCGCGCAGGTGACCACGGCGGTGGCCAAGGGCGACCTGTCCCGCAAGGTCACCGTCGAGGTGGCCGGCGAGATGCTGGAGCTGAAGAACACCGTCAACACGATGGTGGACCAGCTGAACGGCTTCGCCGCGCAGGTCACCACGGTCGCCCGGGACGTGGGGACGGAGGGCCGGCTGGGCGGTCAGGCCCAGGTGCCGGGCGTGGCCGGGGTGTGGCGGGACCTCACCGATTCGGTGAACTTCATGGCCGACAACCTGACCGGCCAGGTGCGCAACATCGCCCAGGTGACCACGGCGGTGGCGCGCGGCGACCTCTCGCAGAAGATCGAGGTGGACGCGCGCGGCGAGATGCTGGAGCTGAAGAACACCATCAACACGATGGTCGACCAGCTCTCCGGCTTCGCCGAGCAGGTGACCCGGGTGGCCCGCCAGGTGGGCACCGAGGGCCGGCTGGGAGGCCAGGCCCAGGTGCCCTGGGCGGCCGGCGTGTGGCGGGATCTGACCGACAACGTCAACTTCATGGCGAACAACCTCACCGATCAGGTGCGCAACATCGCCCAGGTGACGACCGCGGTCGCCAAGGGCGACCTGTCGCAGAAGATCCAGGTGGACGCGCGCGGGGAGATCCTGGAGCTGAAGAACACCATCAACACGATGGTGGACCAGCTGGGCGCCTTCGCGGACGAGGTCACCAGGGTCGCCCGGGACGTCGGCACCGAGGGCATCCTCGGCGGCCAGGCCAGCGTGCCCGGCGTGGCCGGCATCTGGAAGGACCTGACCAACTCCGTCAACCTGATGGCCAACAACCTGACCAGCCAGGTCCGCAACATCGCCGAGGTGACCACGGCGGTGGCCCGCGGGGACGTGTCGAAGAAGATCACCGTCGACGCCCGGGGCGAGATCCTGGAGCTGGTGACGACCGTCAACACCATGGTCGACCAGCTGTCGGCGTTCGCCGACGAGGTGACCCGGGTCGCCCGCGAGGTGGGCACCGAGGGGATCCTGGGCGGCCAGGCGCGGGTGCGCGGGGTGTCGGGCATCTGGAAGGACCTGACCGACAACGTCAACTTCATGGCGTCCAACCTGACCGGTCAGGTCCGCAACATTGCCGAGGTCGCCGGCGCGGTGGCCCGCGGAGACCTCTCCAAGAAGATCGCCATCGACGCGCAGGGCGAGGTGGCGGCGCTCGCCGCCACCCTCAACACCATGGTCGACCAGCTCTCCTCCTTCGCCGTGGAGGTGACCCGGGTGGCCCGCGAGGTGGGCACCGACGGCACCCTGGGCGGCCAGGCGAGCGTGCCGGGGGTGGCCGGCATCTGGAAGGACCTGACCGACAACGTCAACCTGATGGCCAACAACCTGACCGGTCAGGTCCGCAACATCGCGCTGGTGATCACCGCCGTCGCCCGCGGCGACCTCTCGCAGAAGATCGACGTCGACGCGCGCGGCGAGATCCTCCAGCTCAAGACCAGCATCAACACCATGGTCGACCAGCTCTCCGCGTTCGCCGACGAGGTCACCCGGGTCGCCCGCGAGGTGGGCACCGACGGGCGGCTCGGCGGCCAGGCCCGGGTGCCCGGGGTGGACGGCACCTGGCAGGACCTGACCGAGTCGGTGAACGAACTGGCCAACAACCTGACCCGGCAGGTGCGCGCGATCGCCCAGGTCGCCACCGCGGTGACCAGGGGCGACCTGAGCCTGCGGATCGACGTGGACGCGGCGGGCGAGCTCGACGAGCTCAAGGACAACATCAACCAGATGATCGCCAACCTGCGCGAGACCACCCGTACCAACCAGGAGCAGGACTGGCTCAAGACCAACCTGGCCCGGATCTCCGGCCTGCTCCAGGGCCGCCGGGACCTGGAGGCGGTCGCCTCGCTGATCATGACCGAGCTGACCCCGGTGGTCTCGGCCCAGCACGGCGCCTTCTTCCTCGCCCAGCCGGCCGGCCGCACCGCCGAGCTGATCACCGAGGACGACGACGAGAACGACACCGTGCTGCGCCTGATCGGCAGCTACGGCTACCAGCGCAGGGCGATGCCGACCACCTTCCGCCCCGGCGAGTCGCTGATCGGCCAGGCCGCGGTGGAGAAGCGGGCGATCATCCTCAAGGAGGCGCCGCCCGGGTACCTCAAGATCGCCTCCGGCCTCGGCGAGGCCTCCCCGGCCCACATCGTGGTGCTGCCGGTGCTGTTCGAGGGCCGGCTGCTCGGCGTGATCGAACTGGCCACGTTCAGCTCCTTCACCACCGTCGCGCTGGACTTCCTGAACCAGATCGCCGACCTGATCGGCGTCACCGTCAACACCATCAGCGTCAACACCAAGACCGAGGGTCTGCTGCTGGAGTCCCAGCGGCTAACCGCCGAACTCTCCATGCGGTCAGCCGAGTTGGAAGCACGCCAGGAGGAACTGGAGCGCACCAACGAGGAGTTGCAGGAGAAGGCCGAGCAACTCGCCCAGCAGAACCGCGACATCGAGATCAAGAACAGCGAGATCGAGGAGGCCCGGCAGGTCCTGGAGGAGCGCGCCGAACAGCTCGCCCTGGCCTCCCGGTACAAGAGCGAGTTCCTCGCCAACATGTCGCACGAGCTGCGCACCCCGCTCAACTCGCTGCTGATCCTGGCCAAGCTGCTCTCCGACAACAACGAGGGCAACCTCTCGCCCAAGCAGGTCGAGTTCGCCGACACCATCCACGGCGCCGGCTCCGACCTGCTCCAGCTGATCAACGACATCCTCGACCTGTCCAAGGTCGAGGCCGGCAAGATGGACGTCCGCCCGGCCAGGATCGCCCTGGTCCAGCTGGTCGACTACGTGGAGGCCACCTTCCAGCCGGTCGCGCTGGACAAGAACCTGGACTTCTCCGTCCGGGTCTCGCCCGCCCTGCCGGTCACCCTGCACACCGACGAGCAGCGGCTCCAGCAGGTGCTGCGCAACCTGATCTCCAACGCGGTGAAGTTCACCGACGCGGGCGCCGTCGACTTCTCGATCCGCGCGGCCGGCCGGGAGGTCCCGCCGCACGTGCGCGAGCGGCTGCTGGAGTCCGGCTCCATCAAGGGCCCGGACGACGAGCTGATCGCCTTCGCCGTCTCCGACACCGGCATCGGTATCCCCGGCAACAAGCTGCGGGAGATCTTCGAGGCGTTCAAGCAGGCCGACGGCACCACCAGCCGCAAGTACGGCGGTACCGGCCTCGGCCTGTCGATCAGCCGCGAGATCGCCCGGCTGCTCGGCGGCGAGATCCACGCCGAGAGCGAGCTGGGCACGGGCTCCACGTTCACGCTCTACCTGCCGCTGCGCACCCAGGCCCCGGAGGCCGGCGCGGGCGACCAGCGGCCCTCCGTCGAGCGCCTGGCCGGGCCGAACGCCCAGGCGCCGCGCGCCTCGGTCGGGGTGACCCCGGTCGGCCTGCCGGTTCCGGTCGGCGAGAACCCGGCCGACCACTGGGCCCAGGAGGTCCGCGAGATGGCCGAGGAGCGCCGCCGCGGGGCCGTGGAACGCCGCCGCAGCGCAGCCCTGGAGAGCGCCGCCGGGCCCCGGACGGTGGAGCCCGCGGCGCCCCGGCCGGTCGGCGGCGGCCCGCGCTTCGACGGACAGCAGGTGCTGATCGTGGACGACGACGTCCGCAACGTGTTCGCCCTCACCAGCGTGCTGGAGCAGCACGGCCTGACCGTCCTGTACGCCGAGAACGGCCGCGAGGGCATCGAGATGCTGGAGCAGCACGAGAACGTGGCGCTGGTCCTGATGGACATCATGATGCCGGAGATGGACGGCTACGCGACCACCGAGGCGATCCGCCGGATGCCCCAGTTCGCGGGCCTGCCGATCATCGCGCTGACCGCCAAGGCGATGAAGGGCGACCGGGAGAAGTCGCTGCAGGCGGGCGCCACCGACCACATCACCAAGCCGGTGGAGACCGACCACCTGCTGTCGGTGATGCACGAGTGGCTGAGCGGGGACCGCTCGTGAGCTCCGGGAGAGGCGCGTACCCCGGGCCGGGCACCCGGGTTCGCGCCTGCCGGTCGGTCGGTTTGCTGGCGGTCGGGCCCGGGAACCGGGTAGGGTCACCGATCGTTGCGAACAGTGACCGGATGGCGACGCCCTGCTGAGCGTACGCCGGAGCACTGGCCGCGCGCCGCTCCGGATCGGGTCACGACGGAGCGATGTGCCGGGCGAGGGGGTGCGGCTAGCATGACCGGGGTAGCGGTGGGCAGTACGCGGGTGCCTGCACCGGGCGGCAGGCAGGCGACAGGAGGGCGAGCCCTGATGCAGAAGGCGAAGATCCTCCTGGTCGACGACCGACCGGAGAACCTGCTGGCGCTGGAGGCGATCCTCTCGGCCCTGGACCAGACGCTGGTGCGTGCCGCGTCCGGCGAGGAGGCGCTCAAGGCGCTGCTCACCGACGACTTCGCGGTGATCCTGCTGGACGTCCAGATGCCCGGGATGGACGGCTTCGAGACCGCCGCCCACATCAAGCGCCGCGAGCGCACCCGGGACATCCCGATCATCTTCCTGACCGCGCTCAACCACGGTCCGCACCACACCTTCCGCGGCTACGCGGCCGGGGCCGTGGACTACATCTCCAAGCCCTTCGACCCGTGGGTGCTGCGCGCCAAGGTCTCCGTCTTCGTCGACCTGTACGTGAAGAACTGCCAGCTGAAGGAGCAGGCCGCGCTGCTGCGGCTGCAGCTGGAGGCGGGCGGCGGCGAGCCGGCCCTCGGCGGGGTGCTGCTGGGCGAGCTGTCCGCGCGACTGGCGGCCGTCGAGGAGCAGGCGGAGTCGCTCGGCAAGCAGCTGGACGGGGTCGAGGACGCCGGGGTGGGCGCGACCGCCGCGCACCTGGAGCGCAAGCTCGCCGGACTGCGCCGGGCGCTGGACGCGATGCGCCCGGGAAGCCCCTGATCTCCGGCCGGACGCTCACCCGTCCGGGTGGTTCGGTGCTGCGCGCGGGTGAATCCCGGTCAGGGTGACGGTGTGTCTGCGACACGTCCGGGCGGCCCGGCTCGGGCGCATGTGCACCGGTGGTCCGCACCGGTAGGCTGCTGACCCATGGCCACTCGTACGCCCGGGAACGCAGCACGTAAGACGAGTCCGGGACCGGCCAAGAAGGCCGCGGCGAAGGCCCCCGGCAAGCCGCCCGCGAAGAAGGCCGCGGCCCGGAAGGCGGCCCCCGCGAAGAAGGCGGCGGCCAAGCCCGCACCGCCGGCGCCGCCGTCCCGCTCGGTCCTGATGAGCGCGCTGAACGCGCTCGCGAGCCCGATCGCCGCGATCTTCCGGGGCTTCGGCCACGGCGCCAAGAACCTCGACCCGGCCCACCGCAAGGACGGCGTGGGCCTGCTGCTGTTCGCGCTCGCGCTGGCCACCGCCGCCGGCACCTGGTTCAGCGAGAAGGGCTGGCTGAACGACGCGGCCACCGCCGTGGTGTCCGGGCTGTTCGGCCGGCTCGACGTTCTGGTGCCGTTCCTGCTGGCCGGGATCGCGATCCGGATCTGGCGCCACCCGGACCTGCCGGAGGCCAACGGCCGGATCATGATCGGGCTGACCACGCTGCTGGTCGGGGTCCTCGGTCTGGTCCACATCGGCTGCGGCGCGCCCGTGATGGGCAGCGGCGCCTCCCGGATAAGGGCGGCCGGCGGCATCCTCGGCTGGGCCGTGTCCACCCCGATGCTGGCCGCCGCGGGCCCGGCGCTCGCCGTGCCGCTGCTCCTGCTGCTGGCCTTCTTCGGCCTGCTGGTGGTCACCGCCACCCCGGTCAACCGCATCCCGGAGCGGCTGCGGGCGATCGGCATACGGCTCGGCGTGGTCGAGCCCGGGCCGGACGACGAGCTCCGCGGGGGGCGTACGCCGGAGCGCGAGCTGTCCACCGATCCGCCGGAGGACGCCGACCCCGACGCCCTGCCGTTCACCGTGGACCCCGGTGGTGACGACCCGACGGACGAGGTGGCCGCCCGCCGGCGCCGCCGTCGGCGCAAGCAGGTCGACCCGGAGGACCCGGCGGAGGCCGTCAGGGTCTCCCTGGACAAGGAACCGTCGGACCCGTACGCCACCCGCAACCTCGCCGCCGGCGCGGCCGCCGACCTGGACGGCGCGCTGGTCTACGGCGTGCCCGCCTCCTCCGCGGTGGCGGACATGATGCACCAGGTGCAGGACCGCACCGCCCCGCCGGAGGAGCCCGTCGTCCCGGCCGCCCGCGGCGCGGGCCCGGGCGCGCCCGAGGAGCACGGCCCGGCGCCGGTGCGGATGGAGCAGCTCCAGCTCGCCGGCGACACCACCTACGCGCTGCCCCCCCTCGACCTGCTGGAGCGCGGCGGCCCGGCCAAGGCCCGCAGCGCCCTCAACGACGAGGTGGTCGCCCAGCTCACCGGCACCTTCTCCGAGTTCAAGGTGGACGCCCGGGTCACCGGCTTCACCCGGGGCCCGACGGTCACCCGCTACGAGGTCGAGCTCGGCCCGGCCGTCAAGGTGGAGCGGATCACCGCGCTCGCCAAGAACATCGCGTACGCGGTCGCCAGCCCGGACGTGCGGATCATCAGCCCGATCCCGGGCAAGTCCGCGGTCGGCATCGAGATCCCCAACCGGGACCGCGAGATGGTCAACCTCGGCGACCTGCTGCGCTCGCGCACGGCCGCCGAGGACACCCACCCGATGGTCGTCGGCATGGGCAAGGACGTCGAGGGCCACACCGTGATGGCCAACCTCGCCAAGATGCCGCACATCCTGGTGGCCGGCGCGACCGGTGCGGGCAAGTCGTCCTGCATCAACTGCCTGATCACCTCGATCCTCGCCCGGGCCACCCCGGACGAGGTCCGGATGGTGCTGGTCGACCCCAAGCGGGTCGAGCTGACCGCGTACGAGGGCATCCCGCACCTGATCACGCCGATCATCACCAACCCCAAGAAGGCCGCCGAGGCCCTCCAGTGGGTGGTGCGCGAGATGGACATGCGCTACGACGACCTCGCGGCGTACGGCTTCCGGCACGTGGACGACTTCAACGCGGCGGTGCGGGCCGGCAAGGTCACCCCGCCGCTGGGCAGCGAGCGGGAGCTGCGGCCGTACCCGTACCTGCTGGTGATCGTCGACGAGCTGGCCGACCTGATGATGGTCGCGCCGCGCGACGTCGAGGACTCGGTGGTCCGGATCACCCAGCTGGCCCGCGCGGCCGGCATCCACCTGGTGCTCGCCACCCAGCGGCCCTCGGTGGACGTGGTCACCGGCCTGATCAAGGCCAACGTGCCGTCCCGGCTGGCCTTCGCGACCTCCGCGATGGCCGACTCCCGCGTCATCCTGGACCAGCCCGGCGCGGAGAAGCTGATCGGCAAGGGCGACGCGCTCTTCCTGCCGATGGGCGCCAGCAAGCCGATCCGGATGCAGGGCGCGTTCGTCACCGAGGCGGAGATCGCCAAGGTGGTGCAGCACTGCAAGGACCAGCTGAGCGCCGTCTACCGGGACGACGTGACGGTCGGCGGCGGGCCGAAGAAGGAGATCGACGAGGAGATCGGCGACGACCTGGACCTCCTCATCCAGGCGGCCGAGCTGGTCGTCTCCACCCAGTTCGGCTCGACCTCGATGCTCCAGCGCAAGCTCCGGGTCGGCTTCGCCAAGGCGGGCCGGCTGATGGACCTGATGGAGTCGCGCGGGATCGTCGGGCCCAGCGAGGGCTCGAAGGCCCGCGACGTCCTGGTGAAGCCGGACGAGCTCGACGGGGTGCTGCTGACCCTGCGGGGCTGAGGGGTGCCCGTGGGGCTGACGGGCCGTGTCCTCCCTCCGGGCCCGTGTCCCGGGCGGGGTGTCACTCGTTCGGAGGAGGGTAGGCGCGGTGTGGGGAACCGAACGTCCGTACACCGCGTCACAGGGCGGAAAGCGGACCGCGGGGTCTTGCGCGCGGCTCCGCTGACGCCCGGTCAGTGGGGTGCCGGCCTCCGGCCGGAGCGGGTGCGCGCATTCGGGCCCTCTCCGCTTGAGAAACGATCCGTCCACGCCCCTAGACTGTTCCCCAGCAGGTGGCCATCCGCTCGAAAGGCGTGCCCCGTGACCATCGGCAAGTCCTCCGACCGCGAGAACGCCCCGTCGTCCGTCGAGCCGACCGACGACGCGGCACACGCGGCCGATGCCCCGAGCATCGGCCGGGTGCTGTCCGCCGCCCGGATCGACGCGGGACTCACGGTGGACCAGGTGAGTACCGCCACCCGTGTCCGGGTGCCGATCGTCCATGCCGTCGAGGAGGACGACTTCGGCCGCTGCGGTGGCGACTTCTACGCCCGCGGGCACATCCGCCTGATCGCCCGCGCCGTCGGCGTGGACGGCGAGGCGCTGGTCGCCCGGTACGACGCCGCGCACGGCGGCTCCCCGGCCTCCAAGCGCCCGGCGGGCCAGCTGATCGACAGCGGCCCGATCAAGGTGCCCAGCCGCGGCCGGCCGAACTGGGCGGCCGCCATGGTCGCCGCGATCGTCGCCGTGGTCGCCCTGATCGGCTTCAACCTGGTCAGCGGCAAGAGCGGGCACGGCACCACCGGCTCGGCCAGCGCGCCGCTGCCCAGCGGCTCCGGCACCGGCTCGATGGCCCCCGCGACCACCCCCGCCGTCCAGCCGCCGGCGCCCGCCCCGAGCGCCGCCGCGATCGCCGCCGTCCCGGCCGACAAGGTCACCGTGAAGCTGGTCGCCGAGGGCACCAGCTGGGTCTCGGCGACGGACGGCAGCGGCAAGTCGCTGTTCCAGAACAACATCAGCGACAGCCAGGCCCAGACCTTCACCGACCCCAAGCAGATCAAGCTGGTGCTGGGCAACGGCGGGGCCGTGCACGCGTACGTCAACGGCAAGGACCTCGGCCTCCTCGGCAAGGACGGCCAGGTGGTGCACGTCACGTACACCCCCGGAGACCCGCAGGCGGGCTGACCACAGGGGCTGCGGGGCCCCATGATGATCAGCTGATCCGAGGCGCGCGGCCTCCGGGGCGAACGGCACCGGAGGCCGCGCGTTAATCTTGGGCCTATGCCTGAACGCCGCACTGTCGCCCTTGTCACGCTCGGATGCGCCCGTAACGAGGTGGACTCCGAGGAACTCGCCGGGCGACTGGAAGCCGACGGCTGGTTGCTCGTCGACGACGCCGCCGAGGCCGACGTCGCCGTCGTCAACACCTGCGGCTTCGTCGAGGCCGCCAAGAAGGACTCCGTGGACGCCCTGCTGGAGGCCAACGACCTCAAGGGGCACAGCCGCACCCAGGCCGTCGTCGCGGTCGGCTGCATGGCCGAGCGGTACGGCAAGGAGCTCGCCGACGCGCTGCCCGAGGCCGACGGCGTGCTCGGCTTCGACGACTACGCCGACATCTCCGACCGCCTGCAGACCATCCTCTCCGGCGGCCACCACGCCCCGCACATCCCGCGCGACCGCCGCAAGCTGCTGCCGATCAGCCCCGCCGAGCGGCAGTCCGCCGCCGAGACCGTCGCCCTGCCCGGCCACGGCGCCGAGGCCGCCGCCGAGCCGATCGCCGACCTGCCCGAGGGCCTCGCCCCGGCCTCCGGCCCGCGCACCCTGCGCAAGCGGCTGGACGACAACCCCGTCGCCTCGGTCAAGCTCGCCTCCGGCTGCGACCGGCGCTGCTCCTTCTGCGCCATCCCGGCCTTCCGCGGCTCCTTCATCTCCCGCCGCCCCTCCGACGTGCTGAACGAGGCCCAGTGGCTGGCCGAGCAGGGCGTCCGCGAGATCGTCCTGGTCAGCGAGAACAACACCTCGTACGGCAAGGACCTCGGCGACATCCGGCTGCTGGAGACGCTGCTCGGCGAGATCGCCGCGATCGAGGGCGTCGAGCGGGTGCGGGTCTCCTACCTGCAGCCGGCCGAGATGCGCCCGGGCCTGATCGACGCGATGACCGGGATCGCCGACGTGGCGCCCTACTTCGACCTGTCCTTCCAGCACTCGGCGCCCGCCGTGCTGCGCCGGATGCGCCGCTTCGGCTCCACCGACCAGTTCCTTGAGCTGCTGAAGACCATCCGCGACAAGGCCCCGCAGGCCGGCGCCCGCTCCAACTTCATCGTCGGCTTCCCCGGCGAGACCGAGGAGGACTTCGCCGAGCTGGAGCGCTTCGTCACGCACGCCGGGCTGGACGCGATCGGCGTCTTCGGCTACTCCGACGAGGAGGGCACCGAGGCCGCGACCTACGACGGCAAGCTGCCCGAGGACGTGATCGCCGACCGGCTGGACCGGCTCAGCCGACTGGCCGAGGAGATGACCGCCCAGCGGGCCGAGCAGCGCATCGGCGACGAGGTCGTGGTGCTGGTCGAGTCGATCGAGGACGGCGTGGTCGAGGGCCGGGCCGCCCACCAGGCCCCGGAGACCGACGGCCTGACCACCCTCGAAGGCGTCGAGGCCCCCCGGGTCGGGCAGTTCTGGCGGGCCAAGGTGGTGGCCAGCGAGGGCGTCGACCTGGTCGCCGAGGCGCTGGAGCAGGTGCGGCCGGCCAGGACCTCGGGGGCCGAGACCCCGGGAGCCGGGGAATGACCCAGGGGCCCGGCGCCCCGGCCGCGGCCCACCCGGGCAGACCGGCGGCCGCGGTGCCGTCGACCCCGGGGATCTGGAACATCGCCAACGTGCTCACGATGGTCCGGGTGCTGCTGGTGCCGGTCTTCGTGGCGCTGCTGTTCGCCGGCGGCGGGCACGACCCCAAGTGGCGCTCGGTCGCCTGGGCCTCGTTCGCCATCGCGATGATCACCGACCTGTTCGACGGGGAGCTCGCCCGCCGCAAGGGCCTGGTCACCGACTTCGGGAAGATCGCCGACCCGATCGCCGACAAGGCGATCATGGGCTCGGCGCTGATCGGCCTCTCGCTGCTCGGCGACCTGCCCTGGTGGGTCACCGCGGTGATCCTGGCCCGCGAGCTCGGCATCACCCTGATGCGCTTCTGGGTGATCCGCTACGGGGTCATCCCGGCCAGCCGCGGCGGCAAGCTCAAGACGCTGACCCAGGGCACCGCGGTCGGCATGTACGTGCTGGCCCTGACCGGCTGGCTGGCCACCGGGCGGGCCGTGCTGATGGGGCTGGCGGTGCTGCTGACCGTCGGCACCGCGCTGGACTACGTCGGACAGGCGCTGCGACTGCGCCGCGAGGGACGGGCCGCGGACCGCGCGGACCGCTGAGCGACGGGGGAGACCGGGTGGCGGAGCACGACTACCGGCTGGCCGAGCGGGCGCACGCCGCGCTGCGGGCCGAGGGCGGCACGCTGGCCGTCGCCGAGTCGCTGACCGGGGGGCTGCTGGCCGCCGCGCTGGTGGACGTCCCCGGGGCGTCCGCGACCTTCCGGGGCTCGGTCACCGCGTACGCGACCGAGCTGAAGGCCTCGCTGCTCGGCGTCGACGAGGGCCTGCTGGACGTGTACGGGCCGGTCCACCCGGTGGTGGCCCGGCAGATGGCCGAGGGCGTACGGGGGCTGCTGGGCGCCACCTACGGGCTCGCGACGACCGGGGTGGCCGGTCCGGAGCCGCAGGACGGGCAGCCGGTGGGCACCGTACACCTGGCGGTCGCCGGACCGGGGGGAACTCTGGTCAGTTCGCCCCTGCTGTCGGGCGGGCGTGCCACAATCCGTCACGGGGCGGTGACCGCCGCACTGGAGCTGCTCGTCGGCCGCCTCGCACCATGAGGGCCCGCTCCGACGGATCTCCACCGAACCGAGATCTGCCGATCTGGCACGACACAGCTGGAGGATCGTGTTACATCCAACAGCCTGGTTGGGCAGAAACCAGGTGGCGAACGAGTTGCGTGATGGTGACCGGGTGGCCCGCGTCGGGTACCACGAGGGGCCCGCGGACCCGGGTAGGACACCGGAACGAGGAGGGGGACAGCCTTGCAGCCCAGAGTGAACACGACCATGGTCCCCGCACGCGAAGCGGGCAAGGCGGTACGGTGGGGTCGTGACATCTCGATCCGCAGTCCGAGGAGGGAGGCACCGATGATCCTGCTCCGTCGCCTACTGGGCGATGTACTGCGTCGGCAGCGCCAGCGCCAGGGCCGCACACTCCGCGAGGTGTCGGCGGCCGCCAGGGTTTCGCTCGGATACCTCTCCGAGGTCGAGCGGGGACAGAAGGAGGCCTCCTCGGAGCTGCTCTCCGCCATCTGCGACGCACTCGACGTCCGGATGTCCGAGGTCATGCGCGAGGTCAGCGACGAACTGTCGCTCGCCGAACTTGCGGCGATGGCCACCCTCTCCGAAGGTGATCTGCTGAGGCCGGTACTCGAACCGGTTCCGCTTCCCGCCCCCGGCAGCGACCGGGCGAACATGTCGCCCAAGGCCGCCGCGATGGACGTGGTCGCCGCCTGAACCCGGCCTCGACTCCCGGGCGCCCCTGCCCGGAGCGAGCGAAGGGAGGGCGGTCGTGCGGAGAGACGTGCGGATGCGCCCGTCGGCCCGAATACGGGCACGGGCGCGACTGTTGCTCCGGGTGCGACGCCCGGTGCGGTGGGGCCTGGCAGCCGTGGCGGCCGGGCTCGCCTGGTGGCTCCTGGTCGTCCGGGGACAACTCGCCGACGGTGCGGCGCTCGGGCTGCTCGCGGCCGGAGGCTGGGGGCTCGGTCTGATCCCGGTCCATGCCGACCGGAACGCGACCGGACCGGCCCGGCGCGGGCACGAGGAGACCGTCCGGCCGGTGGAGGCGCAGCCGCCGCAGATCGGGTGATATGACGTGGCCGGAGGCCGCGGGGTCCGACCCCGCGGCCTCCGGCGTTCTCGTGCCCGACCTCGTGCCCTGGTTCAGGGACGCAGGCGCAGTCCGCGCGGGGTGGCGTGGAATCCGGCCTCCTCCAGGACGCGGCCGAGAGCGGAGCCGAGGGTCGGCTCGCCGTTGGCCCGCTCCACCGTGACGCTGCCCAGCGCGCCCGCCCGGACGGCGGCGGCCAGCGCACCGGCCGCCGGCGCCAGAGCCGCCTCGTCCTCCGGCCAGGCCAGCAGGGACTTGCCACCGCGTTCGACGTACAGCACCAGCTCGCCGTCCACCAGGACCACCAGGGCGCCCGCCTTGCGGCCCGGGCGGTGGGCCGTGGACTCCTTGCCGTCGGGCGCGGTGGGCGGATCCGGCCAGGGCAGCGCGGCGCCGTAGGCGTTCGCCGGGTCGGCGGCGGCCAGCACCAGCGTTTGCGGCGGCTCGGCGGCCGGTGCGGCGGGCCATTCGGCGGCCCGGGCCCGCTCCAGCCGACCGTTGACGGAGCGCAGGCGGTCCGCCGCGCCCTCCATCGCGAACTGGGCGCCGCCGAGGCCCTCGACGAAGTAGCCCCGGCGGGCCCGGCCGCGCTCCTCCATCGCGGCGAGCACCCGGTAGACCCCGGCGAAGCCGCCGGGCACCCGTTCGGCGGCCACCGTGCCCCGGGTGAGCAGGCCGTGGCGGTCCAGCAGGCTCTGCGCCTGGGCGGTGGCCCGGACCGTCGGGTCGGCGGCGAGGGCGGGCAGCAGCGACCAGCGCCCGGCCACCGTCGGCGGGCCGCTGCGCAGGGCGCCGCCGACCCGGCCGAACGGGCGGCCGGCCCCGCCGTAGCGCCCGCGCGGGGTCGCCCGGGGCGCGCGGTGGGCGGTGGCGCCCGCCGTCCGGCCGGAGCCGAGCAGGGCGCGCAGCGGGGCGAGGGTGTCGTTGGTGACGTAGCCGGCCCAGACCAGGTCCCAGAGGGCCGTCACGACCTCCGGCTCCGGCATCTCCTCCGGGAGCTGCTGGACGAGCTGGCGGAAGAACAGGCCGTAGCCGCCGGCCAGCGCGGCCATCAGGGCGCTGTGCAGCGGGGTGAGCGCGGGCGGGACCGGCTCGGGGCGCAGCAGGTGGGCGTTCTCGGTGAGGTGCAGGCTGAGCCAGCCGTCCTTGCCGGGCAGCGCGCCGGCCCCGCACCAGCCGATCTCACCGGCCGCCGTCAACTCGTCCAGCAGGCCGGGGGAGTAGTCGGCGAGCCGGGCCGGGAGGATCAGCTTCTCCAGCGCGGAGGCGGGCAGGGCGGTGCCCTGCAGCTGCTCGACCACCCGGAGCAGGCCGTCCGGGCCGCGCAGCCGGTGGCCGGCCAGGTGCTGCCACTGCGGGAGGAAGGCGGCCAGGGCGCGGGGCGGGACCGGCTCGACCTCCTGGCGCAGGGCGGCCAGCGAGCGGCGGCGCAGCCGGCGCAGCACCTCGGCGTCGCACCACTCGGCGGCGGTGGTGTGGCTCTCGGCGGGCCGGAAGGCGCCCTGCACCAGGCGGCCGGCGGCGGTGAGGCGGTGCAGGGTGCCGGTGACGACGGCGGTGCCCAGGCCGTAGCGGGCGGCGGCCTCGGCGGCGGTGAACGGGCCGTGGGTGCGGGCGTGGCGGGCCAGCAAGTCGCCCAACGGGTCCTTGACCGGTTCGGTGAAGGCTTCGGGGACGCCGACCGGCAGCGGGGTGCCGAGCGCGTCGCGCAGGCGGCCGGCGTCCTCGATCGCGGCCCAGCGCTGCTCGCCGGCGATCCGGACCTGGATCACCCGGCGGGCGGCCTCCAGCTCCAGGGCCCAGAGCGGCTCGGCGCCGCGGGCGGTCAGCTCGGCCTCGTCGAGCGGGCCGAGCAGGCGCAGGGCGTCGGCGACGCCCTCGGCGTCCCTGATCCGGCGCTCGGGGGTGAGGCGCTGGAGCTCGGCCTCCAGCTCGGCGAGCACCTGGGGGTCGAGCAGTTCGCTCAGCTCGGCCTGGCCGAGGAGCTCGGACAGCAGCCGGGAGTCCAGCGAGAGGGCGGCGGCGCGGCGCTCGGCGAGCGGGGAGTCCCCCTCGTAGAGGAACTGGGCGACGTAGCCGAAGAGCAGCGAGCGGGCGAAGGGCGAGGGCTCGGGGGTGGTGACCTCGACCAGCCGGACGGCGCGGGATTCCAAGTCCCCCATCAGCTCGACCAGGCCGGGGACGTCGAAGACGTCCTGCAGGCACTCGCGGACGGCCTCCAGGACGATCGGGAACGAGCCGTACTCGGAGGCGACTTCGAGCAGTTGGGCGGCGCGCTGGCGCTGCTGCCAGAGCGGGGTGCGGCGGCCGGGGTTGCGGCGGGGGAGCAGCAGGGCGCGGCCGGCGCACTCGCGGAAGCGGGAGGCGAACAGGGCGGAGCCGCCGACCTGGTCGGTGACCAGCTGCTCGATGTCGCCCGGGTCGAACAGAGCGGCGTCGGCGCCGACCGGGGCCTCGTCGGAACCCGCCTGCTCCGAGGGGCCGGCGAAGTCGAAGTCGGGGGCGAGCAGGTCGGCGTCGGGCAGGCGCAGCACGATGCCGTCGTCGGCGTGCATGACCTGCGGGTCGAGGCCGTGCTTCTCCCGGAGCCGGGCGCCGAGGGCGAGCGCCCAGGGGGCGTGCACCTGGGCGCCGAAGGGGGAGTGGATGACGATCCGCCAGTCGCCGAGCTCGTCGCGGAAGCGCTCGACCACGATGGTGCGGTCGTCCGGGAGGTGGCCGCAGGCGGCGCGCTGTTCGGCGAGGTAGTCGAGCAGGTTGGCGGCGGCCCAGTCGTCCAGCCCCGCCTGCTTGAGGCGCTCGGTGGCGGCCTCGGGCTGCAGCGCGCCCAGCTCGCGGGTGAACGCGCCGAGGGCGCGGCCGAGTTCGAGCGGGCGGCCGAGGGTGTCGCCCTTCCAGAACGGGAGCCGGCCGGGGACGCCGGGGGCGGGGGTGACCAGGACCTTGTCGTGGGTGATCTCCTCGATCCGCCAGGAGGTGGTGCCGAGGGTGAAGACGTCGCCGACGCGGGACTCGTAGACCATCTCCTCGTCGAGCTCCCCGACCCGGCCGCCGCCCTTCTTCGCCGCTTTCGCATCGGACGCGGCCGAGCCGGCGATGAAGACGCCGAACAGGCCGCGGTCGGGGATGGTGCCGCCGGAGGTGACGGCCAGGCGCTGGGCGCCGGGGCGGCCGGTCACGGTGCCGGCCACCCGGTCCCAGACCACGCGGGGGCGCAGCTCGGCGAAGGCGTCCGAGGGGTAGCGTCCCGCCAGCATGTCGAGCACGGCGTCGAAGGCGGACTGCGGGAGGGTGGCGAAGGGCGCGGCGCGGCGGACCACGGCGAGCAGCTCGTCCACCGGCCAGGCGTCCAGGGCCGTCATCGCGACGAGTTGCTGGGCCAGCACGTCCAGCGGATTGCGCGGGATGCGCAGCGCCTCGATCCGGCCGGCCCGCATCCGCTCGGTGACCACGGCGGACTGCACCAGGTCCCCCCGGTACTTGGGGAAGAAGACACCGGTGGAGACCGCGCCGACCTGGTGGCCGGCCCGGCCGACCCGCTGCAGGCCGGAGGCGACCGAGGGCGGGGACTCGACCTGGACGACCAGCTCGACGGCGCCCATGTCGATGCCCAGCTCCAGGCTGGAGGTGGCGACCACGGCGGGCAGCCGGCCGGCCTTCAACTCCTCCTCGACCAGGGACCGCTGCTCCTTGGAGACGGAGCCGTGGTGGGCCCGGGCGATGACCGGGGGAGCGCCCTTGGCCGCGCCGGAGCCGCCCATCAGCTCGGCCGGGGCGTGCGCCTCGGGGAAGGCGGTGCCGGTGGCGCGCTCGTGGGCGATCTCGTTCAGCCGGTTGCACAGGCGTTCGGCCAGGCGGCGGGAGTTGGCGAAGACGATGGTCGAGCGGTGCGCCTCGACCAGGTCGACGATCCGCTCTTCGACGTGCGGCCAGATCGAGGCTTGGCGCTGCGGGTCGCTGCCGGCGGCGCCGCCGGTGGCCGGGGCGGCGGGCAGGTCGTCCAGGTCGGGGACGGGGACGACCACCGAGAGGTCGAACTCCTTGGCGGCGGGCGGCTGGACGACGACGGCGCCGCGCTGCGGGCTGAGGAAGCGGGCCACCTCCTCGACCGGGCGCACCGTCGCGGACAGGCCGATCCGGCGGGCCGGGCGGTCCAGCAGCTCGTCCAGCCGCTCCAGGGTGAGCGCGAGGTGCGCGCCGCGCTTGGTGCCGGCGACCGCGTGCACCTCGTCCAGGATCACCGTGTCCACGCCGCGCAGTGCCTCCCGGGCGGCGGAGGTGAGCAGCAGGAACAGCGATTCGGGGGTGGTGATCAGGATGTCCGGCGGGTGGGTCGCGAAGCGGCGGCGGTCGGCGGCCGGGGTGTCGCCGGAGCGGATGGCGACCTGGACCTCCGGCTCGGGCAGGCCCAGCCGGACGGCGGCCTGGCGCAGGCCGGTCAGCGGGGCGCGCAGGTTCCGTTCGACGTCCACCGCGAGGGCCTTGAGCGGCGAGACGTAGAGGACCCGGCAGCGGTGCTTGGGCTCGGCCGGGGGCGGGGTGCTGCTGAGCCGGTCGAGGGCGGAGAGGAAGGCGGCGAGCGTCTTGCCGGAGCCGGTGGGGGCGACCACCAGGACGTCCGTCTCCCGCCGGATGGCGCGCCAGGCCTCGGCCTGGGCGGTGGTGGGGGCGGAGAAGGCACCGGTGAACCAGGCCCGGGTGGCCGGGGCGAAGCCGGCCAGGGGGTCGTCGGGGCCGTCGGGGTCGTCGGCGGGCGGGGTCGGGTGCTGGGGCGCCATGCCCCCATGGTGCCGGGTGGGACCGACAACCGGGGGTGGACTGGGCGGGCGAGGGGCGGGGGTGCCGTAGCGGGGTGCAAGCCGAGGAGTAGCGGGGTGCAAGCCGAGGAGCAGAAACGACAATCCGCTCATATCGTGATGATTCGGGAGCATGATCCACCCGTGAACCACCGGACCGACGAGCGGAGGCCGTGCGATGGCGCAGGCGCACCCGTCGGGCCCGCCCGCCCGCACCGCCCGCCGCCGGGTCCGCGGGCCCGCCCGGGCGCTCCTCGCGATGCTGCTCACGGCGCTCGTGGTGGGCGGGGCCGTCCCGTACGTGTCCGGGCCCGGCCGGGCCTACCTCAGCTACCTGGTGCTGGCCGAGCGGGAGGACGCCCCCGGCGCCGACCGGGCCGCGGCGGAGAGCCGGGCGGCCGGCGGGCAGGTGGTGCAGGCGTACCCGCAGATCGGGGCCGTCCTGGCGTACGCGACCGGGGGGTTCGCGGACCGGGTGCGGGCCCGGCCCGGGATCGCCGCCGTCGGCGCCACCCGGACCGCCCCGGTGGTGGCGCCGCCCCGCGCGGTGGACGGCGCCGGGGACTTCACGGCGGGGGTGCCCCGGGGCGTCCGCGGGACGGTTGGTACGGACGGGGTCGGGGCGGCCGGGGCTGGGATCGGGGTTGGGGCCGGCGGCGAACGGGCGGACGGCGAGACGGCCACCGTGCCCGACCCGGCCGAGGGCGGGGCCTGGAACCTCGCCATGCTCGGGGCCACCACGGCCCGGGCCGGCGACGCCTCCCCGGTGCCGAACGGCGCCCCCGCGGGCGGCGTGCCGGGCCCGGAGACACTGCGCGGGGTGCTGGTCGCGGTGCTGGACTCCGGCGTGGACGACACCCACCCCGACCTGCGCGCCGCCGTCGACCCGAAGGCCTCCGCCTCCTGCGCCGACGGCCGGCCCGACGCCAGGACCGGCGCCTGGCGGCCCGACCCCGGAGTCGGCGAGAGCGGCCACGGCACCCACGTCGCCGGGATCGTCGGCGCCACCCGGGACGGCCGCGGCGTCACCGGGGTCGCGCCGGGCGTGCGGATCGCCGCCGTACGGCTGCTCGGCCCGCTCGGGCAGTACTACGTCGAGAACATCGTCTGCGGCCTGGTCTGGGCCGCCGACCACGGTGCCAAGGCGATCAACAACAGCTACTTCGCCGACCCGTGGAAGTACAACTGCCCCGGGGACCGCGACCAGGCCACGCTGATCGCCGCCGTCGACCGGGCCGCCCGGTACGCCCGGAGCAGGGGCGCGGTGGTGGTCGCCTCGGCGGGCAACGACGGGCAGGACCTCGGCGCCGCCCGGACCGACGAACGCAGCCCCAACGACCGGGTCTCCGGGCCGCCGCGCACCCGCTACCTGGGCACCGAGTGCGTCCGGCTGCCCGGCGAACTGCCCGGTGTCGTCACCGTCACCGCCGTCAACCGGGACGGCCACCCGTCCGCCTACTCCAACTACGGGCGCGGCCGGGTCTCGCTGGCCGCCCCCGGCGGGGACCCGGACGGCGGGGCGCAGAACGCGATCGTCTCGGACTGGCCCGGCGGGCAGTACGCGGCGCTGGCCGGCACCTCGATGGCCGCCGCGCACGTCACCGGCGCGGTCGCGGTTGCCGCGGCGCTCCACCCGGGCCTCGGCTCCGACGGCCTGGCGGCGCTGCTCGCGAACACCGCGACGGCGGGCTGCCCGGCGGGGCCGTACGCGTGCGGGGACCGGCAGTACTCCGGGGCTGGCCTGCTGGCGCTGCCGCACTGAGCCCGGCCCACCGCGGAGAGCCGGGCGACGGGGCAGAACGGGCGGGTGGCGGGTGGCGGATGGCGGGCGGTGGCGGGCCGGGGCACGGGCGGCGGGTCCGGGATACTTGAGCCATGAGGCTGACGGAGTTCTGGCGACGGATGCACGCGCACTTCGGGGAGACGTACGCGGAGTCGTTCGCGACCGACCACGTGATGACGGAACTGGGCGGGCGGACGGTGCGGCAGGCGCTGGAGGCGGGCTGGGAGGCCAAGGACGTCTGGCGGGTGGTCTGCGAGACCCAGGGGGTCTCGACGCTGCTGCGCTGAACGGGGCCTCCGGTGCCCGGGCGGGCACCGGGCGTGGGACAGACTGTCCGGGTGACAAGCAGCGCAGAACAGAAGGATTCGGACAGGTCGGCGCGGGGCGGCGGCGAGGACGCGGGCGAGATCATCGGGGGCGAGCGCCCCGGCGGTGAGCGCACCCGCGCGGGCGAGCGCACCGGCGGCGAGCCCACCGGCGGGGGCGGCGTCCTGTGGGGTGGCGGGATGCCGCGCTGGCTGCCCCGGGCGATGGTGCTGTTCCTGGTGCTGGTCGGGCTGTTCCAGCTCGCCGACTGGGCCTTCCGGCAGCTGATCGACCTGTTCGTGATGCTGCTGGTGGCCTTCTTCCTCTCGCTCGCGCTGGAGCCGGCCGTCGACCGGATGGCGGCGCGCGGGGTGCGCCGGGGGGTCGGCACCTTCCTGGTGTTCGTCGCGGTCGGGGTCGCGGTGCTCGGCTTCCTCGCGGCGCTCGGCACGCTGCTGGTGGACCAGGTGGCGAAGATCGCCGGAGACCTGCCGCACCTGGTCGACAACCTGATCGGCTGGACCAATCGGACCTTCCATCAGGACCTGTCGCTGGGCGAGCTGCAGAAGAAGCTGCTCAAGGACTCCGGCACCATCGAGAACTACGCCCAGCAGGCCGCCGACAACATCTGGGGCGTCTCCTCCACCGTGCTCGGGGGGCTCTTCCAGATCTTCACGGTCGGGCTGTTCACCTTCTACTTCACCGCCGAGGGCCCGCGGGTGCGCCGGACGGTCTGCTCGCTGCTGCCGCCGGCCAAGCAGGGCGAGGTGCTGCGGGCCTGGGAGATCGCGCTGGCCAAGACCGGCGGCTACCTGTACTCCCGGGCGGTGCTGGCGGTGGTGTCGGCGGCCGGGCACTGGGTGATGTTCGCGCTGATCGACCTGCCGTACTCGGCCGCGCTGGCGATCTGGGTCGGCGTCATGTCGCAGTTCGTGCCGACCATCGGGACGTACCTGGCGGGTGCGCTGCCGGTGCTGGTGGCGCTCACCGTGCAGCCGGTGGACGCGCTGTGGGTGCTGGTCTTCACGGTGGTCTACCAGCAGGTCGAGAACTACCTGCTGCACCCGAGGATCACCGCGCGGACGGTGGACGTGCACCCGGCGGTGGCCTTCGGCTCGGTGATCGCGGGCGCGGCGCTGCTCGGGGCGGTGGGCGCGCTGATCGCGATCCCGGCGGCGGCGACCCTGCAGGGCTTCGTCGGGACGTACGTGCGGCGGTACGAGGTGGCCGCCGATCCGCGGATCGACCGGGGCGAGCAGGGGCGGGCCCGCCGGGAGCTGCGCCGGGAGGCGGCGCGGCGGCTGCGGCGGATGGTCGGCGGGGACGGGGGCTGACGGCCGGCGGGGGCCGTGACGGGAGCCACACCGCGGGGACGTGCGACGCTTGAATCGAACAGATGTTCTTTGTACTCTCCGGCGACGAGTTTTCCACAGGCCGAGCCCGGACTGGCTCGTTTGTCAGTGGGACGCGCTAGCGTCGAGGACGATGAAGCGCACAGCACAGAACCCGAGGGAAAAAGCCATGGCAGGTACGGACCGCGAGAAGGCCCTGGAAACCGCGCTCGCCCAGATCGAGCGGCAGTTCGGCAAGGGCTCGGTGATGCGCCTCGGCGAGAAGGCCAACGAGCCCATCGAGGTGATCTCCACCGGGTCCACCGCCCTGGATGTCGCCCTCGGGGTCGGCGGCATCCCGCGCGGCCGAGTGATCGAGATCTACGGCCCCGAGTCCTCCGGCAAGACGACCCTGACCCTGCACCTGGCGGCCAACGCCCAGAAGGCCGGCGGCACGGTCGCCTTCGTCGACGCGGAGCACGCGCTCGACCCGGAGTACGCCAAGAAGCTCGGCGTGGACACCGACGCCCTGCTGGTCAGCCAGCCGGACACCGGTGAGCAGGCACTGGAGATCACCGACATGCTGATCCGCTCCGGCGCGATCGACCTGGTGATCATCGACTCGGTCGCGGCGCTCGTCCCGCGCGCCGAGATCGAGGGAGAGATGGGAGACTCGCACGTCGGTCTGCAGGCGCGACTGATGAGCCAGGCGCTGCGCAAGATCGCCGGTGCGCTGAACCAGTCGAACACCACCGCGATCTTCATCAACCAGCTGCGCGAGAAGATCGGTGTGATGTTCGGCTCGCCGGAGACCACGACCGGTGGCCGGGCACTGAAGTTCTACGCCTCGGTCCGTCTGGACATCCGCCGGATCGAGACCCTGAAGGACGGCACCGAGGCGGTCGGCAACCGCACCCGCGTCAAGGTGGTCAAGAACAAGGTCGCCGCGCCGTTCAAGCAGGCCGAGTTCGACATCCTCTACGGCGTGGGCATCAGCCGCGAGGGCGGCCTGATCGACATGGGCGTCGAGCACGGCTTCATCCGCAAGTCGGGCGCCTGGTACACCTACGAGGGCGACCAGCTCGGCCAGGGCAAGGAGAACGCCCGCAACTTCCTGCGGGACAACCCGCAGCTCGCCGACGAGATCGAGCGGAAGATCAAGGGCAAGCTCGGCATCGGCCCGAAGACCGAGGAGCCGACCGAGGGCGAGGCGGACACCGCGGCCGCCGACGGCGCGGCGAAGCCGATCACCGCGACCGTCGCCAAGACGGCCGCGGCGAAGAAGACGGCTGCTGCCAAGGCCTGAGCCGTTGACGCAGTACGACACGGTGGGAGGCGGCCCGGCGGGCCCGGAGGACGAGGACTACGGGCCGCCGGACTGGTTCGCCGCAGTAGCGGAGGAGCCGGAATCCGACCGGGCCCCGGCCCGGGCGGTGCGCGGCGCGGCGCCCGGGCCCGCTCAGGAGTGTGAGCAGCCGGCGGAGGTCTCGGTCGAGGCGCTCGGGCTGGTCTCCGCCTCCGAGCTGCCCACCGGCCGCCGTCGGCGGCGCTCGGCCGTGACGGCCGAGGAGTTCGAGGCGGGCGTGCCCGCTTCCGCACCGGCGTTCGCGTCGCGCCGCCGGAGTGAGGACGGGGCGGCCGGTCACGGGGGTGTGGCCGCCTCGACCCCGCGCTCCGGTGCGCGTCGGGGCCGCACCCGGCGCGGGCGCACCGCCGACGGGCTGTCCGGCGAGGGACTGTCCGGTGAGGGACTGTTCGGCGATGAGCAGCGCGGTGAGGATCTGTCCGGCGAGCGGAAGAAGGGCGCCCGCGGCGCTCGGAAGCAGGCCGAGGAGTCGGCCGATCCGGAGACCAGCGCCCGGGACGTCTGCCTGCGGCTGCTGACCGGCGCGGCCAAGACCCGCAAGCAGCTCGCCGACGCCCTGCGCAAGCGGGAGATCCCGGACGAGGTCGCCGACGAGGTGCTCACCCGGCTCGAAGAGGTCGGGCTGATCGACGACGCGGCCTTCGCCGAGGCCTGGGTGGAGTCCCGGCACGCCGTCCGGGGCCTGTCCCGGCGGGCGCTGGCGCAGGAGCTGCGCACCAAGGGCGTGGCCGCCGACCTGGTCGAGCAGGCCGTCTCGCAGCTGGACCACGACGACGAGGCGGACGCGGCCCGGGCGCTGGTCGAGCGCAAGCTGCGCTCCACCCGGGGGCTGGATCCGCAGGTCCGCACCCGGCGGCTGGTGGGGATGCTGGCCCGGCGCGGCTACTCCGAGGGGCTGGCGTTCCGGGTGGTGCGCGCTGCACTGGAAGAAGAGGGGAGCGAACTGTCGGAAACCGAGGGGGAGTAGTGGCTGTTTCGTACGCCTCTTGATGCGGAACGGGGCAAGTCTTGACCGTCTCGTGACCCGCACTTAGCCTCGCCTTCAGTGCCCGGGGCCGCTTCCGAACGTGCCCCGCACAGGGACGGGGAGTGGGGCGGCATGGGGATCTCTGCGGGCACCGGACCGGACGGCTCGCTGCTGCCGATCGCCGGATCGGCCGCCGCCCTGCTGGTGCTGGTGCTCGCGGTACTCGCCGGGCTGGTCATCGGACGGCTCCGGGCGGCCCGGCGCAGTGCGCTGGCCGAGGCCGAGCGGGTCCACCGGTGGGCCGAGGAGCAGGCCGTCCGGCAGCGGGCCGAACTCGCCCGCCGCGAGGAGGACTTGGCCGAGGGGCTGCGCCGACTGCGTCACCGGGAGGACGAACTGGCCGGTCGATCAGCCGAGTTGGAACGTTCCCGGGGCGAGGTCGAGGCGTTGGCGACCCGCCGGGCGGCGGCCCTGGAACGCGCCGCCGGGCTCTCCGCCGAGCAGGCCCGGGCCGAACTCCTGCGTGAGGCCGAGGCTTCGGCCCGGCGGGAGGCGGCGGTCACCGTCCGGGAGATCGAGCGCGAGGCCAAGGAGGAGGGCGAGCGCCGGGCCCGGTCGATCCTCACCGGGGCGATCCAGCGGCTGGCGACGGAGCAGACCGCGGAGACCGCCGTCACCGTCCTCCGGCTGCCGAGCGAGGACATGAAGGGCCGGATCATCGGCCGCGAGGGCCGCAACATCCGCGCCTTCGAGGCGGTCACCGGGGTGAACCTGATCGTCGACGACACCCCGGAGTCGGTGCAGCTCTCCTGCTTCGACCCGGTGCGGCGGGAGACCGCCCGGCTCACCCTGGAGCAGCTGATCGAGGACGGCCGGATCCACCCGACCCGGATCGAGCACCTCCACGAGCGCAGCCGTACGGAGGTCGAGCAGCGCTGCGTCCGGGCCGGCGAGGACGCCCTGCTGGACGCCCGGGTCGGCGGGATGCACCCCGAACTCGTCCGCACCCTGGGCTCGTTGCGCTATCGGGCCTCGTACGGGCAGAACGTCCTCGGGCACCTGCTGGAGTCCGCGCACCTGGCCGGGATGATGGCCGCCGAGCTCGGCGTGGACCCGGAGCCGGTGCGGCGCGCGGCGCTGCTGCACGACATCGGCAAGGCGCTCACCCACGAGGCCGAGGGCAGCCACGCGGCGGTCGGCGCGGAGCTCGCCCGGCGGTACGGCGAGTCCCCGGAGGTGGTGCACGCGATCGCCGCCCACCACAACGAGGTGGAGCCGTCCACCGTGACGGCGGTGCTGACCCAGGCCGCGGACGCCTGCTCGGGCGGCCGGCCGGGGGCGCGCAAGGAGTCGCTGGAGCTGTACGTGCGCCGGCTGGCGCGGCTGGAGGAGATCGCGCGCTCGTACGCGGGCGTGGCCGAGGCCTACGCGATGCAGGCCGGCCGCGAGGTCCGGGTGATGGTCCGCCCGGAGGAGGTGGACGACCTGGGTGTGGAGCTGATCGCCCGTGAGGTCGCGCGGCAGGTCTCGGCCGAGCTGACGTACCCGGGCCGGATCCGGGTGACCGTGGTCCGGGAGAGCCGCGCCACGGCGGTGGCGGGTTAGGGCCTGTCCGGCGGTCGGGGCTAGCTCGGGGAGTCGACCTGCTGCGGTGCGCGGCGGCGGTCGGCGCGCTGGGGCTCGGGCCGGTCGGCCTGCTCGGGTTCGGGCGCGGCGTCGGCGGTCGGTTCAGGGGCCGGTTCAGGGGCCGGTTCGGGGGCCGGTTCGGGGGCCGGGGCGAGGGTGGCCGGGCCGCCGCGAGCGCTGTCGGCCAGGGCGAGGAGGTCCTCCGCGACGGCGCCCTGGGTGACGCCGACCAGGTGGCCGTCCGGGCGGATCAGCAGGACGGTGTGCGGCCCGGCGCCCGGGTAGTCCTCGGTGACCAGCACCTCGGCGGGTACCGGCAGGGCCTCGGCGACCTCGGCGAGCCGGGGCATCAGGCCGGCGCCGAGCCAGTGCTCGGACGACCAGACGGCGGTGCCGGGCGCGACCAGCAGCAGCAGGAAGGTGGCGCCGAGGCGGGCGTGCAGGTGGTCGGGGGCGCCGTCGGCGGCGAGCACCGGCAGGTCCGGGACGAGCACGCCGGGGGCGGTGGCGGGCAGCAGTTCGCTGAGCGAGGTGGTGCCGCGCGAGCCGCGCTGCACCGGGACCCGGCCGGGGACGCCGGAGGGCGCCGCCGGGTAGGCGGGCGCGCCGCCGAAGCGGCCGGTGCCGAGCTGGCCGTCGGCGAGCAGCGGGGCGTGCTTGCGGAAGCCGCCGACCAGCAGCGAGCGCCGGGTCTGCTGCCAGCCGCGCAGCGGGCGCAGCAGCGGCATGGACTGGTCGACGGCGCGCAGCCGGGCGCCGACCGCGCCGCGCCGTTCGGCCTCGTAGCCGTCCAGCAGCGAGCCGCCGGGCTGGGGGCCGCCGGAGTGCAGGTGCCAGGCGAGGGCGAGCCGCCAGGCGAGGTTGTCGGCGTCGCGCAGCCCGTCCGCGAGGTTCTGCATGCCCAGGGCGCCGTGCAGGTGGGCGGCGTCGCCGGCCAGGAAGCAGCGGCCGACCCGGAAGCGGGCGGCCAGGCGCTGCTGGGCGGTGTGGTCGGCGGCGGCGAGCAGGTCGAAGCGGGGGAGTTCGCCGCACCAGCCGGTGAGGGTGGAGGTGACCCGGGTGAGCAGGGTGTCGCCGGTGACGATGCCGGGCCAGGTGGCGTGCGGGTCGACCGTCTCGGTGAGGGCGGGCCGGCCGGGGGGCAGTCGCCAGTCGAGCCGCCAGACGCCGTCCGGCAGCGGACGGGCGGAGGCCTCGCGGTCGCCGCGCCACGGGGGTTCGCGGTGCAGCCGGGCGCCGTCGAAGGGCAGGTCGACCCGGACGGTGGCGATGGCGTTGCGGTCGACCGCCGGGCGGCCGGGGAAGCGGATCTTCAGGAGCTTGCGGACGGTGGATCTCGCGCCGTCGCAGCCGACCAGGTGGCTGCCGCGCCACCAGGTGGTGGTGCCGTTCTGGGTGCCCGTGGTGCGGATGCTGACGCCGTCCCGGTCCTGTTCGAGTTCGACGACCCGGTTGAGCGGGACCAGCTTGATCAGCGGGGTGCCGGTCAGGGCGTCGCGCAGGCCGCGCTGGAGGCGGTGCTGGGGGAGGTGGAAGGTGGGCGAGTCGGTGAGGTCGATCCGCAGCACCTCCTGGCGGCGGCGCCAGATGGCGAAGGAGTCCCACAGGGCGGAGTCCGAGACGGCCCGCGGGTAGCCGATCCGGGTCAGGAAGGCGGTGGTGTCGGCGCCGAGGACGAGGCTGCGCGGGCCTTCGGGGCAGAGCCCGGAGCCCTCGTCGAGGACGACGGTCGGCACCTCGTGCCGGGCCAGGGCGAGGGCCAGGGCCAGACCGACCGGTCCGGCCCCGACCACGATCACCGGGTCCATGAGGGGACCTCCGGGCACGAACCGGCCGATCGGCCGGCGTCAGTTACCGCTGCCGCATATGCCGCGTGGATGCTCCCGGGAGGTGTCACGAAGAGCAATGCAACAGTTCACCTGCGTGTCCGTCAAGCAGCAGCCGAAGTGCGCCGGTTCGCGCCGCGACGGCCGCGTGCTTCGATCCAGCGCGCGAGCGCGGTCAGCAGCAGGCACATGGCGATGTAGAGCGGGCCGATCACGAGCACCACGGGGATGTAGGGGAAGCCCGCGGCGTTGATCGGCTGGCTGGCGATCGCCTTTCCGACGAACAGCAGCTCGTGGTAGGTGATGACGAAGCCGAGCGAGGTGTCCTTGAGGGTGACGACCAGCTGGCCGATCATCGTGGGCAGCATCGAGCGGACGGCCTGCGGCACCAGGATGGACATCATCACCTGGGTCTTGCGCATGCCGAGGCCGTACGCCGCCTCGCCCTGACCGCGCGGGACCGCGTTGACGCCGCTGCGGATGATCTCGGCCTGGACCGCGCCGTTGTAGAGGGTGAGCCCGAGCACCAGCGCCCACATCGGCTGCTGGGCGAAGAACGCGTAGTAGAGGCCGACGATCAGGATCAGCAGCGGCATCGCCCGGAAGAACTGGGTGAAGGCCGTGCAGGCCCAGCGGACCGGCTTGTGGTCGGAGAGCTGACCGGCCGCCAGCAGGGCGCCCAGGGTCAGCGAGAACAGCGCGGCCAGCCCGAAGGCCTCCAGGGTGGCCAGCAGGCCGTCCACGATCCGCTGCTGGACGGTGTTGTACTGGAACGCGTCCCACAGGTCCGCGTCGAACTGGCCGTTGTCGGCGAGTGCGGTGAAGACGTACCCGAGGAGTCCGGCGACGCCGATCAGGGAGAGGACGCCGAACAGGCGGTACCGGGCGCGGGCCTTCGGGCCGGGGGTGTCGTAGAGGACACTGGCCGTCGCGGGGCGGTTGAACAAGCTCATGCGCCCACCTCGCTGCGCTCGGCAGGGGCATTCGCCCATGCGCGCCTCTTGATTGTTCGCTCGCTGCGCTCGCTCATCGGGCCACCGCCAGTCGGGATTCCAGGAAGCGGAAGAACGTGGCGACCGTCGCGCTGATCAGCAGGTAGGCGCAGGCCACCCAGAAGAAGATCGCGAAGATCGAGTAGCCGCGCTCGGAGAAGGTCTGCTGGGCGCTGTACAGCTCGCCGACGCTGAACGCGCCGGCGATCGCCGAGTTCCTCGGCAGCGCGATGAACACGCTGCTCATCGGGGCCAGCACGGTGCGGGCGGCCTGCGGCAGGACGACCATGGTGAGGGTCTGGCCGAAGGTCATGCCGAGGCTGCGGGCGGCCTCCGCCTGGCCGAGCGGCACGGTGTTGATGCCGGAGCGGATCACCTCGCAGACGAACGAGGCGGTGTACCCGCCGAGCGCCAGCACCGCGAAGACCAGGTGGCTGAAGTGCACGCCGAGCGGCGGCAGGCCGAAGGTGACGGCGAAGAACAGCAGGGTCAGCGGGGTGTTGCGGAAGAGCGTGACCCAGCCGGTGCCGAAGGCGCGCAGGACCGGCACCGGGGAGACCCGGAAGGCCGCCAGCAGGGTGCCCAGCAGCAGGGCGAGCAGCGCGCTGAGTGCGCTCACCTCGATCGTCTGCAGGAAGCCGTCGCGGAACAACGCGAAGTTGTCGTCCTCGAACAGGAACCCCATCCGGCGGCCCTCCTCTCAATCAGGGTTGGGAATGTGGTGCGGGGGCGGATCAGTAGCGGTCGAGGGCCGGGACGTCGGGCGCGGCGGAGCCGGAGGCGGCCAGGGTCGCGTCGTAGGCCTTCTTCCAGTCGCCGTTGTCCTCGTGCGCCTTGAGGGCGTCGCTGATGGCGTTGCGCAGCACCGCGTCGTCCTTCTTGAGGCCGACGCCGTAGTTCTCCTTGGTGAAGGGCTTGCCGACGACCTTGAGCTTGCCGGCGTACTTGGAGGCGTAGCCCTTGAGGATGGCGTCGTCGGTGGTGACGGCGTCGACCTCACCGGAGAGGAGCTTCTCGACGCAGGCCGAGTAGGTGTCGAACTGCGTGATCTTCGGGCTGTACTGCTGGATGTTCTTGATCGAGGTCGAGCCGGTGGCGGTGCAGACGTTCTTGCCGTTCACACTCTCCGGGCCGGTGATCGAGGTGTTGTCCTGCTTCACCAGCAGGTCCTGGCCGGCGATGTAGTACGGGCCGGCGAAGGAGACGGTCTTCTTGCGCTCGTCGTTGATGCTGTAGGTGCCGACGTAGAAGTCGATCTGGCCCTTGTCGATGGCCGGCTCGCGCTGCGAGGAGACCAGGGTCTGCCACTTGATCTGCTGCGGGGTGAAGCCGAGGTCGGCGGCGACCATCTTGGCGATCTCGATGTCGAAGCCGCTGCGGTCGCCGCTGGCGACGTCCTCCCAGCCGAGGTTCGGCTGGTCGGCCTTGGCGCCGATGATCAGCTGGCCGCGCTTGCGGGCCTCGGCGATGATCGGGGAGTCGACCTTGGCGTCGGTCTTGACGGTGTAGGTCGGCAGCTTCGGGGCGTCGCTCGCGCTGGCGGCGGCACCGGGGGTGCCGTCCTTGCCGCAGGCGGCGGTGGCGGTGAGCGCGACGGCACAGAGCACGACGGCGAGGGTGCGGGAAGTCCTCATGAGGGTGTTCTCCTGGGGCTGGGCCGCGGTGTCAACCGGGCTCTGGCGTCTGGAAGTTGTGTACGGGCAGGGCCGATCGGCACCGTTGCCGGAGGCGGCCCGCGTGGTCTCGAAGCGTCAGTGGTGGAGGATCTTCGAGAGGAAGTCCTTGGCGCGGTCCGAGCGCGGCGCGGTGAAGAAGGCGTCCGGGGTGTTCTGCTCGACGATCTTTCCGTCGGCCATGAACAGCACGCGGTTGGCGGCGGAGCGGGCGAAGCCCATCTCGTGGGTGACCACGACCATCGTCATGCCGTCGGCGGCCAGCTGGCGCATGACCTCCAGCACCTCGTTGACCATCTCCGGGTCGAGGGCCGAGGTGGGCTCGTCGAAGAGCATCACCTTGGGCTTCATCGCCAGCGCCCGGGCGATCGCCACGCGCTGCTGCTGGCCGCCGGAGAGCTGGGCCGGGAACTTGTCGGCCTGGGCGCCGACGCCGACGCGCTCCAACAGCTCCCGGGCGGTCTTCTCGGCCTGCGGGCGGGGCACCTTGCGCACCTTCACCTGGCCGATGACCACGTTCTCCAGCACGGTCTTGTGCGCGAACAGGTTGAAGCTCTGGAACACCATGCCGACCTCGGCGCGCAGCCGGGCCAGCTCCTTGCCCTCGGCGGGCAGCGGCCGGCCGTCGATGGTGATCGCGCCGGAGTCGATCGTCTCCAGCCGGTTGATCGTCCGGCAGAGCGTGGACTTGCCCGAACCGGACGGGCCGATCAGTACGACGACCTCGCCCTGGGTGATCCTGAGGTCGATGTCCTGCAGCACGTGCAGCGCGCCGTAGTGCTTGTTGACGTTGCTCAGCACGACCAGCGGGGCGGCTGCGGGGGTGGAGTCCTGGACCGGGCTCTCGGTCATCGCGCCTGCTCCCTCTGTTTCGGATCGTGCCTGCCCGAGAAGTCTTCAACTCCCTTGGGAGGCAATGGTGGTGCGAATCCGGGAGCCGCGGCCGGCGGAGCCGCAGCCCCCGGTGGGCCGACCTTAGGAGCCGTGAGCGCGCGCCGTCAGCCGATCTGAGCGGAACTTGAGGATCACAAAACGGCCACACGGTCCGTACGTACTGTTCGCGAGGGCGCCGACGGGGCATGTCACAGCGGGAAGGTGCACCGGTGCTGCCCGTCCCCCACGAGCCCGGTGCGCGGTCCAGCCTGGCGTCGGGCCGCCCGCTGGCCCATACTGCGCAAGGGCCTGACCGATCGGTCCGCAGAACACCGGTGATCACGTGGGGGAAGGAGGAGAACACAGGATGCGACTGCTGCTCGTCGAGGACGACGAACGCGTGGCCGCCGCGCTGGTCGCGGTACTGGGCCGGCACGGCTTCCAGGTCCGGCACGCCCGCAGCGGGCACGAGGCGCTGGACGCCCTGGTGCCGGACGGGAACGAGCCGTACCGGGTGGTGCTGCTCGACCTCGGGCTGCCCGATCGCGACGGCTTCGAGGTGTGCAGCCGGATCAGGGCCGGCAGCGGAGTGCCGGTGATCATGGTCACCGCCCGCGCCGACGTCCGCTCCCGGATCCACGGCCTCAACCTGGGCGCCGACGACTACGTCACCAAGCCGTACGACATGGGCGAGCTGCTCGCCCGCATCCACGCCGTGGCCCGCCGCGGCGCCGCCCCCTCCTCGGTGTCGGTGCCCGCCCCCGACACCGTCCCGCAGCAGCGCGGCCCGCTGGAGTCCCGCGGCATCCGGATCGACCGGGAGCGCCGCCGGGTCAGCGTGGACGGCCGCGACGTGCCGCTCACCCGCAAGGAGTTCGACCTGCTCGCCCTGCTCGCGCAGAGCCCGGGCGTGGTCTACCGGCGCGAGCAGATCTTCAGCGAGGTCTGGCGCAGCGGCTGGGAGGGCAACGGGCGCACCCTGGAGGTGCACATCGGCTCGCTGCGCAACAAGCTCGCACTGCCCGGCCTGGTCGAGGCCGTGCGCGGCGTCGGCTACCGCCTGATCCCGGAGTGCCCGGCGGCCGCCGCGGCCGACCCGGCGCCGAACGCCCCCGCGGAGCACTGACCGCACGTGCGCACCCGCCTGCTCGGCATCCTGATCGCCCTCATGCTCTGCGTCCTGGCCGCCCTGGGGCTGCCGCTCGCGGCGGCGGTCGCGGCGGCCGAGCAGACCAAGGTGGTCGTCGACCGGCTCGACGACGCCGCCCGCCTGGCCCAGGACCTGCCCACCTCCGGCGCCGTCGACTCGGCGCGCAAGGGCGACCCGGAGCCCGCCCCCGGCGACCTCAGCCGACAGCGCGCGATCGACGCCGAGGTCCGCCGCTACTTCGACCTGTACGGCGTGCGGCTGGGCATCTTCCAGCGCGACGGCCTGCCGATCGCCGCCGCGCCCGAGAACTGGCGGGTGCCCGCCTCCGGCTGGGGCGCCCAGGCCTTCCAGGAGGCCCTGGACGGGCGGCGCAGCCACAACCCGCCGCAGGTCTGGCCGTGGACGCCGGACCGGACGATCACCGTCGCCACCCCGGTGGTGCGCGACGGCGACGTGGTCGCGGTCGTGCTCAGCGAGTCCCCGACCGGGGCGCTGCGCACCCGGGTGCTGCACAAGTGGCTGGTGCTCGTCGCGGGCGAGGCCGCCGCGATGATCGTCGCCGTGCTGCTGGCCGTCCGGCTCACCGAATGGGTGCTGCGACCGGTGCGCACCCTGGACCGGGCCACCCACGACATCGCCACCGGCCGGATGGCCGCCCGAGTCGCCCCCGGCGGCGGACCGCCCGAACTGCAGCGGCTGGCACGCTCGTTCAACGAGATGGCGGACCACGTGGTGCTCGCGATGGACCAGCAGAAGGCCTTCGTCGCGGACGCCTCGCACCAGCTGCGCAACCCCCTCTCGGCACTGCTGCTGCGGGTCGAGGTGCTCGGCCTGGAGCTGCCCGAGGGGCACGAGGAGGAGCTCAGCGGCGTCCGGGAGGAGGGCGTCCGACTGGCCCGGGTCCTGGACGACCTGCTCGGGCTGGCCACCGCCGAGCACGCCCGCCCCGAGCCGGAGCGCACCGACCTGGCCGAACTCACCCTGGCCCGGGCCGACGCCTGGCGGCCGGTCGCCGAGCAGCGCGGGATCGGGCTGCGCTGGGACGGCCCGGCCCTGGCGATCGGCATGGTCGACCCGATCGGCTTCGGCTCCGCCCTGGACGCCGTGGTGGACAACGCGCTCAAGTTCAGCCCGGCCGGCAGCGAGGTGCGGCTGCGGGTCGCGGTACGCCGGGACGAGGTCGCGGTGACCGTCGTCGACGCCGGGCCCGGCCTCACCGAGGACGAGCTGTCCCGGGCCGGTGACCGGTTCTGGCGCAGCCCCCGGCACCAGAACGTGGACGGCTCCGGGCTGGGCCTGTCCATCGCCCGCACCCTGCTGGCGGCCGGCGGCGGCTCGCTCGGCTTCGCACCGGTCAAGCCGACCGGGCTCGCGGTGACGCTGACGGTGCCGCGGCCGGAGAAGTGACGGCGGGCGCTCGCCGCCGCGCGCGGGCGCTCCGGCTTCGGCGGGTGCTCCGGCCTCAGTGGGCGCTCCGGCTTCGGCGGGTGCTTACGGCTTCACCGAGCGGTAGTAGCGCGCCGCGCCCGTGTGCAGCGGGAGCGGGTCGGTGTAGACGGCGGTGCGCAGGTCGACCAGCTGGGCGGCGTGCACCTGGGCGCCGATCTGGTCGCGGCTGTCGATCACCGCGCGGGTCATGCCCTCGACCAGGCCCGGGTCCGCGTCGTCCCGGGTGATCAGCAGATTGGGCACGGCCACCGTGGCGACGGCCTCCTTGGGCTCGGCGTTCGGGTAGGTGCCCTTGGGCATGGTGGCTGCCCGGTAGGCGTCGGTGCCGCCGCCCTCGGCCCTGTGCAGGGCCTCGGCGAGGTCGCTCAGCGGCACGAGCCGGATCCGGACGTGGTCGGACAGGTCGGTGAGCGCGCTGGTGGGCAGCCCGCCGGACCAGAAGAAGGCGTCCAGCTTGCCCTCGCGCAGCTGGTCGGCGGCGTCGCCGACCCCGGCCGGCACGGGAACGATGTCGCGGTCCGGGTCCAGCCCGGCCGCGGCCAGCAGCCGCTTGGTCACCAGGTTCACCCCGGACTGCGGCAGGCCGACACCGACCCGCAGGCCCTTGAGGTCGGCGGTGCGGCGCACCGGGGAGGAGACCGGGACGATCAGCTGCAGGTAGTCGTCGTAGAGCCGGGCGATCGCCCGCAGCCGGTCCTTGCCGGGGCCCTGGTAGTCGGCGACCGCGTCGGCGGTGGCGATCGCGAAGGCGTCCCGGCCGGTGATCACCCGGGTGAGGTTGTCTATCGAGCCCTCGGAGTTGTCCAGGGCCAGCCGCACCCCCGGCATCGTCGAGGAGACGTGTGCCTGCAGCAGCTGCCCGTACCGGTCGTAGACGCCGCGCTGCACGCCGGTGGCGAAGCGGACCTCCCCGCGCGGGTACCCGGGCGAGCGGCCCGCCGACAGCCACCAGCCGCCCAGGCCGGCGACCAGCAGCACCAGCACCAGCAGCGTCCGCCACAGCGGGCTGCCGGCCGCGGTGCGGACGGCGGAGCCGAGCGGGGACGGAGTGGTGGGGGCCATGCAGGGGATACTGCCAGGCGCTCCGGCCGAACGGGAGGGGACCGGGACGGCGAAAGCTCCGGGACGGGCCGCGGAAACCCTCCGGGACGGGGCCGGGGAGGCCCCCGGACCGGCCGGGGGAGGCTGCGGGCGGGGCTGCGGGCGGGCCGGGGAGCTCCGGGAAAAGCGCTTCGCGGCTGCCCGTACCCTGGTCTGGTGAGCGGTGAGAGCGGATTGAAGAGCTACAAGGTCGTCACGCACGGCTGTCAGATGAACGTCCACGACTCCGAGCGGCTGTCCGGGCTGCTGGAGGAGGCGGGCTACGTCAAGGCCGGGCCCGAGGGCGACCCGGACCTGGTGGTGTTCAACACCTGCGCGGTGCGCGAGAACGCCGACAACAAGCTGTACGGCAACCTCGGCCAGCTGGCGCCGGTCAAGGGCCGCCACAAGGGCATGCAGATCGCCGTCGGCGGCTGCCTGGCCCAGAAGGACCGCGACACCATCGTCCAGCGCGCCCCCTGGGTCGACGTGGTGTTCGGCACGCACAACATCGGGCACCTGCCGGCTCTGCTGGAGCGGGCCGCGATCGAGCGGAAGGCCCAGGTCGAGATCCTGGAGTCGCTGGAGACCTTCCCCTCCACCCTGCCGACCCGCCGCGAGTCCGCGTACGCCGCCTGGGTCTCGATCTCGGTCGGCTGCAACAACACCTGCACCTTCTGCATCGTCCCCGCCCTGCGCGGCAAGGAGGAGGACCGCCGGCCCGGCGACGTCCTCGCCGAGATCGAGGCGCTGGTCGACGAGGGCGTCATCGAGGTGACGCTGCTCGGCCAGAACGTCAACGCCTACGGCTCCGACCTGGGCGACCGCGAGGCCTTCTCCAAGCTGCTGCGCGCCGCCGGCCAGGTCGAGGGCCTGGAGCGGATCCGCTTCACCTCGCCGCACCCGCGCGACTTCACCGACGACGTGATCGCCGCGATGGCCGAGACCCCCGCCGTGATGCACCAGCTGCACATGCCGCTGCAGTCCGGCTCCGACCGGGTCCTCAAGGCGATGCGCCGCTCCTACCGGCAGGAGCGTTTCCTCGGGATCATCCGCAAGGTCCGCGAGGCGATGCCGGACGCGGCGATCTCCACCGACATCATCGTGGGCTTCCCCGGCGAGACCGAGGAGGACTTCGAGGAGACGATGCACACCGTCCGCGAGGCCCGCTTCACCAACGCCTTCACCTTCCAGTACTCCAAGCGCCCCGGCACCCCGGCCGCGGAGATGGAGGACCAGGTCCCGAAGGAGGTCGTGCAGGCCCGCTACGACCGGCTGATCGCCCTCCAGGAGGAGATCTCCTGGGAGGAGAACAAGAAGCAGGTCGGCCGGACCCTGGAGATCCTCGTCGCGGAGGGCGAGGGCAAGAAGGACGACCAGACCCGGCGGCTCTCCGGCCGCGCCCCCGACAACCGCCTGGTGCACTTCAGCAAGCCCGAGGAGCCGGTGCGCCCGGGCGACATGGTGACCGTCGAGATCACCTACGCCGCCCCGCACCACCTGCTCGCCGAGGGCCCGGTGCTCTCGGTGCGCCGCACCCGGGCCGGCGACGCCTGGGAGAAGCGCCAGGCCAAGCCCGCCGCCAAGCCGGCCGGCGTGATGCTCGGCCTGCCGTCCATCGGCGCCCCGGCCGCACTGCCGCTCGCCGCACCCGCGGGCGGCGCCTGCTGCGGCGACTGACGCACTGCTCCGTACGGCGGCCAGGTGGGACTCCCGAGTCCCGCTGGGCCGCCGTTCTTGTTGGCTAGAGTGATCCACATGCTGGTAGCCGCCGCCGTGTGCCCCTGTCCGCCGCTGCTCGTCCCCGAGGTCGCCGCCGGGGCGGCCGCCGAGCTGGACGCGCTGCGCGCCGCCTGCGACGAGGCGCTGGCGGTGCTGGCCGCGGCCGGGCCGCAGCTGGTCGTGGTGGTCGGCACCGGGCCGGAGGCCGAGGTGTGGACCGAGGGCGGGGCCGGCTCCTTCCACCGCTACGGGGTGCCGCTGGCCGCCAAACTGCCCGGCGACCGGGTCGAGGGGCCGGAGCTGGCGCCCTCGCTGACCGTCGGGGCCTGGCTGCTGGAGCGCGCCGGGGTGACCCTGCCGACGCACGCCTGCGCGGTGCCCGCCGACGCCCCGGCCGACCGGATGCTCGGCCTCGGCCAGGGCCTGGCCGGCCTCGCCGACCGGGTCGCCCTGCTGGTGCTCGGCGACGGCAGCGCCTGCCGCACCGTGAAGGCGCCCGGCTACCTGGACGAGCGGGCCGAGGGCTTCGACGCCGCGCTGGGCGCCGCGCTGGGCTCGGCCGACCTGCCCGCCCTCGCCGCCCTGGACGCGGGCCTCGCCGCCGAGCTGAAGGCCGAGGGCCGGGCGCCCTGGCAGGTGCTGGCCGGCGCTGCGGAGGGCGCCGGCCTCACCGGGCGGCTGGCCTACCAGGACGCACCGTACGGGGTCGGGTACTTCGTGGCGTCCTGGAGCTGACCGTCACGACTGCGGGGCCTGGCCCCCGTCCTGCGGCTTCGGCTTGTGGGCGAAGTCGTCGACCGCGCCCTTGGCCTTGTCGGTACCGTGCTCGATCTTCTCGCTGTACTTGCCCTTGGTCGCCTTGTCGATCGCGCCGCCAGCCTTGTCGACGATGTGGTCGATCTGGTCGCTGTGCTTGCCGGCCAGTTCGCTGGCCTTCTCCTTGAGCTCCTCGGCCTTGCCCTTGAGGTTGTCCATCAGACCCATGGCGGTCTCACCCTTCCCTGTCGTCCGTCCATCCCCGTCCCCCCGCACAACGTCCGTGCCCGGTGAAGCGTTCGCAAACCGGGCATCAACTGGGGAAACGGCTGGAAACGCTCCTGGGAACAGTCATATCGTCGCGCAGCCCGGGCCGAGCGGCAGCCCGGTCTCCGGTGCCGCCGCGGTTTTGCGAGACTGGAGCGGTGAGCAGCTCCCGTACCCCGCGTGTCGCCCCTCCCCGTGTGGTCTGCGTCGTCGGCGCGACCGCCGCCGGCAAGTCCGACCTCGCCGTCGCCATCGCCCGCAGCCTCGACGGCGAGGTGATCAACACCGACTCGATGCAGCTGTACCGGGGCATGGACATCGGCACCGCCAAGCTCACCATGGCCGAGCGCGGGGGAGTGCCGCACCACCTGCTGGACGTCTGGGACGTCACCGAGGCCGCCAGCGTGGCCGAGTACCAGCGGCTGGCCCGGGCCGAGATCGACCGGCTGCTGGCCGCCGGGCGCACGGCCGTCCTGGTCGGCGGCTCCGGGCTGTACGTCCGGGCGGCGATCGACGAGATGGAGTTCCCCGGCACCGACCCGCAGGTGCGGGCCCGCCTGGAGGCCGAACTGGAGCAGGCCGGCCCGTACGAGCTGCACCGGCGGCTGGCCGCGCTGGACCCGGCGGCGGCCGAGGCGATCCTGACGAGCAACGGCCGCCGGATCGTCCGGGCGCTGGAGGTCATCGAGATCACCGGGCAGCCGTTCACCGCCAACCTGCCGAGCAACACCGCCGTGTACGAGGCCGTGCAGATCGGCGTCGCCGTGCCGCGTCCGGAGCTGGACGAGCGGATCACGCTGCGGGTCGACCGGATGTGGGAGGACGGACTCCTCGACGAGGTGCGGGAGCTGGAGAAGGCCGGACTGCGGGAGGGGAGGACCGCCTCCCGGGCGCTCGGCTACCAGCAGGTGCTCGACCACTTCGCCGGCGAGTGCACCGAGGACGAGGCGCGGGCCGAGACCGTCCGTGCCACCAAGCGCTTCGCGCGCCGTCAGGAGTCCTGGTTCCGCCGGGACGACCGGATCAACTGGCTGTCCCGACCGGCCGGCACCGACCCCGTCGAGCTGCTGGAACACTCCCTCGAACTGATCGACGGTCAGGGAGTTCCGGCCGCGTAGGACGGGTTCCGGCCAATTCGGCGGTGCACCTGCGCGCGCAGGCGACCGTGCAGGACGAACCGGCGGTCACGGCCCGATCACGTGATGGCCACGGATCACCCGTCGACCCCGGTCAGGCCCGGAACTCCCCTCTGGACATGCCATCATCGATGCCATAGGGATCGGCCGAACGGGCCGACCATGCCCGGCCGCGAGTCCGCTCGTGTCGAACTGTCAGGGGAGGCCGCGTGTCGACGGGTACCGGCCCCGACTCCGGTCAGAGGGGAAGCGTCACCGCCCCGGCCGAGGAGTTCGACGAGTCGACGATGGGCGACCTCCCGGTGCTGACCGGACTGGAGGCGCCGACCTCGTACGCGGTCGCGCTGCCCGCCCTGGACACCCGCACACCGCCCGGGGGTGCCGTGCACGAACGGGAGATCCGGCCGCGGCGCCGGCTGCGCTGGTGGCAGACCCTGCCGATCGCCCTGCTGGGCACCCTAGGCTCGCTGATGTTCGCCTTCCCGCTCGCCTTCGGCTCGGCCGGGGCGCGCGCCACCATGGTCGGCATGCTCGGGCTGCTGCTCACCGCCGCCTCCTTCGGCTGGGGCGCGATGGCCGCCCGGCACGCCGGCTACAAGTGGCCGGGGCTGCCGCGCCGGGGCTCCGGGCAGCGGGCCGGCTGGAAGGCGATCGTGGTCTACACCCTGATCGCGCTGGCCGCCTGCGCGCTCGCGGTCTGGCGGGTCGCCTACCTGCGGTAGGCCCTCCCCGGGCAGCCGCCACGCACCTCTCAGTACCATCGGAGGGGTGAGCGCATCCTCTTCCCCGCAGGGCGGCCTCCCCTTCTTCAAGGGGCACGGCACCCAGAACGACTTCGTCATCGTCCCGGACCCGGACGGCGTGCTGGAGATCGGTCCCGAGACCGTCGCGGCGCTGTGCGACCGGCGGGCCGGCATCGGCGGGGACGGGCTGCTGCGGGTGGTGCGCTCCGCCGCCGACCCGGCCGCCGCGGGGATGGCCGACCGGGCCGAGTGGTTCATGGACTACCGCAACTCCGACGGCAGCATCGCCGAGATGTGCGGCAACGGCCTGCGGGTCTTCGCCCGCTTCCTGGTCGAGGCCGGCCTGGCCAAGCCGGGCGAGCTGGCGATCGCCACCCGCTCCGGGGTGCTCACCGCGAAGGTCGCCGAGGACGCCGAGGACGGCACGCCCGGTGACGTCACCATCGACATGGGCCGCGCCCGGCTGCCCGGACCGGACGGCATCGAGGTCGCGGTCGGCGAGCGGCGCTGGCCGGCGCTGAACGTCAACATGGGCAACCCGCACGCGGTGGCCTTCGTGGAGAGCCTGGACCACGCCGGTGAGCTGCGGACCGCGCCGCTCACCAGCCCCGACGGCGCCTACCCCGAGGGCGTCAACGTCGAGTTCGTGGTGGACCGCGGGCCGCGGCACGTCGCGATGCGGGTGCACGAGCGGGGCTCGGGCGAGACCCGCTCCTGCGGCACCGGCGCCTGCGCGGTCGCGGTGGCCGCGATCCGCCGGGACGGCGCCGACCCGGCCGTCACCGGTGAGGCCGTCGCGTACACCGTGGACGTGCTCGGCGGCCGACTGGTCATCACCGAGCACCCGGACGGCCGGGTGGAGATGGCCGGCCCGGCGGTGATCGTGGCCGAGGGCCGGCTGGACGAGCGCTGGTGGGCGTCGATCCGGTAGGGCCGACGGCCCGGTTTGCCCAATTCGTGCAGCGACGAATCCCCCCGATCGGGTGATACCGGTCGCGGACGGGAATCACGGCATCGCGGAACGTGCTCTGCTCGGTAGCATGGACCACCGGGTCGATCACCCCTGGGAGGGGCAGCACCCGGCGACTGTTGCCGGAGGTGCCGATGACCATCGAAGCCGGGCAGTCCCTGACGGGGCAGCCGACGACCGTACGGCAGGCCGGGGCCAGGAGGCCCCTCGGAGAGCTCGGCCGGGCAGCGCTCGGCCGGGCCGGGCGGGCCGCGTTACTGGCCACCGGCCGGCCGCTCGTGCCGGACGCCCTGGAGCCGCTCGTCCGGGTCCACCGCCTGCACCACCCGCAGGCCGACCTCGGCCTGCTCGCCCGGGCGTACCGGCTCGCCGAGGCCAGCCACCGCGGCCAGAAGCGCAAGAGCGGCGAGCCGTACATCACCCACCCGCTCGCCGTCACCATGATCCTGGCCCAACTCGGCGCCGGGACGACCACCTTGGTCGCCTCGCTGCTCCACGACACCGTCGAGGACACCGAGTTGACGCTGGACCAGGTCGGCGCCGGTTTCGGACCCGAAGTCGCCTACCTGGTCGACGGGGTGACGAAGCTGGAGAAGGTCGACTTCGGTGCCGCCGCCGAGGCGGAGACCTTCCGCAAGATGCTGGTCGCCACCGGGGACGACGTCCGGGTGATGGTGATCAAGCTGGCCGACCGGCTGCACAACATGCGGACCATCCGGCACATGAAGCCGGCCAGCCGGGTGCGGATCGCCAAGGTCACCCGGGACGTGCTGATCCCGCTGGCCGAACGGCTCGGCATCCAGGTGCTCAAGGCGGAGCTGGAGGACATCGTCTTCGCCACCCTGCACCCCGAGGAGTACGCCCGCACCCGGGCCCTGATGGCCGGTCACGAGGCCCAGCCGGACACCGTCCTGGAGCCCTTCGCCCGGCAACTCGCCCGGCAGCTGGCAGAGGCCGGGGTGGCGGCCGAGGTGACGGTGCGGCCCCGGCACTGCGTCTCGCTGCACCGGGTGCTGCTCAAGCGCTCCGGCGGGCCCGGGCCGGACGGGCGGCCGGAGGAGCCGCGGTCGGCCGACTTCGGGCGGCTGCTGGTGGTCGTGGAGGAGAACGCCGACTGCTACGCGGTGCTCGGCGAGCTGCACACCTGCTGGACACCACTGCCCGGGGAGTTCAAGGACTTCGTCGCCGCGCCCAAGTTCAACCTCTACCAGTCGCTGCACACCGCCGTGGCGCTGAGCGGCGGTGCCGTGGCCGAGGTGCTGGTCCGCACCCGGCGGATGCACGAGGTGGCGGAGACCGGCGTGGTCGCGCTGGGCGACCCGTCCCCGGCCGGCGCCGCCCAGGACGCCGACGAGCTGGACCGCACCGACCCGGCCCGGCCGGGCTGGCTCAGCCGGCTGCTGGAGTGGCAGCAGGAGACGCCCGACCCGGACGCCTTCTGGTCCGCGCTCACCGCGGACCTGGCCGGTGACCGCGAGATCACCGTGGTGACGGAGAGCGGCGAAACGCTTCAGCTGAGGGCCGGCGCGACCTGCGTCGACGCGGCCTACCTGCTCGGCGAGGAGACCGGCCACCGATGTATCGGCGTCCGGGTCAACGGGCGGCTCAGCGCGCTCTCCACCGTGCTGGAGGACGGCGACCTGATCGCGGTGCTCACCGAGACCCTCCCGGCCGACGGCGGGCAGCCCTCCGGCCCCGCCCCCGAGTGGCTGGCCCACGCCCGCACCCCCGCCGCCCGGCTGGCCATCGAACGGTGGCTGGCCGACCCGCCGGCCCGGCTGCCGGTGGTCCGGACCGGCCCGGCGGGCGCCCAGCCCGCCCAGCCCGCCCCCCCCGGCCGCCGGACCACCGAGAAGCGGGCCGCCCCGGTCACGGTGGCCGGACGGCCGGGGGCGGCCGTACGGCTGGCCCGCTGCTGCACGCCGGTGCCGCCGGACGAGGTGGCGGGTTACCCGATCCGCGGCGGCGCGGTGGCCGTGCACCGCACCGGCTGCCCGGCGGGGGAGCGGATGCGGGCGGACGGCCGGGCCGTACTGGAGGTCCGCTGGCAGCCGCAGGACGCCCCCGCCGAGGGGCACCGGGCCACCCTGCGGGCCGAGGCGCTGAACCGGCCCCGGCTGCTCGCCGACCTCACCGCGGCGATCTCCGCCAAGGGCGTCGGCATCGTCTCGGCCGAGGTCGAGCCGCCGCAGGAGTCCAGGGTCCGGCACACCTACACCGTGGAGCTGCCCGAGCCGGGCGCGCTGCCCGGCCTGATGCGGGCGATGCTGCGGGTCTCCGGGGTGTACGACGTGAGCCGGCCGCACGCCCCGGAGGTCGGCCGGACGCGCGGGCTGCTGTGAAATGGGATGACCACCGCGGGCCGGGCGTGCGACCATCATGGGGAATTCACGGCCGGTCCTCGGCGTTCTCAGGGCACAGGAGCCCCGGTGGCGCCGGAGGATCCGAGGGGTAGCTCACCCCGCCCGGACGGTAGCCGGGGCGGCAGCTGGGCAGACTCCCTACGGGACCGCTCCGACGGTCCCCGAAGGCCACCCGTACCAGCAGCCTAAGGACAGAATGACCTCCACGTTCGACACCCGCGACCACGCCGACGCTCCGCGCCGCATCGACGGTCTGCGGGCGGAAGCCCTCATGGACGAGGACCTCGCGGCCATCGACGAGGACCTCGACCGCCACTACGACGGCGACCAGTACGACCGCAGCGAGCGAGCCGCGCTGCGCCGTGTCGCCGGCCTCTCCACCGAACTCGAAGACGTCACCGAGGTCGAGTACCGCCAGCTCCGCCTGGAGCGCGTGGTGCTCGTCGGCGTCTGGACCGACGGCACGCTGGAGGAGGCCGAGAACTCGATGGCGGAGCTCGCCGCGCTCGCCGAGACGGCCGGCTCCGAGGTGCTGGACGGCGTCATCCAGCGTCGCGACAAGCCCGACGCGGCCACCTACATCGGCTCCGGCAAGGCGAAGGAGCTGCGCGACATCGTCGCCGCCAGCGGCGCCGACACCGTGGTCTGCGACGGTGAGCTCACCCCCGGCCAGCTGATCCAGCTGGAGGACGTGGTCAAGGTCAAGGTCGTCGACCGGACGGCCCTGATCCTGGACATCTTCGCCCAGCACGCCAAGTCCCGTGAGGGCAAGGCGCAGGTCTCGCTCGCCCAGATGCAGTACATGCTGCCGCGGCTGCGCGGCTGGGGCCAGTCGCTGTCCCGGCAGATGGGTGGTGGCGGCTCCGGCTCGTCCGGCGGCGGCATGGCCACCCGTGGTCCCGGTGAGACCAAGATCGAGACCGACCGGCGCCGGATCCGCGAGAAGATGGCGAAGCTCCGCAAGGAGATCGCCGACATGAAGAAGGGCCGCGACACCAAGCGCCAGGAGCGCAAGCGCCACCAGGTGCCGTCCGTGGCCATCGCCGGGTACACCAACGCCGGCAAGTCCTCCCTGCTCAACCGGCTCACCGGCGCGGGCGTGCTGGTGGAGAACGCGCTGTTCGCCACCCTGGACCCGACCGTGCGCCGGGCCCAGACCCCGAGCGGGCGGGTCTACACCCTGGCCGACACGGTCGGCTTCGTCCGGCACCTGCCGCACCACCTGGTCGAGGCCTTCCGCTCGACCATGGAGGAGGTCGCCGACGCGGACCTCATCCTGCACGTGGTGGACGGCTCGCACCCCGAGCCGGAGACGCAGCTGGCCGCCGTCCGCGAGGTCATCGTCTCGGTCGACGCGCAGAACGTGCCGGAGATCGTGGTGATCAACAAGGCGGACGCCGCCGACCCGCACGTGCTGCAGCGCCTGCTGCGCCGCGAGCCGCACGCCATCGTGGTGTCGGCCCGCAGCGGCGCGGGCATCGAGGAACTGCTGCAGCTCATCGACGACGAGCTGCCGCGCCCGGCGATCGAGGTGCGGGCCCTGGTGCCCTACACCCAGGGCGGGCTGGTCTCCCGGGTGCACGCGGAGGGCGAGCTGCTCTCCACCGAGCACACCGCCGAGGGCACGCTGCTGCACGCCAAGGTGCCGGCCGAGCTGGCCGCGGAGCTGGGGTACTTCGCGGTGGCCCTGCAGGGCTGAGGCGAAGGGCACGAAGGGCCCCTGGACCGTAACTCGGTCCGGGGGCCCTTCCCATGTCGCGGGTGCCGCCTGGGGGTCGCGGATCTCGCGGGCGTTGCAGGCGTTGCGGGCGTTGCAGGCGTTGCGGGTGGGGCTACCTGACGTTCTTGGCGAAGTAGTCGAAGGCCTGCTTCGCCTGGTCCTGCAGGGCCGGACCGGCCTGGTAGCCGGCCGGATTGCGGTTGCCGACCGCGCCGACGCTGATCAGGTTGGGCTTGCCGTCCTTGGTGATGAACCAGCCGCCGCCGCTGGAGCCCGCGGTCATCGAGCAGCCGATCACGTACATCGGCGGGCGGGTCCGGTCGAAGGAGAGCCGGGCGGGCGCGACGGGCGAGTCGCAGTGGTCCAGCTCCATGCCGTCGAAGGGCCGCTCGGCCGGGTAGCCGTAGGCGGCGGCCGAAGTGATCTGGTCGCGCGGGGCGTTGAACCAGATCGGGACGGCGCCGCCGACCGTCTCCTCCAGGGACTTGCCGGAATCGCCCTCGCCGCGCACCCGCACGATCCCGTAGTCGAACTGGTTGTGCGCCCCGACGCCGCTCTCCTGCAGCCAGGTCGGCGACACCAGCGCGCGCACCGCCGTCCACCGGCCGTACGGGGCGGCCTGCTGGTCGGGGTACGGCTTGCCGTGGGCGGCCTGGCCGTCCCGGTTGAACCCGGGCACGAAGACCAGGTTCTTCAGCCAGCCGCTGCCCTTGCCGTCGTGCAGGCAGTGCGCGGCGGTGTAGACGAGGTTGCTGCGGCCGGGGTTGACCGGGTCGGAGACCACGGTGGCGGAGCAGGCCGCGTCACCCTGCGGCGTGGTCATGAAGAGCCGGCCGACCACGGCGGCGGCCGGGCCGTACGGGTGCTGCTGCGGCTGGGCCGGGACGGCGGCGGGCGCCGGATCCCGCTCGACGCCGGGCGCCGCGGGGGCGGTGAGGGAGTACTCCGGGGTGGGCCGGGGCTTGGCGGCGTCCATCCGGGCGGCCGACCAGGCGCCCGGGGCCGCGTCGTTGGCGAACCCGCTGTCGGCGACGTACTTCGTCCAGTCCTCCAGCTTCCAGCCCGTCAGGTCGCCCAGGCTGGTGGGCGCGGACTTGGGGAGCGCGGGGGGCGGGACGGCCGGCCTGGCGGGGCCGTCCGGGCCGCAGGCGGTCGCGGCGAGGGCGAGCGCGGCGAGCAGCGTGGCGCCGGCCGTGGTGGCCCGGCGTCCCCGGCTGGTGGTTCTGGGCATGCTGCAAAGTCCCCCGCGCTGTGCTGGTGTTCCCGTACCGCCCCCCCCCGTGGCGGCTACGGCTTCCTGGAGATCCATTCCAGGGCCTGCTTGGCGACCGTCTCCAGGTACGGGCCGCTCAGCGAGGTGTGCTCCTGGGTGCCGATCGAGGTGTTGCTGACCAGGGCGGTCCTGCCGTCCGGCATGGTGGCGAACCAGCCGCCGCCGCTGGAGCCCTGGGTCATGTCGCAGCCGATGGTGAGCATCGACGGGCGCTTGGCGTCAAAGGAGAGCCGGGTCGGCTTGCCGCCGTCGCACTTGTACAGCTCCTGGCCGTCGAACGGCTTGAGCAGCGGGTAGCCGGTGGCCCAGACACCGAGCTTGTCGCGGGGGGCGTCGAACCACACCGGGACGGCCGAACCGACCGTCTCCTCCAGGGACTTGCCGGTGTCGTTCTGGTTGTGCACGCGCATGATCGCGAAGTCGTACTGGTTGGCGGCGTCGCCGGAGCTGCCGCCCTCGACCGTCCACTGCGGGGAGGTGGCGACCTGGTCGGCCCACCAGGTGCCGAACGGGGCCAGCTCGGACAGCGGGGCCCGCTTGCCGCCGCTGGACGCGCCCGAGTTGTTGTAGGCGGGCACGAAGACCAGGTCCTTGTAGTAGCTGCCGCCCTTGCCGGGGTGCACGCAGTGGCCCGCCGTCCACACCAGGTTGCTCCTGCCCGGGTGCTGCGGGTCGGTGATCACCGTTGCCGAGCAGTTGCCGCGGCCGCCCTGGGCGGAGAAGAACACCTTGCCGGAGGGCTGCTTGGTGTACGGGCGGGGCACCGCCACGGCCTTGACCACCGGCGGCTCCGGATCGGTCACGCCGTCGTCGGTGGCGGGCTTGGGGGTGGCCGGGGAGGGCTTGGCGGCGGGCGGAGCCGGCTCGGCGGGCTTGGAGTCGCCCATCTTGTCCGGATCCCAGAAGTCCTTCACCACCGGGTTGTTGAAGACGTGCTTGGACGCCCACTTGTCCCAGTCCTCGAACTTCCACTTCTTCAGGTCGTCCCAGCTCCTCGGCAGGCCCTCCAGCAGGCCGGTGGGCAGACCGGACGGGAGGGTGATCCCGCCGATCACGCCGCCTGCGCCGGTGCCGCCGGTCGCCGCGGCCGAGTTGGGCGGCGGCGCGGCGGTGCCCCCGCCGTCGCCCGCCGGGCCGTCCGGTCCGCAGGCGCTCACGGCGATCAGGGCTCCCGCGACCGCGGCGGCGGCCAGTGCTCGGCGGTGGATCGTTGACATCTGTGCGCGTCCCCCTGTGCTCGGTCGGTCCGTACTCGGTCGGGTGGTGCTCGGTCGGCCTGTGGTGCGGCGGGCCACCGCCCTGGAGTCTTCCATCGCAGACGAGGACGGCCGTGCCCGCCCCCCGGGTTGCGGCCCGGCCCGGAGGTCACCGATCCGTGACGCGGGCCCGGTCGGCTCGTTGGCACAGCAGGGCCCGGGCCTCCGGTGGTGGACAATCCCCGATCTTCACCTGGACGAGTGAGCCGTCCTTGTGATCACCCGTCATGGATAGGTAACCCTTACCTGACGCGACGGTGCGAGCGCCCGCCGGTTCCCTTCTCCACCTGTGCGCGTCGGCACCCCCACGCGCCCCAAGGAGCAGCCTTGAGCACCGCCCTCACCGGAGCCCCGCCCGGACCGCCGCTGTCCGCGCCGCGGTCGGCCGTCGAGCCCGACCCGCTGCTGCACGCCGACCCCGCCGTCGCCGCCGAACAGGCCGCGCTGGAAGCCCTGTTGCGCTGCTGGACCAGGGAGACCGGAGCCCGGCCCGGCCCCGACGGCTGCCTCCGGATCGCCGTCCTCGGCGGGGCGGCCCGGCTCACCGCCCCCGTCCGCTACTGGTCCCCGGGCGGTTGGCACCGCTTCGGCCGCGCCACCCTCTCGGTAGGCGAAGGGCGCGCGGCGGACGAAGGCCGTACGGCGGGTCAAGGGGCCGACGCCCCGGTGGACGCCGTCACCGCCGCCGCGCTGCTCGCCGCCGCGGCCGCCGAGCGACCCGACCCCGGACAGGTCGCCGACCTCGCCGCCCGGGTCGCCGACTCGGTCGTCCGCACCGCCGAGATCCTCGCCCACCGCCGCACCGCCCCCGCCCCCGGCGGGCCGGAACGCTCGCACTTCCTCGCCGCCGAACAGTCCCTGCTGCTCGGCCACCCGCTCCACCCCACCCCGAAGAGCCGCGACGGCCTCGGCCCGGCCCAGAGCGTCGCCTACTCGCCCGAACTGCACGGCTCCTTCCAACTCCACTGGTACGCCGTGGACCGCGAACTGCTCGCCGCGGGCTCCGCCGTCGCCGAAAGCGCCGAGCAGCTCACCGCCGGCCTGCTCGGCGGCCGCCCCGCGCTGCCGCCCGGCACCGCCGCCCTGCCGCTGCACCCCTGGCAGGCCCGCGAACTCGCTCACCGGCCGGCCGTCGCCGCACTGCTCGCCGACGGGCTGCTGCACGACCTCGGCCCGGCCGGGGAGCCCTGGTACCCCACCTCCTCGGTGCGCACCGTCTACCGGCCCGGCACCCCGTGGATGCTCAAGCTCTCGCTCGGCCTGCGGATCACCAACTCCCGCCGGGAGAACCTGCGCAAGGAACTGCACCGCGGCCTGGAGGTGCACCGGCTGCTGGAGAGCGGGCTGGCCGCCGAGTGGCAGGCCGCCCACCCCGGCTTCGACATCGTCCGCGACCCGGCCTGGATCGGCGTCGACCACCCCGCGCTCGGCGACCCGGGCGGCCTGGACACCGTGCTGCGCGCCCAGCCGTTCGCCCCCGCCGAGCGCGTGCTGTGCGTCGCCGGACTGGTCGCCGAACAGCCGCTCGGCGCCGGCGACACCGTGCCCTCCAGGCTCGGCGACATCCTGCGGGCGCTCGCCGCCCGATGCGGCCGACCGCAGCCGACCGTGGCCGCCGATTGGTTCCTGCGCTACCTGGAAACCGTCGTGCTGCCCGTCCTCTGGCTGGACGGCCGGGCCGGCATCGCCCTCGAAGCCCACCAGCAGAACAGCCTGGTCCTGCTGGACGCCGACGGCTGGCCGACCGGCGGCCGCTACCGGGACAACCAGGGCTACTACTACCGCGAGAGCGCCGCCGAACGGCTCACCGCCCGGCTGCCCGGGCTCGGCACCGACAGCGACACCTTCCTGCCCGACCCGGTGATCGACCACCACTTCGCCTACTACCTCGGCATCAACCACGTCCTCGGCCTGATCGGCGCCCTCGGCTCCCAGCAACTGGCCGACGAAACGGTGCTGTTGGCGGCGCTGCGCCGGTTCCTGGCCGGTCCCGCGGCCGCAGCCACCGGCTCGGCGCTGCCCGCGCTGCTGCTCGACGCGCCCACGCTGCCCTGCAAGGCCAACCTGCTCACCCGGATCAACGGCCTGGACGAACTGGTCGGCCCGGTCGCCACCCAGTCCGTGTACGTGGACATCCCCAACCCGGTGGCGGGCCCCTGATGTTCGACGACCTGCCCGGGTGGGGCGCGATCCCCACCTCGGCCGGCGAGTTCCGGCTCGGCCCCGTCCGGCTGCCCGCCGACCTGGACCTGCTCGCCGGGTGGATGAACGACCCCGAGGTCGCCGCCTTCTGGGAACTCGCCGGACCACCGGACCGCACCGCCCGGCACGTCCGGGCCCAACTGGACGGCGACGGCCGCAGCCTCCCGTGCCTCGGCCTGCTCGACGGCGAGCCGATGAGCTACTGGGAGCTCTACCGCGCCGACCTCGACCCCCTCGCCGCCCACTACCCGGCCCGGCCGCACGACACCGGCCTCCACCTGCTGCTCGGCCCCGCCGCCAGCCGCGGCCGGGGCCTGGGCGCCGTCCTGCTGGGCGCCCTCGCGGAACGGATCCTGCGCCGCCGCCCGCACTGCGAACGGGTCGTCGCCGAACCGGACGTCCGCAACCGGCGCTCGGTCCGGGCCTTCGAACGGGCCGGCTTCCGGGCGGCCGCCGAACTCGACCTGCCCGGCAAGCGCGCCGCCCTGATGGTGCGCACCCGGGCCGCACTGCCCGCCCGGGCCTGACCTGCTCGGGCCTGACCCGCCCGGCCCTGACCCGCGCCCGGCCCGGACTCCGCCCGACCCCGAGCCCGAGCCCGACCCCGAGCCCGCCTAGCCCCGATCCCGCCTAGGACACCCCGTGGACACCGCAGCACCCCAGCCGCCGTACGACCTGCTCGGCGTCGGCATCGGCCCGTTCAACCTCTCGCTCGCGGCGCTCGCCGAACCCGTCCCCGGCCTGCGCACGCTCTTCTGCGACCAGCGCCCGGAGTTCCGCTGGCACCACGGGATGCTGGTGGACGGGGCCCGGATGCAGGTGCCCTTCCTCGCCGACCTGGTCTCCCTGGTGGATCCGACCAACCCGTGGTCCTTCCTCAACTACCTGCGCGAACAGGACCGGCTGTTCCCGTTCTACTTCGCCGAGCGCTTCCAACTGCCCCGCCGCGAGTACGACCACTACTGCCGCTGGGCCGCCGAGCGGCTGGCCAACTGCCGCTTCGGCACCGAGGTCACCGCCCTGCACTGGGCCGGCACCTCGGGGGAAGGGCCTTGGTACCGGGTCGAGTTGACCGACACCGCGACCGGGCGGCGGACCACCGTACGGGCCCGCAACCTCGCCCTCGGCGTCGGCACCCGGCCCGTACGCCCCGAGGCCTTCGCCGCCCTGGCCGGCCACCCCCGCGCCTTCCACTCCGCCGACTACCTGGACCGCCGCGCCGACCTGGCCGGCGCCCGGGACATCACCGTGGTCGGCAGCGGGCAGTCCGGCGCCGAGGTCTTCCTCGACCTGCTCCGGCGCCACCAGGACGACGGCGTCCGGCTGCGCTGGCTCACCCGCACCCGGGCACTCGCGCCCATGGAGTACTCCAAGCTCGGCCTGGAGCACTTCACCCCCGACTACACCCGCTACTTCCACAGCCTGCCCGGGCCCACCAGGGACGCCCTGGTCGACTCCCAGTGGCAGCTGCACAAGGCCGCCAGCGCCGAGACCCTCGCCGAGATCCACGACCACCTCTACGAGCGCACCATCGGCCGCCCGATCGACACCGCCCCGGTCGAGATCACCCCCGGCACCGGCGTCACCGACGCCCGCCCCGGCCCCTGCGGCGGCCTCGAACTGCGCTGCCGGCACACCGACTCCGGCGCCGAGCACGTGCTGCGCACCGACGCCGTGGTGCTCGCCACCGGCTACCGGGCCGCCCGCCCGGCCGCACTCGAACCGCTCGCCCCCCTGATCGACTGGGACGAGACCGGGCGCTACCGGGTCGACCTCGACCACCGGGTCGCCACCCGGCCCGAACTCACCGGCGGCCTCTACGTCCAGAACGCCGAACTGCACACCCACGGCGTCGGCACGCCCGACCTCGGGCTCGGCGCCCACCGGGCCGCCGTGATCCTCAACGCCGTCACCGGCCGGACCGTCCACCGACTGCCGACCCGCACCGCCTGGACCGGCTTCGCGCCGCCCGCCCCCGCACCCGTCGGACAGACCCCCGTCCTCCCTCGCCCCCAGGAGCTGACCCGTGCCGCAACAGTCGGCCGCTGAACCGCCGCTCTACCTCCCCCCACACCTCACCGCCGGGCACTGGCAGCGGGCCGCCCGCGCCCTGCTGGCCAAGATGCTCGGCGAGTTCGCCTACGAGGAACTGCTCAAACCCCTCCCCGGCGTCCTACCCGGCGAGTACCTGCTCCCACTGCCCGGCGTCGAGTACCGCTTCACCGCCCGGCGCGGCGCCTACGACAGCTGGCAGGTCGACCCGGAGTCCCTCCGCTGCTCCGAACCCGACGGCCTGGACCCGCTGCGCTTCCTCCCCTACGCCCGGCAGACCCTCGGGATGCGCGGCGAGACCACCGGCCACCTGATCCGCGAACTCTCCGCCACCCTGACCGCCGACGCCCGCCAGCTCGCCACCGCGCTCACCGCCGCCGAACTCGCCGAACTCGACCACCCGGCACTGGAGGGCCGACAGACCGGCCACCCCTGGATCGTCCCCAACAAGGGCCGGATCGGCTTCTCCGCCGCCGACGCCGCCCGCTGGGCCCCGGAGGCCCGCAGCCCCCGCCCACTGCCCTGGATCGCCGTCCACCGCCGGCTCGCCGAGTACCGCGGCGTACCCGGCCTGGAACGGCCCGAACAGCTCTACGCCCGCGAACTGGACGACGTGGACGCACTGCGCGCCGCGCTCGGCCCGGACGCCGACGACTACCTGCTGCTGCCCGTCCACCCCTGGCAGTGGGACGAGACGATCCTGCCGCTGTTCGCGCCCTGGATCGCCTCCGGCGAGATCGTCCCACTGCCCTCGGACGGCGACCCACGGCTGCCCCAGCAGTCCATCCGCTCCTTCTTCAACACCGCCCACCCCGAGCGCTGCACGGTCAAACTGCCGCTGTCGATCCTCAACACCCTGGTCTGGCGCGGCCTGCCCACCGAGCGCACCCTCGCCGCCCCCGCCGTCACCGCCTGGCTGCACGGGCTGCGCGACGCCGACCCGTTCCTGCGCGACGAGTGCCGGGTGATCCTGCTCGGCGAGATCGCCTCCGTCACCGTCGACCACCCGCTGTACCGGGAGCTGCCCGAGGCGCCCTACCAGTACAAGGAACTGCTCGGCGCGATCTGGCGCGAACCGCTCGGCCCCCGCCTGGACCCCGGCGAGCGCGCCCGCACCCTCGCCGCCCTGCTGCAGACCGGCTCCGACGGCCGGGCGCTCGCCGCCGAGCTGATCACCCGCTCCGGCCTCACCCCCGCCCAGTGGACCGGCCGGCTGTTCGCCGCGATGCTGCCGCCCCTGCTGCACTTCCTCTACCGCTACGGGCTGGTCTTCTCCCCGCACGGCGAGAACGCCATCGTCGTCTTCGACGACCGCGGCACCCCGGCCCGGCTCGCGGTCAAGGACTTCGTCGACGACGTCAACCTCAGCGACCAGGACCTGCCCGAACTGCGCGAGCTGCCCGCCGAGGTCGCCGACGTGCTGCTGCGGGACAGCCCGCAGGGGCTCTGCCAGTTCATCCACGCCGGACTGTTCATCGGCGTCTTCCGCTACCTCGCCCCGCTGCTGGAGGCGCAGACCGGACTGCCCGAGGCCGAGTTCTGGGCCCTGCTGCGCGCCGAGATCCTCCGCCACCAGGCCCGCTTCCCCGAGCTGCGCGAGCGCTTCGAGCTGTTCGACCTGTTCCGGCCCCGGATCGACCGGCTCTGCCTCAACCGCAACCGGCTGCTCCTCGACGGCTACCAGGACCGCCCCTTCCGCCCGCACGCCGCCCGGCACGGGACCGTGCCGAACGCGCTGGTGGCCGTCGACGTACGGCCGCCCGCGCGACGGGACCGGATTGTCACCCCCGCCCCGTAGGCTGGGAGGGTCATGACGAACGACTCCGAATCCCACGACTCCGAATCCCAGCGGGCGGCGGACCTCGGCGACGAGGCCGAGGAAGCAGTCGCCGTTCCGCGCTCGCGGATCCCCGAACTGCTGCACGCCGCGGTGGCGGCCGTCGGCGGCGTCGAGCGCCCCGGCCAGGTCCGGATGGCCGAGGCCGTCGCCGACGCCGTCGACCACGGCGAGCACCTGCTCGTCCAGGCCGGCACCGGCACCGGGAAGTCCCTGGCCTACCTGGTGCCCGCGCTCGCCCACGGCGACCGTGTGGTCGTCGCCACCGCCACCCTGGCGCTGCAACGCCAGCTGGTGGAACGGGACTTGCCGCGCACCGTCGACGCGCTGCACCCGGTGCTGCGCCGCCGCCCGCTGTACGCGATGCTCAAGGGCCGCTCCAACTACCTGTGCCTGCACCGGGCCAACGAGGGCACCCCGAGCGACGAGGGCGAGGGCCTGTTCGACCCGGTGGACGCGCTCGGCGGGCCCACCGGCAAGCTCGGGCAGGACGTGCTGCGGCTGCGCGACTGGGCCGACGAGACCGACACCGGTGACCGCGACGACCTCAGCCCCGGCGTCTCCGACAAGGCCTGGGCCCAGCTCGCGGTCACCTCCAAGGAGTGCCTCGGCGCCACCCGCTGCCCGTACGGGCAGGAGTGCTTCGCCGAGAAGGCGCGGGAGCGGGCCAAGCTCGCGGACGTCGTGGTCACCAACCACGCGATGCTCGCCATCGACGCGATCGAGGGCGCGCCGGTGCTGCCCGAGCACGGGCTGCTGATCGTGGACGAGGCGCACGAGCTGGTCAACCGGGTCACCGGCGCGGCCACCGCCGAGCTGACCGTCGGCGCCGTCAACCGGGCCGTGAAGCGGGCCGCCCGGCTCGCCAACGAGAAGGCCGTGGACGCCCTGCAGGCCGCCGCCGAGAACTACCACGGCCTGATGGAGACCGCCCAGCCCGGCCGGGTCGAGGAACTGCCGGAGTACCTGGCGTACGCCGTCACCGCGATCCGGGACGCCTCCCGCCAGGTGATCACCTCGCTCGGTGAGACCAGGGACAAGGGGCTCAGCGACGAGGACGCCGTCCGCAAGCAGGCCATGGCCTCAGCCGAGACCCTGCACGAGACCGCCGACCGATTGCTGGAGGGCTCCGAGTACGACGTGGTCTGGATCGAGCGCAGCGACCGCTACGGGCTGGGCACCGCCTCGCTGCGGGTCGCGCCGCTGAGCGTGTCCGGGCTGCTGCGCGAGGGGCTGTACAAGGAGCGCTCGGTCGTCCTCACCTCGGCCACCCTCAAGCTCGGCGGGGACTTCAACGGCGTCGCCGCCTCGGTGGGCCTGCCCTCCGAGACCCGGCTGCCGGACGTCCGCACGGCCGGGGACAACCCGGAGCCGGGCCCCGGGTTCGGCGAGGACGCGGTGCCGCACTGGCGCGGCATCGACGTCGGCTCGCCGTTCAAGTACCCCAAGCAGGGCATCCTGTACGTCGCCAAGCACCTGGCCGATCCCGGGCGCGACCCCGAACGGCCTGACATGCTCGACGAGTTGGCCGAGCTGATCGGCGCGGCCGGCGGGCGGACCCTGGGCCTGTTCTCCTCGATGCGCGGCGCCCAGGCGGCCGCCGAGGCGATGCGCGAGCGGCTGGACCACCGGATCCTGCTCCAGGGGGAGGACACCCTGGGCGAGTTGATCCGCGAGTTCGCCTCGGACGCGACCACCTGCCTGTTCGGCACGCTCTCGCTCTGGCAGGGCGTGGACGTGCCGGGCTCGGCCTGCCAACTGGTCGTGATGGACCGGATCCCGTTCCCGCGGCCGGACGACCCGCTGATGAGCGCCCGCCAGCGGGACGTCGAACAGCGCGGCGGGAACGGCTTCATGGCCGTCGCGGCGACGCACGCGGCGCTGCTGATGGCGCAGGGCGCGGGCCGGCTGGTCCGCGCGGCGGACGACCGGGGCGTGGTGGCGGTGCTCGACCCGCGGGTGGAGACCAAGCGGTACGGGAGTTTCTTCCGCTCCTCGATGCCCGAGTTCTGGTACACCACGGACCGCAACCAGGTGCGGCGCTCGCTGGCGGCGATCGACGCCTCGGCGGCGCCGGTGCGGCCGGTGGTGAAGCGGGGCTGAGCGCCCCGCGCCCGCTCCGGAAGGCGCCCGAATGCCCGGCCCGCTCCCGGAAGCACCCGGAACGCCCTCGGAACGCCGGAGGGGCTCCCCGCACTCTGCGGTGGAGCCCCTTCCCGGTGTGGTGTCTGGTGTGGGCGCTCGGAGGCGGCGCAGGACCGCTCAGAGGCGGCGCAGGACCGCGACGACCTTGCCCAGGATGGTCGCGTTGTCGCCGTTGATCGGCTCGTACGCCGGGTTGTGCGGCATCAGCCAGATCCGGCCGTCCTCGCGCTTGAGCCGCTTGACGGTGGCCTCGCCGTCGATCATCGCGGCCACGATGTCGCCGTTCTCGGCGACCGGCTGGCGGCGGACGGTGACCCAGTCGCCGTCGCAGATGGCCGCCTCGATCATCGAGTCGCCGCGCACGGTGAGCGCGAACAGCTCGCCCTCGCCGACCAGCTGGCGGGGCAGCGGGAAGACGTCCTCGACCGTCTGCTCGGCCAGGATCGGCCCGCCGGCGGCGATCCGGCCCACCAGCGGCACGTAGGAGGTGGAGGGGCGGCCGGCCGTCTCGGCGGTGTTCGGGCGGGCCACCTCGACGCCGCGGACCTCGTAGGCGCGCGGACGGTGCGGGTCGCGGCGCAGGAAGCCCTTGCGCTCCAGGGCCATCAGCTGGTGGGCGACCGAGGAGGTGCTGGACAGGCCGACGGCCTGGCCGATCTCGCGCATGGACGGCGGGTAGCCCCGGCGCTGGACGGAGTCCCTGATGACCTCGATCACCCGGCGCTGGCGCTCGGTGAGGCCGGCCTCGTCGGTGCGGATGCCGGGGGGGCGGCCGGGCATCGCCCGGGCGGGGGAGGCGTGGGCGTCATCCGTGGCGGGGGAGTGTTCGATCGGCTGGTCGGGCACCCGGGTCGAGCCGGAAAGGGCCGTACCGGGGAGACGGTGGTCTTCGCTGCGGTCCATGCTGATGTCCATACCCTGCTGATTGTTGGTGCGCTGCCCCACCTTGAACTGGGCGTGTTCCTGCACCGGGATGGTGTTGCTTTCGATCGTGTTCACGGCGGCCCCTCTCGACGGCTGTCCTCTCCCTTTTCCAGCCCAACGCACCTCCTATCGAAAGGTTGCGCCAAACACACGTTCGAGTGAATTATTCGGGAGTTGGGTGACTCGATCAAGGCTTTGTTGTACATCGAGTAAATGTTCGACTCGAACGCGACTCCGGCAGTCTAATCCGCGCCGACACGCCAGGGGTGTCACTTCCCCCGAAGGCCTAGATGTAGTGGCTAGAGTCCTCTCCGTGCCCAGTACTAGTGGTCGCCTCGCATGATCAGCTTGCCGAGGCCGGGGGCGCATCGCATAGACTCAACTGGTCCGCACGTTCTGCCAGGGAGGGATCCCGAGGTGCACTGCCCCTTCTGCCGGCACTCCGACAGCCGCGTTGTCGACAGCCGGACCACCGAGGACGGCAGCTGCATCCGCCGTCGTCGGCAGTGCCCGGACTGCGGTCGCCGCTTCACCACGGTGGAGACGGCGGCGCTGATGGTCATCAAGCGCAGCGGCGTCACCGAGCCGTTCTCCCGGCAGAAGGTCATCACCGGCGTCCGCAAGGCCTGCCAGGGCCGCCCGGTCACCGAGGACGCGCTGGCCCAGCTCGGCCAGCGGGTCGAGGAGTGCGTGCGCGCCAGCGGCAACGCCGAGCTGACCACCCACGACGTCGGGCTGGCCATACTCGGCCCGCTCAAGGAACTCGACGTGGTCGCCTACCTGCGCTTCGCCAGCGTGTACCAGGCATACGACGGACTGGAAGACTTCGAGGCCGCCATCGCGGAACTCCGCGCCGAGCAGCCCCTCACCCCGGAGACGGACGACACCTGCGTGTCCGTCGCCGCCGCCGCGCCCTAGGAGGCGCCGGCACCCCGGCCCCAGGCGGGCCCAGCCGCACCACAACGGCCCTGCGGGGCCCCGGCGTGCCCGGAAACGGGGCGCAGAACACTACAAACCGTGCGAAAACAGGCAGGGTCTCCGCCTGCCCGCACACCGGAAGAACGAACCAGCAGTGCCCGGACTTTTCAGGGCACTCCGGGCGTTTGCCCAGGAGGAGGAGCGAGAAGTGACAGACACCACGAGCGGTTCCGCACGCGGGTCGAAGTCCGAGAAGACCGCGGCCAAGGGCGCCAAGGCCCCGAAGGGCGGCCTGCGGATGGAGCGCATCCACACCACTCCTGGCGTGCACCCGTACGACGCGGTCCGCTGGGAGCGGCGTGACGTCGTCATGACCAACTGGCGTGACGGGTCGATCAACTTCGAGCAGCGCGGCGTCGAGTTCCCCGACTTCTGGTCGGTCAACGCCGTCAACATCGTCACGTCCAAGTACTTCCGCGGCGCCGTCGGCACCCCGCAGCGCGAGTGGAGCCTCAAGCAGATCATCGACCGCGTGGTGCTCACCTACCGCGCCGCCGGCGAGAAGCACGGCTACTTCGCCACCAAGGACGACGCCGACATCTTCGAGCACGAGCTGACGCACGCTCTCCTCCACCAGGTGTTCAGCTTCAACTCGCCGGTCTGGTTCAACGTCGGCACCAAGCAGCCCCAGCAGGTCAGCGCCTGCTTCATCCTGTCCGTCGACGACTCCATGGAGTCGATCCTCGACTGGTACAAGGAAGAGGGCATGATCTTCAAGGGCGGCTCCGGCGCCGGCCTCAACCTCTCCCGGATCCGCTCCTCCAAGGAACTGCTGTCCTCCGGCGGCAACGCCTCCGGCCCGGTCTCCTTCATGCGCGGCGCCGACGCCTCCGCCGGCACCATCAAGTCCGGTGGCGCCACCCGCCGCGCGGCCAAGATGGTCGTGCTCGACGTCGACCACCCGGACGTCGAGGCCTTCATCGAGACCAAGGTGAAGGAGGAGGAGAAGATCCGCGCCCTGCGCGACGCGGGCTTCGACATGGACCTCGGCGGGGACGACATCACCTCCGTCCAGTACCAGAACGCCAACAACTCCGTCCGCGTCTCCGACGAATTCATGACCGCCGTCGAGAACGGCACCGAATTCGGCCTGCGCGCCCGGATGACCGGCGAGGTCATCGAGACCGTCGACGCGAAGAAGCTGTTCCGCAAGATGGCCGAGGCCGCCTGGGCCTGCGCCGACCCCGGAATCCAGTACGACTCCACCATCAACCACTGGCACACCTGCCCGGAGTCCGGCCGCATCAACGCGTCCAACCCCTGCTCCGAGTACATGCACCTGGACAACTCCAGCTGCAACCTCGCCTCGCTCAACCTGATGAAGTTCCTGCGCGACGACGACAGCTTCGACGCCGAGCGCTTCGCCAAGGTCGTCGAGCTGGTCATCACCGCGATGGACATCTCCATCTGCTTCGCCGACTTCCCGACCGAGAAGATCGGCGAGACCACCCGCGCCTACCGCCAGCTCGGCATCGGCTACGCCAACCTCGGCGCCCTGCTGATGGCCACCGGCCACGCCTACGACAGCGAGGGCGGCCGCGCCCTGGCCGGCGCCATCACCTCGCTGATGACCGGCACCGCCTACCGCCGCGGCGCCGAACTCGCCGGTGTCGTCGGCCCGTACGACGGCTACGCCCGCAACGCGGCCGCCCACCAGCAGGTCATGAAGCAGCACGCGGACGCCTCGCTCGACGCCGTCTCGGTGGACGAACTGGACGCCCCGGTCTGGCTGGCCGCCAACCGGGCCTGGCAGGACGTGGTGCGCATCGGCGCGCAGAACGGTTTCCGCAACGCCCAGGCCTCGGTGCTCGCCCCGACCGGCACCATCGGCCTGATGATGGACTGCGACACCACCGGCGTCGAGCCCGACCTCGCCCTGGTCAAGTTCAAGAAGCTCGTCGGCGGCGGCTCGATGCAGATCGTCAACGGCACCGTCCCGCGCGCCCTCAAGCGCCTCGGCTACCAGGACGAGCAGATCGAGGCGATCGTCGCCCACATCGCCGAGCACGGCAACGTCGTCGACGCGCCGGGCCTGAAGGCCGAGCACTACGAGGTGTTCGACTGCGCGATGGGCGAGCGCGTCATCTCGGCCATGGGCCACGTGCGGATGATGGCCGCGATCCAGCCGTGGATCTCCGGCGCCATCTCCAAGACGGTGAACATGCCTGAGACCGCCACGGTCGAGGAGATCGAGGAGATCTACTTCGAGGCGTGGAAGATGGGCGTCAAGGCGCTCGCCATCTACCGCGACAACTGCAAGGTCGGCCAGCCGCTCTCGGCGAAGAAGAAGGACTCCGAGGACAAGACCGAGGAGGCCCCGGCCGCCCCGGCCGCCGCGGTCGAGAAGGTCGTCGAGTACCGCCCGGTCCGCAAGCGCCTGCCCAAGGGCCGCCCGGGCATCACCACCTCCTTCACGGTCGGTGGCGCCGAGGGCTACATGACCGCCAACTCCTACCCGGACGACGGCCTCGGCGAGGTCTTCCTGAAGATGTCCAAGCAGGGCTCGACCCTCGCGGGCATGATGGACGCCTTCTCCATCGCCGTCTCGGTCGGCCTGCAGTACGGCGTGCCGCTGGAGACCTACGTCTCGAAGTTCACCAACATGCGCTTCGAGCCGGCCGGTCTGACCGACGACCCGGACGTGCGGATGGCCCAGTCGATCGTCGACTACATCTTCCGCCGCCTGGCGCTGGACTTCCTGCCGTTCGAGACCCGCTCGGCGCTCGGCATCCACTCCGTCGAGGAGCGCCAGCGCCACCTGGAGACCGGCTCCTACGAGCCGCTGGAGGCCGACGAGCTCGACACCGAGTCGCTCGCCCAGTCGGCCCCGGTGGCCCCGGTCGTCGCCGCCAAGCCGGCCCCGGCCGTCGAGGCGCCCAAGGCGGCCCCGAAGCAGGCCCACAACTCCACGGAGCTGATGGAGATCCAGCTCGGCCTCAACGCCGACGCGCCGCTCTGCTTCTCCTGCGGCACCAAGATGCGCCGCGCCGGCAGCTGCTACCTCTGCGAGGGCTGCGGCTCCACCAGCGGCTGCAGCTGACCACCCCGGTGTTCACCCCATGAGGTGAACTCCTGAAGCGGGGCGAGGACTTCACGGTCCTCGCCCCGCTTTTCGCGTTCCCCGGGGCTGCCGATGTCACGGATGGGGGTGGTGTCCGGTCGGTAGGGGGTGACGGGTTCTGGTGAGAGGAGTGGTGTGGTGAACGGGACGGTGCTGGTGACCGGGGCGACGGGGACGTTGGGGCGGGAGGTGGTGCGGCTGCTGGTGGCGCGCGGGGTGGCGGTGCGGGGGTTGAGCCGGCGGGCGCGGGGTGGGGGCGACGGGGTCGAGTGGGTGGTCGGGGACCTGGTGAGCGGGGCCGGGATCGCCGAGGCGATGGCCGGGGTGGAGGTGGTGGTGGATTGCGCGACCACGCAGCGGAAGGCGGACGTGGCCGCGGTCCGGACGCTGGTGGCGCGGGCGCGCGAGGCGGGGGTGCGGCACCTGGTGTACGTGTCGATCGTGGGGATCGACCGGGTGCCGATCGCGTACTACCGGACGAAGCTCGCGTGTGAGCGGGTGGTGCGGGAGTCGGGGCTGGGGTGGACGGTGCTGCGGGCGACGCAGTTCCATGACCTGGTGCTGAGGATCTTCGACGGGTCGATGAAGCTGCCGGTGTTCCCGGTGGTCGGCGGGGCGCGGTTCCAGCCGGTGGACGTCCGGGAGGTGGCGGCGGCGGTGGCGGACCTGGCGGGAGAGGAGCCCGCCGGGTTCGCGCCGGAGGTGGGCGGGCCGCAGGTGCGGTCGTACCGGGAGCTGGCCGAGGCGTACCTGCGGGCGGCGGGCCGGCGGCGGGTGCTGCTGCCGGTGCGGGTGCCGGGGGCCGCGGGTCGGGGGCTGCGCGCGGGCGGGAACCTGACGCCGGAGCGGGCGGTGGGCAGGGGGTCCTTCGAGGAGGCGCTGGAGCGGCGGTTCGGCGGCCGCTGACGCCGGAGTGTTGTCAACCGGGGTTGACATCCCCGTCGATGTCAACCAAAGTTGACAGCATGAGTGAGAGCGGAGAACTCGCGGCCGCGGCGAGCAGCCGTGACCCTGCGGTGGGACTCCGGGCGGTCCGTGCGCTGCGCGATCTGGCGGACCGCCTGGAAGGCCTGCAGGTGGGCAACGCCCGGTCGCAGGGCTGGTCCTGGCAGGACATCGCGGTCTGCCTCGGGGTGACCAGGCAGGCGGTGCACAAGAAGTACGCGAAGCGCGGTACCGGTGGCGACCAGGACGGAGGCTGAGTGATGTTCGAGCGTTTCACCCCCACGGCGCGGCAGGTGGTGGTCACCGCGCAGCAGGAGGCGCGGGAGTTGCGGCACGGCTACGTCGGGACGGAGCACCTCCTGCTGGCGATCCTGAGCCGGCCGGAGGACCCGGCCGCCGGGGTGCTGACGGAGGCCGGGCTGGACCACGGGACGGCGCGGCAGGCGGTGCGCCGGCTGCTGGGGGAAGGGGACCAGGCGCAGGCGCTGGCCTCGATCGGGGTCGACCTGGACGCGGTGCGGGAGGCGGTCGAATCGGTCTTCGGCGAGGGGGCGCTGGACGCCCCGCCCGAGGAGGAGCCGAAGCGCCGGGGCTGGTTCCGCTCCGGCGGCGCGTTCAGCGGGCACGTCCCGTTCACGACCCGGGCCAAGAAGGCGCTGGAGTTGTCGCTGCGGGAATCGCTGCGGATGAAGTCGGGGGAGATCGCGGTCGGGCACCTGCTGCTCGGGGTGCTGCGCGAGGGGGAGGGCCTCGGGGCACGGGTGATCGCCGACCACGGACTGGATCCGAAGGCCGTCCGGGAGGCGGTCGAACGGAAGCTGGGCTGAAGCCCGGCTGTGAACCGGGCCACTCGGTCGTGCGGCGGTTGCGTCACCAATCGGTGTACGGGACGTGGATGAAGGAGACTGCCCGTCAACTGGCCACTTGAGGCCAATGTCTGAATCGATATGATCGGCGCACAAGCGTGAACCGATCAGCCGCCCGGAGACGTTTCGCGACGTCGCCGGGCGGTCTCGTATCTGCGCCCGACCAGCTGTCGGCGGTCGCGACCGTCGTCGACCCGCCGCCCGTGCCGCCGCCCGCCGACGTTGCCGAGGACCGCACCGATGAGAGAAGCCACCAGCCCCGACGGCCGGCCGCGCCGACGGCCCGCGCCGCGCACCGTCGCCCTGACGGCGGCCGCCGTCCTGCTGACGCTGGCCGCCGCACCCGTCGGCATCACCCGGGCCCTGGGGGCGCACCAGCCGCTCACCGCCCTCGCGGTGGGCGCCGTGACGGTGCTCTGGCTGATCGCCGTCGGCCTCGCGGCGCTCGGCGCCGAGCGCTCCGGCGCACTGGCCGAGGACCTGGCCGCGCAGCACGCGGAGACGATGACGGCGCTGGTCGCCGCCGGCTCCGCCCGGCAGGCCGAGACGGCGGCCAAGGGGCGTGCCGCCGCCGCTGAGGCCGAGCGGGACACCGCCCGCGCGGAGCGGGCCCGCGCGGAGGCGGACGCCGCGGCCGCACGCACCGAGCTGGCCCGGCTGCGGACCGAGCTGGACGCCGAGCGGGCCGAGGCGGAGGTGGCACGGGAGCGGGCCGCGGCCGAGGCTGAGGCGGTACGGGAGCGGGCCGAGGCCGAGCGGGCCGAGCTGGACGGGATCGCCGCCGGCGTCCTGCCCGAGGTGGTGAAGAAGCTGCGCGGCGGCGCGGCCGTGGACAGCGCGCTGGCCGCCCACCGCAAGCACCCCCAGTACGCGCTGCTGCGCGCCGTCGGCGAGGAGATCGGCCGGGGCGAGCGGCTGCGGGCCGCCGCGCTCGCGGTCTGCGCGACCGCCGCCGGGCGGGTGCAGGCCCTGGCCACGAGCATGCACGCCGAGCTGCGCGAGATGCAGCACCGGCATGACGAGGAGGTCCTCGGCGACCTGCTGCGCCTGGACCACTCGACCGCCCAGGCGGGCCGGATGGCCGACAGCATCGCGGTGCTCACCGGCGCCCGTTCGGGCCGGCGCTGGGCCAAGCCGATCGCCGTGGAGTCGGTGCTGCGCGGCGCGCTCGGCCGGATCGGCGCCTACCAGCGGGTGCGGCTGCACAACGCCAGCACCGCCGCCGTCGCCGGGTACGCGGCCGAGGGCATCATGCACGCGCTGGCCGAGTTGCTGGACAACGCCACCAACTTCTCCGCCCCGCCGGCCGAGGTGCACGTCTACGTCGAGGAGGTGTCCGCCGGGCTGGCGGTCACCGTCGAGGACAGCGGCCTGGGCCTGGGCGACGGCTGGCTGCGCCGGGCCGAACGGGCCGTCTCCGGCGAGCCGCTGGACCTCACCACGCTGTCCGCCGGCACCCGGCTCGGCCTCGCGGTGGTCGGCGTGCTGGCCCGCAAGCACGGGCTGCAGATCTCCTTCCGGCCGTCGGCGCGCGGCGGTACGGGGGTGGTGATGCTGATCCCGCAGCAGCTGGTCACGCATCCGGCTCCGGAGTCCGCTCCGGCGCCCGTCGTGACGCAGGCGCCGGCCGCGGAGCCCGCGCGCCCTGCACTGACCCCCGCACTGACCCCCGGGCGCCCGGCACCCGCGCGCCCGGCGCGCGCCCCCCTGCCGCCGGCGCCCCACGCGCCGGCCGCGCCCGCCGTCACCGCGGCACCTGCCGTCACCGCGGCGCCCGCCGTCCCCGCCCAGCTGCCGCCCGCGCCCGCCCGGATGACGGACAGCGGCCTGCCGCAGCGCCGTCGCGGGCAGACGCTGGCCACCACCGCCCCGGCGGCGGCCCAGGCGGCGAAGCCCGTACGCGGCGACGCGGTGAGCGCGGCCGCCCGGTTCGGCGCGTTCCGTAAGGCGGCCCTGCCGATCAAGAGCGACGGGCCGCCGACTACGGACTTCACTTCCGATGCCTCATCTGTCACCGAGAAGGACTCCCGTTGACTTCCTCCTCCAGCCGAGGCCGGAGGACTCCAACCCTCGCGGGTCGGGCTTTCTGCTTCACAGCCGCTTGCCGACCTGGGTTTGCCAGCGGAGGGACGGTGTGTCGCCCATCGGTCTTACATCAGCTCCACAGACCTGACTTCCCGCCAGCCCGGCGGTAGGCCGGTTCGGAGCTTCACAACGCCCCGAGCCGACTCCGGCAACGTAGCAGACGACGGTGATGGCGGCGCTGCGATTTGACAAGTCCCGCCGAGTTCTGCCTCGCCGGCAGAACGCCCGTATTCTCCCCCGGTCAGCACCGGGACTCATCGGAGGTATCAGATGACTAGCGCCACCGACCGCGACCTCGACTGGCTGTTGGAAAACCTGCTGGCGGCAACCCCCGGCACCCGGCACGCCCTGGTTCTCTCCGCCGACGGCCTCAAGCTCTGCCACACCGCCGGGCTGGGCACCGACCAGGCCGACCAGTTGGCCGCGATCGCCTCCGGTCTGCAGAGCCTGGCCCACGGCGCCTCGATCGAGTTCGGTGACGGCAGCGGCGGCGTCCGGCAGTCGATGACCGAGTTCCACGGCGGCATCCTGTGCATCGTGGCGGCCGGCGAGGGCGCCCACCTGGCGGTGGTCACGGACGACGACGCGGACGTGGGCGTGGTCGGCCACAACATGCACGGCCTGATCGAGCAGATCGGCGTCCACCTCAGCGCGCCGGCCCGCGCGGAGGACGCCGGGGCCGACGGGGCCGCCGGGGCCGACGGGGCCGCCGGGGCCGATGGCTCCGCGGGGGCCGGGCAAGGGAGCGCCGGGATATGAACGCGGGGCCGGTGCTGCCGGGCCGCGACGACGACCCGGACCGCCTCTACACCATCACCAAGGGCCGCAGCCGGGCCCCGGAGAACGCCTTCGACCTGGTCACCCTGATCGTCGCCGAACGGCAGCCGACGCCCGGGATGCAGTCGGAGCACGTCCGGATCCTGCGGATGTGCGAGGCCCCGACCGCCGTGGTGGAGGTGGCGGCGGAGCTGGCGCTGCCCGTCTCGGTGGTGAAGATCCTGCTCGGCGACCTGCTGGAGTCCGGGGCGGTCACCGCCCGCCACCCCCGGTTCGCGCCGAACAAGGCCCGGCTGCCCGACCTCGACACGCTGAAGCAGGTGCTGCATGGCCTCCAACGGCTCTGACGTCCGGCCCGCCGCCGCCCGCACCCCGCTGCGGGCGACCGCCGACAACGCGCTGAAGATCGTCGTGGTCGGCGGCTTCGGCGTGGGCAAGACCACCCTGGTCGGCTCGGTCAGCGAGATCCGTCCGCTGAACACCGAGGAGGTGATGACCAGGGCGGGGGAGGGCATCGACCCGGCCGGCTCCTGGGGCAAGCGCTCCACCACGGTCGCCTTCGACTTCGGCCGGATCACCCTCTCCGAGCGCCAGGTGCTGTACCTGTTCGGCGCGCCCGGGCAGGAGCGCTTCTGGTTCCTCTGGGACCGCCTGTTCAGCGGCGCCCTGGGCGCGGTCGTCCTGGTGGACACCCGGCGGCTGGAGGACTCCTGGTACGCGATCGACCGGCTGGAGCACCACGGCACCCCGTTCATCGTGGCCCGCAACAACTTCGGCGATCCGACGCACACCCTGGAGCAGGTCCGCGAGGCGCTGGACCTGCCGGACTCGGTGCCGCTGGTGGACTGCGACGCGCGCGACCGCGAGTCCGGCAAGCGGGTGCTGATCGACCTGATCCACCACCTGACCGACCTCGCCGAGGCCGAATTGGCTGCCGCCGCACCGTCCATGTACGAGGAGAGCACCGCGTGACCGAGTCCGTGTACGAGGAGAGCACCCCGTGACCGAGCCCGCCGCCACCCCGCCCCCGGGCTGCCCGGCGCACGCCGGCGCCACGCCGCTGTACGGGCCGCGTTTCCAGACCGATCCGGCCCAGCTCTACCGCGAGCTGCGGGCCGCGCACGGCCCGGTCGCCCCGGTCGAGCTGGCCGGCGGTGTGCCCGCCTGGCTGGTCATCGGCTACCGCGAGCTGCAGCAGGTGACCGGTCAGCCGCAGCTGTTCGGCCGCGATTCCAGCCGCTGGCACGCCTGGGAGACGCTGCCCGCCGACTGGCCGCTGAAGCCGATGATGGCGCCCGTCCCCTCGATCCTGTACGCCGAGGGCGAGGAGCACGTCCGGCGCTCGCGCGCGGTCACCGACGCGCTGGCCGGGATCGACCCGTACGAGCTGCGCAAGCACGCGGAGGAGATCGCCGACGGGCTGATCGACGAGTTCGCCGGGCGCGGCGAGGCCGACCTGGTCGCCGAGTACGCGCACCGGATGCCGCTGCTGGTGCTGTGCCGGGTGCTCGGCCTGGACGAGGAGCAGGCGCCGCAGCTGATCGCGGCGCTGCTGGCGATGCTGGACGGCGGCCCGGACGCGCCGGCCGGGGCCCAGCGGCTGCTGGAGCTGATGCGCGCGCTGGTGGAGGAGAAGGCCGAGTACCCGGGGGCCGACGTGGCCTCGCGGATGCTGGAGCACGACGCCGGGCTGACCCACGACGAGGTGATGCGCGACCTGCGGGTGCTGCTGATCGCCGGCCACCAGCCGACCTCGTACTGGATCTCCAACGCGCTGCGGCTGATGCTCACCGACGAGCGGTTCGCCGCCTCGCTGGCCGGCGGCCGGCGCAGCATCAGCCAGGCCCTGAACGAGGCGCTCTGGGAGGACACCCCGACGCAGATCTTCGCCGGGCGCTGGGCGGTCCGGGACACCCAGTTGGGCGGTCAGCGGATCGGTGCGGGCGACATGGTGCTGCTGGGCTTCGCGGGGGCCAACGCGGACCCGTCGGTGCGGCAGCCCGACGGCCGTCCGGCGGAGGGCAACCGGGCGCACATGAGCTACTCGTACGGCGAGCACGGCTGCCCGTTCCCGGCCCAGGAGGCGGCCGAGGTGATCGCCACCACGGCGATCGAGGTGCTGCTGGACCGGCTGCCGGACCTGCGGTTGGCGGTGGCCGAGCACGCGCTGGTGTGGCGGCCGTCGGCCTGGGTGCGCGGGCTGGTGGCGCTGCCGGTCTCGTTCACCCCGGGCCACCCGGCGTAGCGCTGCCGGTCTCGTTCGCCCCGGGCCACCCGGCGTGGCGCGCGTCTTGCGGATCTCCGACGGGCCCGCCAAGATCCACAGGACGCGCACAATCGTTCGAAGTTCCTTTGTTTTCAAGGAGAGTTGGCGTCGATGACCGCTGCCCCGGCCCCGATCGTCCTCGACCCGCTGGCCCGCGACAACGCGGCCGAGGGCGCCCTGCTGCGGGCCGCCGGCCCGGTGGTGCCGGTGGAGCTGCCCGGCGGCGTGGCCGCCTGGGCGGTGACCCGGCACGCGGCCGCGCGCGAGTTGCTGACGGACTCCCGGTTGGTGAAGGACGCCGCGCACTGGGGGGCCTACCAGCGCGGCGAGGTGCCGAAGACCTGGCCGCTGATCGGCCTGGCGGTGCCCGGCCCGAGCATGGTGACCACGGACGGCGCCGAGCACCGTCGGCTGCGGGCGCTGGTCGCACAGGCCTTCACCCCACGCCGGGTGGAACTGATGCGCCCGCGGGTCGAGGAGATCACTCGCGCGCTGCTGGACGTCCTGGCGGCGGGGGAGGCGGTGGTCGACCTGAAGGCGGCCTTCGCCTTCCCGCTGCCGATGACGGTGATCTGCTCGCTGCTGGGCGTGCCGGAGTCGGACCACGGCGTGCTGCGCGACCTGTACGAGCGGTTCTTCGGCGTCAAGCCGGACCCAGCGGGCATCCAGGCGACCATCGCCGGGCTGAACGCCTTCGTCAACGACCTGGTGGCGCAGCGCCGTTCGGCCCCGGGTGAGGATCTGGCGAGCGTGCTGCTGGCGGCCGACACCGAGGGCGGGGCGCTGACCGACGCGGAGGCGGCGGCCACCCTGCGGGTGATCATCGCGGCCGGCCACGAGACCACGGTGAACCTGATCGGCAACGCGGTGCGGGCGCTGCTGGCGCACCCGGACCAGCTGGAGCTGGTGCGTTCGGGGCGGGTGTCCTGGGACGCGGTGGTGGAGGAGTCGCTCCGCTGGACGCCGCCGACCAGCAACTTCCTGTTCCGTTTCGCCGCCGAGCCGATCCCGGTCGGCGACGTGATGATCCCGGCCGGTGAGCCGGTGCTGGTCTCGTACAACGCGATCGGCCGGGACCCGCTGCAGCACGGGGTGACGGCGGAGGTGTTCGACGTCACCCGGGACCCGAGCCGCCACCTGTCCTTCGGCCACGGGCCGCACGTCTGCCCGGGTTCGCCGCTGGCCCGGCTGGAGGCGGGGATCGCGCTGCCGGCGCTGTTCGCGCGCTTCCCGGAGCTGTCACTCGCGGTGCCGGACGCCGAGCTGCGGCCGAGCGGGTCGCTGGTGGTGAACAGTCTGCTGGAGCTGCCGATCCGGCTGTTCTGACGAAGGTCGAACGCGGACCTTGGCGGGGGCGGGCTGCTGCGTTAACGTCTTCGATCAGTCCGGCCGTCGTCCGCCCGTGCCCTTGTGGGCCCATCTCCGGTACAGCGCAATGTCGTTCAGCCACCATCGGCAGCAGCACGCCCTGGCGAGGAGAACCGCATTGACCCCCAACCCGACCGCGCCACACCCGACTTCCCGCCGCCGTCTGGTCGCCGTCCCTGCCCTGCTGGCGGCGCTGGCGCTGACCGCGGCCTGCTCCAACAGCTCCGGCGGTTCGGGTGGCGGCGGGGGCGGCGCGGCCCAGTCGCTGTCCGGCGACTGCGCCAAGTACCAGCCGTACGCCGGGCATTCGGGCACGACCGTGACGATGTTCGCGTCCATCCTGAGCCCGGAGTCGGACAACCTGGAGAAGTCCTGGGCCGAGTTCACCAAGTGCACCGGGATCAAGATCAGTTACGAGGGGTCGAACGACTTCGAGTCCCAGCTGCCGGTCCGGGTGACCGGCGGCAACGCCCCGGACTTCGCGATCATCCCGCAGCCGGGCCTGCTGGCGCAGATGGTGAAGAGCGGCAAGGTGGTGAAGCCGCCCGCCCAGACCGTCGCCAACCAGGACAAGTGGAGCCCGGTCTGGAAGACCTACGGCTCGGTCAACGGCACCTTCTACGCGGCGCCGATGAGCGCCAACATGAAGTCGCTGGTCTGGTACTCGCCCAAGGCCTTCAAGGCGGCCGGCTACGAGACGCCGAAGACCTGGGCGGACCTGATGGCGCTCAGCGACCGGATCGCCAAGGCGGGCGGCCCCAAGCCGTGGTGCGGCGGCATCGCCTCCGGTACGGCCACCGGCTGGCCGGCCACCGACTGGCTGGAGGAGGTGGTGCTGGGCTCGTACGGCGGCGAGGTGTACGACCAGTGGGTCGGCCACCAGGTGAAGTTCTCCGACCAGAAGATCACCACGGCGATGAAGACCGTCGCCGACTGGATGCAGAACCCGGCCTGGGTCAACGCCGGCTTCGGCGACGTGAAAACGATCGCCACCACCACCTTCCAGGACGCGGGCACGCCGATCCTGAGCGGCAAGTGCCTGATGCTGCAGCAGGCCTCCTTCTACGAGGCGCAGTGGATCAAGGGCACCAAGGTCGGTCCGGACGGGGACGTGTTCGCCTTCCACCTGCCGGCGGTGAACCCGTCGGTCGCCAACCCGGTCGAGGGCGGCGGCGAGTTCCTGGCCGCCTTCTCCAGCCGGCCCGAGGTACAGGCGGTGCAGAACTACCTGTCCAGCTCGGACTGGGCGAGCAGCCGGGTGAAGACCGCGAGCGGCTGGGTCTCGGCCAACCAGGGCGTGGACAAGAGCCTGTACACCGACCCGATCGACAAGCTGTCGGCCGAGGCGCTGACCGACCCGGCGGCCACCTTCCGCTTCGACGGCTCCGACCTGATGCCGGCCGCGATCGGGGCCGGGCAGGAGTGGAAGTCGCTGACCGCCTGGTTCGCCGAGGGGCAGTCGATCCAGAAGACCGCCGCCGACATCGACGCCGCCTGGCCGCAGTAGCGGTCGGCCGCCGGCGGCCGCTGTGACCGTTGCGACCGGCGGCTGTTGCGACCGGCGGCAGTTGACGACGCTCCGGACGCTTCGGCCGCGCAGGCTGCTCAGGCCGCTCCGGCGCGTCACCGGGACCACCTGTCGAGGGCGGTGCGGGGCCACCCACCCGCACCGCCCGCCCCCTTCCCACCGCACCCGAAGGGACGCACGGTCATGTCCGTACCCGGATCCCCGTCATCCGCCGCCGCCCTGGCCACCGCGAGACTGGCGGTCGGCTCCTGGGGCGATGCCGCGGTCAAGTTCGGCAACACCTTCGGCGCCGTCGCGGGTTTCCTCGGCATCCTGCTGGTGGTCTTCCTGGTCGCGGGCCGGGCCCGGGGCCGCCTGGCCCGCCCGCTGGCGGTCGCGGTGTTCCTGGGCCCGGCGGCGCTGCTGCTGGCCGTCGGCCTGGTGGTGCCGCTGGTCCGCACGGTCTACCTGAGCCTGCAGAACGACGACGGCAGCCGCTTCGTCGGCGGCGAGAACTTCGGCTGGGCCCTCACCACCGACTCGGTGCAGAAGGTGCTGCTCAACACCCTGCTGTGGCTGGTGGTCGCGCCGCTGGTGGCGACCGGGCTGGGCCTGGTGCTCGCGCTGCTGGTGGACCGGATGCGCGGGCAGGCGGTCTACAAGTCGCTGATCTTCATGCCGATGGCGATCTCGCTGGTCGGCGCCTCGATCATCTTCAAGTTCGTCTACGAGTCGCGCGGGCCGGGGCAGCCGCAGATCGGCCTGCTCAGCCAACTCGCTGTCGCGGTGGGCTGGGACGACCCGCCGAACTGGCTGCTCTCGCAGCCGCTGAACACCTTCCTGCTGATGGCGGTGCTGGTCTGGGTGCAGACCGGCTTCGCGATGGTGGTGCTGTCGGCGGCGATCAAGGCGATCCCGGACGAGGTCGTGGAGGCGGCCCGGCTGGACGGCGCGAGCGGGGTGCGGCTGTTCTGGTACGTCACCGTGCCGATGATCCGCACCACGGTGATGGTGGTGCTGACCACCGTCATGATCATCACGCTCAAGGCCTTCGACATCGTCCGCACCATGACCGGCGGCAACTTCGGCACCCAGGTGCTGGCCAACGAGATGTACTCGCAGTCCTTCGTGCAGTTCAACTCCGGGCGGGGCAGCGCCCTCGCGGTGATCCTCTTCCTCGCGGTGCTGCCGCTGGTGGCCTACAACATCGTCCAGCTGCGGAAGGAGCGTGAGGTGCGGTGACCTCGCTGCGCAGGACCGGCGTCCCGAAGGCCGGTGTCCCGAAGGCCGGTGTCCTGAAAGGGGCCGCCCCGAAGGGGGCCGTCCCGAAGCCGGCTGCGGGGAAGGTGCCCGGCCGGGTGGCCGGGGGCCCCGGCCCGGTCCGCAAGGCCTTCGGCAGCCCGCTGGCCTCGGTGTTCGTGATCGCGATGACGGTGCTCTGGACGGTCCCGACGCTGGGCCTGCTGGTGACCTCGCTGCGGCCCAAGCAGGACGTGACGTCCAACGGCTGGTGGAACGCCTTCCTCCACCCGGACTTCGGCCTCGGCAACTACCACTCGGTGCTGTTCGAGGGAGGCTCCGGTGCCTCCACCGGCCTGATGCCGTTCCTGGTGAACTCGCTGGCGATCAGCGTCCCGGCGACGGTCTTCCCCCTGGTGCTCGCCGCGATGGCGGCCTACGCGCTGGCCTGGGTGCGGTTCCGGGGGAGCGACACGGTGTTCTTCACGGTGTTCGCACTGCAGGTGGTGCCGCTGCAGATGGCGCTGATCCCGCTGCTGCGGCTGTTCGCCTCCGGCGCGCACCTGGGCTCGCTGACGCTGGTCCCGGCGGTGGACCTGAAGGGCAGCTACGCGCCGGTCTGGCTGGCTCACACCATGTTCGCGATGCCGCTGGCGGTGTTCCTGCTGCACAACTTCATCGCCCAGCTGCCCCGCGACCTGATGGAGGCGGCGGTGGTGGACGGCGCCTCGCACTTCAAGATCTTCCGTTCGATCGTGCTGCCGTTGAGCGCTCCGGCACTGGCCTCGTTCGCGATCTTCCAGTTCCTGTGGGTGTGGAACGACCTGCTGGTGGCGCTGACCTTCGCGGGCGGCACGCCGGAGGTGGCACCGATGACGGTGCGGCTGGCGCAGCTGTCCGGCTCGCTCGGCGGGCGCTGGGAGCTGCTGACGGCCGGGGCGTTCCTGTCGATCATCGTGCCGCTGATCGTCTTCTTCAGCCTGCAGCGGTACTTCGTGCGGGGGCTGCTGGCCGGGTCGGTGAAGGGGTAGCGGGCGGCGGCTTCGGGTGGATCGGGTAGCGGTGGGGGTGTTCTGAACGCGTTCAGAAGCAGCTTTTGAACTTGTTCAGAATGGTCTACAGTCGGCATCGGCGGCGCCGAGCGCGCCCGCCGGCGGACTGCCCCGAGGGCGGCTTCCGCATGCCCACCGACCACTGAGGGGGACTCATGTCCGGCCTGTCCACTCCTGCCTCGGCCGATCCGCCCCCCGCGCCGGAACGCCCCTCGTACGGGCCGTACGGGCCATCCGGGCCCTATGGACCGTCCGGCCCGTACGCCCCCTACCGGGCGCCCGGTAGGTCGGCCCCCGCGAAGCTCGCCACCGCCTGGCTGCGCCGCAGCGACCCCGAACGCCGGGCCGGCGCCACGCCCAGGGTCGTCCTGCTCGCCCTGCTCACCGGCCTGCTGACGGCCTGGCTGCTGTACGACGGGCTGGGGGCCAACCTGCTGATCTGCGCCGCAGCCACCGCCCTCGGGGCCGGCTGCGCCGCCCGCGTGGCGGGCCGTCGGATCCGGCCCTGGACGGTCGTCTGGAGCCTGCTCGCCCTCGCCCTGCTCGCCATTCCGGTCTGGTGGGACGCGGGCTGGCCCACCCTGCTGGCCGTCCTGGGCGCGCTCGGCCTGGCCTCGCTGGCCCTGCACGGCGGGCGTCGCTGGCCGGGCGTGCTGCTCGCCCTGCCCGGCCTCCCCTGGCACCTGCTGCCGGCCGTGCGGTGGGCGTGGACCAGCCTGGAGGGGCGCCCGCTGCCCGGCCGCGGCCGGATCGTCCCGGTGCTCAAGGCGCTCGCGGTCGCCGCCGTCCTGCTGACCGTCTTCGGCCTGCTGTTCGCCAGCGCCGACGCCGCCATGGCCGACCTGCTGGGCGGTCTCAGCCCGGACCTCGACCTTGACCAGCTCCCGGCGCGCGGGGTGCTGTTCGTGCTCGGGACGCTCACCGCGCTGGGCTTCGCGCGGATCGCGGCCGGCCCGCGCCGCTGGGACCGGACGGTGATCCGGCCGGGCCGGGAGCGGCGGCGGCTGGAATGGGCACTGCCGCTGGTCGCGCTCAACCTGATGTTCGGCGCCTTCGCGGTGCTCCAGGCCGTCGTCGTGCTCGGCGGCGCGGACGCCGTGCTGAGCAACACCGGGATGAGCCGCTCCGCCTACGCCCGCCAGGGCTTCTGGCAGCTGAGCGTGATCACCGTACTCACCCTGGTCGTGGTGGCGGTCGCCAAGCGCTGGGCGCCGCGCACCACCGCCGCCGACCGCCGGGTGGCGCGGATCCTGCTCGGGCTGCTCTGCGTGCTCGCGCTGGCCGTGGTCGCCTCGGCGCTCGGCCGGATGTGGTTCTACGTGGACGCCTCCGGGCTCACCCGGCTGCGGCTCTGGGTGCTCGTGGTCGAGGTCTGGCTGGGCGTCGTCTTCCTGCTGCTCATCACCGCCGGGCTGACCCGCCGCACCGGCTGGCTGCCGCGGGTCGTCGTCCTCAGCGGAATGCTCACCGTCGCGGTGTACGGCCTGATGGGGCCGGACGCGATCGTCGCCGAGCAGAACGTCGCCCGGTACGAGCGGGCCCTGCGGACCGACCCGCACGCGGCGACGATCGACCTGCGCAACGTCCGCGACCTCTCGGCGGACGCGGTGCCCGCCCTGGACCGGCTGCCCGAGCCGCAGCGCAGCTGTGCACTGGAGCTGATCCGGCAGGACCTGGGCCAGGAGGCGAAGCCCTGGTACGCGACTGGCGCCTCGGTCGCCCGGGCCCGGCAGATCCTGGCGGAACGGCCGCCGGTGGACTCGCCGGTGATCGGCCGCAGGGCCTGCGATCGGGCGGGGCTGGGGTACGAGGCCTGGTAGCCCTGTGTGGGGGGGCGGACAGCGGCAGGGCCGGCCGGGAGCGTGCTGCTCCCGGCCGGCCCTGGACGTCTGTCCGGCGCCGGATGCCGCGGCGTCGGGCCGTTCCGGCGCCGGTTGGTTCCGGCGCCGGTTCGTTCCGCTGTCAGTGCATCGCGACGGCGGAGGAGTCGCCGCTCGGCAGGTCGCTGGCCTTGGCCTTGATCACGAAGACCGCGATCACCAGGGCGACCGCCGCGAGCGCGGCGCCCACGATGAAGCCGTGCGAAATGCCCTGGGTGAGCACGGTGTTGGCGGCGTCCGTCGCCGGCGGGAACTCGTGGTGCTGCTGGAGGTAGGCCAGCTGGTCCGGGGTCGCGCTCTGCATGAACCCCGGCAGCTGCGCGGTGGCTTCGGCCGTGGCGTAGTGCGCGAAGACCGTGGTCAGGATCGAGAGGCCGAGCGAACCGCCGATCTGCTGCATCGAGTTGAGCAGGCCGGAGGCGGCGCCGGTCTCCTCGCCCGGGACGCCGGCCACGGAGAGCAGCATCACCGGGACGAAGATCAGGCCCATGCCGAAGCCGAACACCACCGTGGGGCCGAGCACCCCGTCCAGGTAGCCGCTGTCCTTGCTCATCTGGGTCAGCCAGCTGAGACCGACGGTGACCAGCAGCGCGCCGCCCGCCATGAACGGCTTCGGGCCGTACTTGGCCTGGAGGTTGGAGGCGATCTGCGCGGCGATGATGATCGAGACGCTGATCGGCAGGAAGGAGACGCCGGCCTTCAGCGGGCTGTAGCCGAGCGGGCCCTGCACGAACAGCACCACGTAGAAGAAGATGCCGAACATGGCCGCGGCCAGGCAGAGCATCATCACCAGGCCGCCGGTGCGGTTGCGGTTGGCGAACAGGTGCAGCGGGGTGATCGGCTGGTCGGTGCGCCTCTCGATCACGAAGAACGCGGCGAGCAGGATCGCGCCGGCCGCGAAGGAGCCGAGCGTGATGCTGTCCGACCAGCCGTCCGAGGCGGCCCGGATGAACCCGTAGACCAGGCCGACCAGGCCGAGGGTCGAGGCGAGCGCACCGGGCAGGTCGAAGCGGCCCGGGTGGCGCTCGGACTCGGCGATGTAGCGCGGCGCGGCGACGGCGATCAGGATCGCGATCGGCACGTTGACGAAGAACACCCAGCGCCAGTCCAGGTACTCGGTGAGCAGGCCGCCGGCCAGCAGGCCGATCGCGGCGCCCGATCCGGCCACCGCCGAGAAGACGCCGAACGCCTTGTTGCGTTCCGGCCCCTCCTCGAAGTTGGTGGCGATCAGGGCGAAGGCCGTCGGGGAGCAGATCGCGCCGCCGATGCCCTGGAGCGCGCGGGCGGCCAGCAGCAGGCCGCTGTCCTGCGCGAAACCGCCGAGCAGCGAGGCCAGGCCGAACAGCAGGGTGCCGAAGATGAACACCCGGCGGCGGCCGAGGATGTCGCCCGCACGGCCACCGAGCAGCAGGAGCCCGCCGAAGGTCAGCGTGTAGGCGTTGATGACCCACGACAGGTCGGTGGTCGAGAAGTTCAGGGCGTCCTTGATGTGCGGCAACGCGATGTTCACGATCGTCGCGTCGAGCACCACCATGAGCTGGGTGGCCGCGATGACGGCCAGGGTGATGCCCTTGCCCCCACCCTTTCCGGCCCGTGGTGGTGCGTTCTTGCTGAGCGTGTCGGAGATAGCCACGAATCTGCCCCCTGCTGGCTGCGTGCTCGGTGCTGTGGACCCGGCGGACCGCCGGTGCCCGGATGCGGCAATGCGCGGCCTTGCGCAGGCCGGGAAGGAACGGGATCGTTCACTAATCGGGACGATATCCTGGCCGTGATTGTGAACGCAAGCGTTCCTTAAGGATGGTGGCGATGGAGCGGTTGGTGCGGCGCCTGGTGGCGGACCGGTCCGGTCGGTCATCGGGGCGGACTGTCGGAGACGCGGCGGACGCGGCGCCCCCGCCCGGGAGGTCGCCGGACGCCACGCGGGCCCCGGGCGTCGAGTCGGTCGTGCGGTCGGGCGCGGAGCCGGCCCTCTGCCCCGTGCGGGCCGCCCACCAGGCCCTGGCGCGACCCGGGCGGCGGCGGGGCAAGGAGTTGGAGAACGCGATCTTCGAGGCCGCGCTCGACCAGCTCACCTCCGGCGGATACGCGCGGCTGACCATGGAAGGCGTCGCCGGCGCGGCGCGGACCGGGAAGGCCGCGCTCTACCGGCGCTGGGCGTCCAAGGACGAACTCGTCATCGACGCCCTGGACGCCACTCTTCCACGCCCTTACGACACCCCCGACCTCGGGTCCGCCCGCGACGAACTCCTGCAGCTCATCGAGGCGTTCACGGCCGCGGTGAGCTCCCGGGTGGGTGCCGCGCTGCACGCGCTGATGGCCGAGATCGACCAGGAACGCGCCGAGGTCTTCAAGGGCTTCATCAACGACCGGGTCATCGAGCCGACCACGGCGACCATCCTGGAGATCCTCCGCCGCGGCGCCGAACGCGGCGACGTCCGGCCCGGCGCGGCCACCCCGCTCGTGGCCGACGTCATCCCGGCGATGCTGCTCTACCAGGCCAAGATCCGCGGATTCCAGGACCTGGGGCCGGACTTCGCCACCCGGCTGGTGGACGAGGTCCTGCGGCCGATGATCCGCGCCTGAGGGCCTGAGGGCCTGAGGGCCTGAGGGCCTGAGGGCGTAAGCCTTACGGTCGGGGCCGGGGCCGGGGACGTGGTTGCGGTCGGCTCGGGCCTCGGCCGGGTCGGGGCCGGTGCGGATCCGGCGGCCGTGAGGCGGGCTTAGGCTGGAGGCTGCCCCAGTTGAACGGAAGCCGCCATGCCCATCGTCCCGCCGACGCACTCCGTCGAACGCTCGCTGCGCCGGGCCGGCGCCAGGACCGTCGTCGGCCTGGACGAGGTCGGGCGCGGCGCCTGGGCCGGGCCGGTCACCGTCGGCGCGGCCGTCACCGGCCTGCGCAAGGCGCCGGAGGGGCTGACCGACTCCAAGCTGCTGACCGAACTGCGCCGCCGCGCGCTCGCCCCGGTCCTCGCCGACTGGGTCACCGCGTACGCCCTCGGGCAGGCCTCGCCGCAGGAGTGCGACGAACTCGGGATGACGGCGGCGCTGCGGCTGGCCGCCGTCCGTGCGCTGGAGGCGCTGCCGGTCGAGCCCGACGCGGTGATCCTGGACGGCAAGCACGACTACCTCGGCGGCCCCTGGCGGGTGCGCACGGTGATCAAGGGCGACCAGTCCTGCGTCTGCGTCTCCGCCGCCTCGGTGCTCGCCAAGGTCCACCGCGACGGCTTGATGGCCGAACTGGGCGAGGGGTGCCCGGAGTACGGCTTCGCAGACAACGCCGGCTACCCGTCCCCGGTGCACCGGGCCGCACTGGAGGAGCACGGCCCCACCGAGCACCACCGGCTCTCCTGGGCGTACATGGACGCACTGCCGAAGTGGCGCCACCTCAAGCGCGTTCGGGAGCTCCCGGGCGGGGGCCGGGAGTCCGCCGACGAACAGTTGACGCTCGGTTTCTGACGGTCCGTATGGAATTGCCCCGGGCGGGGGCGGCAGGTGTCCGGGGTCCAATGGGTGGGGCGCCCGTGCGCGTCTGACCGGCATTTGATAGATATCCGGGTATGCCTGTCTTCCCCGAGGAGCCGGAGATTCACGAGAGCCTCCCGGGCCCCGGCGTTCCCTTCCCCCGCGAGTCGGACGCACAAGCCCTCCACGCGCCTGCCACCGGCGGCGCACCCGCCACGGCACCCACCACCACCGTCGCCGCCCCGGCTCCGGTGCCCGGCCCCCGCCCGGCGCCCCGGAGCCCGGCCCCGCCGCGCGCCGCCCGCCCCGGTCCGCCGCTGATCCCCAAGCCCGGCCCGGCGCCGCGGCGCCCGGCCCCCGCCGCACCGCAGGTGGAGGTCCAGCGGATCGCCGCCACCCCGGCCCAGGCGGTCGAGCGCGCCGACGACGCCGTCGACCTGCTGCTCGACTCCGGCCGCGACCCGGGCCAGATCCTGGTGCTGACGGTCGGCGGGGCGCACCCCTGGCAGCAGCACGAGCTGTCCTTCGGCGAGGAGCGCTACTGGGCGCAACTCGCCGAGGGCGGGGACGTGTTCTACGCCGACGCCGCGCTGAACCGCCCGGTCCGGCGCGAGGTGGTCGTCCTGGTGGTCAACGGCGGACCGGCCGCCCGGGCCGCCGAGGCCTACACCAAGGCGCTCGGCCACGCGACCACGCTGCTGGTGGTCTGCGGTGACGCCGGCCCGGCGGCCACGGGGGCGGCCGGCGCCGCGCCCGGGCGCCCGCTCAAGGCCTGACCACACCCGTCCCGCTCCGGGCCCGGTGCCGTACGGTGCCGGGCCCGGAGTCCGTCCTCCGCCGGAGCGGGCCCGCGGCGGTCCGCGTCGTGGCAGCGCGCGATGGCGGCTCACTGCGGCGGCCCACGGCGATGGCGGCGCGGGGTGGCGGAGCGCGGTGGCGGCCCGGGCGTCGGTGCGGCCTTTCGGCCCTGAGACGTCCGGTGACGGTTCGCCCGGCCTCAGCGCGTGCCGGTGCGGCGGGTCGGCTCGACCGCCGCGACCCGCGCCGGTATCCACGGTGGCTCGGACTGCGGGGAGTGCGGCGTGCCCTCGCCGTGAGGGGCATGCTCGGCCGCCTGCCGGCGGGTGTACTGGCCGCGCGGGGCGTCGCGCGCCGAGCGTGGCGGCAGCTCCGTCACGGTGTGCACCGGCCCGTCCGCCCACGAACCCGCGTGCGGATTGCGCCCGTTCCGCCCGTCCCCGAGGATGTGCCAGCCCGCCGGCGTGAGTCCGATGTATGCGCCGCAGCGTAGGCCGTGCAGCACGGCCGCGTCCCGCAGCGCCCACATCCAGGCGCCGTCCTGCTCCGTCCAGCCGGGGGCGCCGTCGCGGCAGCGCAGCAGGACGGCGGTGCGGGTCGGCTCGGGCCGCCGCAGGTCGTGCGGGATGATCCGGCGCAGGTGCGCCAGCAGGGCGTTCCGGTGCTGCCAGCCGTCGGTGTCGTGCGGCCAGGGGGCGAAGGAGGCCGAGGCGGCCAGGCGGTGGATCGTGTCCAGGACGGCGACCACGACCGTGCCCGGCTGAGGCAGGTGGCGTTGGTGCAGTTCCAGGACGAACTCGCGAGGGTCGCGCAGCAACGGGATCCCCGAGGCGGTCCAGACCTCCAGGTCCAGCACCCGTCTGGGCGTGGAACCTCCGGAGAGGGGATGCTGACCTCGGTCGATACCGTTGATCACGATCCTCCTTCCTGGCCCGTGGGCAGGCTGGTGCCGGGGTACGTCGAAGGGCGGGTCCGGTGGACCGAGTTTCGGGTACTCGCCAATTCTCGGGGCATCGGGGCCGGAGCGGCAACGATGAAATGATGAACGCCACCCGATAGCCCATGTTCTGCCGGATATGTTCCACCCTGATCCGCCTCCCGTCCGGATGCCACCGGGTCTTGATCCACGACGTCCGAAGGGCGACGCGAGCCGTCGTCGGCGTGGTGACCACCGCTTTCTTCGACCGGTTGACCGGTGTGATCGAAATCGCTTGGCTCGATCCTTTCCGTTAGACCATTCGAGTGAAGGCCGTCGTTCCCCCGACGGCCTTCCGCCGCCCCGTCACCCCTGCACGGCCAGCACCAGGGGCAGCACCGCGCTCGCTCCGGCCCGGCGCAGCAGCCGGGCGGCCACGGTGACCGTCCAGCCCGAGTCGACGAGGTCGTCCACGAGCAGCACCGGCCCGCCGGCGGCCGCCACCGCCTGCTCCACCTCCGGCGGCAGGATCAGGGCCCCGGCCAGCGAGTGCAGCCGCTGGGCGCTGTTGCTGCGGGCCCCGTGCGGTGGCAGCCCGCCGGCGTACTCGATCCGGCCGAGCAGCGGCAGCCGCCCGATCTCGGCGATCCGCGCGCCGAGGCTGCCGACCAGCTGGGGCCGGGCCGAGGAGGCCATGGTCACCACACCGACCGGCCGCTCCAGCCGGGCCCCCTCCGCCGCAGCGGGCCCGGCCCAGCCGCCCGGCCCGCGGGCCCAGTCGGCGAGCACCGCCACCAGGGCGTCCACCGCCTCGCCGGGCACGGGGACGTCCGGCGCCTGCTCGGCGAGCAGGGTGCGCAGCCGGTTGCCCCAGCCGATGTCGGAGAGCCGGCCGAGCGCGCGGCCGGTCTCGGCCTGCTCGCCCGCCGGGATCCGGCCCTTGAGCGGCACCCCGAGCGCGTCCATCCCGGTCGGCCAGAGCCGGCGCGGCTCGAAGCTCACGCCCGGGCGGCCGAGCGCGGCCCGGGCCGCCGCCAGCGTCTCGGTGGTGACGTCGGGGGTGTGCAGCGGCTCCGCGCAGTTGTCGCACCGCCCGCACGGCGCGGCCTGCTCGTCGTCCAGCTGCCGGCGCAGGAACTCCATCCGGCAGCCGGTGGCCGCCGCATACTCGCGCATCGCGCGCTGCTCCGCCTCCCGGGAGGCGGCGACCTTGGCGTAGCGGGCGGTGTCGTACTCCCAGCTCTGCCCGGTGGCCGTCCAGCCGCCCCTGACCCGGCGGACGGCGCCGTCCACGTCGAGCACCTTGAGCATGGTCTCCAGCCGGGCCCGGCGCAGGTCCACCCGGGGCTCCAGGGCGGCGGTGGAGAGCGGGCGGCCGGCCTCGGCCAGCGCGTCGATGGTGCGGCGCACCTGCTCCTCCGGCGGGAAGGCCAGCGAGGCGAAGTAGCGCCAGATCGCCTCGTCCTCGCGCCCGGGCAGCAGCAGCACCTCGGCCCGGTCCACGCCGCGCCCGGCCCGGCCGACCTGCTGGTAGTAGGCGATCGGCGAGCTGGGCGAGCCGAGGTGCACCACGAAGCCGAGGTCGGGCTTGTCGAAGCCCATGCCGAGCGCGGAGGTGGCGACCAGCGCCTTGACCCGGTTGGCGAGCAGGTCGGCCTCGGCGGTGCGGCGCTCGGCGTCCTCAGTGCGGCCGGAGTAGGAGGCCACCGGGAAGCCGCGCTCGCGCAGGAAGGCCGTCACCTCCTCGGCCGCGGCCACGGTCAGGGTGTAGACGATGCCGGAGCCGGGGAGCCGGTCGAGGTGGTCGGCCAGCCAGGCGAGCCGGTGCGCCGGGTCGGGCAGGGCCAGTACGCCCAGGGTGAGGCTCTCCCGGTCGAGCGGTCCGCGCAGCACCAGGGCGCGCTCGTCGGCGGTGCCGGTGCCGAGCTGCTCGGCGACGTCCGCGGTGACCCGGGCGTTGGCGGTGGCGGTCGTGGCCAGCACCGGGACACCGGGCGGCAGCTCCGCGAGCATGGTGCGCAGCCGGCGGTAGTCGGGGCGGAAGTCGTGCCCCCAGTCCGAGATGCAGTGCGCCTCGTCGACCACCAGCAGGCCGGTGGAGGCGGCGAGCTTGGGCAGCACCTGGTCGCGGAAGTCGGGGTTGTTCAGCCGCTCGGGGCTGACCAGCAGGACGTCGACCTTCCCGGCGGCGACCTCGGCCTGGACCTCGTCCCACTCGTCGGTGTTGGCCGAGTTGATGGTGCGGGCGTGGATGCCGGCCCGGGCCGCCGACTCCACCTGGTTGCGCATCAGGGCGAGCAGCGGCGAGACGATCACCGTCGGCCCGGCACCGCGGGCCCGGAGCAGGGCGGTGGCGATGAAGTAGACCGCGGACTTCCCCCAGCCGGTGCGCTGGACGACCAGGGCGCGGCGGTGGTCGACCACGAGGGCCTCGATGGCCGTCCACTGGTCCTCGCGCAGGGCGGCGGCGGGGCCGGCGAGCTCGCGCAGGACGGCCTCGGCCCGCGCCCGGACCTCGGCGCGGTCGGGGGTGGCGGTGGTGTGGGTGTCGGGCTGCTGCATGGCGTCCATGTAACCCCGTGCCGCCGACAAGCGGCGAATGCGGGGGAGGTGGAGGAGGGGAAGCCGGGGTGTATTTCATCCGCTGGTCCGCTGAACGGCAGTCAAAAACCACCCTGTGGTGGGAGTGTCGCTTGCTCCGAATGAGTGAAGGGAAATTCGGAGGCGGAGTTATCCACAGAAAAAAGTCGGTTTCGGCGCCGTTCGCGGATTGCGTCCACTCTTGCGGCCATGAACGCGATGAACAACGAACACGTCATTCTGTCCCTCGGCCCGGCCTCCGAGCACCGGCCGGTCGTCATGCGCGGTCCGGCCGACATGGCCGAGCTGCTGCCCTACCTCCTGGGGTTCTACCCCGACGACAGCATCGTCGCGGTCGGCCTCCAGGGCCCCGAGCTGCACCAGGGCGGGCTGGTTCGGGCGGACCTCCCGGCCTCGCCCGAGCAGTGGCCGGCCGCCGCGGAGGAGACGGCCGCCCTGCTGGTCGCCCTCTCCGAACGGCACGGCTCCCGGCCGCTCCAGGTGCTGCTCTACCTGTGCCAGGATCCCGGCACGGCGCACGCCCCGCCGGTGGTGGACGGCCTGCGGCCGCTGGCGGACGGCCTCCGGGCGGCCTTCGGGCGCCGAGGAGTCGCGGTCAAGGAGTCGCTGTGCGTCTCGGACGGCCGCTGGTGGTCCTTCCTCTGCCGCGGCGACGGCTGCTGCGATCCGGCGGGCAACCCGGTGCGGCGCGGTCCCGGCCCGGGCCCGGCAGCCGCCGCCGCGACGGTCGCCGGCCTGGTTCCGCGCGGCAGCCGGAAGGCGATCATCGGCGGGCTGGTCCCGATCGGCCCGCCGCAGGACGCACCCCAGCGCGAGGCGCTCGTCCGGGCCGAGGCGGCCGCGGGCGCCCTCTCCCGCGAGCGGGGCATCGCCCTGCTCGACCAGGCCGTCGCCGAGTTCGCGGCGGGCGCCCGGGAGCTCGACCCGGATCGGACGGCCCGGCTGCTGTTCGCCCTGCAGGACCGGATCGTCCGGGACCGCGGTGTCGAGTACGCCCGCCCCGAGGAGCTGGCTCCCGCCGAGCGGCTCTGGCGCTTCCTCGCCCGGCATGCCGTGCCGCCGTACGAGGGCTGCGCGGTGGCCCCGCTCACCCTGCTGGCCTGGGCCTCCTGGGTCGCGGGGGACACGGCGACGGCCCGCGTCGTGCTCGGCCACGCGCTGCGGCTCGCCCCGGACTACCTGCTGGCCGAGCTGCTCTACGAGTCACTGAACGACGGCATGACGCCCGGGGCGCTGCTCGCCGCCGTCGAGGCCCAGCGGCGGCGGCGAGAGGAGTCCGCGCCCGCGTCGACCCACGCCGACGAACCGCCGCCGCCCGCCGGCGGAGCGGACCCGGAGCCCGCCGCCCCGGCGGCCCCGGCGGCCCCGGCAGCCCCGGGGGGCCTGGCGGCCGAGATGGCCGAGGCGGCGGATGAGCGGCCCAGCGGGGGCACCGGTGCGCGGCGCCGTCGCAGGGGCGGTCGGCGGAAGGGCACGCCGACGCCCACGGCGCCGACACCGGCCGAGCCCGGCCCGGGCGGCCTCCAGCGCCCCGGCGGGCCGGCGCCGGACGGGAGCGGCTCCGGGGCGGTCGCCCTGCTGCCCGCACCGGGTCGGGCCACGGCGCCCGGGTGCGCCCGGGCGGCGGGGGAACGGTCCGCCCGGGGCCTGCGGCTCGGCCGCGTGGCGGCGTGCGCGTCCGCCGTCCGCGCCGGGAGCGGCCTCCACCGGTGCCGGGGCGTCCGGCGGGCGGCGAGAGGAGGCCGGCGTGCGCACTGACACCGTGCGCACCGGGCCACTCGGCGCCGCGCCGGTCCTCCGGCCGCTACGCCTCGCCGTGCGCCATCTTGATCAGGCGGTCCAGCACCTTGCCGCCGCTCGCCCGCAGGCCGTCGTGCTCCCACTCGTTGGTGATCCAGGTCCGCAGGCCGCGCACCGAGCGGGCGGTCTCCAGCGAGTCGGCGGTGTCCACGTACATGTCGTCGTGGTACACCGCCGCCACGACCGGCACGCTGTTGGCGGCCAGCCGCTCGCGGTCGTACAGGTCGGGCCAGTCCGTGCGGGCGGCGAGCAGCTCCGCGGTCTCCTTCAGCGGGCGCAGCGCCGGATCGGTGTCGAACATCCAGGGGTAGATCATCTCCCCGGTGAACAGCACCGGTCCGTCGCCCGCCAGCGCGGCCCGGGCGTCGAACTGCGGGAACTCCTTGCGGATCCGCTCGGCCGACCAGGCGGTGCCGCCCTGGTCCACCGACCGCTGGCCGTAGATCGACTCGTGCAGCACGGCGTACAGCGGGCCGCCCGCGAAGGAGAGCTGGGCCTGGGCCCCGGCCAGGAAGGTGTCGGACAGCTCGGGCCCGGCCGCGCCCTCCACCCAGGCCTCCTCCAGCAGGTAGTGCAGGACGCCGGAGCCGCTGCCGCCCCCGAGCAGCAGCCCGAGGGCCTGGAAGGCCTCGACGGTGAGCAGCCCGCCGTCCGGCAGCGTCGCGGGGGAGTCCGCGAGGTGGGCGGCGATCCGGCGCACCACCTCGACGTCCTGTGGGAACCGGGCGTAGTGGCCCTCGTTCTTGCCGACGACGCGCGGGTACGCGGCGCGGTAGACGTCGTCGGCGGAGCTGCCGAGGCCGGCCAGACCGCCGGTGATGAAGGCCTCGGTCAGGCCCTCGGGGGCGATGGAGAGGTAGGTGAGGGTGCAGAAGCCGCCGAAGCTCTGGCCGAGCACGCTCCAGCGCCGGTCGGCGCCCAGCAGCCGGGTGCGGATCAGCTCGGCGTCCCGGACGATCGAGTCCGCGCGGAAGTGGGCCAGGTAGTCCGCCTGCTCCTGCGGGCCGCCGCGCCGGGCGAGGGTCTGCCGGGTCGCGGGCGTGGACCGTCCGGTGCCGCGCTGGTCGAGCAGGAGCACCCGGTAGTCGTCCAGGGCGCGCTCCAGCCAGGAGTCCCGGCCGAGCGGACGGGCGGCCTTGCCGCCGGGCCCGCCCTGGAGAAAGACCATCCAGGGCAGGTCGTCCCGCTCGCGGCCGACGGCCACCACCTCACGGGCGTACACCTCGATCTGCTCGCCCTGCGGGGCGGCGTGGTCGAGGGGGACCTGGAAGACGTGGTCGGTCGTGACAATCCCGGGCAGCCGGCTGACGGTGGACATGCAACTCCTCGGTCTCTGCTGGTCACAGCGGTGGCGTCGCGGTTCACGGGATCACCGGGTGCGGGGGCCGCGACCCCCGCACCGTATCCTGGCGGCGGTCGAGCGCCGGTTCGACCGCCCCCGTTCACCCGACCGGGCGGCCGGTACCGGTCGGCTCGGGCCGGAGCCCCGCAGGTGACGGCCCGCGAGCCCGGAGCCGGGCCCCCGCCGCAGACGGCGAAGGGCCACCGGCGACGCCCCGGTGACGTCCCGACGGAAGCGGCACGACCGCCCGGCGGTCCCGGGCCCGACCAGCGGCGCTCGTCGCGGGGCGTGACCTGGCAGCGGTGCGCGGCGTTCACCCCGGGGGCCCCGCGCCCGGACGGAGTCCGCCCGGCGGCACGGGGCCGGCTGCCCCGGGCGCTGACAGCGGCCGACGGCCAGGTGCGGCACCGGCGCCGGCAGCGGCCGCCCGACGGCCGGCCCGGCCTGCGGGCGAGGGCCACGGGGGCAGGGCGTGACCGGCAGGCCGGGGCACCGGACCTGACGGCGTGCCGGGCGCGGTGGCGGCCCCGGCACGAAGGCGCGGCGAGCCGGTACCGGCCCGGTACCGAGCGCCGCATGGCACGACCCGGCACCGGGTACGGCCAGACACGGCACAGCAGCCGACGGGAAACCCCGCCGGCCCGGCACCATCAGCACGCGATCGAGCATGCTCGCGGCCCACCGGCCTGACCCGGCCACCGGACCGCCTAGGGGAGGAGAGTCCGGTGACCGCCATGAGGCCACTACAGGCCATGCCGGCCGAGAGCGTGGTCGGCGCGCCGAGACCGGTCGGCCGTCCCGACCAGGTTCCGGCCCCGGGGCCCGCGGGCGCACCCGCCGGCCCGGGCCGCCCCACGGCCCCGCCGCGCCCGCAGCCCCCCGCCGTCCACCAGGCGGTGATCTGCGTCAACGCCCCGGCGATGGCCGCCTCCGGCCCCGACGGCCAACTGCGCGGCCACGGCCTGCACGGCTTCTACCGCAACGGCGTGCGGGCGCTCGCCCGGATGGAGCTGCGGCTGGGCGGCATGGAACCGCTGCCGCTCCAGGGCACCCTGACCAGCACCGCCCAGGCCCGGTTCCTGGGCGCCGTGCGCCTCCCCGGAGACCCGGACCCGGACCCGGCACTCACCGTCGAGCGGCTTCGCCACGCGGACGGCGTGGAGACCGTCGTCGTGCGCAACACCGGTCCGCGGCCCGCCCGGCTGCCGCTGGAGATCGCCCTCGGCACCGACCTCGGCCCGGTCGCCGAGATCGCCGCCGGGCACCGCCCGCCCGACCTGCCGGGCCAGGTGCAGTCCGCCGGGCTGCGCTGGACGGGCCCGGTGCACAGTGCGGTGGTCAGCGCCAAGCCCTCCCCGCACGCCGTCCTGGCCGGTGCCGGGGTGCTCCGCTGGGACCTGGAGGTCCAGCCCGGTGCCCGCTGGTCGGTCGAGCTGCGCACCGAGCTGGAGAGCGTCGCCACCGGCCCCCGTCCACCGGGCGGGCGCGGCACCGGCGTCCCGCTGCCGTGGTCCGAGCCAGAGGTCCGCAGCGACGACTCCCGGGCGGCCCCGCTGGTCTCCCGGTCCCTGGACGCCCTCGGCGGGCTGCTGTTCGCCGACCCGGACCGCCCGACCGACCTCTACGCGGCCTCCGGCGCGCCCTGGCGCTTCGGCCTCGCCCCGGCCGACGCGCTCTGGGCCGCCCGGCTGACCCTGCCGCTGGGTACTCGCCTGGCCGCCGGCACCCTCCGGGCGCTGGCCCGCCGCCAGCAGCCGGCCGCCCCGGGCCGTACCGAGGGCCTGCTGCCCGGCGCCCTGCGGCACGGCGGCCCGGAGCTGCCGCCCACCTGCACCGCGACCGAGGCGACCCTGCTGTTCGTCACGGTGCTGGCCGAGGCCTGGCGCTGGGGCCTGCCCCGGGCGGAGGTCGCCGAGCTGCTCCCGGCCGCCGAGCGGGCCCTGGCCGCCCTGCGCGAGGGCCTGGTCGACGGCTTCGTCACCGACCTGAGCCGCCCGGTCGAGGAGCGCTCCGCCCACCCCGTCGCCGCCCGCGCCGAGGTCCAGGCGCAGGCCCACCGCGCCGCCCTGCACGGCGCCGAACTGCTGGAGGCCTTCGGCCGCCCGGGCGCCGAGGACTGGCGAGGCTGGGCCGCCGGGCTGCGCGGGCGCTTCCGCGATCGGTTCTGGATCGACGACCTCTCCGGCGGCCGCCCCGCCGCCGGGCTCGCCCCGGGCGGCCAGGCGCTGCCCGCCCTCACCTCCTCCCTGGTGCACCTGCTGGACACCGGGCTCGCGGCCGACGGGGGCCGGCACGAGAGTCTGCTGGACCGCGAGCAGACCCGGCTGTTCGCCCAGCGCCTGGTCGCGCCGGAGCTGGACAGCGGCTGGGGCCTGCGGACCCTGAGCGCCAAGTCCCCGCGCTTCAACCCGCTGGGCCACCGCGGCGGCGCGGTGCGGGTCCACGAGACGGCGCTGGCGATCGCCGGTCTCGCCGAGGCCGGCCACGAGAACGAGGCGGGGGCACTACTGGAGGGCCTGCTCGCCGCGGGTGCCCACTTCGAGGGCCGGCTGCCGGAGATGTACGCGGGGGAGCAGCGCACCTCCGGCTGCCCGCCCGTGCCGCACCCGGCCGCGTGCCGCCCGGCGGCGGTCTCCGCGGCCGGTGCCGCGCACGCGGTGTTCGCCCTCGCCGGGGTCCGGCCCGACGTCCCGGGCGGCCGGGTCCTGGTCCGTCCGGCCAGCACCGCGCCGCTCGGTGAGCTGGAGCTGACCGGACTGCGGGTGGCCGGTGAGCCCTTCTCGGTCCGGGTCAGCCGGATCGGGGTCGCGATGGTCGAGGAGGCATCGGCGGACCTACAGCTCGTCGCCCGCTGACCGCTCGCCGCGGCCCGGCACAGCCCGGCGCGGCCGCGCCGTATGGGTGGCTCCCCGCGGGTGACACCACCACGGCGCCCGGCGCCCGCGAGTCCCCGCCCGCCCGTGCGCGAACCGTGCCGGGCGGGCCGGTCACCGGCCCCGCGCGGTCCACAGCCGGGCCTGCGCGCAGGCCTGTGCTTATCGTCAGAGAGACGACTATGATCGTCGCCATGTCGCGCTACGATCCGTCGGCCTTCCCCCCGTTCGCTGTCACGGTTGACCTGGTGGTGCTGACGGTGCGCGACCACTCGCTCTGCGCCCTGCTGGTCAGACGCGGCGAGCCGCCCTTCCAGGGGTACTGGGCACTGCCCGGCGGCTTCGTCCGCCCGGACGAGGGCCTGGCCGAGGCCGCCTCCCGGGAGCTGGCCGAGGAGACCGGCCTGCGCGCGCACTCGGCCCCCGGCCACGACGCGGTCGGCCCCGGCGCCGCCGGTGCCCACCTGGAGCAGCTCGCCACCTACGGCCACCCGCAGCGCGACCCCCGGATGCGCGTGGTGAGCGTCGCCTACCTGGTGCTCGCCCCCGACCTGCCGACGCCCCGGGCCGGCGGCGACGCCAGCAGCGCGCGCTGGGCCCCGGTCGGCGAGCTCCTGGGAGACAACCCGGCCGACGGCGTCCCGCTCGCCTTCGACCACGGGCTGATCCTCGCCGACGGTGTGGAACGCGCCCGTTCCAAGATCGAGTACTCCTCCCTCGCCACCGCCTTCTGCCCGACCGAGTTCACCGTCGGCGAGCTGCGCCGGGTGTACGAGGCGGTCTGGGGCGTGGCGCTGGACCCGCGGAACTTCCACCGCAAGGTCACCGGCACCCCCGGCTTCCTGCTGCCCTCCGGAGGTACGACGACGCGCCAGGGCGGCCGCCCGGCCCAGCTGTTCACCGCCGGCGGCGCGACCGTCCTCAACCCGCCCATGCTCCGCCCGGAGTCCTGAGCCCCGCCGGAACGGGCCCGTTCCGGGCCCAGAACGGGCCCGGGCAGCCGAATGGCCCGGCCTGGCTGCGGCCGCAGGGGCACCGGCGCAGAGTGTCGGTGACGCATCGGCCGCCGGGCCGAAGGCCCTCCCCGACCTCAGGAGCCCCGTGATGGTCATCAACGACTGCGCGAACCAGCGATCCGTCATCAAGCGGCTGGTGACCGACTACCAGAGCCTCGACACGACCACCACCGCCACGGAGCACGAGCTGGCCGTGCTGCAGGCCCAGAAGGCCCCGCCCGAGACGATCGCCTCCGTGCAGGAGAGGCTGGCCACCGAACGCGAGCAGCTGGGCGTGCTCGCCGTCGAGGGCCAGGCCGCCGTCGACGAGTTCCGGGCGGTCTGCGGCGGTGAGCAGCTCCCGGTGCTGCCGTGGCCGCCCGGCTAGGAACGGCGACGAGGGGCGGCAGCGGCTCCTGCCCGCGTCTGCACAGCGCTCGGGTCCGTGAATCGCAGGATCGGACTTTCCCCTGATCGGGTGAGGCGGGCGCCCGGTGGGCTCGTGCCGTTCCCGTAATGCCCGGAATAGCCGCCGCCGCCCCCTAATGTGCTGGCGCGGAGCCGTGCGGGCACACGCTGCCGGCCCCTCCGGGGCGCTCCGCGTCGAGCAGGTCGGCCGAGGGCATGGGAGCAGCCAGCGATGATCCAGATCACCGGACTGACCAAGGTCTACCGCAAGGGCGCCCCGCCCGCGCTACTGGATCTGACCTTCGACGCCCGGCCCGGCCTGGTCACCGCGCTGCTCGGTGCCGAGGGCGCGGGCAAGTCCACCGCGCTGCGGCTGATGCTCGAACTCGAACGCGGCCAGGGCGTCACACTCTTCGACGGCCGTCGCTACCGCCGGCTCCGCCGCCCCGAGCGCGAGGTCGGCGTGCTGCTGCCCGGCCCGGGCGAGGGCGTGGCCGCCGTCGCCGGGCACCCGGGCCTCCGGGCACACAGCCACCTGCGGATGCTCGCCGCGGCCGTCGGCGTCCCGGCCCGGCGGGCCGACGAGCTGCTGGAGCAGACCCGGCTGGCCGCCGTCGCCGGGCAGCGGCTGCGCACCTTCTCGCCCGGCATGCACCGCCGTCTGGCTCTGGCGGCCGCCCTGCTCGGCGACCCCGGCACCCTGCTGCTGGACGGGCCGACCGAGGGGTTGTCGCCGCGCAACGTCGAGTGGTTCCACTTCTTCCTGCGCTCGTTCGCCGTCGCCGGCGGGACGGTCCTGGTGACCACCCGCACCCCGCAGGAGGCCTCGCAGCTCGCGGACCGGGTCGTCACCCTGGACCACGGCCGCCTGGTGGCCGACCAGCCGGTCGCGGAGTTCCGCAGGACCAGGCTCAGCCGCGAAGTGGCCGTCCGGGGGCCGCAGATGGCACGGCTGGCGGACCTGCTGGTGAGCCAGGGCGCCGAGGTCCGCCGGGACGGCAGCGTGGGCCTGGCGGTGGCCGGCATCGACCGCACCGAGATCGGCGAACTCGCCTACCGCCACGGGATCCTGCTGCACGAGCTGGCCGACCGGGTGGTCGAGCAGCCGGCGCCCCGGGTCGTCCTGCCGACCGCCTCGGGCCGTTCCGGCCACCTCCGGGTCCGCCCGGCAGCCGAGGCCGAACCCGGCCCCGACCCCGCCGCCGAGCCCGTCACCGTGCCCGTCCCCGTCGTGGCGCCCGGCATCGAGCGTGTCCCCGCGCCGGTCACCGAGCCCGGTGCCCCGACCGCCCGCGAGCCCGAGCCCGTACCCGACACCGAGGCCGCCACCACCCCACAGCGCCGGGCGCCCCGCCGTCAGGGCGACGCGTCCCTGCCCACCCGCGCGCTGCCCGTCGCCGTGGTCGCCGCCGCGCTCCCAGCCCTCGGCAGCCCGGTCCCCGGCACTCCCGCCCCCCGGCTCGCCGAGCCCGGACAGGTCGGTGCAGCCATCGAGCCGGCCCCCACCGTCGCCGTCGACCGGCTCTTCCGGGACGACCTGCTCCCGGCCGCGGACTCCGCCCGGGTCAGGACCCGGGGCCGCCACGAGAGCACCGACCTGCTCGCCGACGACACCGTCCGGCTCCGCCGCCTCACCTCGGGCGCGACCGCGGCCTCGACCGCCGCCTCGGCCGCCTCCTCGGCCCCCTCCTCGGCCCCCGCCACCACCGACGACCACCGGAGCGAGTGAACCGTGCGTGCCCTGGCCTACGAGCTGCGCCGACTGCGTGGCCTGCGTTCCACCTGGCTGCTGATCGCCGCCGTGCTGCTCGGCGACGTCGCCGTGGCGGCCGTCCTGGCCGGCCAGGCCCCGGACGGCCCGCTGGCCGCTCCCGTCGGGGTGCGGCTGCTGACCGCCGCCGTCCCGCTGATCCCGCTGCCGTTCGCGGCTCTGGGAGCGGGCGTGCTGGGCGCACTCTCGTACGGGCACGAGGTGCGCCACCCGGGGCTGCCGGCCTCGCTGGTGTCCTACCCGCGCCGGGTGCGGCTGCTGCTGGCCAAGCTGCTGGTGGTCGGCCTGGTGGCGGCGGGGCTGGCGCTGGCCACCCTGCTGCTCGACACGGTGGCCGTGCACCTCGCGCTGCCGGGCGGGGTGACGGTGGCGGCCTGGGCGGAGCCCGCCGCGCTGTCGGCCCGGGTGTCCGAGGCGCTGACCGGCGCCGGGCTGTCCGGGCTGTCCGACCTGCCGGGCGTCCTCGCCCCGCTCGCGCTGGTGGCCGGCCACGGGGTGCCGGCCGCGCTGCTGGCGTTCGTCCTGCTGGCCGTCGTGGCCGCCTGGACGGGGGTGCTGACCGCATCGCTGACCCGCAGCGCCGCCGCCGGGGTGCTGCTGCTGTGCGCGCTGCCGCCGCTGCTGGAGTCCGGCGTCGCCCTGCTGCTGCGCCGGACCGGCAGGCCGTGGCTGGCCCGCGCGGCCGAGCTGCTGCCGTTCCAGTCCGGCATCGAGTGGGCCTACGGCGGGGCGCACGGTACGGCGGCCGGGAGCGCCGCGCTGACGGATCCGGCGCTGCTCGTGGCGGTCTCGGCCCCCGCGGCCGTCCTGCTGCTCGCCGCGCTGCTCGTCCAGGCCGGGCGCCGCGCGCTGTAGGGCCCGCTGCCCCGCTGCCGTGGCCCGCGAGGGACGGCCGGGGTGCCGCTCGCCCCGAAGTACCAAGATCGACCAGCAGTGACCGAAATGCGCGGTTCTTCCTGATAAGAAGTCAATTATCCAGTCACGGTCGATCACCCTTTCGTGTGCTTTTCACGAGAATTCTCAAGCCACGCCTGCCGATCGCCGACAAAGGAGGCGTGAGTACCCTTGCGCACCCCACCATGACCCCCGCCCGTTCCGCCGAAGGGCCCATCCACGGGTCCGGCGACCTGGACCGCTTCTCGTACGCCGACCGGCCGACCCCGCCGGCGCCCCGCTGGGAGGGCGCCGAGTCCGACATCGCCCGGGTCGGCCGCAAGACCACCAGCAGCCGCGGCCGCGGTCTGCACGGCCAGCTGGTCCAGCAGCTCGGCCAGATGATCGTCTCCGGTGACCTCGGCGCCGACCGCCCGCTGGTGCCCGAGGAGATCGGCCAGCGGTTCGAGGTCTCCCGGACCGTCGTCCGCGAGTCGCTGCGCGTGCTGGAGGCCAAGGGCCTGGTCAGCGCCCGGCCGAACGTCGGCACCCGGGTCCGCCCGGTCAGCGACTGGAACCTGCTGGACCCCGACATCATCGAGTGGCGCGCCTTCGGGCCGCAGCGGGACGAGCAGCGCCGGGAGCTGTTCGAGCTCCGCTGGGCGATCGACCCGCTGGCCGCCCGGCTCGCCGCCGGCCACGGCCGGGAGGACGTCCAGCAGCGGCTGGTCGAGCTGGTCGAGATCATGGGCCACGCCGCCGCCCAGGCCGACCTGTCCACCTACACCCGGGCGGACGCCGAGCTGCACGGCCTGGTCCTGCAGATGGCGGGCAACCGGATGCTGGAGCACCTCTCCGGGATCGTCGCCTGCGCGCTGCAGGTCTCCGGCGGCCCGGCGATCTCCTGCGAGCGCCCCTCGGAGTCCTCGGTCAGCCTGCACGCCCGGCTGGTGGACGCGCTGGGCGCCGGCGACGGCACCGCGGGCGAGGCCGCGATGCGGGCGCTGCTCACCGTCCACCCCGAGATCGAGCCGTCCGTCCCCGCGCCCCGCGAGCACTGAGCGGGCTGTTCCGAAGAGCGGAGGCGCCGGACCCCGGCGGCCCGCTCCGCCAGGGCCCTCCGGCGCACCGCACGGCGCAGCCGGGGGGCCTCCGCATGTCTGGGGCCCGCCGGAGTGCCGATCCGTGGCGCCGTCCGCGCAGGTCGGGCCGGGTCATGACAAACACTTCGGCGCGAGTGCGCGATGATGGAAGCCGGCCTTGTAGCCGCGGGCGCCGAGTGGTGTGACCCGCGACACGAAGGCCATGCGTAACACTTGACGAGTAGCAGCGATGTCTCCTGAGCGGGAGCAACTCCGGAATACTCCAACATGTCAGAATGCTGTGTTGGTCCGCGGCGCTGCTGCCGTCCTGCAAACCCAGTCCTCAAGCCCGAGTCGGTCGGAATCGACACCGCGCGTCCGACGCGCGATTTCCTTCCCCGCCCGCTCGGGCGGCCGGTACGGGTTCGAGTCCACTCATCGTCCGAGAGGTTGTTCGTGTCGGCCAGCACATCCCGTTCGCTTCCCCCCGAGATCGCCGAGTCCGCGGCTCTGCTGGCGCTCATCGAGCGGGGCAAGGCCCAGGGGCAGATCGCCGGTGACGACGTGCGCCAGGCGTTCGAGGCGGACCAGATCCCGGTCACCAAGTGGAAGAACGTCATGCGCAGCCTCAACCAGGTGCTGATTGAGGAGGGGGTGGACCTCATGGTCAGCGCGGCCGAACCGGCCGGCGCCAAGCGCAAGAGCGTTGCTGCCAAGAGCCCCACCAAGCGCACCGCCACCAAGGCTGTCACCACCCGGACCCCGGCCGCGCCGTCGGCCCCGACCAAGCCGCCCGTACGGATCGCCCCCGGCGCCCCCGTCGCGGCTCCGGCCGTCGCGGCCGCCGCCGCCCCGGCCCCCACCGTCTCCGCCGAGATCACCGTGGAGACGACCGGCTTCGCCACCGAGGTGAAGGCGGTTCCGGCGAAGAAGGCCGCCCCGGCCAAGAAGGCCGCGGCCAAGAAGACCGCCGCGCCGGCCAAGAAGGCCGCCGCCAAGAAGACCACCACCGCCAAGGCCGCCAAGGGCGGCGAGGAGGAGCTGCTCGGCGAGGAGGAGCTGCTCGAGGAGGTGGCGCTGCCGGGCGACAAGGCCGAGGCCGAGGGCCCGGAGGAGGAGTCGGAGGGCTTCGTCCTCTCCGACGACGACGAGGACGACGCGCCGGCCCAGCAGGTCGCCGTCGCCGGTGCCACCGCCGACCCGGTCAAGGACTACCTGAAGCAGATCGGCAAGGTCCCGCTGCTCAACGCCGAGCAGGAGGTCGAGCTCGCCAAGCGCATCGAGGCCGGCCTGTTCGCCGAGGACAAGCTCTCGGCCGCCGACAAGCTCGCCCCCAAGCTCAAGCGCGAGCTGGAGATCATCGCCGAGGACGGCCGCCGGGCCAAGAACCACCTGCTGGAGGCCAACCTCCGCCTGGTGGTCTCGCTGGCCAAGCGCTACACCGGCCGCGGCATGCTCTTCCTGGACCTGATCCAGGAGGGCAACCTGGGCCTGATCCGTGCGGTCGAGAAGTTCGACTACACCAAGGGCTACAAGTTCTCCACCTACGCCACCTGGTGGATCCGTCAGGCGATCACCCGCGCCATGGCCGACCAGGCCCGCACCATCCGCATCCCGGTGCACATGGTCGAGGTCATCAACAAGCTGGCCCGCGTCCAGCGCCAGATGCTCCAGGACCTGGGCCGCGAGCCCACCCCGGAGGAGCTGGCCAAGGAACTCGACATGACCCCCGAGAAGGTCATCGAGGTCCAGAAGTACGGCCGCGAGCCGATCTCGCTGCACACCCCGCTGGGCGAGGACGGCGACAGCGAGTTCGGTGACCTGATCGAGGACTCCGAGGCGGTCGTCCCGGCCGACGCGGTCTCCTTCACCCTGCTCCAGGAGCAGCTGCACTCGGTGCTGGACACCCTCTCCGAGCGCGAGGCCGGCGTGGTCTCGATGCGCTTCGGCCTGACCGACGGCCAGCCGAAGACGCTCGACGAGATCGGCAAGGTGTACGGGGTCACCCGTGAGCGCATCCGCCAGATCGAGTCGAAGACCATGTCGAAGCTGCGCCACCCGTCGCGTTCCCAGGTGCTGCGCGACTACCTGGACTGATCGACGACAGTCGTCCCGGCGAAGGCCCGGAGCCGTACGGCTCCGGGCCTTCGCCGCTGTCCGGGGCCGGGTGCGTCAGCGTCCGGGTGGTGGTTGTCGCTCGTCCGGGTGGCGGCGCGGCGGGAAGTGGTCGCGCAGTGTAGCTGATCACCTACGCTGTGCCGGTTGCCTGCTGCCGAGCCTCTGGAGTCACGGTGCCGACCGAGCCGGACCGCACTGACCTGTCGACCCCCGTCCCACCCCGGACGGGCCGTGGCCGCCGCCGCGCCGCCGCGCTGGCGCTGCTCGCCACCGTCCCCGTGCCGCTGGTCGCCCTCGGGGCGGCGACGCCGGCCGAGGCGCAGCGCCGGGTGGTCGGCGGCAACGCCGTGAGCACGGCCGACCACCCGTGGATCGTGGCCCTGGCCAGCCGCCAGCAGTTCGGCAACGGCCGCTCCGGCCAGTTCTGCGGGGGCGCGTTGGTCGGCCCGACCAAGGTGGTGACGGCCGCGCACTGCTTCTACGACGAAGCCAAGGGGCGGGTGGAGCGGCCCGGCCTCAAGGTGATCGTGGGTCGGGACGACATGCGCGGCACCGCCGGCCGGGAGGTGGTGGTGCGGTCGGTCTGGATCCACCCCGACTACTCCTTCGCCGCCAACATGAACGACATCGCGGTGCTCACCCTCGCCGACTCCCAGGGCCCCCGGCCGGTGGTCGAGCTGGTCGGTCAGGGGGAGACCGAGCCGTACGCGGCCGGGACCAGAGCGCGGGTCTACGGCTGGGGAGACACCAGCGGACGGGGCGACTACTCGTCCACGCTGCGCGGAGCGGACGTGCCGATCGTGCCGGACCAGACCTGTGCGCACGCCTACCCGGGCGGGCAGGACGGCAAGTTCGACGCCCGCGGCATGGTGTGCGCGGGCGAGGAGAAGGGCGGAAAGGACGCCTGCCAGGGCGACAGCGGCGGCCCGCTGATCGTCGGCGGCCGGCTGGTCGGCCTGGTGTCCTGGGGGACGGGCTGTGCCGAGGCGGCCCACCCGGGGGTCTACACGCGGGTGTCCTCGGTGGCGGACGCGGTGCGCTCGGTACTGTGAACGTCGCTACGGGTGATGCGGTGGTCACGTTCTGACGTCGCGTCGGGCCGGGGCCCCGGCTGTCGGGGCGTGCGGAAGCGAATGCGGGAGAGCCGTCAGGAGAACAGCAGAGCCGGGCGACCGGCCCCGAGGGGGTCGGTCGCCCGGCTCACCGGTCGCGCTCGGTGCGCGGCCGGACACAGCTCGACGCTGGCTGCTGGTGGCGGCGCCCGGGATCAGCGCTCGTCGTCGGTGGCCGTCGCGTTGGTGCTGGTGCTGAGACGGCCGCTCTCGTCCTGTATCTCCACGGCGATCTTCTTGAGCTCGGGCTCGAACTTCCGGCCGTGGTGGGCGCAGAAGAGCAGCTCTCCGCCGCTGGCGAGTACGACGCGCAGGTAAGCCTGGGCGCCGCAGCGGTCGCAGCGGTCAGCCGCGGTGAGCGGGCTCGCAGGGGTCAGAACAGTAGTCACGTCGCCTCTTCTCTAGCTCGACGAGCTGTCGTACCAGGGTCAACATCCAACCAGGCCGAAAACGTTCCCGCTCGTGGCTTTTCTTCTCTGAGGATTCTGCTGTGTTGATGAGGACGTGCCCCGGGCTGCGGTGGTTCATGCCTGCCGAATCCCGGGATCCGCCCGTCGCTCGAACGCCCGATCGGGATCGGGTCCGAGGTCCGCGTAGCATAATCCTCTGCCGGGTTGGAGCATAAGCCCCGCCCTGGGCCCCGGTAGCCTGCATCACGGCAGTTCCGGGGCCTGTACCGGGCCCCACGACCCGCCAGGACCGGTGCTACCGGGAGGAGATGGCGCACCCGGGGCCCACACCCGGGTGCGGTGCTTGTTCGCGCAGCGCGTACAAGCTGCGCGGGGCCGGTCCGTCGTGCTGCGCACCCGGCGGAGCGGTGCGGGCACGCAGGGCGACGGATGTCGGTGCGGCGTGCTGCACTGGCGTTTGGTCCGGATCCGTCCGGATGTGACCGATGAGACAGAACTTCACCGAGGAGAGTGCCGCGTGAGTGCCGAAACGACCGTGCCGTCCGCGCTGCTGGCCGGCGACGACGGTTCCAACTACACCGCGCGGCACCTGCTCGTCCTGGAGGGCCTGGAGGCGGTCCGCAAGCGTCCCGGCATGTACATCGGCTCGACCGACAGTCGCGGCCTGATGCACTGCCTCTGGGAGATCATCGACAACTCGGTCGACGAGGCGCTGGGCGGCTACTGCGACCGCATCGACGTCGTACTGCACCCGGACTCCTCCGTCGAGGTCCGCGACAACGGCCGCGGCATCCCCGTCGACGTCGAGCCCAAGACCGGGCTGTCCGGCGTCGAGGTCGTGATGACCAAGCTGCACGCCGGCGGCAAGTTCGGCGGCGGCTCGTACGCGGCCTCCGGCGGTCTGCACGGCGTCGGCGCCTCGGTCGTCAACGCCCTCTCCGCCCGACTGGACGTCGAGGTCGACCGCTCCGGCCACACCCACGCGATCAGCTTCCGCCGCGGCACCCCCGGCATCTTCACCGAGGCCAGCCCGGACGCGCCCTTCGAGCCGGCCAACGGCCTGACCAAGGCCCGCAAGGTCCCGAAGACCCGCACCGGCACCCGGATCCGCTACTGGGCCGACCGGCAGATCTTCCTCAAGGACGCCAAGCTCTCCCTGGAGCACCTGCACAGCCGCGCCCGGCAGACCGCCTTCCTCGTGCCCGGCTTGACCATCGTCGTGCGTGACGAGCGACTCACCGAGAGCGAGCAGATCGACGAGTCGGTCTTCCGCTACGACGGCGGCATCGCCGAGTTCTGCGAGTTCCTGGCCCCCGACAAGCCGGTCTGCGACGTGCTGCGGCTGCGCGGCGAGGGCACCTTCAAGGAGACCGTGCCGGTCCTGGACGAGCTCGGCCACATGACCCCGACCGAGGTCACCCGCCACCTCGGCGTGGACATCGCGCTGCGCTGGGGCACCGGCTACGACACCACGCTGCGCTCCTTCGTCAACATCATCGCCACCCCCAAGGGCGGCACCCACGTCACCGGCTTCGAGCGCTCGCTGGCCAAGACCGTCAACGAGGCGCTGCGCGCGGGCAAGCTGCTGCGCGTCGCCGAGGACGACATCACCAAGGACGACGCCACCGAGGGCCTCACCGCGGTGGTCACCGTCCGGCTCGCCGAGCCGCAGTTCGAGGGCCAGACCAAGGAGGTGCTCGGCACCTCGGCGGCCAACCGGATCGTCGCCGCCGTCGTCGCCAAGGAGCTCAAGGCCTTCCTCACCTCGGCCAAGAAGGACGAGAAGCTCCAGGCCCGGGCCGTGCTGGAGAAGGTCGTCGCGGCCGCCCGCACCCGCGTCGCCGCCCGGCAGCACAAGGAGGCCCAGCGCCGCAAGACCGCGCTGGAGACCAGCTCGCTGCCCGCCAAGCTGGCCGACTGCCGCAGCGACGACGTCGACCGCAGCGAACTGTTCATCGTCGAGGGAGACTCCGCGCTCGGCACCGCCAAGCTCGCCCGCAACTCCGAGTTCCAGGCGCTGCTGCCGATCCGCGGCAAGATCCTCAACGTGCAGAAGGCCTCGGTGAGCGACATGCTCAAGAACGCCGAGTGCGCCGCGATCATCCAGGTGATAGGGGCCGGTTCGGGCCGCACCTTCGACATCGACCAGGCCCGCTACGGCCGGGTCATCTTCATGGCCGACGCCGACGTCGACGGCTCGCACATCCGCACCCTGCTGCTGACCCTCTTCCACCGCTACATGCGGCCGATGGTCGAGCAGGGCCGGGTCTTCGCCGCCGTGCCGCCGCTGCACCGGATCGAGCTCACCAGCCCCAAGCGCGGCCAGGAGAAGTACCACTACACCTACTCCGACGCCGAACTGCGCTCCACCCTGCTGGAGTTCCAGCGCAAGGGGCAGCGCTGGAAGGAGCCGGTGCAGCGCTACAAGGGCCTCGGCGAGATGGACGCCGACCAGCTGGCCGAGACCACCATGGACCCGCGCCACCGCACGCTGCGCCGGATCAACCTGGGCGACCTGGAGCAGGCCGAGCGGATCTTCGACCTGCTGATGGGCAACGACGTCGCCCCGCGCAAGGAGTTCATCGTCGACTCGGCGGCGACCCTGGACCGCTCGCGCATCGACGCCTGACGCGGCCATCGGCGTCCGAGGCGTCCATCGGAGCGTGACGCACCCGGAACGACGAGGGCCCTCCACCCGTGGGTGGAGGGCCCTCGTGCTGCCGGTTCCACCCCGCGTCCACCCCGGCTCCGATCAGCGGGAACCGCCGGATCCGTAGCGTCGGAGAGGTCAGCAACAGAGCCTCTCCCCGGGACGGAGCACCTCCCATGAGTTCCCTCGCCAACCTCCTCGTGATCGCCGCGGTGGTGGTCCTGGTGGTCGGACGCCAGATGCGCGTCCAGCGACTGGACACCGAACGCCGTTTCTGGCTGCTCCCGCTGATCCTGGGCGCGCTCGCGCTGCGCGACCCGCAGATCATCGACCACCAGCACACCGCGCTGTCGGGCGCCCTGCTCGCCGCCGGAGTGGTCGCCACCCTGGCGATGGGGACGGTCTGGGGCTGGACCGTCCGGATCTGGCGGGCCGCCGACGGCAACGTCATGGTCAAGGGCACCAAGGCCACCCTGGCCGCCTGGGGCGGCATGATCGCCGTCCGGATCGGCCTGTACGCGGCCGGCTCGGCCCTGGGCGTCCACCAGGCGGGCAGCTCGCTGATGCTCGGCATCGCGGTCCTGCTACTGGTCCGCTCGCTCGTGGTCAACTGGAGGGCCCGGACGCTGGAGCCCGCCCGGGCGACCGCCGTACTCCACTGATCCGCCGCCGTGAACACCGAGGAGGCCCCCTTGCCCGGGTGGTACTGGACCCGCTGGCAGTCCCGGGAGGGGCTGGAGCGCGAGGCCGAGAGCGGGCCCCGGCGGGTCCTCGCCGTGTTCGGCCGGGCCGTCCTGCTGGCCGTCATCGGCTGGGGGACCTTCTCCGGCGGCAAGTACGCCGGCTGGGGGCTGGTGGCCGCGGTTGCCGGGCTGGTCACGGCCATCGCACTCTGCGCGCTGTACCTGAGGGTCACCCGGGAACAGCGCCCGGTGGCCTCGTACCTGCTGGTCGCGGTGCTGGTCGGCGGTGGCTGGCTCGCCAACCAGGGGCAGGCCTACACGCTGGCCGACTTCCTCTGGATCGGGCTGGCCGTCACGGCCCTGATCCGGTTGCCGCCCGCGCCCGCACTGCTCACCGCGGCCGCCGCGCTGGGCTCGTACACGGCGGCCTCCCCGGCGAGTTGGCTCAGCGTCGCCGGCACCATCGGCGGTTCCCTCCTGGTCGGCTTCCTGCTGCGGCTGGACATCGAGGCGCGCGGCACCGCCCGTCGGCTGCTGGTCCAGGAGCGGGCCGTCCGGGCCGCCGAGGCGGAGAGCGCGGCGCTCGCCGAACGGGCCAGGATCGCCCGGGAGATCCACGACGTGCTCGCCCACAGCCTCTCCGCGCAGCTGGTCCACCTGGAGGCGGCCCGGCTGATGCTGGACGCCGGGACGGACCGCGCGCAGATCCGCGAACGGGTCGTCGCCGCACGGCGGATGGCCCAGGACGGGCTGGTCGAGACCCGGCAGGCGCTGTCCGCGCTGCGCGGGGAGTTCACGCCGGTCGGGGAGTTCCTGGTGGAGCTGGCCGAGCGGGAGCGGGCCCCGCTCACCGTGACCGGCACGCCCCGGCCGCTGGCCGCCGAGGCCGGGTTGGCGGTGCGCCGCACGGCGCAGGAGGCGGTGACCAACGTCCGCAAGCACGCGCCGGGCGCCCGCTGCTCGGTCGAACTGCGCTACCTGGACGACGCGGTGGAGCTGGAGGTGCGCAACACCCGGGCGCCGCGCGGCCAGTCGGCGGGTGAGCTGTCCGCCGGTGAACTGGCGGACAGCGGCAGCGGGTACGGTCTGCTGGGGATGCGCGAACGCGCGGAACTGCTCGGCGGCGCCCTGCTGGCGGGCCCGGAGGACGGAGGGTGGCGGGTGTTGCTGCGGGTGCCGGCATGAACGTCGCGGTGACCAGGGTGCTGGTGGCGGACGACCAGACGGTGGTGCGCGAGGGCATCGTGATGCTGCTGGGCCTGCTGCCCGGCATCGAGGTGGTCGGCGCGGCGGGGGACGGGGAGGAGGCCGTCACCCTGGTGGAGCGGCATCACCCGGACGTGGTGCTGATGGACCTGCGGATGCCACGGGTGGACGGCGTCGAGGCGACCCGGCGGATCCGGGCCGCCCACCCGGAGACCGAGGTCGTGGTGCTCACCACCTACGCCGACGACGAATCGCTGTTCCCGGCACTGCAGGCCGGGGCGCGCGGCTACCTCACCAAGGACGCCGGCGGCGAGGAGATCGCCAAGGCCATCGCGGACGTGCGCGCGGGTGCGGCCGGGCTCTCCCCGCAGGTCCAACTCCGTTTGCTGGAGCGGCTGTCGGAGGCTCCGGCGAAGTCCGCGCCGACCGCGCCGGGAGGGCCGGCCGGACCGGGAGCGTCGGCCGCACCGGGCGCGCCGTCGGCCGGGAGGGGTGGCGCACTGCCGGACGGGCTGACCGCTCGGGAGGCCGAGGTGCTCGCGCTGATCGCCGAGGGGTTGTCCAACGCCGAGATCGCCCAGCGGCTGTTCGTCAGTCAGGCGACCGTGAAGACCCACATCAACAACCTGTTCGCCAAGACCGCGGTGCGGGACCGGGCGCAGGCGGTCGCCTACGCGTTCCGACACGGAATCACCGGTATGCAGTAGTAGTCGGATGACCGTCCGTCAGATGATCGACCACCTCATTGAGTGAACGCATCTGCGATGGTCAGGGATGCTGTCCGGCGGCCTCCATGATGGTTCGGGTCAGAACGCCCGGCCCGGCCCAGGAGCAGCAGTGCCACAGCAGCAGACCAGCAGTCCCGGCCAGGGGCAGCGATTCGACTGGTGGGCCGCTCCGGCCGCCGCCTCCGCGTCCGAGGAGGTCGCCGTACCCCGCCGAACGGCGGTACCGGCCCAGCCGATGCCCACCCGTACGGCCGCCGCCCAGCCGGCCGCCGCCCCCGAGCCGGTGGCCGCGCCGCCCGCCGTGTCCGCGGCCGCTCCGGCCGTCGTGCCGCAGGAGCCGCCGGCGCCGGCGAGCGCCACCGACAGCACCGAGGTGTACCGGGCCGTCCAGGCGAGCGCGGCCTTCCAGGACATCCGCCGCAGCTACCGGTTGTTCGTCTTGCCAATCGCGGGCGTCTTCCTCAGCTGGTACCTGATGTACGTGGCCGCCCAGGCCGCCGCCCCCGCCCTGATGCGCACCCGGGTGGCGGGGCCCTTCAACGTGGCCTGGCTGCTCGGCCTTTCGCAGTTCCTCTCCACCTTCCTGCTCACCTGGCTCTACGCCCGCAACGCCCGGACCAAGCGCGACCGCGCCGCCCTGGGCCTGCGCTGGGACACCCAGGACCAGCTGCGATGACGACCGCCACCCCGCCCCCCGTCGCCCCCACCGGCGACCACCACTCGCTCGCGATCGTGCTGTTCGCCGTCGTCGTCCTGGTCACCCTCGGCGTCACCCTCTGGGTCGGCCGCCGGGGCAACGCCGCCGAGGACTTCTACGCCGGCGGCCGCGACTTCACCCCGCTGCAGAACGGCTTCGCGCTGTCCGGCGACTACCTCTCCGCCGCCTCCTTCCTCGGCGTCGCCGGGCTGATCGCCCTGTACGGCTACGACGGCGTGCTCTACAGCATCGGCTTCCTGGTCGCCTGGCTGGTGGTGCTGATGCTGGTCGCCGAACTCGTCCGCAACGCCGGCCGGTACACCCTCGCCGACGTGCTCGCGCTGCGGCTGCGCCGCCGCAGGGTGCGGGCCGCGGCCGGCGGCGCCAGCGTCGTCGTCACCCTGCTCTACCTGGTCGCCCAGATGGTCGGCGCCGGCTCGCTGGTCGCCCTGCTGCTCGGCACCAACAGCCCGCACGCCCGGACCTGGACGATCATCGCGGTCGGCGCGCTGATGGTCGTCTACGTGACGATCGGCGGGATGCGGGCCACCACCTGGATCCAGATCATCAAGGCCGTCCTGCTGACCGCCGGATCGGTGCTGCTGACGGTGCTGCTGGTGGTCCGCTTCCACGGCGACCTCGGCGAGCTGATGCGCCAGGCCGCCCAGCACAGCGGCGCCGGGCACCGCTACCTGGAGCCCGGACTCAAGTACGGCGCGAGCTTCACCAGCCGGCTGGACTTCTTCAGCCTCGGCCTCGCCCTGGTGCTCGGCACCGCCGGTCTGCCGCACATCCTGTCCCGCTTCTACACCGTGCCCACCGCGCGGGCCGCCCGCCGCTCCACGATGTGGGCGATCGGCCTGGTCGGCGGCTTCTACCTGATGGCCATCGCACTCGGCCTCGGCGCCACCGCGCTGGTCGGCTCGGCCGAGGTGCGGCACGCCAACTCGGCCGGGAACACCGCCGTCCCGCTGCTCGCCCTGGTGCTCGGCGGCGGCAACGGCAGCACCGGCGGGGTGGTGCTGTTCGCGCTGATCTCGGCGATCGCCTTCGCCACCATCCTCGCCGTGGTCGCCGGGCTCACCCTGGCCTCCTCGGCGGCCTTCGCCCACGACATCTGGGCCGGCGCCTGGCGCAACCGGCCGCGGCGGGAACGGGCACGGTCACTGCGCGACCGGCTGCGCCGCCGCTCGGCCGAGGCCCTTCCGGCCGCCCGGTCGGCGGACGAGCCCGGGCCCGGGGCCGCCGAGCAGCAGGAGGTCGTCGTCGCGCGGATCGCCGCGGGCGGGATCGGCGCGGCCGCGATCGTGATCAGCCTCTACGCCCAGCAGCTGAACGTGGCCTTCCTGGTCGGCCTGGCCTTCGCCGTCGCCGCCTCCTCCAACCTGCCCGTCCTGCTGTACACCCTGTTCTGGTCGCGGTTCACCGCCCGCGGCGCGGTCTGGTCGGTGTACGGCGGGCTGGTCCCGGCGATGGTCCTGGTGTTCTTCTCGCCGGTGGTCTCCGGCTCCAAGGCGGCGCTCTTCCCCGGCGTCGACTTCCACTGGTTCCCGCTGGAGAACCCCGGCATCATCTCCATCCCGCTCGGCTTCCTGGCGGGCTGGATCGGGACGGTCACCTCGCCCGAGCCCGCCGACGCGGACCGCTTCGCCGAACTGGAGGTGCGGGCCCTCACCGGTGCGGGCGCGGCCTGAGCCGTCGCGTCCCGGGGAACCCCGGCGGGCCTGGGGCCGCCGGGGTTCCCCCGTGTTCAGAGCCGGGGTTCCCCGTGTGTTCAGAGCCGGGCCGCCAGGCCGTAGCGGTGCTCGGGCCTGCCGGTGTCCCCGTAGCGCAGGGTCAGCCGCAGCCGGCTGTCGCGCTCCAGCTGCTTGAGGTAGCGCTGCGCCGTGGAGCGGCTCAGCCCGGTGGCGTCGGCGACCTCCTGGGCGGACAGCGGTCGGCCGGCCCGGCGCAGGACGCCCAGCACCAGGTCGGTGGTCGGCGCCGAGTGGCCCTTGGGCAGCGCCCCGGTCGGGGCACCGGCGCTGCGCAGGGTCGCGAAGAGCCGGTCCACCTCGTCCTGGCCGGCCTCCCGGGCGGGGGCGGCCAGCGCGTGCCGCAGCTGCGCGTACGCCACCAGCTTCTCCCGCAGCCCGGCGAAGGTGAACGGCTTGACCAGGTACTGCAGCGCGCCGTGCTGCATGGCGGCGTGCACCGTCGACACGTCCCGGGCGGCCGTCACCATCATCACGTCGCAGGCCACCTGGCGTTCCCGCAGCCGGCGCACCAGCGCGAGGCCGGTCTCGTCCGGCAGGTGGTGGTCGAGCAGCAGCAGGTCCACCGGGCGGCGCTCCAGCGAGGCCAGTGCCTCCCCGGCCGAGTGCGCGGTGCCGGTGACCCGGAAGCCGGGCACCTTGGCCACGTACGCGGCGTGTACGTCCGCGACCCGGAAGTCGTCGTCCACCACGAGTACGTCGATCATCACGCCTCCACGAGCCGGTCGGTGAGCAGGGCCTCGGGCAGCTCGACCGTGAACCGGGCGCCGCCGAGCGGTCCGGTGTCGAGCACGATCCGGCCGCCGGTCCGCTCGACCAGCCGCCGCACCATCGCCAGCCCGAGCCCGCGCGGGCGGTGCGCGGGCGCGTCCTTGCTGGTCCACCCCTCCTCGAAGACCTGCTCGCGCAGTTCCTCCGGTACGCCCGGACCGCTGTCCGCGACCTGCAGCAGCAGGGTGGAGCCGGCCGCCGCCAGGCTCACCTCGACCCGGCCGCCCCCACTCGGTGCCACCGCGTCCACCGCGTTGTCGACCAGATTGCCGAGCACCGTCACCAGGGCCCGCGGGTCCACCACCGCGTCCGGCAGGTGTGCCGCCGGGGCCAGCGCCAGCCGGACCCCGCGCTCGCCCGCCACCGCCGTCTTGCCCGCCAGCAGCGCCGCGACGTGCGGGTCCTGCACCTGTTCGGCGATCCGCGCGGCGACCACGGCGTGCGAGCCGGACTGCTCCGAGATGAACGCCACCGCCTGCTCGTGGCGGCCCAGCTCCAGCAGGCCCAGCAGGGTGTGCATCCGGTTGGCGTGCTCGTGGTCCTGAGCCCGTAGCGCCTCGGTCAGGCTGCGGGTGGTGTCCAGCTCGCGGACCAGCGACTCCAGCTCGGTGCGGTCGCGCAGCGTCACCACCGCGCCGCCCACGGGCCCGTCCTCGGCCGCGGCCATCCGGTTCACCACCAGCACCCGGTCGTCCCGGACGGCCGGCAGGTCGGTGCCGGTGATCCGGCCGGTCAGGACGTCGGCCAGCCGGCCCGGCGGCAGCACCGCGCCGATCGGGCGGCCGGTGCAGTCCTCGGGCAGGCCGAGCAGCCGCAGCGCCTCGTCGTTGGCCAGCCGGATCCGGCCGTGCTCGTCCAGTGCCACCATGCCCTCGCGTATGCCGTGCAGCATCGCCTCCCGCTCCACCAGCAGCGCGGAGATGTCGGCCAGCGCGATGTTGTGGGTGCGGCGCTTGAGCCGACGGGCCAGGGCGAGGGTGGCGACCGTACCGGCGGCCAGGCCGGCGCCCGCGCACAGCAGGATCCCGGTGAGCATCTTCAGCAGCCGGCGGCGGATCGAGTCGTCGCTGATGCCCACCGACACCTCGCCGACGATCCGGCCGTCGGCCATCCGCAGCGGGACCTTGCCGCGCGCGGTGCGGCCCAGGGTGCCCTGCTGGATCGCGGTGACGCTGCGGCCGGCCAGGGCCGGCTCCGGGTCGGTGCTGACCCGGTGGCCGATCCGGCCCGGGTCGGTGTGCGAGAGCCGGATCCCGTCCAGGTCGGTGACCACGACGAAGCTGGCGCCGGTGGCCAGGCGGATCTGTTCGGCGTTGCGCTGCGCGGCCACCACGTCGCGGGTCGCGGCGGCCCGGGCGATCGTCTCGTCGGTCGCGGTGGCCTGGGCGATCGACAGTGCCCGCTGCATCGCGTCGTGGTCCAGTTCGTTGCTGACCGGGGCCAGGAACAGCCCGGCGGTCACGGCGGTGACACCGACGGTGACGACGGTCTGGCTCAGCAGCAGCTGCGCGAAGACCCGGCGGGGCCAGTGGGGGAGCTTCATCCGGGCCTCCTCTCGGCGGCTGCGGGGGTTCTGCGGCGTGCTGCGGGCGGTTCTGCGGGGGTCCTCGGGTGGGGGATCGGGACACCTTACGTTTCCGGCGTGTTTCTGTCAGCCGCGTCCCCGCAGTTGTAGCGGAAGCAAAACGAGCAGAACACCCCTCAAAGCGGAGAAGTCGCACTACGCGGAGAAGGCTCCCGCCGGAGCCGGGCCCGCTCCTACCTTTCCGGGGCAAGCACAGACCCGGGAGGACCGAATGCGTGAGCGAGTGGAGCGAGTGAACCATCGAGGGGTGCGACCGGTGCGAAGCACCCGCCGAGCGACGCGAGGTGGGGCATGAGCACCCCGGCGATCGAGCTGACCGGCGCGACCAAACGGTTCCGCACCCCCTCGGGGGCGCTGCACACCGCCGTACGCGATCTCGATCTGACCGTCGCCCAAGGCGAGTTCGTCGCCGTCGTCGGCCCCACCGGCTGCGGCAAGTCGACCACGCTGACCCTGGTCAGCGGCCTGGAGGAGCCCACCGAGGGCGAGGTCCGGGTGTACGGGGAATCCGTCAGCGGGATCAACTCCCGGGTCGGGTTCGTCTTCCAGCAGGACGCCGTCTTCCCCTGGCGCACCGTCCTGTCCAACGTCATGGCGGGCCCCCGCTTCCGCGGTGTGCCCGCCGCCGAGGCCAGGGAGCGGGCCCGGGACTGGCTGGGCCGGGTCGGCCTCGGCGCCTTCGAGGACCGCTACCCGCACCAGCTGTCCGGCGGCATGCGCAAGCGCGTGGCGCTCGCCCAGACCTTCGTCAACGACCCGGCGATCCTGCTGATGGACGAGCCGTTCTCGGCACTGGACGTGCAGACCCGCGCCCTCATGTCGGACCAGCTGCTGGAGCTGTGGGCCGGTACCGGCTCGTCGGTTGTCTTCGTCACCCACGACCTGGACGAGGCCATCGCGCTCGCCGACCGGGTCGTCGTCATGACGGCCGGACCGGCCACCGTCAAGGAGATCTTCACCGTCGACCTGCCGCGACCGCGCACCGTGGAGGCCGTCCGACTGGAACCGAGGTTCGTCGAGCTGTACCGCGAGATCTGGGCCTCGCTCGGCGAAGAGGTACGCATCACCCGGGAGAGAGGAGCGGGTCGTGCCGCTTGAGACCGCGTCGGCCGTCACCGGGACGCCCCCGGCCGTCACCACGAGAACCGAGGCCCGCGAACGGGCCGCCCGCAACCGGAAGTTGGGCGTGTACGCGGCCCGGGTCGCGGTCCTGGTCGCCTTCCTCGGGCTCTGGGAGGTGTGCGCCCGGACGGACGTCATCGACCCGTTCAACTTCTCGCAGCCGTCGAGGATCTGGGACCAGATCTGGCAGTGGATCACCCACGGCACCGCCCAGGGCTCGCTCGGCGAGCAGATCGGCTACACCCTCTACGAGGCCCTCACCGGCTGGGTGATCGGCGTCGTCGGCGGTGTGCTGCTGGGCATCGCGCTCGGCCGGATCCGCTTCCTGGCCGACGTGTTCGGACCGTACATCAAGGTGCTCAACGCCATCCCGCGGATCGTGCTGGCGCCGATCTTCCTGATCTGGTTCGGCCTCGGCCCGGCCTCCAAGGTGGCCTCGGCCGTGGTGCTGGTGTTCTTCCCGGTGTTCTTCAACGCCTTCCAGGGCGCCCGCGAGGTGGACCGCAACCTCGTCGCCAACGCCCGCATCCTGGGCGCCGACAACCGCAAGGTCACCTTGCAGGTGGTCATCCCCGCCGCCACCACCTGGATCTTCACCAGCCTGCACGTCAGCTTCGGCTTCGCGCTGATCGGCGCCATCGTCGGCGAGTACATCGGCGCCACCAAGGGCCTCGGCCTGCTCGTCGCGGCCGCCCAGGGCACCTTCAACGCGGCCGGCGTGTACGCCGCCATGACCATCCTCGCCGTCGTCGCGCTGTTCACCGAGGGGCTGCTGACCTTCGCCGAGAAGAAGCTGTTCCGCTGGAAGCCCGCCGACGCGGGCGACGGCCGCTGACCCGGGCGACGACCGCCGACTCCCCCCTGCTGCAAGAAGAGAGGCACCCCCACCCATGCGCCCCCACCCGACCGGCAGATCCGCCGCAGCCGCCCTCGCCGCCGTCCTGCTCCTCCCGCTCTCCGCCTGCGCCAACGACGCCGCCACCGCCGGGCACGGCGCCGTCGCCGCCCCGGCCGGGCAGCAGGTCGACGGGCCCAAGGTCAAGATCATGGTCGGTGGCCTGGACAAGGTCATCTACCTGCCCGCGATGCTCACCCAGCGGCTCGGCTTCTTCGCCGAAGCCGGCGTCAACGTCGAGCTGATGACCGAGCCCGCCGGCGTCAACGCCACCACCGCGCTGCTCGCCGGGGACGTCCAGGGCGCGGTCGGCTTCTACGACCACACCATCGACCTGCAGGCCAAGGGCAAGAACGTCGAGTCCGTGGTGCAGTTCTCCCAGGCCCCGGGCGAGGTCGAGATCGTCTCCGCCAAGCAGGCCGACGCCATCAGGTCCGGCGCCGACTTCAAGGGCAGGAAGCTCGGCGTCACCAGCATCGGCTCCTCCACCGACTTCCTCACCAAGTACCTCGCGGTCAAGAACGGCACCGCCGTCAGCGAGTTCAGCCCGATCGCGGTCGGCGCCGGCCAGACCTTCATCGCCGCGCTCCAGCAGGGCAGCATCGACGCCGGGATGACCACCGACCCGACCGTCGCCAACGTCCTGGACAAGGGCCTCGGCAAGATCCTCTACGACATGCGCACTCCCGAGGGCTCGCGCCAGGCCCTCGGCGGGCTGTACCCGTCGTCCTCGCTGTACATGAACATCGACTGGGTGGAGAAGAACAAGGACACCACCCAGAAGCTCGCCAACGCCTTCGTGAAGACCCTCAAGTGGATGTCCACCCACACCCCCGAGGAGATCGCCGCGAAGATGCCCGCCGACTACGCGCAGGGCGGGGCCGACCAGTACGCGGCGGCCATCAAGGCGACGCTGCCGATGTTCACCACGGACGGCGTGATGCCGGCCGACGGGCCGAAGACGGTGCTCTCGGTGCTCGCGGCGTTCCACCCGGACGTCAAGGGCAAGGAAGGGACGATCGACCTGTCCAGGACCTACACCACGGAGTTCGTCGGCAAGGCCGCCACCGGCTGACCACCGGCTGACCACCGGCTGATCACCAGTTGGTCCCGAGGCCACCGACCACAAGCCGCGGCGGTCCCGCGCCCACCCCCACGGGCGCGGGGCCGCCGCGTTTCAGACCCCTCGTACGGACAGCACGTCCATCCGCGACGGCGTCCCCGCCGCCTTGCCGCAGCTCTCCGGACGCGGCGGCTCGCTCACCGACTCGATCACGTCCACCTCCCACGCCCGGCCGTCCCGGTGCAGCACCCCGACCAGCCAACGGCGCTCGCCGTCCGGCCGCTGGGTGAGCGTCAGCGCGTCCACGCCGGTCTCCCCGGTCGCCAGCCGCACCGCGTGGTCGGCCGCCTGCCCCGGACGGTCCCAGCCCGAGCAGCCCCGCGACCACTCCGGCACCATGTGCCCGGCCGCCGTCGCCGCCAGCACCTCCTTGGCCGTCTCCGCCGTCAACCGCCCGTACGCGTAGCCGTACGGCAGCACCAGCATCGTGGGGGAGAAGCGGTGCCCGCCCAGGTGGGTCACCTCCCACACCTCGCTGTGCCCGGCCGCCGCCAGCTCCGCCGCGAGCGGACGGCCCAGCAGCGCGCAGCAGCGGTCCCGCCGCCCGTTGGTGCACACCAGCGCCACCGGGCCGCCCACGTGCTCCGCCCCGAAGCCGGTGTGGTCACCGGCGCCCAGCGCCGCGAAGTCCAGCCCCAGCAGCTCCGCCGGGTCCGCCACCCCAGCCCGGCGCACCCAGCCGCGCCCCGGCACCGTGTGCGCCACGAGCACCTCGTGCCGCGCCGTCGGCAGACAGTCCGCGTGCCGCCCCGGCCGCCGGATCAGCGCCACCCGCACGCCCGTCCCCGCCGCGGCCGCCTCCAGCGCCCGCCCCACGGCCGGATCCAGGTGGCTCTCACCCAGCGCCTTCGCGCCCCACGGCCCGGCCTGCTCCACCAGCAGCCAGGTGGTCGCCACCGCCGCCGTCGCTGCCAGCGGCTCCGAAAGTTCACGCGACGCGGTCGCACAGGTGCTCACGCGGGCAAGGCTACCCTC
>NZ_JNWQ01000007.1 GCF_000716875.1 Streptomyces novaecaesareae | reverse complement strand
CCGAACAGTGATCTTGGTCGACACGGTTCTAGCAGGAGCTCCGTCCCATTTCAGGCGACTTGACGCGGCCACCCACAGCTCTATCTACACGGCGTTGGATCTAGTCCCACCCGAAACGTCGAGGTGCGGATCTGGTCCCACCCGAAACGTCGAGGTGCGGATCTGGTCCCACCCGAAACGGAGCCGGGAACGTCGGAACGGCCCCGCCGCGGAGCTTCCGCAGCGGGGCCGTTCTCGTGTCGTCAGGGGAGGGGGGAGGGTCAGCGGACCTGGCCGCCCTTGGGCATCCGGGCGCCCTTCGGCATCGGGCCCTTGGGGATCGGGGCCTTGGAGAGCAGGTCGCCCAGCGCGCGCAGGCGGTCGTTGGTCTCGGTGACCTGGGCGGCGGTGATGGCGCGGGGCAGTCGCATGAGGTGGATCTGCAGCTTCTTCAGCGGGATCTCACCCTCGCCGTTGCCCACCACGATGTCGTGCACCGGCACGTCGCCGACCACACGGGCCATCTTCTTCTTCTCGGAGGCCAGCAGCTGGCGCACCCGGTTCGGGTTGCCCTCGCCGATCAGCGCGATGCCCGCCCGGCCCACCGCGCGGTACACGGCGTCCTGGTTACGGGTGACCGCCACCGGCGTGGTGTTGGAGCTCCAGCCGCGCCGGATGTTGTTCAGCACCGCTGCGACTGCGCCCGGCTGCCCCTCCATCTGCCCGAACGCGGCGCGCTCGGCCCGGCGCCCGAAGACGATCGCCATGGCCAGCACGGCCACGATGAAGCCCAGGATGCCCAGGTAGACAGGGTGCTCGATCCCGAAGCCGATGGCGAGGAACACGCCGAAGGTCAGCAGGCCGACGCCGGCGATGATCAGGCCGATCTTGGTGTCGACCTTCTTGGTCATGGTGTACGCCAGACGGATCTGCTTCAGCCGTCCGGGGTTCTCGGATGTTTCCCTCGCCATAACGCTCATGGTACGTGGCACGGGTACGGGATATCCAAGCCCGGGTACCCGTTCGTCCGAACCGTGACCCGTGTGCCCGTACGCCGTCGCGCACAGCGACCGGCCCCACCGTCGCGGGGACTTCAGCGCGGCAGGGGATTCACGGCCGTACGGGCTTCGCCGCCGCCCCGGCGGCCACCGCGTCGTGCCGGCGGTCCGCCGCGTGCTGACGGTTCTCGCACACCGCCGCCCACGCGTTGCGACGTGCGTGCTGCTGGCCGGGCGCCAGCAGGACGCTCTCGGCGAACCGCAGCGCCGCCCCCACCGATCGCACCGACCGGATCCGCATCTCCATGCCGAACAGCTCCTCTCGTGGCTGATCGTGGCTGAGAAGAATCGAACGCTTGCTGGGCGTCCATCGTCCCCACCCCGTGTTACCAGTCTGTGACCAGGCAGTCAAAGCATGGTGAAACCCGGAAGGGCGGAGCCGCAGCTCCGCCCTTCCAATGGCTCAAACGCGTCGGACCGGTCAGACCGCGGCCTGCTCGCGCCGCTCCAGCGCCTGCCGGTAGAGCCGGCCGGCCCGGTACGAGGAGCGGACCAGCGGGCCCGACATGACGCCGGCGAAGCCCAGCTCCTCGGCCTCCTCCTGGAGCTCGACGAACTCCTGCGGCTTCACCCAGCGCTCGACCGGGTGGTGGCGCAGCGAGGGGCGCAGGTACTGGGTGATGGTGATGAGCTCGCAGCCGGCGCCGACCAGGTCGGCGAGCGCCTGGCTGACCTCCTCGCGGGTCTCGCCCATGCCCAGGATCAGGTTGGACTTGGTCACCAGCCCGGCCGCGCGGGCCTGGGTGATGACGTCCAGCGAGCGCTCGTAGCGGAACGCCGGGCGGATCCGCTTGAAGATCCGCGGCACGGTCTCGACGTTGTGCGCGAGCACCTCGGGGCGGGAGGAGAAGACCTCGGCCAGCTGCTCGGGGACGGCGTTGAAGTCGGGGATGAGCAGCTCGACGCCGGTGCGGCCGGCCGCGCGGTCGGCGGTCATCGCGTGCACCTGGCGCACGGTCTCGGCGTACAGCCACGCGCCGCCGTCCTCCAGGTCGTCGCGGGCGACGCCGGTGATGGTGGCGTAGTTGAGGTCCATGGTGACGATGGACTCGGCGACCCGGCGGGGCTCGTCGCGGTCGAACTCGGCGGGCTTGCCGGTGTCGATCTGGCAGAAGTCGCAGCGGCGGGTGCACTGGTCGCCGCCGATGAGGAAGGTCGCCTCGCGGTCTTCCCAGCACTCGAAGATGTTGGGGCAGCCGGCCTCCTGGCAGACCGTGTGCAGCCCCTCCTTCTTCACCAGCGACTGGAGGGCGTTGTACTCCGGGCCCATCTTCGCGCGGGTCTTGATCCACTCGGGCTTCCGCTCGATGGGGGTCTCGCTGTTGCGGACCTCCAGGCGGAGCAGCTTCCTGCCGTCGGGCGCGACAGCGGACACGTGCGACTCCTAGAACTAGACGGGGTACCCCCAGGGTACGCCTGTGGTTGTACGGCCTTCGCCGGGCCTGCCGCCCTGCAATCGCAGGGCAACACGGCTACCGGTCAGTAGATTCCCAGTGCTCCGGGGCTTTCGCGCTCCGGGGCTTCCGTGCTCTGGGGACGGTCTCAGCGGTTGAGCGCCGGCTCGGGCAGCTCCGCGAAGACCTCCGCGAGGTGGCGCTCGACCACCGGTGCCGCCTCGGCGGCGGAGAGCCCGCGCTCCAACTCGCCGGAGAGCGAGGCCACGCCCGCGTCCCGGATGCCGCACGGCACGATCTTGTCGAACCAGGTCATGTCGGGGTCGCAGTTGAGCGCGAAGCCGTGCATGGTCACCCCGCGGGCGACCCGTACGCCGATCGCGGCGAGCTTGCGGTCGTCGCCGCGCTGCCCGGCGTTGGAGGGCGCGTACTCGGGGCCCGCCAGCCGCGGGTCGATGCCGAGCGGCAGACCCATCCGCAGGGTCAGCTTGCCGAGGTCCACCACCTGCGCCGGGTCGACCACGGCGTCCGGGATGGACCGGCCCAGCACCCAGACCCCGCTGCGGCCCTCGACCCGGGTGGTTCCGACGCCGAACTCGGCGGCGGCGCGGATCAGCGCCTCTTCGAGCCGGCGGACGTAGGCGATGACGTCGATCGGGTCGGGCAGCTTGACGATCGGGTAGCCGACCAGCTGGCCGGGGCCGTGCCAGGTGATCTCGCCGCCCCGGTTGACCTCGACCACCGGGGTGCCGTCCAGCGGCAGGTCGGCGGGGTTGGTGCGCTTGCCCATGGTGTACACGGACTGGTGCTCCAGCAGCAGGACGGTGTCGGGGATCTCGTCCGCGACCCGCAGCGCGTGCAGCCGCTGCTGCTCCTCCCACGCTTCCTGGTAGGGCACGGTGCGCTCACCTATGCCCATCGAAACGAAACGCACGTTCTCGCTCACCGCTGCCGCTCCTTGCCAGGCGTTCGAGACCAACCTCGCCACTGTACGCCCAGCCCGAGCGGCACCGACCAGCCGCCTTCTCCTGCCCCTTCTCCTGCCCCCGCCCCCGGGCCCGGCAGGCAGCAGGCCCGGCCCGCGCCCAGCCCCGTCCGGCTCCCCGCTCGGCCTCCCGCTCAGCCCCCCGCGAGCAACTGCAGCCGCAGCGCGAGCTGGAGCTCCAGCGACCGCTCCGGGTGGTTCCAGTCCCGTCCGAGCAGCGCCTCCACCCGGTCCAGCCGCTGGACCACCGTGTTCACGTGGACGTGCAGCTCGTCCTTGGCCCGGGTGAGGCTGCCCCCGCAGTCGAAGTAGGCCCGCAGGGTGCGGACCAGCTCGGTGCCGCGCCGGGCGTCGTACTCCAGCAGCGGGCCGAGGGCGGCGCCGACGAAGCCGTCCACGTCGTGGCCGTCGCCGAGCAGCACTCCGAGGAAGCCGAGGGCGTGGGCCGAGGCGCCCTCGCCGGCGCGGCCGAGCACCCGCAGGGCGCGGACGCAGCGCAGGCCCTCGGCGTACGCGGCGGCCAGCGCGGGCGGGCCGGCGGCCGGGCGGCCAGCGCCGACGGTGACCGGGAACCCGGCCAGCCGGGCCAGCCGTTCGGCGGCCTGCCGGGCGGTCTCCTCCGGGTCCTCGGCGCCGCCGGTCTCGACGGGCACCAGCAGCACCACCGCCCCGCCGTGCTCGGCGCTGACGCCGCGGGAGCCGAACAGGTACCGCCGGGCCGCGCTCGCCAGCCGTCCCCGGTCGGCACCGGTCGCGCCACCGGCACCGGCACCGCCACCGGCACCGCCACCGCCACCGCCACCGGCACCAGCACCGCTCGCGTCGCCGGCCGGACCAGCCGCACCGGCCGACCCAGCCGGACCGGCGGGTTCGGCGACCAGCACCAGGTGCGGCCGGGCGAGGTCGACGCCGAGCCGGCGCCCGCGGGCGGTGAGCCCGGCCGGGTCGCGTTCGGGCGCGGTCAGCAGGTCGGTGACCAGCTCGCCGCGGACCCGGTTCTCGGTTTCGGCCACCGAGCGGCGCAGCAGCAGGAGCAGCGCGGTCACCACGCTGGCCCGTTCGAACAGCCGCCGGTCGGCGTCGTCGAGGTCGGGCCGTCCGCGCAGCACCATGGTGCCGAGCGTGTCGTGCCCGGCGAGGACCGCGCACACCCACTGCTCGCCGTGCCGTACGGACCGGCCCTCGATGCGGGAGGCGGCGACCGCGCCGGCCAGTTCGGCGGCGGGTGCGGACCGTCCGGCGAGCGGCTCGCCCTCGGCGTCCAGGACCGCTATCTCCCCGCCCAGCAGCGTCGCGACGGCGGCGGCGACGTCCGCCACCTCGGCGCCGCGCAGCACCAGGTCGGTGAGCCGGTCGTGCGCCTGCTCGGCGCGCTGGACGGCGGCGGAGTGGGCCCGGACCAGTTCGTTGGCGGCGTTCAGCTCGGCGAGCGCGGCCCGGGTGTCGGCCAGCGACTTGGCGGTGTCCAGGGCGATCGCGGCGTGCGCGGCCAGGGTGCAGAGCAGCGCGACCTCGTCGGGAGAGAAGGCGCGGGGTGAGCGGTCGGCGGCGAACAGGACTCCGATGACCTGCCCGCCGAGCAGCAGCGGCACCCCGATGATCGCCACCAGGCCTTCGTCCAGCACGCCCGCGTCGATCGTGCCGGTGTGGTGGAAGCGTTCGTCGGTGCGGTAGTCGGGGGTGGCGTACGGGCGGGCGGTCTGTGCGACCAGCCCGCCCAGGCCGTCGCCGAGGCTGAGCCGCAGGGTCTGGAACAGCACGGAGACCGAGCCGTCGGTGACCCGCATGTAGGTGTCGCCCGCGGCCTCGTCCGGGAGGGTCAGGTACGCGGTGTCGGTGCCGAGCAGCATCCGGGCCCGGCGGACGATCGCCTGGAGCACGGTGTCCAGGTCCCGGGAGGCGGCGAGGTCCCCGGCGGTGTCGAACAGAGCGGTCAACTCGGCTTCTCGGCGCCGGTGTTGACGCAGCGTCCGGTGGACCCGCAGGGCCTGCCAGGTGGCGTCGTCGAGCTCGGCGAGGACGGCGGCCGGCGCCCCGCGGTGGCGGGCGTCGGCCAGCACGTCGGCGAAGTCCTCGGTGGCGGCGCCCGAGGCGAGCAGGTCGAGCAGCCGCCGCAGCGCGGGCGCGGCGCCTTCGTGAGGGTGGTTCATGGTGCGTGCCGCCAATCGGCGTCGGTTCGTCGATTCCGAGAAATCGCGATCGTAGCGGCTCGGTCCTCAGGCGACGGCGGGCTTTCCGGCCGCGGCGGCGTCCGCCGACTGCCCCGCCGGCTCCTGCTCCGCTGCGATCCCGGCGAGGTCCTGCCCGCGGGTCTCCCGTCCGCAGAGCACCGCCAGGACGGTGACGGCCGCCGCGATCGCGACGTACACCGAGATCGGGGTGGAGCTGCCGTAGTCCTTGAGGAGCGCGGTGGCGATCAGCGGGGCCGGGGCGCCGGCGGCCACCGAGGCGAACTGGGCGCCGATCGAGGCGCCCGAGTAGCGCAGCCGGGTGGCGAACAGCTCGGAGAAGAAGGCGGCTTGGGGCGCGTACATCGCGCTGTGGAAGACGAGCCCGACGGTCACCGCGAGGACCAGCTGCGGGAACGAGTGGGTGTCCACCATCCCGAAGAACACGAACGCCCAGACCCCGACCCCGGCCGCGCCCACCAGGTACACCGGCTTGCGCCCGACCCGGTCCGACAGTGCCCCGAAGAGCGGGATCAGCGCGAACTGGATCGCGGAGGCGATCAGTACGGCGTTCAGCGCGCTCTGCTTGGCGAAGTGCGCGTGGCTGACGGCGTAGGTGAGCACGAAGGTCGTCATCACGTAGTAGGAGATGTTCTCCGCCATCCGCGCCCCCATGGCCACCAGCACCTCCCGCCAGTGGTGCTTCAACACCCCGACCAGCGGCGCCTGTTCGGCTTCCGGCTTGTTCGCCATCGCCTGCCGGAACAGCGGCGACTCCTCCACCGCCAGCCGGATCCACATCCCGATCCCCACCAGCACCGCCGACAGCAGGAACGGCACCCGCCACCCCCACGACAGGAAGTCCGCGTCGGACTGCAGCGTGGTCATCAGCGACAGCACCCCCGCCGCCAGCAGGTTCCCGGCCGGTGCCCCGCCCTGCGGCCAGGACGCCCAGAACCCCCGCCGCCGCTGGTCCCCGTGCTCGGACACCAGCAGCACGGCCCCGCCCCACTCACCGCCGAGCGCGAACCCCTGCACCAGCCGCAGCGTCGTCAGCAGCACCGGCGCCGCGACCCCGATCGAGTCGTACGTCGGCAGCAGGCCGATCGCCGTGGTCGAGCCGCCCATCAGCAGCAGGCTCACCACCAGCAGCCTCTTGCGCCCCACCCGGTCCCCGAAGTGACCGAACACCAGCGCTCCGAGCGGCCGCGCCGCGAACCCGATGGCGTAGGTGAGGAACGACAGCAGCGTCCCGGTCAGCGGATCGCTGTGCGGGAAGAACAGCTTCCCGAACACCAGCGCTGCCGCCGTTCCGTACAGGAAGTAGTCGTACCACTCGATGGTCGTGCCGATCAGGCTGGCAGCCACCACTCTCGGGAGTGAACTGCGCGTAGCCGCACCGCTTGCAGGGGCGTTCATGTGCCACCACTTCCAGGGCCAGGGGGAGACGGGGGAGACGGGAGGAGAGACAGGGGAAGACGAGGGGGAGACGGTGTCGCCACAAGGTAGGAATCCGCTGGGCGGAGGCCTATGTGGGGGGATCACACAGTGGTCGGTGCGGGCATGGTGGCAGGCGCCACGGCCCGGCCGGTCAGTGCGCCGTCCAGCCGCCGTCGAGGGGAAGGCTGGCGCCGGTGATGTAGGACGCGGCGGGGGAGCAGAGCCAGAGGGCGAGTTGGGCGACCTCGTCGGGTTCGATGAGGCGCTTCACGGCGGTGCGGTCGAGCATGATCCGCTCCACCACCTCGTCCTCGCGGATGCCGTGGGCGAGCGCCTGGGCGGCGATCTGCTTCTCCACCAGGGGGGTTCGGACGTAGCCCGGGTTGATGCAGTTGCTGGTGACGCCGTGCGGCGCGCCCTCCAGGGCGACGGTCTTGCTCAGGCCCTCCAGGGCGTGCTTCGCGGTGACGTACGCGGACTTGAAGGCGCTGGCGCGCAGCCCGTGGACGGAGGAGACGTTGACGACCCGGCCCCACTCCCGCTCGTACATGTGCGGCAGGGTCCGGCGCAGGATGCGGAACGGGGCCTCCACCATGACGCGTTGGATGAGCGTGAAGCGCTCGGGCGGGAACTCGTGCACCGGCGCGACGTGTTGGAGCCCGGCGTTGTTGACCACGATGTCGGCGTCGGCCGGCAGGGCGTCCACGGCCGCGGGGTCGGAGAGGTCGGTGACGATCGCGTGGCCGCCGATCCGCCGCGCGAGCTCCTCGGCCGGGCCGGCCGCGAGGTCGACGACGTAGACCCGGGCGCCGGCCCCGGCGAAGGCCTCGGCGCAGGCCCGGCCGATGCCCGAGGCGGCGCCGGTGACCAGGGCCGTGCGGCCGTCGAGCGGGCGCGCTGTAGTGGTGTCCATGGCCGAGAACGGTAGGAATCCGGCGCCCCGGCTCCCATGTGGCGGGCCACCACAGCATCCCCGGGGGCTGTGGCGGCAACCACTACGAGGGTCGATCGACGGTTCGACCGCAGAAGGCCAAACCCATGGTGCCCCCGCTTCCCCACAATGGGCGCGGTTGCTTCACCCGTTCGGAGGATTGCTCGGTCAGATCCACCCATAGCGCCCGAATGCTCGCTACATTCACGCCGATTCCCGACAGGGGGCGCCGCCCCAGGCAGCCGAAGTGCTGGTAGAGCCCGGTGCGACGTCCGAGAGGTGTTGACAGACATGCCCCAACGGCCTGCAACCGACAGCCCGGCGTACGGACCGCTCGACCCGCTCGGCCAGCACCGAGGGCCGGTCGGCCGGACCCTTCCGGACGCCCCCGACGCCCTGGCCCCCAACGCCCTGACCGGCGACACGCTGACCGACGACGCCCCGACCGCCGACGAACTGCGGCTGCCCGCGCAGGCCACACCCGACCGGCACGAGACCGGCGCCGCCCCCGCGCGGGGCACCGGCCACGTCGGCCCGGGCCCGCAGAACGGCCAGCTCGCCGCACTGATCGAGGAGGCCGGCTTCTCGCACGCCGGCCTGGCCCGCCGGGTCGACCAGCTCGGCCTGGAGCACGGCCTCGACCTGCGCTACGACAAGACCTCGGTCACCCGCTGGCTGCGCGGCCAGCAGCCCCGCGGCGCCACTCCCGCCCTGATCGCCGAGGTCTTCACCCGTCGCCTCGGCCGCCGCCTCACCGCCCAGGACCTCGGCCTGGACGCCTGCGCCCCGGTCTACGCCGGCCTGGAGTTCGCCGAGACCCCGCAGGAGGCGGTGGACATCGTGGCGAGCATGTGGCGCAAGGACAACGGCCCGCAGTCCGAGCTGCGCCGGATCGCCTTCACCCCGGCCGGCCTGGTCGTCCCCAGCCGGGACTGGCTGATCGGCCGCACCGACGAGCGGGTCGCCCGGGACGGTTCCACCCTGGCCCGTCCGGACACCGCCACCGGCCCGCCGTCCGCCGCCTCCGCGGCCGTCACCGGCGCCCCCGGGCAGGGCGCGCCCGGCGCGTCCCCCGCGAGCCCGGCGCGCAGCCAGGCCCTCGGCGCCCCCGGCCTGCCCGGCGCCCCCGGTGCGCCGGGTGTGCCCACCGCGCGCAGCACGGCCGGGACGACCGGCACCGCCCCCACCATCGGCCGGGTGCCCATCCAGAGCCGCCGCCCGCCGGTCGCCGTCGAACCGCCGTACACCGACCCGACCCGCGAGTCCCGTCCCGTCCTGCGGGTCGGCCGCGGGGACATCGCCGCCATCCGCGCCGTCGGCGACCTCTTCCGCGCGCTCGACCACGCCTACGGCGGCGGCCACGCCCGCCAGGCACTGGTCCGCTACCTGGAGAGCGAGGCCGAGCCGATGCTGCGCGGCCGCTACGGCGAGCAGATCGGCCGGGCGCTGTTCGGCGCGGTCGCCGACCTGACCAGGCTGGCCGGCTGGACGTCCTTCGACATCGCCGCGCACGGCCTGGCCCAGCGCTACTTCGTCCAGGCGCTGCGCCTGTCCCAGGCCGCGGGGGACCGCGCGCTGGGCGGCTACGTGCTGGTGACGATGAGCCAGCAGGCCGTCCACCTGGGCCACGGCCGGGAGGCGGTGCAGCTCGCCAGGGTCGCCCAGCAGGGCGTGGGCACCGCCGTGCCGCCGGTGGTCCAGTCGCTGATGCACGCCGCCGAGGCGCGCGGGCACGGTCTGCTGGGCGACGTCCGGTCCTGCACCACCGCGCTGGTGCGCGCCGAGCGGGCCCTGGCGGCGGCCCGCAGCGGCGACGAACTCCCGTCCTGGGCGCGGTACTTCGACGAGGCCCAGCTCTCCGACGAGTTCGCCCACTGCTACCGCGACCTCCAGCAGTGGCGCACCTCCGCGCAGCACGCCGAGAAGTCGCTGCGGCTGCGCTCGCCCGCCTACGCGCGCAGCCGGATCTTCTGCCGGCTGGTGCTGGCCACCGCCCGGCTCGGCATGGGGGACCTCGACGAGGCCTGCACCATGGCCACCGACGCGCTGCGCGCGGCGGGGGAGATGCGCTCGGCCCGCTCGCTGGAGTACGTCCGGGACTTCCACCGCCGCCTCACCCCGTACCGGGGCAGCCCGGTGGCCCGCGCCTTCGAGGAGACGGCCCGCCAGGCGGGGGTGATCTGAGGGGCCCGGCGTGCGGGGCCGAGGGCTACCAGCTCTCGGCCCGGACCCTCGGCTTCTCCCCGCCCTCCGCCACCGGCGGCCGTACGGCGCCGCGCACCCGCTGCGCCGTCAGCGGGAACACCAGGTTCATCCCGCTGACCACGAAGAAGACCGGCACCAGGAAGCCGAAGCCGATGGCCTCCAGTTTGGCCTCGATCACCTCGTCCTCGGCCCGCCGGATGTCGGACAGCAGCAGTCGGGAGACGATCCCGGCGGTGAAGGCGCCGAGCAGCATGTCGAGGTCGAGCCAGAGGGCGGCGGCGACCATGGCGGCCGGTACCAGGATCACCGCGCGGATCGCGAACTGCCCCGAGGTGCGCAGGGTGCGCTCGATGAGCCGGGTGGTCCAGGCGGGGCGGGTCGGCGGGCGGCGAGCACGGCGACGGCGGTGATCACCGCGAAGGCACCGAGGATGACCGCCGTCCGGGCCGGGGAGTTGCCGCTGAGCAGGGCGGCGATCGCGATGATCGGCCCGAACTCGCCGACCGCCCCGGTGGCCATCACCGACGAGCCGAAGGGCGTGGGCAGTTCGCCGGAGTCGCGGAGGATCGGCAGGATCGTGCCGATCGCGGTGGTGGTGAGCACGAGCCCGGCGAAGGCGCCGTCCAACGGGTTCGGGTTGACCAGTGCGCCCACGCCGAGGGCCGCGACCAGCGAGACCAGCCATGCGGTGCCCGCCCGTTTCAGCGGGCCGCCGCGCAGCTTGGCGAAGTCGATCTCGTACCCGGCCAGGAACATCAGCATGGCCAGGCCGAACTGGGAGAGCGCGTCGACCAGGTCGTCGACCTGCGCCCAGCCCAGGACGTCCGGACCGATCAGCACTCCGAGCACGATCTCGACCACGACGGTCGGTACGGCGATCCACCGCAGCAGCCGGTGGGCGAGCAGCGGCGCGGCCACGGCTGCGGCGGGGATCAGGACGAGGGTCACCGGCTGGGCGGTGTCGGCGCTCATCGCGCGAGCGGCCGAACCGTCGACATCGGGCGAACGCTCGACATCGGCCGAACGGTCGACTTCGGGTGAATCATCCGATGAGCGGTCAGATCCGTCACATCCGGCATCCTGGCACGCCGTCGGTCTGTCACCCCGGCAGACCGCTGGCGTGTTCGGGCACCGCGGCGCCCCCGGTCGGAGGGCCGCGCGACGCGGCCTCAGGCCGCCGCCGTCGCCTCCCGCACGTCGGACGGGACGCCGAGGTCGCGCAGCACCGCCCGCGCCGCCCGCCGTCCGGACACCAGCGCCCCCTGCACCGTGCTGGTGTCCCGGTGGTCCCCGGCGACGTACAGCCCGGCCACCAGCCGTACCGGGCGCCGGGGGTTGTGCGGCGGCGGCATCGTGGGCAGCGCGTCCGGGACGTGCCGCACGCTGAGGAACTGCCAGCCCGTCGTCGAGGCGCCGTACAGCTCGGTGAGCCGGGCCCGGACGGACGGTTCCAGTCCGGCGGGGCCGCCCGCGTCGAAGGTGCGCCGCCCGAGCACGGTGGTGGCGATCAGCGCCTGGCCGGCCGGGGCGTAGGACGGGTGCAGCTCGCTGAGCACCAGTGAGTGCGAGACCAGCGGCGGGTGCCCGTCCGGCCGTTCGCCGTCGAGTAGCAGGACGGCCTCGCCCAGCGGGGAGCGGTCGGCCGCGTGGTAGAAGGTCGTGACGGAGTGGAAGTCGGGCAGTCGCAGCCCGGGCAGCAGTTCGGCGGCGGACCGGGCGTCGGTGGCGACGATGACGGCCTGGGCGCCGATCCGTCCGTGGGTGAGGGTCTCCACGCCGTCCGCGGCGATCGAGGTGACCTGCACCCCGGTGCGGACGGTGCCGGCGGGCAGGGCGGCGGCCAGTTGGGCCGGCACGGCCGCGATCCCGCCGGCGGGCAGACAGAGCCGCCCGCGGGCGTAGGAGCGCAGCACCAGGTCGGCGACGCGGCTGCTGGTGCCGAGCGCCGGGTCGCTGAGCAGGGCGCTGAGCAGCGGGCGCAGGAAGCCGTCGACGGTGCGCGGGGCGAGTCCGTGGCCGGCCAGCGCGCGGGCGGCGGTGGTCTCCGGCCGGGCCTGCAGCCGGCTGATCGGGGTGGTGGCGAGCCGGCCGAGCCAGCTGCCCAGCCGGGCCTTGTCCAGCGGGCTGCCGAGCGGGGCCCGGGTGGCGGCCTGTCGGGCGGCGGTGAGCTGCGGGTCCCCGGCGCGGTAGCGGCGGCCGCCGCTGTGCACGAGTACGCCGGGCGCGAGCGGGCGCAGGTCGAGGCGGTCGAGGTCGAGCGTGCGGCGCAGCTCGGGGAAGGCGGTGTTCAGCAGGTGGCTGCCGTCGTCGAGCCGGAATCCGTCCAGCTCGCGGGTGGCCATCCGGCCGCCGATCCGTTCGGTGGTCTCCAGGACGTGAACGGTGAGGCCGTGGCCGGTGAGCGCCCGGGCGGCGGCCAGACCCGCGAGTCCGGCGCCGACCACGACGACGTCCGGGTCGGACGGCCGACGGGCGCGGCGGGTGAAGTCGTACGTGGGCACTGGGGTGCTCCCTCCCTGGTCCCGGGGCTCCGGCCGACGCAGGCAGCGGGGTGCCGGGACACGGTCCGACGAAGGTGATGCCCAGTCAGTGTGAGCATCAGACAAGCACATCGGACCGGATCCGGGGGCCGGGCAGGGTTGTCCGGCACCGGACGGGGGCGCGGTCACGGACAGTGCGCCGTGGCGGCCGGGTTCGGGGTCGGCGGGCGCGCACGGTCACCGGGGGCGTGCGACGCGCCCGCCGTGTGCTCCCGTGCGCCCCCTCCCGGAGCCCCGTCCGACCCCGCCCGGCATATGCCCCTGGCCAGGGCGGATGCCGTAGCCGGAGGTACGCACGGGGCGCGGCGCGCGTACGTCAGAGCGGTGCTCGTACGTCAGAGCGCCGCGAGCACCGCCGAGTACACGTCCGGGTGCGTGAAGCGGAAGCCCGCGTCCAGCAGTCGCCGCGGCACCACCCGGTGGCTGCCGACCGCCTCGACCGCCAGCTCGCCCAGCACCGCCTTGAGCACCGGCTCCGGCACCGGGAACGGCGTCGGCCGCCTCAGCGCCCGCCCCATCGCCGTGGTCAGTTCGGCGTTGGTCACGGGGTTCGGTGCCGTCAGGTTGAAGGCGCCGGACAGGTCGTCGTGATCCATCAGGAAGCGGAGCGCGGCCACCTCGTCGTGCAGCGAGATGAAGCTCCAGTACTGCCGCCCGCTGCCGAGCCGCCCGCCCAGGCCCAGCCGGAACAGCGGGAACAGCCGCCCGCCCGCCCCGCCGCTCGCGGACAGCACCATGCCGGTGCGCGGGTGGACGACCCGGATCCCGGCCCGCTCGGCGGGCCTGGCGGCGGCCTCCCACTCCAGGCAGACCTCGGCCAGGAAGTCGTCGCCGGCGGGGGAGTCCTCGTCGATCACCCGGTCGCCGGTCTGCCCGTACCAGCCGACCGCGGAGGCGCTCACGAGGACCTGCGGCGGCTCCTTGAGCCCGGCCAGGGCGACGGCCAGCGTCTCGGTGCCGTAGACCCGGCTCTCCCGGATCTCCCGCTTGTAGGCGTCCGTCCAGCGGCGGTCGCCGACCCCGGCGCCGGCCAGGTGCACCACGGCCTGGACCTCGGTCAGCCCGTCCCGCTCGACCTCGCCGAGCAGCGGGTTCCAGCCGATCGCGGTGCTGCCGTCGGGCTGCGGCCCCGTCCTGGACCGGTGCCGGACCAGCCGGACCACCTCGTGGCCGTCCGCCAGCAGGGAGCGGACGAGCGCCGAACCGATCAAACCCGTGGAGCCTGTGACAGCGATGCGCATGCCTCCATCCTCGCAGGCCGAACGTTCCCGGCAGTCCCTGACGGCCACAAACGGCTGTCCCGTTCGCAGGCGCCTCATTAGCATGGCGCGCATGCCCGACGACGATCTGATCATCCGTCCGGCGCAGCCCGAGGACGAGCGCGAACTCGCCCTCCTCAACCGCGCCGCCTGGTCCACGCTGTCCGACGTCTCCCCGGAGCCGCCCGCCGAGGACGCGGTCTTCGACGAGCGCCACACCCCGGAGCAGTTCCTGCTCGCCGTCCTGGACGGACGGATCGTCGGCTACGTCCGCCAGGTCCCGGCCACCCCGCTGGCGAGCAACCGTCACGTCCGCCAGATCCAGGGCCTGGGCGTCGCCGGCACGGTCCGCGGCCGGGGCATCGGCCGCCGCCTGGTCGAGGCCGCCTGCGCCGCGGCCCGGGCCGCGGGCGCCCGCAAGATGACCCTGCGGGTGCTCGGCTGGAACGCCCCGGCCCGCCGCCTCTACGAGAGCTGCGGCTTCGTCGTCGAGGGCTCGCTGGCCGAGGAGTTCCTGATCGACGGCAGCTACGTGGACGACATCTGGATGGCCCGCCGCCTGGCTGACTGAGCCCCGAAACCGGGCCTCCCCACCGCCTCCCCACAGCCTCCCGGACGGGTGTCCGGGGCGGTGCAGAGTCGTGACCCACCTTCCCTGTCTGGACCACCGCCGCGCCGGGTACCGTACGGCCGTGAGCAACTCGACGCCTCCCGGGTGGTACCCGGTCCCGGGTGCGGACGGCACCCCCGGTCACGAGCGCTGGTGGGACGGCAACGCCTGGACCAACGAGGTCCGGCCGCTCCAGGGCGGCGTCGCGGGCCCGCTCGCCGACGCCCCGACCCAGACCTGGCAACCCTCCGAGCAGAAGCCCGGCTACGGGTACCCGGGCGGCGCCGCGGCCCCGTCCTACGGCTACCCGGGCCAGGACGCCGCCCCGGCGGCCGGCTACGGCTACCCCGCCCAGGACGCCTACCAGGGCCAGAACCCGTACCAGGGCCAGGGCGGCTACCCGGCCCAGGGCGCGGGCTACGGCTACCCGGGCCCGGGCTACCCGCCGCAGGGCCCCGCGAAGAGCAAGGCCGGCATGATCATCGGCATCTCGGTCGGCGTGCTGGCCGTGGGCGGGATCGTCGCCGGGATCATGCTCAGCGGCGGCGACCCCAAGGCGGACCCGACGCCGAACCCCACGGTCACCATCACCCAGAGCGACAACCCCGCGCCCAGCCCGACCCCGACCCGGCCGACCACCAGCCCGACGGTGCCGGTGCCCAAGCCCGTGCCGGTCCTCAAGACCACCGTCCCCGACCCGCAGCACGCGATCACCGTCCCGGTCTTCGAGGGCTGGGACGCGGCGACCGACTCCGCGCACTCGACGGTCTCCCTCGGCAGCGGCCGCTACACCTGCCCGGACGGCAACTCCTGCATCCGCGGTCAGTTCTCGGTCGGGAAGGACACCATCCAGGGCGCCACCCCCAAGGCGGCCGCCGACGCCGCGATGCCCACCTACGCCGGGCTGATCTTCACCGGGATCACCTCGCACACCGACTCCGGCTCCGGCTACGTCAGCGTCGCCGGCGTGCTCGGCTACGCGACCCGCTGGCACGTGCGCACCTCGGACGGCACCCAGGGCTACGTCCTGCTGGCCGCCGTCCCGGCCAAGGGCGGCGGCTACGTGGTCTTCGAGGGCGGTGTGGACGACGATCCGGCCGCCCCGGACTCCTCGGTGCTGGACCAGATCCTCAAGGGCATCAAGCAGGACAGCTCGTCCGGCAGTTCCACCTGAGAGCCGACAGCCGGCCGGCGGGCGCCCGCCGGCCGGCTCCCTGGTGCCCGCTCAGTCCCCGTACCGCTCCCAGAGCTTGGGGAAGCGCTTCGCCATCACGTCCGGGTCGTCGAAGTCCAGCGCCGCCCCGGACGGCCGTCCGGCCTGCCGCCCGCCCACCTCGGGCAGCGGCAGCCCGGTCAGCCGTTCGTACGCCTCGTCGGCGGCGTAGCCGATGTCCTCGGCCTCGCCGTCCTCTTCCTCGTCGAACTCGGGCAGCAGGTCCGCCAGGTCGTCGGGCTCGGCCAGCCCGCCCTCGAAGACCTCCCGGCCCTGGGCGATCAGCCAGCACCGGAAGTAGTCGAAGGTGTCCTCGGAGGCGCCGTCCAGCAGCAGGTAGGCCGCGCCCCACAGGTCGGAGCGGTAGGCGCGCTGGAACCGGGCCTCGAACAGCCGGGCGAAGTCGATCACGTCGTCCGGGGTCAGTTGGACGAGCTGCTCCACCAGCCGGTCGGCCTGCTCGTCGGGGTCGCCGTCGGCGGCGTCCCGGGTCTCGTCGATGATCTGCCAGAAGTCGGTCTCGTCCATCACCGCTCCAGCATCCCCGTTCGCCCGCGTCCGCGCATGCCCTGCCCCGGCGCGGCGCGGCGCCGGGAACAGCGGAACCCCGCGCCGGGAACAGCGGAACCCCACGCCGTCCGGGGACGACGCGGGGTTCCGCGGGGACCGTGGAGGGGTCAGAGGCCGAGCTCGACCTCGAACTCGCCGGCCTCCAGGATCTCCTTGACCGCGACCAGGTAGCGGGCGGCGTCGGCGCCGTCCACCAGGCGGTGGTCGTAGGAGAGCGACAGGTAGGTCATGTCACGGATGCCGATGGCGGTGCCGCCGTCGGCCTCGATGACCACCGGGCGCTTGACGGTGGCGCCGATGCCCAGGATGGCGACCTGGTTCGGCGGCACGATCACGGTGTCGAACAGCGCACCGCGCGAACCGGTGTTGCTGATGGTGAAGGTGGCGCCGGACAGCTCGTCCGGGGTGATCTTGCTGTCGCGGACCTTGCTGGCCAGCTCGGCGGTCTTCTTCGAGATGCCGGCGATGTTGAGGTCGCCCGCACCCTTGATGACCGGGGTCATCAGACCCTTCTCGGAGTCCACCGCGATACCGATGTTCTCGGTGTCGAAGTAGGTGATGGTGCCCTCGGCCTCGTTGATCCGGGCGTTGATGACCGCGTGGGCCTTCAGCGCCTGGGCGGCGGCCTTGACGAAGAACGGCATCGGGGACAGCTTCACGCCCTCGCGGGCCAGGAAGGAGTCCTTGGCCTTGCCGCGCAGCGACATGATCTTGGTGACGTCCACCTCGACCACGCTGGTCAGCTGGGCCTGCTCGTGCAGGGCCTTCAGCATGTTGTCGCCGATGACCTTGCGCATGCGGGTCATCTTGACCGTCTGGCCGCGCAGGGCGGACGGCGCGGCGACGGCCTTCGGCGCGGCGGCCGGGGCGGCAGCGGCGACCGGGGCCGGAGCGGCCTTGGCGGCCTCCGCGGCGGCGATGACGTCCTGCTTGCGGATGCGGCCGCCGACGCCGGTGCCGGCGACGGAGGACAGCGCGACGCCGTGCTCGGCGGCGAGCTTGCGCACCAGCGGGGTGACGTAGGCGTCACCGCTGTCGGCAGCCTGGGCGACCGGAGCAGCCGGGGCGACCGGAGCGGGGGCGGCGACCGGGGCAGCCGGGGCGACCGGAGCGGGGGCGGCGACCGGGGCAGCCGGGGCAACCGGAGCCGGAGCGGCGACCGGGGCAGCCGGGGCAACCGGAGCCGGAGCGGCGACCGGGGCAGCCGGGGCAACCGGAGCGGGGGCGGCAACCGGGGCCGGAGCGGCGACCGGAGCCGGAGCCGCGGCGACCGCGCCCGCGGCACCGATCAGCGCGAGCTGGGCGCCGACCTCGGCGGTCTCGTCCTCGCCGACCAGGATCTTCACCAGGGTGCCGGCGACCGGCGACGGGATCTCGGTGTCGACCTTGTCGGTGGAGACCTCCAGCAGCGGCTCGTCGACCTCGACCGTCTCACCCTCGGCCTTCAGCCAGCGGGTGACGGTGCCCTCGGTGACGGACTCGCCCAGGGCGGGCAGCAGCACCGGGGTGGCGTCGCCGGCCGGAGCAGCCGGAGCAGCCGGAGCGGCCGGAGCGGCCGGAGCGGCGACCGGGGCCTCGGCCACCGGAGCCGGAGCGGCGGCGACCGGGGCGGCGACGGGCGCGGCCTCGGCGACCGGGGCCGGAGCGGCAGCCGGGGCGCCGGAGCCGTCGTCGATGATCGCCAGCTCGGCGCCGACCTCGACGGTCTCGTCCTCGCCGACCTTGATCGAGGAGAGGATGCCGGAAGCCGGGGCCGGGATCTCGGTGTCGACCTTGTCGGTCGAGACCTCGAGCAGCGGCTCGTCGACCTCGACACGCTCACCCTCGGCCTTCAGCCAACGGGTGACAGTGCCCTCGGAAACGCTCTCGCCCAGTGCGGGCAGTGTTACTGAGACCGCCATGGTTTCAGCGACTCCTATCAAGTCTTGCGTACGGAAGTACTTGCGTACGGGAAGTACCGGAAAAGGGGGGTGTGGGGCGCGATCAGTCGTGCGCGTGCAGCGGCTTGCCGGCCAGCGCCAGGTGCGCCTCGCCCAGGGCCTCGGACTGGGTCGGGTGCGCGTGGATGAGCTGCGCGACCTCGGCCGGCAGGGCCTCCCAGTTGTAGATCAGCTGGGCTTCGCCGACCTGCTCGCCCATGCGGGCGCCGACCATGTGGACGCCGACCACGGCGCCGTCCTTGACCTGGACGAGCTTGATCTCGCCGGCGGTCTTCAGGATCTTGCTCTTGCCGTTGCCGGCCAGGTTGTACTTGAGGGTGACGACCTTCTCCTTGCCGTACAGCTCGACGGCCTTGGCCTCGGAGATGCCGACGGAGGCCACCTCGGGGTTGGAGTAGGTCACGCGCGGGACGCCGTCGTAGTCGATCGGCACCGGCTTGAGGCCGGCCAGGCGCTCGGCGACCAGGATGCCCTCGGCGAAGCCGACGTGGGCCAGCTGCAGGGTCGGGGCGAGGTCGCCGACGGCGGAGATGGTGGGCACGTTGGTGCGCATGTACTCGTCGACCAGGACGTAGCCGCGGTCCATCGCGACGCCGTTCTCCTCGTAGCCGAGGCCGGCCGAGACCGGGCCGCGGCCGATGGCGACGAGCAGCAGGTCGGCGTCGATCTGCTTGCCGTTCTCGGTGGAGACGCGGACACCGGTCTCGGTGTACTCGACGCCCGAGAAGCGGGCCTTCAGCTCGAACTTGATGCCGCGCTTGCGGAACGCGCGCTCCAGCAGCTTGGAGGAGTTCTCGTCCTCCAGCGGGACGAGGTGCGGCAGCGCCTCGACGATGGTGACCTCGACGCCGAAGGACTTCCAGACCGAGGCGAACTCGACGCCGATCACGCCGCCGCCGAGGATGACGGCCGACTTCGGGATGCGGTCGAGCTTGAGGGCGTGGTCCGAGGAGATCACGCGGTTGCCGTCGATCTCCAGGCCCGGGATCGAGCGCGGCACGGAACCGGTGGCCAGGACGATGTGGCGGCCTTCGATGCGCTGGCCGTTCACGTCAACCGAGGTCTGCGAGGAGAGCTTGCCCTCGCCCTGGATGAAGGTGACCTTGCGGGACGCCACCAGGCCCTGGAGGCCCTTGTACAGGCCGGCGATGACGTCGTCCTTGTACTTGTGGACGCCGTTGATGTCGATGCCCTGGAAGGTGGCCAGAACGCCGAACTCGGCGGCCTCCTTCGTCTCGTCCGCGATCTCCGCGGCGTGCAGCAGCGCCTTGGTCGGGATGCAGCCGCGGTGCAGGCAAGTGCCGCCCAGCTCACCCTTCTCGACCAGGGCAACACTCAGGCCCAGCTGAGCGGCGCGGAGCGCCGCGGCGTAACCGCCGCTTCCGCCTCCGAGAATGACTACGTCGAAAACGGTGCTGGCGTCGTTCGCCACGTCACGTCCTCCATGCATGGGGTGGGTCGCCGGGCCGGTCGCGGTCCGGTGGGTCGGAAGCCTTTGTGGGGCGCCCAGTCGTGCCGGAAATACATCTTCGCACTTGTTCGCGGTGGCTGATGTCCGGGTCCGCCCCAGGGGTGTCCCGCAGAGTGGTCACCGGGGCGGGAATACCCCCGACGGAAGGGCATCATCGCAGCTCAAGGCCTTGTTGACAGCCGCCGGACGGGCGTCTTCCGCTCGCTTCGGGGACTCCTCTTCCGCAGTGCGGAACAAAGTTTCGCCCTTGGCGAACAGAGGTGCGGTGGGGATTCCGGGCTTACTCGCAGGTAACCCGCGCGGGAACGCCGACGGGGGCCCAGCGCACCCGCGCCGGGCCCCCGTCGGGGCTCAGATCCGCTCGGATCAGGCCTTGGCGTTGGCCGTCCGCTCGGCGAAGCGCACCAGGGTGCGCACCGCGCTCGCGGTGCCGCCCTTCGGGGTGTAGCCGAACGGCGCGCCCTCGTGGAACGCCGGGCCGGCGATGTCCAGGTGCGCCCAGTCGATGCCCTCGGCCACGAACTCCTTCAGGAACAGACCGGCCACCAGGCCGCCGCCCATCCGATCGCCCATGTTGGCCAGGTCGGCGATGGTCGACTCGGTCATCCCCTTGCGCAGGTCGGCCGGCAGTGGCAGCGGCCAGGACTGCTCGCCCACCTCGCCCGCGAGGGCGTGCAGGTCGTCGCGCAGCTCGTCGCTGTTGGCCATCACGCCGAACATCCGGTTGCCCAGGGCCATCACCATGGCGCCGGTCAGGGTGGCCACGTCGATGATGACGTCCGGGTTCTCCTCGCCGGCCCGCACGATGGCGTCGGCCAGCACCAGGCGGCCCTCGGCGTCGGTGTTCAGCACCTCGACGGTCTTGCCGCCGTAGATGCGCAGCACGTCGCCCGGGCGGGTGGCGGAGCCGGACGGCATGTTCTCGGCCAGCGCCAGCCAGCCGGTCACGTTGACGGCCAGGCCGAGGCGCTTGGCGGCCACCACGGCGGCGAACACGGCGGCGGCGCCGGCCATGTCGCACTTCATGGTCTCGTTGTGGCCGGCCGGCTTCAGCGAGATGCCGCCCGAGTCGTAGGTGATGCCCTTGCCGACGAACGCCAGGGTGGCCTTGGCCTTCGGGTGGGTGTAGGCCACCTTCACCAGGCGGGGCGGGTTCACCGAGCCGGTGCCGACGCCCAGCAGGCCGCCGAAGCCGCCCTTGGTCAGCGCCTTCTCGTCCAGCACCTCGACCTTGAGGCCGTGCTCCTTGCCGGCCGCCTGGGCGATCGCGGCGAAGCTCTTCGGGTTCAGGTCGTTCGGCGCGGTGTTGACCAGGTCGCGGGCGCGGTTCATCTCCTCGCCGATCGCGGCGGCCCGCTCCACGGCGGCCTTGGCGTCCTTGCTGCCCTTGCGGGCGGCCAGCACGACCAGCTCGCCGACCGGCTCCTTGCCGTTGCCGTTGGCCTTGTACGTGCCGAAGGCGTACGAGCCGAGCAGGCCGCCCAGCGCGACCGCCTCGACCTCCTCCGCGGACTCGACCGGCAGGGCCAGCGCGACCTTCTTGGTGCCGGCCAGGGTACGGGCGGCGACACCGGCGGCGCAGCGCAGAGCCTCCAGCGCGTAGCCCTCCTCGGCCTCGCCGAGGCCGACCGCGAGCACGAGCGCGGCCTTCAGGCCGGCGGGGGAGGGGACCTTCACGGCCTCGCCCTCGGCGCCGGTCGCGCCCAGGGTGCTGAGGACCTCGGCCAGCTTGCCCTCGAACGCCTCGTTCACGGCCTCGGTGCCGGGGGCCAGCACAATGCCCTTCGGGCCCTTCGCGACACCGACCACCAGGGCGTCCGCGCGCAGCGAGGCGGCGGAGGAGGTGCTCACAGACAATGCAGTCACGTAATGCGTCCTGTTCTTTCGCGGTCCACGGCCGGTCGCGGCGAGGCTGCCGCGCCGGCGCAGCCCGCCGTCGCAGGCCGTCCGCCGGCGGGCCTCCGGGTCCGGGCCCCCTGGCTACGCGCACCCGCCGGACGGGCACGCACACCAGAGGTCCCGGCTCCTCGGTACGCGCCGGGCGGCAGGACCTGCCACGGTGCAGGGCTGCGGTGCTCCACGCATGGTAGTCCGCATGGTGGGATCACGCGCCGCCCGGTGTCAGCCGAGCAACGCCAGGGCGAACAACGTGCCGGTCGCGGCGGTCTCGGCCATCGCCCCGAGCACGTCCCCGGTGATTCCGCCGAACCGTCGCACGCACCGTCCGAGCAGCAGCCGGGCGCAGCCCGCCCCGAGCACAAGGGCCAGCGGGAGGCGGAGGGCTGACCATCCGTCGAACAGTCCGAGCGCGGCCAGGGCCAGTGCCGTGCCGGCCGTCCCGGCGATCGCCCCGGCGGGTGTCACCGTGCTCGCCACCATCGCGCCCAACCCGCCCGGTCGGGCGGCCGGCACCGACCGCAGGCAGCCCCAGGCGAGCGCGCACCGGGCGGCCGCCGCCGAGGCCAGCACCGCGAGCGCGCCGCGCAGCGGCGAGTGCCCGAACTGCCCGGCCAGCGCCGCGATCTGCGCCAGCAGCGCGAGGACCAGGGTGAGCACGCCGAACGGGCCGATGTCGGACTGCTTCATGATGCGCAGCGCGTCCTCGGCCGGCTTCCCGCTGCCCAGCCCGTCCGCGACGTCCGCCAGGCCGTCCAGGTGCAGCCCGCGGGTCAGCCCGGCGAGCACCCCCACCGCCGTCACCGCGCCGAGCGGCCCGCCCGCCCGCCAGGCCACCAGCGCCCCCGCCCCGGCCGCCAGGGCCCCCAGTGCCAGCCCCACCACCGGAGCCGCCACCATCGCCCGCGCCCCCGCAGCCCGGTCCCACCGCTCCACCCGCACCCGCAGCACCGACAGGGTCCCGAACGCGAACCGCAGCCCGTCCCCCCAGGTGGCCCGATCCCGGCGGTCCGTCATCGCCCTCACTCCTCACTGCCCCGTACGAAGCCCTGTACGAAGCCCTGCACAGAACAGACCCCCAGCGCCCCTGACGGGGAGCTGGGGGTCATGTTGTCGAAGCCCCTGGTGCTACAGCCTCCTGAGCAGGTCCGCCGCCGAGGGCAGCTTCGGCTGCTCCTTCGGTGCGGCCGGCACGTACGGCTTCGGCGCCTCGTCGGCGAGCGCGTCTCCCGCCGCCTGCAGCAGCGGCAGCGCCAGCAGCGCGCCGACGCCCTCGCCCAGGATGATCCCCTGGTCCTGCAGCGGGGTCAGGGTCAGCCGGTCGTACGCCTTCGCCTGCGCGGGCTCGCCACTGGACTGCCCGGCCCGCCACCACTCCGGCGCCCGGAAGGCGATCCGCTGGGCGACCAGCGCGCAGGCCGCCGAGACCACTCCGTCCAGCACCACCGGCAGCCGTCGCACGGCCGCCTGCAGCAGGAAGCCGGTGATCGCCGCGAAGTCGGCCCCGCCGGTGGCGCCGAGCAGCGCCAGCTGGTCGCCGAGCACCGGCCGGGCCCGCCGCAGCGAGTCCCGGATGGTGGCGCACTTGACCATCCACACCCGGTCGTCGATCCCGGAGCCGCGCCCGGTGACCGCCGCCGCGTCCGTCCCGCACAGCGCGCCGACCAGGACGCCGGCCACCGTGGTGGAGCCGACCCCGAGGTCGCCGAGCAGCACCAGGTCGGTGCCGGCGTCGGCCTCCTCGTCGGCGACGGCCATGCCGGCCCGGAACGCCCGGGCGGTCTCCTCCGGGGTGAGCGCGTCCTCGATGTCGATCCGCCCGGAGCCGCGCCGGATCCGGTGGGTGACCACCTCGTCCGGGAAGTCCGCCGGGTCGGTGTCCACCGCGACGTCGACGATCCGCACCTCGGCGCCGTAGCGCGAGGCCAGTCGGGCCACCGGAGCGGAGCCGTCCAGCACGGCCCGCACCCGGGCCGCGGTGCCGCCCTCGGCGGGCAGCCGGGACACCCCGAGTGCCGCCACGCCGTGGTCGGCGGCGAACAGCAGCACCTTGGGCGCGGAGACCGGCCGCACCGGCGAGCGCCCCTGTACGGAGGCCAGCCAGCTGCCCAGCTCCTCCAGCTTGCCGAGCCCGCCGCGCGGCCGGCCGGCCGCCTGCCAGCGCTCCTCGGCGGCCCGCCGGGCGCTCTCGTCGGGGCGCTCGACGAGCGAGGAGAACGTATCGAGATCCACGGTCGTGTCCATCGTCGGGAAGGCTACACGCCGAAGGTGTTCAGCCCGCGGCTGGCTTGACGGTCAGCACCTGACCGGCCACGACGAGCAGGACGCGCTCGGAGGCGTCCGCCACGGCCATGTTGAGCCGGCCCAGGGTGTCGCGGAACCGGCGGCCGGCGGCGGTCCCCGGGACGACCCCCATGCCGACCTCGTTGCTCACCGCGACGACGGTCCGCCCGGTCGCCGCCCAGGCCGCCGCCAGCGCCTCGCAGCGCCGCTGCACGGCGACCTCACCGCCGTCCGCCCACACCGCGTCGTCCCAGGCGCCGCACTCGTCCATCACCGCGGTCAGCCACAGGGCCAGGCAGTCGACCAGCACCGGCGCCGGGTCGGCGGTGTCGGCCAGGACGGCCTCCAGGTCGCAGGTCTCCGCGGTGCGCCAGCTCGCCGGCCGGCGCTCACGGTGCAGGGCGACCCGCTGCGCCCACTCGGCGTCGCCGTCCCGGGTGCCGCCGGTGGCCACGTACAGGACGTCCGGGTGGCCGGCGAGCAGCTGCTCGGCGCGGGTGGACTTGCCGGAGCGGGCGCCGCCGAGCAGCAGCGTCCGGGGGAGCGGGGGGTGGGTCGCCATGCGGCCCATCCTGCCCGACCAGGCATACGGAAGATCGGGCCGGGCAGGCTATGGTGCGCAGCAACACAGGCAGTGTCGTCGGTGGGAGGAGCCGGACATGGCGTGGACGTGGCGGTACGAGAAGGCGGACGGCAGTGCGGTGACGCCCGGCGGCAGCCAGGAGGAGTTCGCCGGCCAGGGGGACGCCGAGACCTGGATCGGGGAGAGCTGGAAGCAGCTCGCGGAGGACGGCGTCGACACGGCGGTGCTCCTGGAGGACGACCGGGTGATCTACTCGATGAGCCTGCACGAGGCGTAGGCCCCGGCAGGACCACGTGGGGCTACTTCGACCCGATCACGTGCAGCAGCGCGGCGACCTGCCGGTACGGGTCGGTGCGGCCGGCCCGGTCCTCGGCTTCGAGCAGCTGGGCCAGCTGCCGCCCGTCCACCGGCGGGGCCGCGTCGTCGGGGGCGTTGTCGGTGAAGACCCGCACGCCGTACCAGTGCCGGATCGGCACCGACACCTCGGAGAGGGTGACGGAGAGGTCGGCGAGCCGGTCGGCGCGGGCGGCCAGCCCGAGCCGGTTGTAGTACCGGTCGCTCTCGAAGGCGTGCAGGGCGGCCCGCCAGTCGCCGGCGGCGGCGGGCCGCAGCGCGAGCGCGTCCCGGTTGCGGACCAGCAGCGAGAGCAGCCCGCCGGGCGCCAGCAGCCGGGCCAGCGAGGCGATCATCGGGTCCGGGTCGGGCAGGTACATCAGGACGCCGTGGCAGAGCACCACGTCGAAGCTGCGCGGGCCGAACCAGCGCCCGCACTGGTGGCCGTCCCCGCTGAGCAGCTGGAGCCGGCCGCTGACCTCCGGCGGCTCCTCGGCGAGCGCCCCCTGGGCGACGCCGAGCGCGACCGGGTCCGAGTCGATCCCGGTGACGTAGTGGCCGGCCCGGGCCAGCCGCAGCGCCTGGGTGCCCTGGCCGCAGCCGATGTCGAGGACGCGCTGCGCGCTGCGGCCGGTGAGCTGTTCGGCGAGCTGGCGGGTGACGAGTTCCTGGCGCACGTAGTTGCGCAGTCCGCCGAGCCGGTCCAGCCAGGCGGCGGTGCCGCCGGCGAACGACCCGCTGCGCGAGGGCAGCCGACGCTCCTGGGCGAGCCGGTCGTGGCCGCCGTCGCCCTGCCCCGGAAGCGCGTACAGGCCGGGCCCCTCCCAGGAAGGCGGGGCCCAGCCGGAGTCGACCGGTTCGGCGGTCAGGGCTTCTCCCCGCGCCGCACCTGCGGCTTGGGCAGTCGCAGGCGGCGCATCTGCAGGGTGCGCATGATCCCGTAGGCGACCGTGCCGCGGGTGTTCTCGTTCGGGAAGCGCTCGGCGAGCTGCTTGCGCAGACCGAGGCCCAGGCGGACGAAGTCCAGGATCACGAAGACGAAGAACAGCAGGAACAGCAGCGTGGAGAGCACCTGGATCTGGGTCACCTTGATGATGCTGAGCACCAGGATGACCACGGCGGCCGGCAGGAAGAACTCGGCGAGCGACCAGCGGGCGTCCACGTAGTCGCGGGCGAACTTGCGCCACGGGTCCTTGTCGCGGGCCGGCAGGTGGCGCTCGTCGCCGCTCATCAGCGCCTGGCGCTGCTTCTCGCGCTCGGCCCGCATCCGGTCGCGCGCCTGGCGGGAGGCCTCCTTGCGGTCCTTGGGCACCGTCACCCTGGTGCGCCGGCCGGCCTCGGCCTCGCTGCGCTTGGGGGTGGGGCGGCCCTTCTTGGCCTCCGGGTGGCGGCCTTGGGGCGTCTCGTCCTGCTTCTCCAGCACGGTGGCGGAGGCGGCGGCATCATCTGAACGGCGTCGGAACACACCACCAGCGTACGGGGTGCGGAGCGGCTTCCACGGGTGCCCTCGGAACCGAACGCATATCGATACCGCGAGCCGGCCGTCCGGACCCGGCATTCCCGGGGACTTCCCGTAGGGGATCAGTCGGATGGACGATGGAGGGGATGAGGGGCGGATCCACCCGGGGGATGAGGAAACGCCACTGGTCGCTGTAGCAGTCTTGTTGCAGGCAGGTGCACTGCGGCGATGGGCTCGCTGCACATACACTCGTCGTGTCTGGTAACGAGATAGAGACCGCAGGCCGGAGAAGGGGGCACCCGAGGCCCATGAGCGACGGAATCATGAAGCGTATGGGGTTGATCTTCCGCTCCAAGGCGAACAAGGCCTTGGATCGGGCGGAGGATCCCCGTGAGACGCTCGACTACTCCTACCAGAAGCAGCTCGAACTGCTGCAGAAGGTACGGCGTGGTGTCGCGGACGTCGCGACCTCGCGCAAGCGCCTCGAACTCCAGCTGACCCAGCTCCAGCAGCAGTCGGCCAAGTACGAGGACCAGGGCCGCAAGGCGCTGTCCCTCGGCCGTGAGGACCTCGCGCGCGAGGCGCTGACCCGCAAGGCCAACATGCAGTCCCAGATCACCGATCTGGAGACGCAGTACCAGCAGCTGCAGGCCGAGGAGGAGAAGCTCACCCTCGCCTCCCAGCGGCTCCAGGCCAAGGTGGACGCCTTCCGCACCAAGAAGGAGACCATCAAGGCGACGTACACCGCCGCGCAGGCGCAGACCCGCATCGCCGAGTCCTTCTCGGGCATCTCGGAGGAGATGGGCGACGTCGGCCTGGCCATCCAGCGGGCCGAGGACAAGACGGCCCAGATGCAGGCCCGGGCCGGTGCCATCGACGAGCTGCTCGCCTCCGGCGCGCTCGACGACGCGAGCGGTCTCGGCCGCAAGGACGACATCGAGGCCGAGCTGGAGCGCGTGGCCGGCGGGTCCGACGTCGAGCTGGAGCTGGCCCGGATGAAGGCCGAGCTGTCCGGCGGTCCCGCGTCCGGCCCGGCCGCGATCGAGCAGGGCAAGCCGCAGGACGCCAAGCCGCCGCAGCAGCAGGACACCCCGCGCATCAACTACAACAAGTGATCTGAGCTCGACCCCACGAACCAGGGAGACGCACGGCATGATCATGAGGGTCATGGGTGAAGGGCAGTTCGAGGTGGGCGAGGACCACCTGAACCTGCTCAACGAGCTCGACGCGGAGCTCGTCACCGCAGTGGACTCGGGGGACGAGGAGCTCTTCCGCCAGGCCTACGGCAAGCTGCTGGACGCGGTGAAGCAGTTCGGCACCCCGGTGCCGCTGGATTCGCTGGAGCCGTCCGAGCTGATCCTGCCGAACGCCGACGCGACGATCGACGAGGTCCGCGAGCTGCTGATGGCCGACGGCGAAGGCGTCATCCCGGGCTTCCCCGAGTAACGCTGCGGCCGCTGCCAGACGAAAGGGCGGGCCCCCTCCGGTGGGAGGGGGCCCGCCCTTTCGTGCTGGGATCCGGCTACGGCAGGGCCAGCATCCGGTCCAGTGCCGCCTTGGCGTACTTCTCGGTCTCCGGGTCGACGGTGATCACGTTCGGCACCCGGCCCTCGACCAGCGACTCCAGCGCCCAGACCAGGTGCGGCAGGTCGATCCGGTTCATGGTCGAGCAGAAGCAGACCGCGCGGTCCAGGAAGACGATCTCCTTGTCCGGGTGCGCCTTGGCCAGGCGGCGGACGAGGTTCAGCTCGGTGCCGATGGCCCACTTGGAGCCGGGCTCGGCGGCGTCCAGCGCCTTGATGATGTACTCGGTCGAGCCCACCATGTCGGCGGCCGCGACGACCTCGTGCTTGCACTCGGGGTGCACCAGGACGGTCACGCCGGGGATCCGCTCGCGGACGTCGTTCACCGAGTCCAGGCTGAACCGGCCGTGCACCGAGCAGTGGCCGCGCCAGAGGATCATCTTCGCGTTCCGCAGCTGCTCGGCGGTCAGGCCGCCGTTCGGCCGGTGCGGGTTGTAGACGACGCAGTCGTCCAGCGAGAAGCCCATCTCGCGCACCGCGGTGTTGCGGCCGAGGTGCTGGTCGGGCAGGAACAGCACCTTCTGGCCCTGCTCGAACGCCCACTCCAGCGCGCGCTTGGCGTTGGACGAGGTGCAGATGGTGCCGCCGTGGCGGCCGGTGAAGGCCTTGATGTCGGCGGAGGAGTTCATGTACGAGACCGGGACGGTCACGTCGGCTATGCCGGCGTCGGTCAGCACGTCCCAGCACTCGGCGACCTGCTCGGCGGTGGCCATGTCGGCCATCGAACAGCCGGCCGCGAGGTCCGGCAGGACGACCTGCTGGGCGTCGCCGGTGAGGATGTCCGCGGACTCGGCCATGAAGTGCACGCCGCAGAAGACGATGTACTCGGCCTCGGGGCGGGCGGCCGCGTCGCGCGCGAGCTTGAAGGAGTCGCCGGTGACGTCGGCGAACTCGATCACCTCGTCGCGCTGGTAGTGGTGGCCGAGGATGAAGACGCGGTCGCCGAGCGCGGCCTTGGCCGCCCGGGCGCGCTCGACGAGGTTCGGGTCGGAGGCCGGGGGGAGGTCACCGGGGCACTCGACGCCGCGCTCGCTGTTCGGGTCGGCCTCGCGGCCGAGCAGCAGCAGAGCGAGCGGCGTCGGAGTGGGGTCGACGCCGTAGGTCTCGGTGATGGTGGTGGTCACGGGCGGGTGCCCTTCTGTGTGGCCGATCAAGCGGTGAAGCCTTTTCGTCTAACTGACGCTATCTATGATAACCGGTTCGCGTCAGAGTGACGATGGCCATCCTGTCGATGTGACGAGAACCGCTCGCCGAATCGGATGCTTCCGGGCGTATCCGAATCGATATTTCGAAGCCCCCGGGTATGGCTGGGGCATGAAAGCAATCGCGATCAACCGCTACGGCGGCCCCGAGGTGGTCGAGTACACCGATCTGCCCGACCCCAAGGTCGGCCCGGACTCGGTCCTGGTGGAGGTCCGGGCGGCCGGGGTGAACCCGGTGGACTGGAAGGTCCGGGACGGCGCCCTGGACGGCGTGCTCGACGCCCACTTCCCCCTGGTCATGGGCTGGGACGCGGCCGGGGTGGTCCGCGCGGTCGGCGGCGGGGTCACCGAGTTCGCCCCGGGCGACGAGGTGTACGGCTACGTCCGCAAGGACGCCGTCGAGCACGGCACCTACGCCGAACTGGTCTCCGCCCCGGTCCGCACCCTCGCCCGCAAGCCGGCCGCACTGGACTGGGCGCAGGCGGGCGGCCTGCCGCTGGCCGGGCTCACCGCGCTCCAGGGCCTGAAGGCGCTGCGGCTCGCCGAGGGGGAGACCGTCCTGGTGCACGCCGCGGCGGGCGGGGTCGGCCACCTGGCCGTGCAGCTGGCCCGGGCCCGCGGCGCCCGGGTGATCGGCACCGCGGCCGAGCGCAACCACGACTACCTGCGGGGCCTGGGCGCCGAGCCGGTCGCCTACGGCGAGGGCCTGGCCGACCGGGTCCGCGCCCTCGCCCCCGACGGGGTGGACGCGGCCCTCGACCTGGTCGGCCGCGGCGCCGTCCAGGTCTCGGCCGGCCTGGTGGCCGACCCCGGCCGGATCGCCTCGGTCGCGGACTTCGGGGTCAGGGCCCTCGGCGGCCGGTACGTGTGGGTCCGCCCGGACGCCGACGGCCTCGCCGAACTGGCCGCGCTCGCCGACGACGGCCGGCTGACCGTCACCGTCGCCTCCACCTTCCCGCTGGCCCAGGCCGCCTCCGCCCAGGCGCTCAGCGCGGAGGGCCGCACCCGCGGCAAGATCGTCCTGCTCGTCGGTTAGCGTCCCCTGACGGCCGCCCGCCCGTCATCCGTCGGCGGTGAACTCGTTCAGGTCATCCGACAGAATGGTGGCGAACCGTTTCGGCAGTGGTCGGCAGTGGCCGCCACCACCGGGACGCCCCGCCGAACCCCGCACGACCCGTGGAGCCCCGCACCGATGAGCAGCAGCCGAGCGCACGAGGTGGTCGGGGCCGACCTGGACGAGACCGACCGGCTGCTGCTCGCCCGCCTCGGCCGCGACGGCCGCGCCTCGTACGCCGAGATCGGCCTGCAGGTGAACCTCTCCGCCACCGCCGTGCGCCGGCGGATCGACCGGCTGCGGGCGCGCGGCGTGGTGCGGGGCTTCACCGTGGTGCTCGACCCGGCCGTCCTCGGCTGGCAGACCGAGGCCTTCGTCGAGGTCTACTGCCGCGAGCGCACCGCCCCCGAGGAGATCCTCGCCAGCCTGCGGCAGTTCCCCGAGGTCGTCGCCGCCTGGACGGTCACCGGCGACCCGGACGCCCTGGTCCACCTGAGAGCCGCCGACATGCGCCATCTGGAGGCCGTCATCGAGCGCATCCGGCGCGAGCCCGGGGTCCAGCGCAGCCGCTCCTCGGTGGTGCTCTCCCAGCTCATCGGCTGACCCCGGGCTGGTACGCAGGAATCCTGCGCGCACCCGCCCGAAGACGCTCGAAACCTGCCTGACCAGCCGCGTTCCGACGCGCGGCGAAGCACTCCGGCTGCCTACGCTGATCACGTCCGGTCGTCGCGGTGAAGCCTCCCCGCCGACCGGGCCGGATCCTCACCCCGACACCCCACAGCCGAGAGGGACCAGCCGTGTCCGCAGCCCCCGACCGCATGCACCGGCCCGACAACGAACTCGTCGACCTGGTTTTCGACTACATGCGGGAGCGGCTGCAGTACGACCCCGTCCCGCTCGACCACCCCGGTGACGGCGAGCACCTGCGCGCCCAGCTGTCCGGCCTGCTGAACCAGGACGGCAACAACCCCGTCGACGTCCTCAAGCTCTACGACCACGAGCTGTCCCGCGCGGTCATCTCCGCCGACAGCCCGCGCTACCTGTCCTTCATCCCGTGCGCCCCGACCAAGGCCGCGCTGCTGTTCGACATGGTCGTCTCCTGCGCCTCGCTGCAGGGCATCTCCTGGCTGGAGGCGGCCGGCGCGATCGCCGCCGAGAACCAGGTGCTGCGCCTGATCGCCGACCGCGCCGGCCTCCCGCAGACGGCCGGCGGCTGCTTCGTCTCCGGCGGCTCGGCGGGCAACCTCTCCGCCCTGGTGGTCGCCCGCGACACCGCCCGCCGCCGCCTCGGCGTCGGCCCGGAGGCGCGGCTGCGGATAGCCGTCGCCGACCAGGTCCACTCCTCGGTCAAGAACACCTTCAACATCATCGGCGTCGAGGCCTTCAAGGTCCCGACCGTCGACCGGCGGTTCACCGGCGAGGCGCTGCGCGCCGCGCTGGCCGCCGACCCGAACCCTGAGACGGTGATCGCCGTCGTCGGCACCGGCGGCACCACCAACGAGGGCATCGTCGACGACCTCGCCGGCCTGGCCGAGGTCGCCCGCGAGCGGGACCTGTGGTTCCACGTGGACGGCGCCTACGGCGGCGCGGGCCTGTTCGCCCCCTCGGTGCGCGAGCGCTACAACGGCATCGAGCACGCCGACTCCTTCGTCGTCGACCCGCACAAGTGGCTGTTCGCCCCCTTCGACTGCGCCGCGCTGATCTACCGCAACCCGCAGCTCGCCCGCGCCGTGCACACCCAGGACGCCTCCTACCTGGACGTCCTGCACACCGACGGCGACGAGTGGAACCCCACCGACTACGCCTACCACCTGACCCGGCGCGCCCGCGGCCTGCCGCTCTGGTTCTCGCTGGCCGTGCACGGCGTCCAGGCCTACACCGACGCCATCGAGGCCGGCCTCACGCTCGCCCGGGACACCGCGCAGCTGATCCGCGAGACCGACTACCTGGAGCTGCTGTTCGACCCGCAGCTCTCGGCGGTCTGCTTCAAGCGCAAGGGCTGGACCAACGACGACTACTACCGCTGGTCGCAGCAGCTGCTCGCGGACCAGATCGGCTTCGTCACCCCCACCGGCTGGGACGGCGAGACGGTCGCCCGCTTCGCCTTCCTGCACCCGGGCACGACCATGGAGATGGTCAAGGAGATCCTGGACACCATGGCCTGATCGAGGCCCCCACGGCCTGGATGTGCGGCCCCACCGGCTCCCGGTGGGGCCGCCCGCATTGCGGCCTACAGGAACGCCCCGCTCGGCAGGTACGGCGTCGGCGGCCGCATCCCGCGCACCCCGACGAAGCCCCCGGCCCGCGGGGTCAGCCCGACCTCCAGACCGACGTCCAGCGCCCACTCCTGCTCCGCGGTGAGGAACTCCAGCCGGGCCTCGACCCCGTACGGCACCCGGGCCAGTGCCTCGCGCAGCAGCCGGGCGGCGATCCGCTTGCTGGTGGCCGCCAGCAGCTTCACCGCGCCGCCGTCCCGGTAGCAGTAGCCGCTGCCGGCCAGTGCGTCGGCGATCAGCAGCTCCTCGAAGTGACCCAGCATCAGCTCGTGGTCGGGTCCGTGCGCGGAGCCGCGCAGCCGGCGGTCCACCGAGTCCAGCAGGTGCAGGTGGGTGGCGTTGCCGCGGTGCACCGGGATGTCCCCCGGGTCGAGCAGCCCCTCCCGGTCGACCCGTCCGGACAGCCGCATCGCCGGGTGCAGGGTGAACCCGGCCAGCCTGTAGCGGCGCACCGCCGCCGCGGAGTCCGAGGCGCAGACCATCCCGCGCAGACAGCCCCGCGCGTGCGTCGCCGCCCGTTCCAGCAGCAGCCGCCCGACGCCCTTGCCCTGCGCGGACGGCCGCACCGCGTACAGGGACGGCGACCACAGCCCCTCCCGGCGCATCGACAGCACCACCCCGACCGGCTCCCCGCCGCTCTCGGCCAGCCAGCAGCCCCCGGGGTCGGTCCGCGCCAGGTGTCTGGTCCTCGCCAGCCGCAGCGGCGCCGGCCCGGCACCGGCGGGGTCGGCGGAGGCGGCGGCGGACAGCTCCCGGACGGCCTCCGCGTCCGCGGCGCTGTCCCTGACCGGGCGAAGGATCATGGGCACCATCCTGGCGTCCGGCGGGCCGCCGCGGGGCCGGTTCGCGCCGATCCACGACCGGGGCGGTGACCACTCCACCCGGGTTGTGCGAGCATGGGGAGCGTAGGGGCCACGGGTGGCACACCCGTCCCGCGGGTAACCAGCCGCGAACAGGCCGCAGAAATCCATCGCCGTCCCGGAAATGAATCCGGACGACCGGTGGTTGGCACTGGCGGCAGACCGTCGTCAAGACCGGGAGAAAGCAGATGACCGTCCAGGACGAGACCACCGTCGAGAGTGGCATCCTCCTTACCGATGCCGCCGCGGCCAAGGTCAAGGCCCTGCTGGAGCAGGAAGGCCGCGAGGACCTCGCGCTGCGCGTCGCCGTCCAGCCCGGTGGCTGCTCCGGCCTGCGTTACCAGCTGTTCTTCGACGAGCGCTCGCTCGACGGCGACGTGATCAAGGACTTCGGCGGTGTGAAGGTCGTCACCGACCGGATGAGCGCCCCGTACCTGGGCGGCGCCACCGTCGACTTCGTCGACACCATCGAGAAGCAGGGCTTCACCATCGACAACCCGAACGCCACCGGCTCCTGCGCCTGCGGCGACTCGTTCAGCTAAGCCCGCTGCGAAAGGCGGCCCCGGGTGCTCCCGGGGCCGCCTTTTCGTTTCCGTTCGTAGCCGGGTTCCGCTCGTCCGGCTGCTACTGGCCGGCGACGTCCGGGGTCACCGGGTCCGGCCCGGCGTGCGGGTCGCCCTCCAGCGGCAGCTCCTGCCCGCTGGTGCGGTCCACCACCGTCCGCCCGGCCAGCGGCGAGCGCAGATCGGCCGACACCGACTGCCGCTTGGCCAGCGCGTTGCAGACCTGCCCGGGCTGTACGGCCGGCGGGCCCGGCACGACCGTCACGTCCACCCGGCCGGGCTGCGACTCGTCCGCCTTCAGTGCGTACTTGGTGCAGACCCCGCCGAAGAAGTAGACGGTCAGCTTGGTGGTGCCGTCCACCCGGTAGGCGACCGGCGGGCGGGTCGGCGCAGTCGCACCGTTCGGGTTGGGCTCGCCCGGAGCGATCCCGTTGCCCGGGGGAGTGGCCGGATCGGGCTGCCCGGGCGGCGGCGAGGCCGGGGTGGGGGTGAAGCCGGTCGGCGGCTGGGCCGGCTGTGAGGCGCCCGAGGTGCCCGCGGACGGGCTGCCGGAGGGCGTCGGGGCCTGCGGGGAGGCGCTCGCCGAGGCCGAGGCACCGGCCGTGCCCGTCGCCGAGTCCGAGGCGGACTTGCCGCCCCCGTCGCAACCGGCCACCGTCATCACCGTCGCCAGCGCCAGACCCGCCAGGGCCAGGGCCCGCCGACCGCGCCGCGGCATCGTCTCCAGATCCATCTGCACATCCTCCCGAGAGCTCAGCGGTGCCGCCTCCTCGGCCGCTCCGCGCGGATGTGACGTGCTCCGGACGGATCCGGTTCCCACCGAGATCCCGTACCGGTTCAGAGGCCGTACTCGGGCATCCCGGCGACCACCCGCCGCGCCCCGGAGGGGACCCGGAAGCCGGCGGACGCCGGGGTGGTGGGCTCCGGGCCGGCCGTCAGCAGGGGCCAGAACCGGCGCAGCCGCCGGGAGGAGTCCACCAGGGCGTCGAGGGTCTCGCCGTCCTCGGCCCGCAGGCCGGGCAGCGGGGAGTGGTCGGTCGTCATCGGGCATCGCTCCGATCCGGCCGTGGCCGCGCTGCCACGGTCGACGTCGGGCCCGCCCGCGCGGCGGGCCTCCTGAGGCCGACCCTAGGCCGGGGTTCGTCCCGCCCACCAGTGCTACCCGGAGGTAGTACACGTTCGACGGCAAGGGGTGCCACCATGGCCGTGCGGGCGGCAACTTACGGCACTCTTGCCTGGCCGCGTCGCCGGGCCGGGTACCGTAAGTGGGTTCGACCCCGCCTGCCCGCTGGCCCCGCAGCCATCCTGAGGAGACCTTCCGTGCGTATCGCCGTCGCCGGCTCGATCGCCACCGACCACCTGATGACGTTCCCCGGCCGGTTCGCCGACCAGCTCGTCGCCGAGCAGCTCCACACCGTGTCGCTGTCCTTCCTGGTCGACACCCTGGACATCCGCCGCGGCGGCGTCGCGCCGAACATCGCGTTCGGCATGGGTGTGCTCGGGCTCCGCCCGGTCCTGGTCGGCGCCGCCGGTGCGGACTTCGCCGAGTACCGCAGCTGGCTGGAGCGCAACAACGTGGACTGCGACTCCGTCCACATCTCCGAGACCCGGCACACGGCCCGCTTCATGTGCACCACGGACGAGGACCACAACCAGATCGCCTCGTTCTACACCGGTGCCATGGCCGAGGCCCGCAGCATCGAGCTGAAGCCGATCGCCGACCGCGTCGGCGGCCTGGACCTCGTCCTGATCGGCGCCGACGACCCGCAGGGCATGGTCCGCCACACCCAGGAGTGCCGCACCCGCGGCTACGCCTTCGCCGCCGACCCCTCCCAGCAGCTGGCCCGCCTGGACGGCCACGACATCCGCGAGATCGTGGACGGCGCCGCGTACCTGTTCACCAACGAGTACGAGGCCGCGCTGATCGAGACCAAGACCGGCTGGGACGCCGAGGAGCTGCTGACCCGCGTCGGCACCCGGATCACCACCCTGGGCAGCAAGGGCGTCCGGATCGAGCGCAAGGGCGAGGCCCCGATCCTGGTCGGCTGCGCCAAGGAGGAGGCGAAGGTCGACCCGACCGGCGTCGGCGACGCCTTCCGGGCCGGCTTCCTCGCCGGCCTGTCCTGGGAGCTCGACCTGGAGCGCTCCGCCCAGCTCGGCTGCATGCTCGCCACCCTGGTGATCGAGACCGTCGGCACCCAGGAGTACGAGCTGCGCCCGGCCGGCTTCCTCAAGCGCTTCGAGGACACCTACGGCGCCGAGGCGGCCGCCGAGATCCGCGCGCACCTGGTCAAGTAGTCCGCCGGACGACGAGGTAGGCCGAGCCCCGGTCGCCGCCGTAGTCGGCGGCCGGGGCCTCGCCCACGTACTCCTGCCCGCGCATCCCGCACCAGGCCGGGATGTCCAGCCGGGCCGCCTCGTCGTCCGCCAGCACGACCACCGTGCCGCCCGGCGGCACCTCGCCGATCCGCTTCGCCAGCTCGATCACCGGCAGCGGGCAGCGCTTGCCCAGCGCGTCGATGACTGTGACTCGCCCGCTCGCCTCCGGGCGCTCGGACCCGGTGCCGACGTTCCTCGCTCCGGCACTCCCTCCTTCGTCGGTCGCTTGTCGCTCGTCGCTTTCGGCACCGGCGCGCCCTTCGGCTCGGGGCGGGGATCCCGCGCCAGCCGCCTTCACCGCCGGCGCCGGCAGGTCCAGCCCGAGCGGAGCCCGGACCCCGGCCACCAGCTCCGGCAGCACGGCGAGGAAGCGTTCCACGTCGGCCTCGGCCGTCCCGAACGGCAGCGAGACCCGGACGTTCCCCTCGGTGAGCACCCCCATCGCGGCCAGCACATGGCTGGGCGTCAGGGTGGAGGAGGTGCAGGAGGAGCCGGAGGAGACCGCGAAGCCCGCCCGGTCCAGCTCGGTCAGCAGCACCTCGCCGTCCACGTACAGGCAGGAGAAGGTGACGATGTGCGGCAGCCGTCGTACCGGGTCGCCGACCACCTCGACCTCGGGCACCAGCTGCGGCACCCGGGCCCGGATCCGCTCCACCAGCGCGTGCAGCCGGGCGTTCTCCTGCTCGGCCTCGGCCCGTACGGCCCGCAGCGAGGCGGCCGCGGCCACGATCGCCGGGACGTTGACGTAACCGGGCACCCGGCCGCCCTCGCGCTCGTCGGCGGGCAGCGGCGAGGCGTACCGGACGCCCTTGCGCACCGCCAGCACCCCGACCCCGGGCGGGCCGCCCCACTTGTGGGCGCTCGCGGTCAGCAGCGACCAGCCGGCCGGGACGTCCACCCGCCCGGCGCTCTGCGCCGCGTCCACCAGCAGCGGGACACCGGCCTCGGCGCACAGCGCGGCGACCTCGCCGACCGGCTGGACGGTGCCCACCTCGTGGTTGGCGCTCTGCAGCGCGGCCAGGGCGGTGTCCTGGCGCAGCAGCGCGCCGAAGGCCTCCGGGTCGACCCGGCCGCCCCGGTCCACCGGGACCACCGAGACCTCGCCGCCCGAGACCTCGTGCCGGTCGGCGACGTGCAGCACGCTGGAGTGCTCCACCGCCGAGTGGACCAGGTGGCCGCCGCGCCGTCGGTTCCCCGCCAGGGCGCCCAGCAGGCCGAGTTGGACGGCCTGCGTCCCGCTCGCGGTGAAGGCGATCTCGTCGGCCCGCGCGCCCAGCACCGCGGCGACCGTCTCCCGGGCGGCGTCGAGCAGCATCCGGGCCTGCCGGCCGGAGCGGTACAGCCGGGCCGGATCGGCCCAGCCCTCGTCCAGGGCGGCGGTCAGCGCCTGCCGCGCGACGGGGTGCAGAGGGGCCGTCGAGGCCACGTCGAAGTACACGGTCACATTTAACGACACTCCCGAGGCGCTTTCCGGTCCGATCGCGCGGCTCACCCACCGTCAGTCGATCACCCCGAATGTCCGCTTCGTCCGCGTCCGACGGGTCGTCACAGCCGTTGTCCGAGGTCATCCCCCGATCGGGCGTACGGACCTCGAATGCCTACGATGACCTGCGGCGTAGCGCATGCCGGGCCTGATCGGGCGACCGGGCGGCGCGTTACCGGGGGCTGCCCGTCAGGAGCGCATAAGGCTGGAGTAGGGTTTGGCCCGCATAAGCATTCAAACCGTGCCCGTGGACGGGTCGCCGGGGAGGCTCACACTCCTCCCCGGGGCGACGCGAAGGCGGGCGAGACTTCGGGAAGGCGCTACGTGAGTCCCAACGGCTCCGACCGCTCGCCGCGGCGCACGATGCGGCGGAAGCTGCCTCAGGCGCTGGCACTGGGCCTCGTCATCGCGACCGCCACCGGCTGCTCGGCCAACGACCTCCCCAGGCTTGGCCTCCCGAGCCCCGTCACCAAGGAAGGGCCGATGGTCCTCCAGATGTGGCAGGGGTCCTGGATCGCGGCGCTGGTGGTCGGCGTACTGATGTGGGGTCTGATCATCTGGAGCGTGATCTTCCACCGGCGCAAGCGCACCGGCGTGGAGGTCCCCCCGCAGACCCGGTACAACGTGCCCATCGAGGCGCTCTACACCGCGGTCCCCATCATCATCGTTTCGGTGCTCTTCTACTTCGTTGCCCGCGACGAGAGCAAGCTGACCGCCGTCTCCGAGAAGCCGCAGCACTACGTCAACGTGGTCGGCTTCCAGTGGAGCTGGGCGTTCAACTACGAGAACACCGAGACCCCTGACCCGGCCAACAAGGACGCCGCCTACGAGGTCGGCACTCCCAAGGACGTTCCGACGCTCTGGCTGCCGGTCAACGAGACGGTGCAGTTCCGTCTCACCTCGCGTGACGTCATCCACGACTTCTGGCCCGTCAACTTCATGATGAAGATGGACGTCGTGCCGGGCGTGGTGAACAAGTTCGAGGTCACCCCGACCGTCAAGGGCGAGTACATGGGCAAGTGTGCCGAGCTCTGCGGCACCGACCACTCGCGCATGCTGTTCAACGTCAAGGTCGTCGATCGCGCCGACTACGACAAGCACCTGGCCGAGCTTCGCGCCAAGGGCCAGAACGGTGCGGTGCCCTCCGGCCTCATCACCATGGGAAGTGAAGAGAAGTGACCATCCTCAACGAGCCCGCCGCGGCCGGCGGGGGCGCCGAGGCCGTCACGGTCGGGGCGCAGCGGACCCGGAAGCCGGGTTCGACCATCATCAAGTGGCTGACCACCACTGACCACAAGACGATCGGCACCCTGTACCTGGGCACGTCGTTCGCCTTCTTCCTGATCGGTGGCATCCTCGCCCTGGTCATGCGTGCCGAGCTGGCTCGTCCCGGGACCCAGATCCTGTCGAACGAGCAGTTCAACCAGGCGTTCACGATGCACGGCACGATCATGCTGCTGATGTTCGCGACGCCGCTGTTCGCGGGCTTCGCGAACTGGATCATGCCGCTGCAGATCGGCGCCCCGGACGTGGCGTTCCCGCGTCTGAACATGTTCGCGTACTGGCTGTACCTCTTCGGCTCGGTCATCGCCGTGGCCGGCTTCGTGACGCCGAACGGCGCCGCCAACTTCGGTTGGTTCGCCTACTCCCCGCTGTCGGACGCGGTGCACTCGCCCGGCATCGGCGGCGACATGTGGATCATGGGTCTGGCCTTCTCCGGCTTCGGCACGATCCTCGGTGCGGTCAACTTCATCACCACGATCATCTGCATGCGCGCGCCCGGCATGACGATGTTCCGGATGTCGATCTTCGTCTGGAACACCCTGCTGACCGCCGTGCTGGTCCTGCTGGCCTTCCCGGTCCTGGCCGCCGCGCTGTTCGCCCTGGAGGCCGACCGCAAGTTCGGTGCCCACGTCTTCGACCCGGCCAACGGCGGGGCGATGCTGTGGCAGCACCTGTTCTGGTTCTTCGGCCACCCCGAGGTGTACATCATCGCGCTGCCGTTCTTCGGCATCGTGTCGGAGATCATCCCGGTCTTCAGCCGCAAGCCGATGTTCGGCTACTCCGGCCTGATCGCGGCCACCATCGCGATCGCCGGTCTGTCCGTGACGGTGTGGGCGCACCACATGTACGTCACCGGACAGGTGCTGCTGCCGTTCTTCTCCTTCATGACCTTCCTGATCGCGGTCCCGACCGGTGTGAAGTTCTTCAACTGGGTCGGCACCATGTGGAAGGGCTCGCTGAGCTTCGAGACCCCGATGCTCTGGACGGTCGGCTTCCTGGTCACCTTCCTCTTCGGTGGTCTGACCGGTGTCCTGCTGGCCTCGCCGCCGATCGACTTCCACGTCTCGGACTCGTACTTCGTCGTCGCCCACTTCCACTACGTGGTCTTCGGCACCGTCGTGTTCGCGATGTTCGCCGGCTTCCACTTCTGGTGGCCGAAGATGACCGGCAAGATGCTGGACGAGCGCCTCGGCAAGATGACCTTCTGGACGCTGTTCTTCGGCTTCCACACCACCTTCCTGGTGCAGCACTGGCTCGGCGCGGAGGGCATGCCCCGCCGCTACGCCGACTACCTGGCCTCGGACGGCTTCACCACCCTGAACACGATCTCGACCATCGGCTCCTTCGTGCTGGGCCTGTCGATCCTGCCGTTCCTCTACAACGTCTGGAAGACCGCCAAGTACGGCGAGAAGGTCGCCGTGGACGACCCGTGGGGCTTCGGCCGCTCCCTGGAGTGGGCGACCTCCTGCCCGCCGCCGCGGCACAACTTCCTCACCCTGCCCCGGATCCGCTCCGAATCCCCGGCCTTCGACCTCCACCACCCGGAGATCGCCGCGCTGGACTACCTGGAGAACCACGGCGAGCCGGCCAAGCACCTCGCCGGTGTGACCCCGGCGAAGTACGACGCTCCCAAGCTGGGCAAGGGCAACAAGGAGGGCGACGCCTGATGAAGGAACAGGGAAAGATCTTCCTCGGCCTGTCGGTCTTCGTGCTGGCGATGGCCATCACCTACGGCCTGTGGACCAACAACTCGGGGCCGGGCCTCGAAGCCGCCGGTACCACCGCGCTGTTCCTGGCCTTCGCACTGTGCGCCTTCATCGGGTACTACCTCGCCTTCACCGCCCGCCGGGTGGACAGCGGCGCGGGTGACAACCCCGAGGCCGAGGTCGCGGACGACGCCGGCGAGCTGGGCTTCTTCGCCCCGCACAGCTGGCAGCCGCTCTCGCTGGCGCTCGGTGGCGCGCTCGCCTTCCTGGGCGTGATCTTCGGCTGGTGGCTGATGTTCTGGGCCGCCCCGATCATCCTGGTCGGCATCTTCGGATGGGTCTTCGAGTTCTACCGGGGCGAGAACCAGAACCAGTAGGGTTCCGCTCTCCGACACCAGGGCCGGTCCTCCCGCACGGGAGGACCGGCCCTGGTGCGTCCCCGGGGTGACGGCCTCACTCACCCGGGTGAACGGCGGGTCCCTCGGATGTCGCTCCGCCAGCAGGCGTTCCTACGATCGGATCAATCGTGCGAACCCTCGGAGGCGGTCATGGCCGACAGGCGCGGAATCGCAGGCATCGGCGGCATCTCGCTGGCCCTCGCAGTACTGGCCCCGGTGGCCGCCTGCTCGTCCGGTGACGACGAGTCCGCCGGGCCGCATCGGATCGACGCGGCCCCGCTGGTCCACCTCTCGGCGGACGGCAAGGTCGATCCCTCCCAACCGGTCACGGTGACGGCCGTGGCGGGCAGCCGGCTCACCGACGTCACCGTGGTCGGCCCGGACGGCCGGGTGGTCGCCGGGAAGCTCGCCGACGACCAGCGCAGCTGGCAGACCACCGGCCGGCTGAAGGCCGCCACCGCGTACTTCGTGCGCGTCTCCGCCGACGACGGCAAGGGCGGCCGCGGCGACACCACCGCGAACTTCAGCACCCTCGCCGCCCAGCGCCTGCTCACCGCGAAGCTCGGCCCGGACTCCTCCGGCAGCGGCGTCTACGGGGTGGGCCAGCCGCTCACCGTGCAGCTCTCCGAGGCGGTGAAGGACCCGCAGGCCCGCCAGGAGGTCGAGCGCGACCTGACCGTCAGCTCCCAGCCCGCCGTCACGGGCGCCTGGTACTGGGTGGACGACAAGAACCTGCACTTCCGTCCGGAGGACTACTGGCCGGCCGGCACGACCGTCTCGCTGGCCTTCGACGGCACCGGCAGCCGGATCGCGGACGGCCTCTACGGGGGCGACCGCAGCGCGCTCAAGCTGCGGATCGGCGCGCGGGTGGAGTCGGTGATCGACGCGGCCGCCCACGAACTCACCCTCAAGCGTGACGGCGAGGTCGTGCGGACCATCCCGGTCACCACCGGCAAGCCGGGCTTCGACACCCGCAACGGCATCAAGGTGGTGCTCGGCCAGGAGCAGTCCGTCCGGATGAACGGCGAGACCATCGGCATAGCCACCGGCAGCTCGGAGGCGTACGACCTCGACGTGAAGTGGGCCACCCGGGTGACCTGGAGCGGCGAGTACGTGCACGCGGCGCCCTGGTCCGTCGGCTCGCAGGGCGTGGAGAACGTCAGCCACGGCTGTACCGGCATGAGCACCGACAACGCCAAGTGGTTCTACGACAACACCCGGGTGGGGGACCTGGTCACGGTGGTGAACAGCCGCGGCGCCGCGATGGAGGCGTTCGGCAACGGCTTCGGCGACTGGAACGTCGGCTGGACCGACTGGGTCAAGCACAGCGCCGTCGGACAGCCCCTCAGCACCACCGCACCGCCCGCCCAGGCCCCGGCCGCGGGGATGATCCGCCCGGAGGTCTGAGCGGCCGGGAGGGGGGCAGCCTCCTAGGCCTCGGGGTAGGCCAGCCGCAGGGCGGTGACCACCGCGGCCAGGGCGTCCGCGTGGGAGAGCCCGAGGCGGTCCGCGCGCTCGGCGTACTCGGTGGCGGCCGCGGCGGCCAGCCGGTGCGCGGTGTCCCCGGCGGCGGCGATCAGCGTGCCGCGCCGGCCGTGGGTCTCCACCACGCCGTCCGCCTCCAGCTCCCGGTAGGCCCGGGCGACGGTCCCGGCGGCCAGCCCCAGCTCCTCGGCCAGGGCCCGTACGGTCGGCAGCCGCAGGCCGGTCGGCAACTCGCCGGTGCGGGCCCGCTCGGCGATCTGGGCGCGGATCTGCTCGTACGGGGGAGTGGCGGAGTCGGGGTCGACGGAGAGCTGCACGGGGGCTCCTGGTGGCGTGGACGGATAAGGGCCGGCAGATGGGGAAAAGCCCGAGGGCCGCCGACCAGACGAACTCTGGTCGGCGGCCCTCGGGGTGACGCGGGGTCCGTACGGGATCAGTGGTGGCCGTGGCCGCTGGTGATCTCGTGGTGCTCCTCGGAGGTGGGCTTGGGGATCTGGCTGCCCTCGCCGTAGAAGCCGCGGGACAGCTTGGCCCGGGTGCGGGTGAGGACGCCGGCCTTGCGGGCCACGCCGTTCTCGTCCGCCTGGGCCGGCAGCTCGACCGGCTGGTTCTGCTCGTGCGCCGTGAGCTTGAACAGGTCCTTCTGCGGCAGCTGGGCGTGCACCTCGACGAACTCGCCGTGCGGCAGGCGCTTGATGACGCCCGTCTCGCGGCCGTGCAGCACCTTCTCCTTGTCACGGCGCTGGAGGCCGAGGCACCAGCGCTTGGTGATGATGAAGACGATGACCGGGACCGCGAAGAAGCCGACGCGGACGAAGTAGGTGATCGAGTTGATCGACAGGTGCAGGTGCGTGGCGAACAGGTCGTTGCCACCACCGACCAGCAGCACCAGGTACAGGCTGATCCAGGCGGCACCCAGGGCGGTGCGGACCGGGGCGTTGCGCGGGCGGTCCAGGATGTGGTGCTCGCGCTTGTCGCCGGTGATCCAGCCCTCGATGAACGGGTAGACCGCGATCGAGACCAGCACCAGCGGGAAGATCATCAGCGGGACGAACACACCCAGGTTCAGGGTGTGGCCCCACAGGCTGATCTCCCAGCCCGGCATGACACGGATCAGGCCCTCGGAGAAGCCCATGTACCAGTCGGGCTGGGCGTCCGTGGACACCTGGTCCGGACGGTACGGGCCGTAGGCCCAGATCGGGTTGATCGAGGCGATCGCCGAGATGGCGGCGATCAGACCGAAGACCAGGAAGAAGAAGCCACCGGCCTTGGCCATGTAGACCGGCATCAGCGGCATGCCGACGACGTTCTTCTCGGTCTTGCCCGGGCCCGCCCACTGGGTGTGCTTGTGGTAGAAGACCAGGATCAGGTGCGCCACCAGCAGGCCGAGCATGATGCCCGGGATCAGCAGCACGTGGATGGTGAAGAACCGCGGAATGATGTCGTGGCCGGGGAACTCGCCCCCGTACAGGAACATCTGCAGGTAGGTGCCGACCAGCGGGACGGCGAGGATCGCGCCTTCCATGAAGCGGATACCGGTACCCGACAGCAGGTCGTCCGGCAGCGAGTAGCCGAAGAAGCCGTCGAACATGCCCAGGACCAGCAGCAGGAAGCCGAAGACCCAGTTGATCTCACGGGGCTTGCGGAACGCGCCGGTGAAGAACACGCGCATCATGTGCACGAGCATCGCGGCCACGAAGACCAGCGCGGCCCAGTGGTGGATCTGACGGATCAGCAGACCGCCGCGGACCTCGAAGCTGATGTCCAGCGTCGAGGCGTAGGCCTCGGACATGCCGATGCCCTTGAGCGGGATGTACGACCCGTTGTAGATGACCTCGCCCATGGAGGGCTTGAAGAACAGCGTCAGGTAGACGCCGGTCAGGATGATGATGATGAACGAGTAGAGGCAGATCTCGCCCAGCATGAAGGACCAGTGGTCCGGGAAGATCTTCCGCAGGTTGGCCTTGGCGAGGGAGTAGATCCCCAGCCGGCCGTCCGTCCAGTCAGCCGCGGCCTCCCACTTGTTGGCAGGCTTGGCGCGCGTGCTGGAGGGCTTGGCGGCACCGGTCGTGGTGCTGCTCGCGCTACTCATCGAGCACGCTCCCAGAAGCTCGGGCCGACAGGCTCCTTGAAGTCGCCGGTGGCGACCAGGTTGCCCTTCTCGTCAGTGGTGATCTTCAGCTGCGGCAGCGGGTGGCCGGCCGGGCCGAAGATGACGCGGGCGCCGTCCGCCAGGTCGAAGGTCGACTGGTGGCAGGGGCAGAGCGCGTGGTGGGTCTGCTGCTCGTAGAGGCTGATCGGGCAGCCGACGTGCGTGCAGATCTTGGAGTAGGCGAGGATGCCCTCGAAGCCCAGCTCCTTGGACTTGTCGTCCTTGATGTCCTCGGGCGCGATGCGGACCAGCATCAGGGCGTCCTTGGCGATCCGCTGCTGGAAGTCCTCGCTGTGCGTGGACAGGCCCTCCGGCATGGCGAAGGTCAGCGAGCCGACGATGATGTCCTCGGGCTTCATCGGCTGCATGGTGCTCATGTTGACGAGCTGCAGCGGCTTGGTCTCCGTCGCCTCCTTCCAGCCGGTCTCCTGGAGCTTCTTCTCCGGGAGCGGGCCGAGGTCGCGGAGCAGGACCACGCCGGAGAGCGGGACCAGCGCCATCGAGCCGATGAGCGTGTTGCGGATCATCTTGCGGCGACCGAAGCCGGACTCGGCGGCACCGGTCTTGAACTGCTCGATGACGTCCGCGCGGACCTCGTCGTCAGCCTCGATCGGGTGACGCTCGGCCGGCAGCTCGACGTCCGACATCAGGGTGCGGGCCCAGTGGACCGCGCCCGCGCCGATCATGAACAGCGCGACGCCCAGGGTCAGGCCGAGCGCGAAGTTCAGCGCGCTGACCTTGCCGAGCGGGAAGATGTAGACGATCTTGTCCGGGTCGATGGCCACGTACGAGGCGATGAAGCCGATGGTGGCGAGCATCGAGATCACGAACATCAGCGACACCTGGCGCTCGGCGCGCTGGGCGGCCCGCTCGTCGATGTCGGTGCGACGGGGCTCGTGGGCCGGCAGGCCCGGGTCGGCGAACGGGTCGCCGTGGGCGGCCACCTCGCCGGCGGAGCCGTGGGACTCCGGGAGCTTCTCTTCTGACATGTCGTGGCTCATGACTTCTTGGCCTTGGTGGTGTGGGCGGCGACCCAGATCGCGACCGCGATGAGCGTGCCGAGGCCGAAGATCCAGCCGAACAGACCCTCGGTCACCGGACCGAGGCTGCCGAGCGTGAGACCACCGGGGTTGGGCTCATCGGAGGTGGTGTGGCGGACGAAGGCCACGATCTGCTTCTTCTGCTCCTCGGGCATGGTGGTGTCCGGGAACGACGGCATGTTCTGCGGGCCGGTCTGCATGGCCTCGTAGATGTGCTTGGCGTCCACGCCCTCCAGCGACGGGGCGTACTTGCCCTTGGTCAGGGCACCACCCTGGCCGGCGAAGTTGTGGCACTGGGCGCAGTTGGTGCGGAACAGCTCGCCACCCTTGGAGATGTCATCGGGGTTGGTCGAGGTGTACTGCTCCTCCTTCGGGGTCACCGGGCCGGGACCGAGGGAGGCGACGAAGGCGGCGAGCTGGTCGATCTCGGCCTGCGTGTAGATGTTCTTCTTGCGCGGCACCTGGGCGCCGGGCTGCTGGGCCGGCATGCGGCCGGTGCCGACCTGGAAGTCGACGGAGGCGGAGCCGACGCCGACCAGGCTGGGACCGTCACTGCTGCCCTGGCCGTTCAGGCCGTGGCAGGAGGAGCAGCCCACGGCGAAGAGCTTCTTGCCCTCATCGATCGCGAGCGACTGCGCGGCGACGTCGGCCTGCGCCTTGTCGGCGGGCGCGAACGCGGCGTACAGCCCCCCGGTTGCCGCCAGGGCGAGAAGTAGGACGACCAGCGCCGCCAATGGGTGGCGCCGTCGTGCGGAGAGCTTTTTCACGGAATAACCCCGGTGTCAGGATCTGGTCGACTGGTGGGTGCACCCGGCGGCCGGTCTGGCCGGCACGAGGCTGCCTGTCTAGGGCTGCGCGCGCGGTCGGTCGGTGGGAGCGTCGGCACCGGCAGAAGCGGCCCGTCGCCGGTGAGGGCGGGGGCCGCAGCCGGTGGCCAGCGACCTGATCAGCTGGTTACTTGATCAGGTAGATGGTCGCGAACAGGCCGATCCACACGACGTCGACGAAGTGCCAGTAGTACGACACGACGATCGCGGCGGTGGCCTGCTCGTGCGTGAAGCGCTTGGCTGCGTACGTCCGTCCCAGGACCAGCAGGAAGGCGATCAGACCACCCGTCACGTGCAGGCCGTGGAAGCCGGTGGTCAGGTAGAACACCGTGCCGTACGGGTCGGAGGACAGCGACAGGCCGTCGTCCTTGACCAGCGCGGTGTACTCGTAGACCTGGCCGCCGATGAAGACCGCGCCCATCATGAACGTGATGATGAACCACATGCGGAGCTTCTTCACGTCACCGCGCTCGGCGGCGAACACGCCGAGCTGGCAGGTCAGCGAGGAGAGCACCAGGACGGTGGTGTTGACCGAGGAGAACGGCACGTTGAGAGCGTGGGCCTTCTCGGTCCAGAACTCGGCTCCCTTGACGGAGCGGAGCGTGAAGTACATCGCGAAGAGGGCCGCGAAGAACATCAACTCGGAACTGAGCCAGACGATCGTTCCGACGCTGACCATGTTCGGCCGGTTGACCGATCCGTGCGCGTGCCCGGTTTCTACTGCTGTTGCTGTCGCCACGACGGACATTATGTCGGTCCCTTATTCCGTCTTCACGCCGGGGGGTGTCCCTCGGAGTGTCCGGTGCGTGCGGTATGCCCGCTTGGGGGGCGACGGAGTGTCCGTACGGCGGCTGAGCAGCGGCGTGTCCCTTTTCTGACGGTTCCTCGGCGTGGCTCGCGACCCCGTTGCCCGGCGCGTCGTTGCACGGTCGGAGCAGTCGCGGGAGGTATGGGGGAGGGGGCCGGGTCGGCCGTACGGGTGGACCGGACGGGGCCGGGTGACGCGCCGTCCTCCAGGCGGGTGAGCGCAGGGCGCGGCGGCTTGAGGAGGAACGTGTGCGAGGGGGACTCGGCGGGCGGTGATCGGGAGTAGCATCCGGATCAGGCGAACGTGGTCCGGATCACACTTGAGGGAGCAGGGTCCATGGCGTACACGACCGATGAGACGCTCACCGTCCTCGTCTACAGCGACGACCGCAACACCCGCGAGCAGGTGCTGACGGCGCTCGGCCGCCGGCCCGCCGAGGATCTCCCGGAGCTGTCCTACCTGGAGTGCGCGACCACCCCCGCGGTGATCAAGGCGCTGGAGAAGGGCGGCGTGGACCTCTGCGTGCTGGACGGCGAGGCGGTGCCGGCCGGCGGGCTGGGGCTCGGGCGCCAGCTCAAGGACGAGATCTACGGCTGCCCGCCGGTGCTGGTGCTGATCGGCCGGCCGCAGGACTCCTGGCTCGCCGCCTGGAGCCGGGCCGACGCCGCGATCTCCCGCCCGGTGGAGCCGGTGGCGCTGGCCGGGGCGGTCGCCACCCTGCTGCGGGCGCGGCTGGCGAAGCGGGCTCCGGTAGCCCGCTGAGCAGTGGTGTTTCACTACTAGAGAAGGGGACCCGTCGGCTCCCCGTCGCTCGATAGGCTGGCTCCATCCGTACGGACGTCCCCCCGAGCGGGGAACCGACAACAGCTGGAGTCAGCCATGGTGAACGTGAACCCTGCGAACGGCGGTAGCGACCCCGTGCAGGTGGTCCGCACCTGGCCGGACCTCCTGGCGGCGCTGTTGAAGGGGGAGGACCTCGACCGGTCGTCCACCGCGTGGGCGATGGACCGGATCATGAGCGGCGAGGCGTCCCCGGTCCAGGTGGCCGGCTTCATGATCGCGCTGCGGGCCAAGGGCGAGACGGTCGACGAGGTCACCGGCCTGGTGGACGCGATGTACGCGCACGCCGAGCCGCTGGACATCCCCGGCCCGGCGGTGGACATCGTCGGCACCGGCGGCGACCGGGCGAAGACCGTCAACATCTCCACCATGTCGGCGATCGTCGCGGCGGCCGCCGGCGCCAAGGTGGTCAAGCACGGCAACCGGGCCGCCTCCTCGTCCTCCGGGTCCTCGGACGTGCTGGAGAAGCTGGGCGTGGCGCTGGACCTGTCCGCCCGGCGGGTCGCCGAGGTGGCCGAGGAGGTCGGGCTCACCTTCTGTTTCGCGGCGAAGTTCCACCCCTCCATGCGGCACGCCGCCACCGCCCGGCGCGACCTCGGGGTGCCGACCGCCTTCAACATCCTCGGCCCGCTCACCAACCCGGCCAAGGTCACCGCCCACGCCATCGGCTGCTTCGACACCCGGCTGGCCGGGCTGATCGCCGGGGTGCTCGCCCGGCGCGGCTCGACGGCGCTGGTGTTCCGCGGTGACGACGGGCTGGACGAGCTGACCATCACCACCAGCTCGCGGGTGTGGGTGGTGCGCGACGGGGCGGTCACCGAGACCGCCTTCGACCCGCGGGACGTCGGCATCGAGCTGGTCGGCATCGAGACGCTGCGCGGCGGGGACCCGGCGTACAACGCCGAGGTCGCGCGCCGGATGCTGGCGGGGGAGCGCGGGCCGGTGCGGGACGCCGTCCTGCTGAACACCGCGGCGGCCCTGATCGCGCTCGATCTGGGCGACGCGCCGCTCACGGAGCAGCTCGCGGCGGGCATGGCGCGGGCCGCGGAGGCCATCGACTCCGGTGCCGCGCAGGAGCAGCTGCGGCGCTGGTCGGACGCCACCAGCCGGAGCTGAAGAGGTAGTTGGGAGCCCGTACCGGTGCGCCGGTGCGGGCTCCAACGGCGAGCGGGCGAGTAGCTGTCCGGATGGTGGATGGCCGTTTGACCACCCGCTGGACGCGACTTAGAGTCTTCGGCAGGTCATGAGTGACAGCGTCAAGCCCCAGCTTGCTGTCCGGCAACCCTCCGTCCGTGGCGGGGTGCCCTGGGTGAGGACCGGGTCGCCACGGCAAACCGTCCGTGCGGCAAGCGCGGACGCCCGACGACTAGCACTCCCGGGGTCCCTACACCCCGAAGGAGTGCATCCTCATGACCCTTGCCACCGAAATCTGCGCCCCCCTCGCCGTCCTCGGTGCCGACGTCCAGGTCCCGCTCGCCAGCGGTGAGAAGGTCGGCTACGCGGCGCTCGACTACGCGGCCAGCTCGCCGGCGCTGCAGCGGGTGTGGGACGACGTCGCCGCCTACGCGCCGTACTACGGCAGCGTGCACCGTGGGGCCGGGTACCTCTCGCAGCTGTCCACCGACCTGTTCGAGCAGAGCCGCCGCACCGTCGCCGAGTTCCTCGACCTGCGCGAGGGCGACCAGGTGGTCTTCACCCGGGCCACCACCGACTCGCTCAACCTGCTGGCCGCCGCCGTCCCGGCCGGCACCCGGGTGTTCGCCTTCGAGACCGAGCACCACGCCTCGCTGCTGCCCTGGGCGCACGCCGGACTGGACGTCACCTACCTGCGCGCGCCGCGCTCGCGGGCCGAGGCGGTCGCCGCCCTGGACGCCGCGCTGGCCGAGGCGCCCGAGGGCCCGAAGCTGCTCTGCGTCACCGGCGCCTCCAACGTGACCGGCGAGCTGTGGCCGGTCGCCGAGCTGACCGAGACCGCGCACCGGCACGGCGCCCGGGTGGTGCTGGACGCCGCCCAGCTGGCCCCGCACCACCGGGTCTCGGTGCGCGAGCTGGACGTCGACTGGATCGCCTTCTCCGGCCACAAGATCTACGCGCCGTTCGGCGCCGGGGTGCTGGCCGGCCGGGCGGACTGGCTGGACGCCGCCGAGCCGTACCTGGCCGGCGGCGGGGCGACCCGCACGGTGGCCCGGGAGACGGACGGCTCGGTGGCCGTGCAGTGGCACACCGGCCCGGCCCGGCACGAGGCCGGCTCGCCGAACGTCATCGGCGCCTACGCGATCGCCTCGGCCTGCCGGGCCCTGGGCGAGGCCGGCTTCGACGCGCTGGAGGCCCGGGAGCAGCAGCTGATCGCCCGGCTGACGGCGGGGCTGGCGGAGATCCCGCAGGTCAGGGTGCTGAACCTGTTCGGCACCGACTCGGCCCGGGTGGGCGTGCTGTCCTTCGTGGTGCAGGGCTGGAACAGCTCGCACTTCTCGGCCGCGCTGTCCGCCGAGTACGGCATCGGGGTGCGCGACGGCCTCTTCTGTGCCCACCCGCTGGTGCGCACCCTGCTCGGGGACGAGGACGTGGCGGTCTCGGAGTGCGGCGCGCCGGAGCCCTCGCTGCCGGGCGAGCGCAGCCTGAACGCGATCCGGGTGAGCTTCGGCGCCGGGACTCCGGACGAGCACATCGACCGCTTCCTGACCGCCGTCCGGGAGCTGGTCACGGACGGCGCGGCCTGGAACTACCGCAACGAGGGCGGCCGTTGCGTCGTGGACACGCGGCGCGACGGCTGAGCGCTACTCGTCCAGGCCGAGGGCGAAGGCGGCTTCCAGGTCGTGCTGGGAGTAGGTGCGGAAGGCGATCTGGGTCTCGGTGTGGGCCACGCCCGGGACCTTGTTGAGCCGGCCCGGGATGACGTCGGCCAGGTCGTCGTGGCGGCGCACCCGGACCATCGCCACCAGGTCGTAGCCGCCCGTCACCGAGTACACCTCGCTGACGCCCTCGATCGCGGCGATGGCCTCGGCGATCTCCGGGATGCGGTCGACACTGGTCTTGATCAGGACGATGGCGGTGATCACTGTTCGGGCTCCTTTGTGGGGTGCCGCCAGCGTATCGGGCGTCAGCCGGGGCGTCGCGAGGGGTTGCGGGCCACGGTGCAGGCGTAGAGGAAACCGGCCGAGAAGCCGATCACGTGGACCAGGTAGGCCACCCCCGGGCCCGCCGAGTGCACCGACCACCACTGGAGGGCGAACCAGAGGCCGAGCACCAGCCAGGCCGGGAAGCGCAGCGGCAGGAAGAACAGCAGCGGGACGAGCGTGGTCACCCGGGAGCGCGGATGGAAGCGCAGGTAGCCGCCGAGGACGGCGGAGATCGCGCCGGAGGCTCCGATGAGCACCCGGGTGGAGTCCGGCGAGTGCGCCTCGGCGAGCGCGAAGCCGTACGTGGCCAGGCTGCCGGCGGCCAGGTAGAAGAGGGCGTACCGGGCCCGGCCCAGCCGCTGCTCGACGGTCGGGCCGAAGACGTGGAGGAAGAGCAGGTTGCCGAGCAGGTGCAGCCAGCCCGCGTGCAGGAAGAGGCCGGAGAGGACGGACAGCGCCGGGTGCTTGCCCGGGGTCGGGGCGGCCGGGCAGCCGGGGACCGGGTCGGGGGCCTCGGCCAGCTGTTCGGCGGTCAGCGGCCGTCCGGCCAGCAGTTCGGCCGGGACGGCGCCCCAGCGCTGCTCGTACCGCTGCTCCGCGCAGACCCGGGCCTGGCCGGTGCCGTACAGCGGGTTGAGCCCGGCGGCGGGGCCGAGAAGGAAGACCAGGGTGTTGACCGCGATCAGGGCGTAGGTGACCGCCGGGGCGGACGGCTGCGGCCGGCCGCCCCGCGCGGCGGTGTGGTCGGGGGCCGTGAGCGCCATGCGGCCAAGCATCCCTCCGGGCGCCGCAGGTGACGCGGTGGTTTACGGCAGGTGGAGTAGCCCTGCTATTCCGCTGACCGGTGGTCGCGATGGTTGCCCCAGGCAATAGGCTTGGGGCGGGCAATCCCGCCTCCCGCCGCCGATGCCGGGGCTCCGGGGGGAGCGCCTAGCCCACGCAGGGAAAACCCGAGAGGACCCCCGATGACCGTCCCCGCCCTGACCGCCGAGACGCGCTGGCGCTGCACCCTGTGCGGCAACCTCACCCGCTTCGACGTGACCCGCACCGCGCGGGTGACCGAGTTCCTGCACTTCGACCTGGCCGGCGAGTCCAAGGTCGAGGAGACCGAGGTGCTGAGCGAGACCGTCGAGTCGGTGCGCTGCCGCTGGTGCAACGCCGTGGACCAGGTCGAGCTGGTGGCCCGTCCGGGCGCCGAGGGTGCGCAGACCCCGGCCGAGCAGGGCTGATTCCCGCCGGTGCGGCGGGCGGTGCGCGGCGCGCCCGTCCGCCGCACGGGACAATACAGAACAGACAAGACGCACGGAGCGTGACGACAGGGGGCGGTCGCGGCCGTACCCGCCGGAAACAGGATCGGAGCCGAGGACGTGGTGGACGCAGCGAAGGAGCCCGGCGAAGCGCAGGGACTTCGGCCCGCTGCGCAGGCGCAGGCGCCGGACGCCGGGGTGGGCCCGGCGGAGAGCACTGCCTCGTCCGACTCCGTCGAGCCCGGGTCGGAGCGCGTGATCGAGAAGCTCGACCGGCCGCTGCCCGAGGGCGTGCGCCGGCGCGTGGTCGGGCTGGCCTCGGACGCGCTGGGCGGACTGCCGCCGGGTGAGCTGCCGCAGAGCCTGCGTCAGTACGTCAAGTTCACCCCCGCGCGGCGGGCCAAGTACGCGGCCACGGCGCTGGCCGCGGCGCTGGAGGCGGAGCCGGCCTTCCGGGTGCGGATAGCGGAGCGGCTGCGGCTGGGGCAGCCGGACCTGGTGCGGGCGCTGGAGTCGGGCAGTGTTCCGGGTGCCGCCGATCCGATGGACGTCGCGGCCGCCGCCTACCTGGTGCGCTCGGCGGGCTGGAGCCGGCTGGTCGCCGAGGCCGGTGACGAGGCCGAGCGGGCCGGTGTCGAGGACGCCGTCGCCGAGGCGACCCGCCTGGTGGAGAAGCTGCAGGCGGAGCTGGCCGAGGTGCGGGCCGCGGCGCGGGCGGACCTGGACCGCCAGCGCGCGGAGTCCGAGGGCGTCCGGCGGGAGGCCGAGTCGCTGCGCAAGAAGGTGCGCTCGCTGGAGAGCGACACCCGCCGGGCGCAGGCCGAGACGCGCCGGGTGGCCTCGGAGCTGGAGGCCGCGAAGGCCCAGGGCGCGGCCGAGCGCAGCGCCGCCGAGGGCGAGGCCCGGCGGCTGAGGCACCGGGTCTCCGAGCTGGAGACCGCCGCCGAGCAGGGGCGCCGGTCGGCCCGTGAGGGGCGCAGCGTCGAGGACATGCGGCTGCGGCTGCTGCTGGACACCGTGCTGCAGTCGGCCCAGGGGCTGCAGCGGGAGCTGGCGCTGCCGGTCTCCCAGATCCGCCCGGCGGACCTGGTGGAGGCGGTGGTGCCGGGCGCGGCCTCGCCGCACGACGTGGCGCGGCGCGGGCTGGCCGAGGACGATCCGGCGCTGCTGGACCAGCTGCTGGCGATCCCGCAGGTGCACCTGGTGGTGGACGGCTACAACGTGACGAAGACCGGCTATCCGACGCTGCCGCTGGAGCAGCAGCGGATCCGGTTGCTGGGCGGGCTGGCGATGCTGGCCCAGCGCACGCAGGCGGAGGTCACCTGTGTGTTCGACGGGCAGGACCTGGACGTCCCGGTGATCATGGCGCCGCCGCGCGGGGTCCGGGTACGGTTCAGCCGGACCGGGGAGACCGCGGACGAGCTGATCCGTCGTCTGGTGCGGGCCGAGCCGCAGGGCCGTCCGGTGGTGGTGGTCTCCACCGACCGCGAGGTCGCGGAGGGCGTGCGGAAGGCGGGCGCGCGCCCGGTGGCCTCGGTGCTGCTGTTGAACCGGCTGGCCCGGCCCTGACCCCGGTCGGGCGGCATGACGCCTGGTCGGTGGCGGTTTCGCGATGGTGTGCGCGTCCCGTGAAGTCAGTGTGGGGAACGGACTTCACGCCTTCGGGGGAGTGGCAAATCGGTTAGATCTTCACTAGGGTCTGGCGTCAAACCTATTTTCCGGAATCTCGTCCGATCGGGTGAGTCCGATGGAAGAAGGAGCCGGTCCCTTGGCCTCCCACCGCCGTCCCAAGCAGCCGAGCCGCGCGCGGGTCTCCGTGCTCACTGCTGCCGCTGCGACCGCGGTCGCACTGTCCGCCCAGGTGGCCGCGCACGCCGCGCCGCAACCGAACACGACGGACGTCAAGGCGCAGATCGACCAGCTCCAGCAGGAGCAGGAGCAGGCGGCCGAGAAGTACAACGGCGCCAAGGAGCGGGCCGACCAGCTGCGCAAGCAGGCCGACCAGCTGCAGGACCAGGTGGCCCGCAGCCAGGAGCAGATGACCCAGCTGCAGGGCGGCCTGGCCGAGGTGGCGGGCGAGCAGTACCGCACCGGCGGCATCGACCCGTCCGTCCAGCTGATGCTCTCCTCCGACCCCTCCGGCTACCTGGAGAAGGCCTCCACCGTCCAGCAGGCCAGCACCACCCAGGCCGAGGCGCTGAAGGGTCTGCTGGAGCAGCAGCGCCGGCTGGACCAGGAGAAGGCCGAGGCGGCCGCCGTGCTGGCCTCGCTGGACTCCACCACCAAGGACCTGAACCAGGCCAAGTCGGACGTCAACACCAAGCTGAAGGCCGCGCAGGACCTGCTGAACTCGCTCAGCGCCGCCGAGCGCAACGCGCTGAAGGCCCAGCAGGCGCAGGACGACCGCGCCTCGCGCGGCAGCGACCGGGTCGACCTCAGCAACCTGCCGCCGGCCAGCGGTTACGCGGCCGTCGCCGTGTCCAAGGCGATGAGCAAGCAGGGCTCCCCGTACGTGTGGGGCGCCACCGGCTCCACCACCTTCGACTGCTCGGGCCTGATGGTCTGGGCGTACGGGCAGGCCGGCGTCTCGCTGCCGCGCACCTCGCAGGAGCAGGGCCACTACGGCACCGCCGTGCCCGGGCTGGCCGCGGCTCAGCCGGGGGACCTGGTGATCTACGGCGGCGACATGCACCACGTCGGGATGTACATCGGCAACGGCATGGTGGTCCACGCGCCGCACACCGGTGACGTGGTGAAGGTGATGAAGGCCGACGCGATGCCGATCAACACGATCCGCCGGGTCTGACGGCCCGACACGCCGACGGGACCTCGTCGGGCCCTGTGATCCGCGCCACCTCCGGTTCGGGGGTGGCGTTCGGCTTTTCGCCCGTTTGTGACCGCCTGGTGAGACCTGATCAGCCTTGCGTGCGGTGGCGATCACGATCGGTCATTTTCACAAAAGAACTTGGGTAATCTTCTGTCTTTTTTCTGACAAGGATTTGAACCGATCACGGTTCAGTTACTAGGGTCGTGCCCCGAACCACCGCACTGTCGATCACCCAGCCTGGGTGGCGGCGGTGGTCACCGCCGAGTTCGCGAGGCAGCGGGGCAGGTCGAAGCGACTGCCCGACAGGGGAGCCCAGTGGTCGGGGGCGCTGCGGAGCGGAGCCGGGGAACCACGTTCCTCCGGGGTGAATCGGCGCCAGGTCGGCCGGTCGAACGGTCGTGAGGCGTCGTAGGGCAATGCTTCCGGCCCGAACCCGTCAGCTCACCCGGTAGGCGGACGTAGGAAGAAGGAGTCCGCCTTCGTGGCGTCCCATCGTCGTCCCAAGCCAGCAGGCCGCGCCCGGGTCTCGATCCTGACCGGTGTCGCCGCCGCAGCCGTCGCCCTCTCCGCGCAGTCCGGCGCGCACGCCGACCCGCAGCCGACCAAGGACCAGGTCAAGGAGCAGGTCGACCAGCTCAACGAGCAGGCCGAGGTGGCGACCGAGCAGTACAACGCCGCCCAGGAGAAGCAGCAGACGCTGGAGAAGCAGGTCACCGGCCTGCAGGACCAGGTGGCCCGCCAGCAGGCCCAGGTCACCGAGCTGCAGGGCGGTCTCGCCGAGATCGCCGGGGAGCAGTACCGCAACGGCGGCATATCCCCGACCGTCCAGCTGATGTTCTCCTCCAGCCCGGACAACTTCCTCAACCAGGCCGGTGCGCTGAACCAGGCCGGTGACACCCAGAGGAACCAGCTGAAGCAGCTCCAGGAGCAGCAGCGCAAGCTGGACCAGGACCGCACCGAGGCCCAGGGCAAGCTCGCCGAGCTGGAGTCCACCACCCAGCAGCTGAAGTCCTCCAAGGACGAGGTCCAGAACAAGCTGAAGGCCGCCCAGGACCTGCTCAACACCCTGACCGAGCAGGAGCGGGTGGCGCTGAAGGCGGCCGAGGAGAAGGCCGCCGCGGACGCCAAGGCCCAGGCCGACGCCGCCAAGGCCCAGCAGCAGGCCGCCGACCGCGCCTCGCGCGACAACAGCCGCGGCGACCTCTCCCCGGCCCCGACCTCGCCGGTTGCCAAGCCGGCCGCGCCCGGCAGCTCGCACGGCGCCGCCGCGCTGGCCGCCGCCGCCACCAAGATCGGCAGCCCGTACGTGTGGGGCGCCACCGGCCCGGGCTCCTTCGACTGCTCCGGCCTGATGGTCTGGGCGTTCAACCAGGCCAACGTCTCGCTGCCGCGCACCTCGCAGGAGCAGGCCAGCGCCGGGACCCGGATCGGCTCCGACCTGTCCCAGGCCCAGCCCGGCGACCTGCTGATCTTCTACAGCGACGCCCACCACGTCGGCATCTACGCGGGCAACGGCCAGGTGCTGCACGCACCCAAGCCGGGTGCCAGCGTGCGCTACGAGGCCGTCACCAACATGCCGCTGAGCTCCATCGTGCGGGTCTGACCCCGCTCGGCGCCTCCAGGCCCGGTCTTCCGTCACGGAAGGCCGGGCCTGCGGCTTTGTCGGCGGTTCGCGCTGGTGTCCGATTACGGGTCAAATATTCGAGTTGGTAGGGGTTTGGACTCGCTTGCCCGGACTCGCTAACGTCTGCCACCGGACTCCCGCTCGACGGCCGCCCGCAGTGCGGCGGCGGCGGGGCCGAACCGCAGGATTGGAGCCGCTGCCGCCATGCCCGTGCACCGCCGTTCCCAACTGCTCGCCCGTGCGCTGGTGCTGACGGCGGCCGCCACCACCGCGCTGGGCGTGGTCACCAGCGGCAGCGCCCACGCCGCCCCCGGCAGCCCCGACCCGGCCGACCGCAAGGACGTCAAGGCGCAGGTGGAGCAGCTCTACGACGAGGCCGAGCAGGCGTCGGAGAAGTACAACGCGGCGCTGGAGGCGCAGCGCAGGCTCCAGGACGAGACCACGATCCTGCAGGGCGAGATCGCCGTCGCCCAGGACCAGCTCAACGAACTGCGCGGCGACCTGGCGACCGTCGCCGGGGCCGAGTACCGCGGCGGCGGGATGAGCCAGACCGCCCAGCTGATGCTCTCGCCCGACCCGGAGGGCTACCTCGCCCGCGCCCGCACCCTGAGCCAGGCCGCCGAACGGCAGCAGGAGACGCTGCACGAGCTGGTGAGCCGCCAGCGCCGGCTCGACCAGCGCCGCAGCGAGGCGGCCGGCAAGCTCGCCGAGCTGGACGAGAACCGCCGCTCGCTCGCCGACATCAAGCAGCAGGTCCAGCAGCGGCTGGCCAGGGCGCAGAAGCTGCTCAGCGGCCTGGACGCCGCCGAACGGGCCAGGATGACCGCCCAGGACGCCCAGGACGCCGAGCAGCGCGCCACCCGCGGCACCGACCGGCTGGACCTCGGCTCCACCCCGCCCGCGTCCGAGCGCGGGGCGGCCGCCCTGGCCGCCGCGGTGCGGATGATCGGCTCGCCGTACGTCTACGGGGCGACCGGGCCCCGCGCGTTCGACTGCTCCGGTCTGATGTACTACAGCTGGCGGCAGGCCGGAGTGACCCTGCCGCGGACCTCGCAGGCCCAGGCGTCCGCCGGGCAGCGGGTCAACCTCTCCGACGCGCGACCGGGAGACCTGGTGATCTTCTACCGGGACATGCACCACGTGGGCATGTACGCCGGCGGCGGCGTCATCGTGCACGCCCCCTACCCGGGCGCCAAGGTCCGCTACGAGAGCGTCAACGCCATGCCGGTCGCGGGGGTGGTCCGGCTCTGAGCGCGTCGCCGTCCGGCCCCGCCGGCCACGACCCGGCCCACATACCCCGCCGCGCGCTGTCCCGGCGCGGTGCGCTGCTGCTCGCGGCCGGCGGGCTGGCCCAGCTGTCGCTGCCGCCCGCGGCCCCGGCGGCGCCCGCCCGGCAGGCGGCCGACCTGCGCGGCGAGGTGGGCACGGTGCTGGCGGAGCGGGCGCGCTCGCTGCCGGCCCGGACCGGACTGCCGGTCGCCGAGGCTTCGTACCGCAACCTGGTGCTCGCCGCGGCCGGCCCGCCGGACCGGCTGACCGCCGCCGCCGACCTGGCGGTGCGGATCGCCGGGTACGACGACCACCCGGTGGTGTACCCGCGCCGGATCGAGCTGGCCCGGGCCGGGGACGGCTGGCGGGTCGAGCACGAGGAGAGCACGAGCGGGCCGCCCGCGCTGTGGGACCTCGGTGCCACCCGGTCGGCGTCGGGCGCGCACTGCCTGGTGCTCGGCCTGGCCGACGGACCCGACCCGGCCGGGCTGGTCGCGGTGGGGGACCGCGCGGTACCCGCCGTCGGCGCGGTCTGGGGCGACGCCTGGCCCGGCCGGCTGCTGCTCGAACTGTCCGCCACCGAAGCGCAGTTCGCCCGGCTCCTGGAGGGCGACCCGGCGGGCTGGGCGGGCATGGCGGCGGTCACCGTGGCCGCCCCCGGCGCGCCCTCGCACACCCCGGCGGACCGGGTGCTGGTCAACCCGGAGGCGTACGGGCGGCTCAGCGACTTCGGCCGGCAGGTGGTCGTCACCCACGAGGCCACCCACGTCGCGACCAGGGCCGACACCCGGGCCTGGACCCCGCTGTGGCTCTCCGAGGGCGTCGCCGACTGGACCGCCTACCGGGACTCCGGCCGCACCCCGCGGCAGATCGCCCCCGAGCTGGCCCGGGACGTCACCGCCGGGAGGCTGCCCACCGAACTGCCCGCCGACCGGGACTTCACCGCCGGCGCCACCGGCATCGCCCAGGCCTACGAGCAGTCCTGGCTGGCCTGCGAGCTGATCGCCCGCCGCTACGGGCCGCAGCGGCTGGTGGCCTTCTACCGGGCCGTCGGCGCGGGCGACGGGCAGGGCGAGGACCGGGACCGCCGTACGGACCGGCTGCTGCGCGCCGAACTGGGCGTCGGCCTGGCCGAGTTCACCCGGCTGTGGCTGGACGGGGTGGCGGCGCTGAAGGTCTGAGGCGCCGGCGGGGCGGAGACACCGGAGACGCCGGAGGCCTGAGGCGCCGAAGGGCCGAGACACCGGAGACGCCGGAGGAGCGAGACGTCGGAGGGCCGGTCAGCGCCGCTGCTCGGCCGGGGCGCCCGGGTGGTCGATGCCGTCCAGCAGGTCCTGCTCGTACGCGATGCCCGGCCGTACCGGGTAGCCGGAGGCCGGCAGCGCGGCGGGCTCCGGGTCCAGCACCACGGTCGGCGGCAGCGGCGCCTCGCCGCGGGTGGAGCGCCAGAGCCGGACGCAGGACAGCACGGTGGCGGCCAGCAGCAGCAGGTTGCGCAGGGCCAGCACGGTGATCGCGCCGGGCTCGCTGGCCAGGACCTGGGTGAACACGGTCGGGAACTCGACCAGCGTCAGCGGGCAGGCGATCAGGATCAGCAGGGCCACCGGCCGCTGGCTGGTGCCGCGCACGGTCAGGCAGACCGCCGCGACGCCGACCAGCCAGACCAGGTACTGCGGGCTGATCACCCGGCTGGTCACCACGAAGATCAGCAGCGTGCACAGCGCCGCGTCGTACATGGTGGCCGCGTTGCGGCGCTTGGAGGTGAAGCGCCACAGCAGCAGCCAGAGGAAGCCCAGCACGGTGCCGGCCATCATCACCTTGCTGATCACGGCGACCCACGGCCCGAGCATCTCGGGGGAGCCGTAGTTCATGGTGACCTTGCCGTCCCAGCCGCCGGCGATCCGGGCGAAGTGCAGCGGCAGCGCGCCGACCGACTCCACCTCGATGCCGCGGTCCTTCTGGAACGCCAGGAAGTCGAAGGCGCCGTTCATCCCCGCCGCGAGCAGGAAGCCGACCGAGACGGCGGTGGCCCCCGCCAGCGTCCAGGAACGGCGGGTACGGCGGCCGGAGGGGGTGCCGATCAGGCCGAGCAGCGGCCAGACCTTGACGATGCCGCCCAGGCCCAGCAGCAGCCCGCCCACCGCCGGGCGGCGGATCAGCGCGAGCAGGCCGGCCAGGGCGACCGCGGTGACGATGATGTCGAAGCGGTTGTAGATCATCGGGCCGAGCAGTGGGACGGCCACCACCCACATCCAGGCGCCGGTCAGCGCCCGGCCCCGGCGCAGCCCGGTGCGGATCAGCAGCGCGACCGCGGCGGCGTCGGCGATCCCGCAGATCACCCAGAACGAGACCAGGTACGACCAGGGCAGCAGCCCCGGCAGCAGGATCACCAGGGCGGCGCCCGGCGGGTACTGCCAGGTCACGTCGTCGAACGGGAAGGTGCCGGTCTGCAGCACGCCGTACCAGGCGTGGTAGATCATCCACACGTCGGCCGTGACGTCGCCGCCGGGCGACTTCAGGACGCCGGTGATCAGCAGCACCAGCACGGTCCGGGTGGCCACCCAGGTCGCGCCGAGCGCGGCGAGCGCCCCGAGCGGGCGGCCGAGGCGGCCGCGCGGAGAACCGGACTCGGTGGCCGGGGCCAATTCCACTGCGCTCCCTCGTTCGTCGCGGACGTCCTCACCGGAGGCGTCGTACTGACGGACGCCCGGGCCGCCGCATCACGGCCTAGGTACTAGGACTGACCCGGGGGGCAAACGGTTGCCGTACGCGCTTCCGTTCCCGGCGGGTCATGGTGTTGACCTATCGTACGGATCACCCAGCGGTGCGCCGAGCACCCCCCGACCGAGCGAGCCATGGCCAGATGCACAGAACCTTGATCGTCACCAATGACTTCCCGCCCCGCCCGGGGGGCATCCAGGCCTTCGTGCACAACATGGCCGTCCGTCAGCCCGCAGGAAGCATCGTGGTGTACGCCTCGACCTGGCGGGACGGCAGCGAGGTGCGGCGCTTCGACGCCGAGCAGCCGTTCCCGGTGATCCGGGACCGGACGAAGGTGATGGTTCCCACACCCCGGGTCACCCGGCGGGCCGCCGAGATCCTGCGCGCCGAGCGGTGCGACTCGGTCTGGTTCGGCGCCGCGGCCCCGCTCGGCCTGATGGCGCCCACGCTGCGCCGGGCCGGCGCCGGGCGGCTGCTCGGCATGACCCACGGGCACGAGGCCGCCTGGGCCCAGCTGCCCGGCTCCCGGCAGCTGCTGCGCCGGATCGGCGCGGGCACCGACGTGCTGACCTACCTGGGCGAGTACACCCGCTCGCGGATCGCCGCCGCGGTGGGGCCGCAGGCCGCGGCCCGGATGGTGCAGCTGCCGCCGGGCGTGGACGAGACGACCTTCCACCCCGAGTCCGGGGGCGCCGAGGTCCGCCGCCGGCTCGGGCTGGCGAACCGGCCGGTGGTGGTCTGCGTCTCCCGGCTGGTGCCGCGCAAGGGCCAGGACACCCTGATCGAGGCGATGCCGCAGATCCTGGCCGACGTGCCGGACACGGTGCTGCTGATCGTCGGCGGCGGCCCGTACCGGGCGGGCCTGGAGAAGCTGGCGGACGCCAAGGGCGTACGGGACTCGGTGCGGTTCACCGGCTCGGTGCCGTGGGAGGAACTGCCCGCCCACTACGGGGCCGGGGACGTCTTCGCGATGCCCTGCCGGACCAGGCGCGGGGGGCTGGACGTCGAGGGCCTGGGCATCGTCTACCTGGAGGCCTCGGCGACCGGCCTGCCGGTGGTCGCGGGGGACTCCGGCGGCGCGCCGGACGCGGTGCTGGAGGGCGAGACCGGGTACGTGGTGCCCGGCGGCTCGGCCGCGGCGGCCGCCGAGCGGATCGTCCGGCTGCTGCGCGACGAGGAGCTGCGCCGGCGCCTCGGCGAGGCCGGGCGGCGGTGGGTGGAGCGCTCCTGGCGCTGGGACCTGCTGGCCGGGCGGCTGACCTCGCTGCTGGCGGGCTGACGGAGCGGGCTGACGTCATGCCGGAAGGGCCCCGCCGTGCTCGGCGGGGCCCTTCCGGTACGGCGGCTTGCGGTACCTGCTTGCGGTACGGCTACTTCTGGTAGAGGGCCTCGACGTCGGCGGCGAAGTCCTTCAGCACGACGTTGCGCTTGAGCTTGAGCGAGGGCGTCAGGTAGCCGCTCTCCTCGGAGAACTCGACGTCCAGCAGGCGGAACTTCTTGACCGCCTCGGCGTGCGAGACGGCCGCGTTGCCGTCGTCCACCGCGGACTGCAGGGCGGCCAGCAGGTCCGGGTCCTGGGCGAGGTCGGCGACGGTGGCGCCGGCGGGCTTGCCGTTGAGCTCCTTCCACTTGGGGAAGAAGTCCGCGTCGATGGTGATCAGGCAGGCGACGAAGGGCTTGCGGTCGCCGACCACCATGACCTCGCCGACCAGGGCGTGGGCCCGGATCCGGTCCTCGATCACGGCCGGGGCGACGTTCTTGCCGCCGGCGGTGACGATGATCTCCTTCTTGCGGCCGGTGATGGTCAGATAGCCCTCGGAGTCCAGCGAGCCGAGGTCGCCGGTGGCGAACCAGCCGTCCCGGAGGGCGTCCGCGGTGGCCTGCGGGTTGTTCCAGTAGCCGGTGAAGATCTGCGGGCCCTTCAGCAGCACCTCGCCGTCCTCGGCGATCCGCACGGCCGAGCCGGGCAGCGGCTGGCCGACGGTGCCGATCTTCGGCTTGTCGTGCGGGTTGAAGGCGGTGGCCGCGCAGGTCTCCGTCAGGCCGTAGCCCTCCAGGACGGTGAAGCCGATGCCCCGGTAGAAGTGGCCGAGGCGCTCGCCGAGCGGGGCGCCGCCGGAGATGGCGTGGGTGGCCCGGCCGCCGAGGGCGGCGCGCAGCTTGCTGTAGACCAGCTTGTCGAAGACCGCGTGCTTGATCCGCAGGACCAGGCCCGCGCCGCCGGCGTCCAGCGCCCGGCTGTAGGCGATCGCCGTCTCGGCGGCCTTGTCGAAGATCTTGCCCTTGCCGTCGGCCTGGGCCTTGGCGCGGGCGGTGTTGTAGACCTTCTCGAAGACTCTCGGCACGCCCAGGATCAGCGTCGGCCGGAACGAGGCGAGTTCGGCCGTGACGTCCTTGACGTCCGAGACGTGGCCGAGCTTGATGGGGGCGATCGCGGCGGCGATCTCGGCGATCCGGCCGAGCACGTGCGCGAGCGGGAGGAACAGCAGGACGGAGCCCTCGCCGGTCCGGAACAGCGACTCCATCCGGGCCGTCACGTTTCCGAGCTCGGCGAGGAAGTTGCCGTGGGTCAGCTGACAGCCCTTGGGGCGGCCGGTGGTGCCCGAGGTGTAGACGATGGTGGCGATCGAGTCGGCCGTCGCCGTCGAGCGGCGCTCGTCGACGGTGGCGTCGGAGACCTGCTGCCCCGCCTCGGCCAGCGCGGCCAGGGCGCCCGCCTCGATCTGCCAGGTGTGCTGCAGCTCCGGCAGCCGCTCGCGGACCTGCTCGACCACCTCGGCGTGCTTGCCGGTCTCGGTGAGCACGGCCACCGCGCCGGAGTCGCCGAGGATCCACTCGACCTGCTCGGGGGAGGAGGTCTCGTACACCGGCACGGTGATCGCGCCGGCCGACCAGATCGCGAAGTCCAGCAGTGTCCACTCGTAGCGGGTCCGGGACATGATGCCCACTCGGTCGCCGGGGCGGATGCCGGCCGCGATCAGGCCTTTGGCGGCGGCCCGCACCTCGACCAGGAACTGGGCGGCGGTCAACTCCTGCCACTGGCCGTCCACCTTGCGGCTGAGCACCACGACGCCCGGGTGCCGGTCGGCGTTCTGGTGCACGAGGTCGGAGAGGTTACCGCCGCTCGGTACCTGGTAGAGGGCCGGAAGGCTGAAGTCGAGCAAGACTGCTCCTCGTTCGCGACGCTGCGGGACGGCAGGACGTTACTGCCCGGTAGGCAGCTTCGACCAGGGGGGTCGGCCCCGGTGTTCGAAGTGTCACACCCGGCCGGGTCCGACCAGGCCGTGACCAGGTCGTTCGAATGGCACCCTACGGCAGCGCCGCGGTGACCGGTCGGTAGCCCGCTGCTATTCGCCCGCTCGCCTCCGGGGCGCTCTGACCCGGTGCCGACGGTCGGCGCTCCCTCGCTCCTGCGTCGCTCCCTCGCGCTCTCCCTTTCGGCACCGGCGCGCCCCTTCGGCTCGGGGCGGGGACTCGCCGGCTCGCGGATGCCCGGGCTCGGGGCGGGGCGTCGGGTGCGGCCCGCGCCTTCGGGGGGACGGCCGGGCGCGATAGCCTGCTCCGGGCGGACCGGGCCGAGGGCGCCCCGGCCGGACCGGCAGGCAGAGGGACGACGCGGAGGGCCATTCCATGGCGGAGCACACCAGGTCGAGCATCACCATCGACGCGACCCCGGCCACGGTCATGGCCGTGATCGCCGACTTCGCCGCCTACCCGGCCTGGACCGGCGAGGTCAAGGAGATCGAGGTCCTGGAGACCGGCGAGGACGGCCGCGCCACCCAGGTCCGGCTGCTGCTCGACGCCGGCGCGATCCGCGACGAGCACGTCCTCGCGTACACCTGGGACGGCGACCGCGAGGTCGGCTGGACCCTCGTCCGCAGCCAGATGCTCCGCTCGCTGGACGGCTCGTACACCCTCGCCGCGCTGGCCGGCGGCCGCACCGAGGTCACCTACCAGCTCGCCGTGGACGTCAAGATCCCGATGCTCGGCATGATCAAGCGCAAGGCCGAGAAGGTCATCATCGACCGCGCCCTGAGCGGGCTGAAGAAGCGCGTCGAGGACTGACACCGCGGAACGGGGGCCGACGGCATGACGGCGACACGCACCATCCTGGTCAGCGGCGACGCGGGCGCACCCGCGGTGGCCGCCGGCACCGCCCTGCACGCCGCCCGGCGCGGCCATCGCACCTGGCTGCTGGCGGCCGACGACCCGCACCGCGCGCTGGACTCCGTCCTCGGCACCCGCCTGGAGCCCGAACCGCTGCAGTACGCCCCGGGCCTGACCGTCTCCCGGATCGACGAGCAGGCCGCGTTCCGCTACGCCGTCGGCGAGCTCACCGGCCGGCTCAAGCCCGCCCTCGACCTGCTCGGCGCCGAACAGCTCGACCCCGAGGAGCTCACCGCCCTCCCCGGCATCGCCCGGCTCGCCCTGCTGCGCGCCCTGCCCGCCGCCGACCAGGACGTCCTGGTCGTGCTCGCCCCGCCGCCCGCCGAGCTGATCGCCACCCTCGCCCTGCCCGAACAGCTGGCGCGCTACCTGGACCGCCTCGTCCCCGAGCAGCGGCAGGCCGCCCGGGCGCTGCGCCCGCTGCTGGCCGGGCTGGCCGGGGTCCCGATGCCCGCCGAGTGGCTGTACGAGGGACGCACCAAGGCCGCCGCGGCGCTCGCCGAGTCCGGCGCCGCGATCACCGACCCCGGCACCAGCGTCCGCCTGGTCGTCCCCGCCGACGGCCACCCGTACCGGGAACTGCGCCGGATCCGGGCCGGACTCGCGCTGTACGGGCACCGGCCGGACGCCGTGGTCGTGCACGGCGTGCTGCCCGAGGCCGCCGCCTCCTCGCCCGACCCCTGGCTGGCCGCGCTGGCCCGCCGCCGGGAGGAGGAGCTGGCCGGGCTCGCCGCCGCGACCGACGCCCCCGTCCTGGCCACCGGCCTGGCCGACGCCACCCTGGAGGCCGTCGCCGACAGCCTGTACGGGGACGGCCCGGGGCCCGAGCGGCTCGCCCCCGCGCCCTGGACGGTCGAGGACCGGCTCGCCGAGGACGGCCTGCTGGTCTGGCACCTCGACCTGCCCGGTGCCGACCGGGCCGAACTGGACCTGGTCCGCCGGGGCGACGACCTGGTGGTCGGGCTCGGCACCCACCGCCGGGTGCTCACCCTGCCCTCCGCGCTGCGCCGCTGCACGGTCGCCGGTGCGGGGCTGCTCGACGGGGTGCTCTCGGTGCGGTTCGCACCCGACCCTTCGCTCTGGCCGCAGGGCTGACGGGCCGTCTGGCCTTTCCGGGCCGTACCGGAAGTCGGGTAGCGTCGGGCCGGAGGGCCGCGGGGTGCGGCCACGGCTGAGGAGGCGCCCGCGATGACCAGCACCGACGACCGCACCGAGCCCGTCGACGACCGTACGGAGACCGCCGGGGACCGTACTGAGCCCGTCGGCGATCGTACGGAGGCGCGCGACGGGCAGGCGGGGGCTCAGGCTGACGGGCAGGCCCACCCGTTCGGGCCGGAGCTGGGCCCGCTGGTGGACGAGGTGCGCCGGTTCGCGGGCGCGCTCGGCGAGAAGGCCCAGGAGGCGAGTGCCACCACCCTGATCACCCTCTCCGGCCTGGCCGACCGCCTGCGCACCCAGCAGCCGGAGGTCTACACCCACCTCACCGCCGCCGGCTCCGGGATCGCCGCCGCGGGCGCCGAACTGCTGGCCGCCTACCGTGCCGCCGTGGCCGGGCACGAGCGCCGCTGGACCGCGGGGCAGGGGGCGGCCGCCGAGAAGATCGACCTCGACGGGCCCGAGGGGCCTGCGGGCTTCGCGGGTTCCGAGGGGCCTGACGAGCCGTCCGCCAAGCAGTGAAACCGTAACTTTCGGAGCGTGATCGCGTTGCTCTCGTACGTCACGAAGGAGGAGATTAGATAAGACTTTTGAAGTGTCCCGGCCCGGTTTTCCCAAAATTGTCTTCGGTTAATGTATGCGAGGCTGTGTACGGGGACAGGGTTGGGCGGTACCGTTCCGTCCAGCGGGAACGAGTGAATAGCTGAGGGACACATGGCTCTGACCATCGGCGTCGATGTCGGCGGGACCAAGATCGCGGCAGGCGTGGTCGACGAGGCGGGCGAGATCCTGGCCCGGACCAGGGTGCCCACCCCGGCCGACCCGCAGTGGGCGGTCGACGCCATCGCGCAGGCCGTGCGCGAGCTCAAGGAGCAGCACCCCGGCGTCACCGCGGTCGGCGTCGGAGCCCCCGGCTTCGTCGACAGCAACCGCTCCACGGTGATCTTCGCCCCCAACATCGACTGGGAGAACGAGCCGCTGCGCGGCCGGGTCGAGGAGCTCACCGGCCTGGACACCGTCGTCGAGAACGACGCCAACTGCGCCGCCTGGGCCGAGTTCCGCTTCGGCGCGGCCACCGACTACCAGGACATGGTGCTGATCACCGTCGGCACCGGCATCGGCGGCGGCATCGTGCTGGACGGCCGGCTGCACCGCGGCCGCTTCGGCGTGGCCGGCGAGATCGGCCACCTCAACATGGTCCCGGACGGCCTGGCCTGCGGCTGCGGCGGCAAGGGCTGCTGGGAGCAGTACGGCTCCGGGCGTGCGCTGCGCCGCTACGGCCGGGAGAAGGCCGCCGCCGACACGGTGCGCGGCCGCCGGATGCTGGAGCTCAACGACGGCGTCGCCGAGACCATCCGCGGCATCCACATCACCCAGGCCGCCGAGGAGGGCGATCCGCTCGCCCTGGAGTGCTACGCGGAGCTGGCCGACTGGCTCGGCCGCGGCATGGCCGACCTCGCCGCGCTGTTCGACCCGGGCGTCTTCGTGCTCGGCGGCGGCGTCTCCGACTCCGGCCGCCTGCTGCTCGACCCGGTCGCCAAGGCCTTCGAGCACTACCTGACCGGCGGTGTGCACCGCCCGCGCGCCGAGGTCGTCCTGGCCTCGATGGGCTCCGCCGCCGGCATCGTCGGCGCGGCGGACCTGGCCCGCGTGCCCTGATCCGCCTGCCCTGATCCACGCGCTCTGACCCCAGCCGTGTGACACCCCTCCAAGCCCGCCGGCGGCGGTGCGACCGGGCCCCGACCACTCCCGGACGCACCGCCGCCGTCGCACGTCCCGGCCCCGCCACGTACGGTCGGACCCAGTGAGGACCCAGTCAGGACCCAGTGAGGACGCCATCCGGCGACGGCGCTTCCGGCGGCCGCCGCCCAGGGGAGGACGAGGACCATGACCGCCGCGCCAGCCGACAGCGCGACCGCCGCCGCGCCCGTCGAACCGCCGCCGTCCGGCCCGCGCCGACTGCGGCTGCTCAGCTACAACATCCGCTCGCTGCGCGACGACCGGCGGGCGCTGGCCCGGGTGGTCCGGGCCTGTGCCCCCGACCTGGTCTGCATCCAGGAGTCACCGCGCTACTGGCGGCCCGAGGGGCAGGCCGGTTGGCTGGCCCGGAGCACCGGGACGGTCGTCCTGGCCGGTGGCGGCCGTACCGCGGCCGGTCCGCTGCTGCTCGGCCGGCCCGGCGCGGTGGAGGTGCTGGGGGTGTACGACCGGCTGCTGCCCAAGACCCGCGGCCTGCACGCCCGGGGCTTCGCCACCGCGCTGCTGCGGCTGCCGGGCGCGGCGCCGTTCACCGTCACCAGCTGCCACCTCAGCCTGGATCCCGAGGAGCGGTACGGGCAGTTCGAACTGCTGCCGGAGCAGCTGGGGATCGCCGAACACGGCATCGTGGCAGGGGACTTCAACGAGCACCCGGACGGTCCGGGCTGGCAGCTGCTGGCCTCCCGGCTGCAGGACGGCTACCCGACCGCGCCCTGGGGCGGCGAGTTCACCTCCGTACCGGAGCGCCCGTACCAGCGGATCGACGCCGTCTTCGCCACGCCCGGGATCACCGTCCTCGGCTGCGGGGTGCCGCACGGGCTGCCTGGCATCACCGACCCCGACCTCCGGGCCGCGACCGACCACCTGCCGGTGCTCGCCTTCCTCGAACTGCCCGAACGCGAAGCCCCCGAACCGCCCGAGCGCGAAGCCCCGTAACCGCCCGAACGTTGAAGCCCCCGAACCGCCGGACGAGCGCTAGACGACCGCGCCGTGGTCCGGGTCCTCCGGCTCGTCCTCGTCACGGTCCTTCATCCGGGCGACCAGGGTGACGAAGCCGCCGAGGAAGGCGGTGATCCCGACCCAGGCCGGCCAGCCGGAGATCTCCCGCCAGACCACCGCGTCGACCAGCAGCAGCGCGGGGCCGCCGAGCACGGCCAGCCAGGCGAACTTGGCGGTCACGTCGGCCTCGGGCAGCGGCGGGGGCTCCGGCGGGACGAAGTGGCCCTCGTCGGTGTCCTCAGCCAGCTCGAAGTCGCGCGGGCCCGATTCGGCGGCCGGCAGCACCGGCCGGCCGGAGCGGGGGCGGGGCTGCGGGGCGAGGTCGGAGAGGTCGTCCTGGTCGCCGCGGGTGCCGTCCTTGTAGCCGCCCTTGAGCTCGTTCTGGGCCCGGAGGTTCTCGACCTCCGGCCAGTTGGGGTTGTTGAGGTCGACCGGGTCGTCGAACTGGGCGACCAGGGCGGCGAAGATCTCGTCCTGTTCGGCCTGGCTGCGCTCGGGCGCGCGGCGCGGCCGGGGCTCGGCGGGGGCCTCCGGTGCGGTGGAGTCCTCGGCGTCGTCGGCGGGGTCCTGCGCGGGCGGGGGCGTCGTGGCGCCGCCCGCGCCGGTGCGGTCCGTCGGGGCTCCGCCCGGGGCAGCGGCGCCCGTGGCCCCGCCGTCCTTCGTCGCGCCGTCCTCGCGGGGAGCCTCGTCCCCGCCGCCCGCCGTGCTGCTCTCGTGCACTTCCGGCCCTTCAGCCATGGTGATCGTCGGATTCGACCCGGGTGGCGCCCGCCGAGTGTGCGGGAACCAGCCGTCGGATGAAGTCCTGGCCGGCCGCGAATATTTCCGCCGCGTCGTGGTCCAGCGTCGCGACGTGGAAGCTGCGCCGGCACAGCCGCTCCGTCACGTCGGTCGAGGATATCCGGGCCAGCACCAGTTCCGAGTTGGCCGGCGAGACGACGTGGTCCTGCGGGCTGTGGAAGAGCAGCACCGGCTGGGTCACCTCCGGCAGGCGGTGCTGGACCTCCCGCCACAGCCGGCTCAGCGACCAGGCGGCGTGCAGCGGCGTCCGGTCGTAGCCGACCTCGGTCGAGCCGGCCAGGGCGATGTCGTTCGCGATCCCGGGCAGGCTCGGGACGAGGTGGCGCAGCACCGGAAGCAGCACACTCGCGGGGGTGTCCGAGCGCACCGACGGGTTGACCAGCACCAGCCCGGAGACCGTCGGGCCGTGCAGCGCGGCGAGCCGCAGCGCCAGCGCGCCGCCCATCGACAGCGCGAAGACGAACACCTGCTCGCACTCGTCGGCGAGGGTCAACAGCTCGCGTTCGACCTCGGCGTACCAGTCCTCCCAACGGGTGAGCTGCATGTCCTGCCAGCGGGTGCCGTGCCCCGGCAGCAGCGGCAGCGACACCGTGTACCCGGCCGCGGCCAGGTCCTCGGCCCACGGCCGCAGCGACTGCGGCGACCCGGTGAAGCCGTGGCAGAGCAGCACGCCCACCGGTCCGCCGCGGTGGCGGTACGGTTCGGCACCGGGCAGCAACGGCATGGCGGGCTCCTTCGCGGGCGGGTGGCGCTGGGGGAGGGGACGCTGGAGGGGTGGCTGCGGGGATCCGCATCGTCCCACGCCCCGCGCCGGGCCGTACACCCCCTTCGGCGGGGCCGGGCGCAGCGGACGCCCACGGGGCATTAGGATCGACCGGTCCGCATAACAGGAGGCCCGGGTTGTTCTACCGACTGATGAAGATGATCGTCGCGCCACTGCTTCGGATCTTCTTCCGGCCGTGGATCGAGGGTGAGGAGAACATCCCGACCGAGGGTGCGGCGATCATCGCGAGCAACCACCTGTCCTTCTCGGACTCCTTCTTCTTCCCCGCGCTGATCAAGCGCCGGGTCACCTTCATCGCGAAGGCCGAGTACTTCAACACCCCCGGCCTCAAGGGCCGGCTGACCGCCGCCTTCTTCAAGGGCGTCGGCCAGCTGCCGGTGGACCGCTCGGGCGTGCGCGGCGCCGGTGAGGCCGCGATCCGCAGCGCCATCGCGGTGCTGGAGCGCGGCGAGCTGTTCGGCGTCTACCCCGAGGGCACCCGCTCGCCCGACGGCAAGCTGTACCGCGGCAAGGTCGGCGGTCTGGCCCGCGTCGCGCTGGCCACCGGCGCCCCGGTGATCCCGGTCGCCATGATCGACACCGAGAAGGTGCAGCCGCCCGGCCAGGTCGTCCCGAACTTCGGCATCCGCCCCGGCATCCGGATCGGCCGCCCGCTGGACTTCTCCCGCTACCACGGCATGGAGAACGACCGCTTCATCCTCCGTTCGGTGACGGACGAGGTGATGTACGAGATCATGCGGCTCTCCGGCCAGGAGTACGTGGACATCTACGCGACCGCCGCCAAGCGGCAGATCTCGGACGAGAAGAAGAAGGCCGACGCCGAGCGCCGTGCGGCGGCCAAGGCGGAGAAGGCCGAGGCCGCCGAAGCCGAGAAGGCGGAGAAGGCGGCCGCGGCCGAGGCGGAGAAGGCGGAGAAGGCCGCTGAGGCGGACAAGGAGTCCGGCTCGGCCTGACGGCCCGGCCGGGCCCGGGGGAGGGGCGGGATGACGCACGGCGACAGAGCCGGCGCGGTGGGAGGAACGGTGGCGGCCGGCGGCATGTCCGTCGAACTCCCGCTGTGGAAGGCCATCTCCTACTTCCGGGTGCTGGCCCTGATCTACGCCCTGCTGCGGTACTTCAACTCGTACCTGCACTTCCTGCACCCCGTCGCCGGCTGGATCTTCCTCGGCGCGCTCACCCTCTGGACCCTCGCCACCACCCGGGCCTTCGCCAACCCGCAGCGCTGCACCTGGTACGTCCTGGGCGTCGACCTCGCCCTCGTCGTCACCGGCGTCGTGATGAGCGGTATGACCGACGCCCCGGCCCGGATCAGCCACGGCGCGCCCACCCTGCCGACCATCTGGGCCGCCGGCACGGTGCTCGGCTGCGCCGCGAAGGGCGGCTGGCGCCCGGCGGCGGCCTCGGGCTCGGTGATCGGCGTCGCCAACATCCTCGGCCACGGCGGGCCGACCGGCGACAACATCCACAACATCGTGCTGCTGATGGTGGCCGGGTGCGCGATCGGCTACGTGATCGAGCTGGCCCGGGCCAGCGAGGCCACGCTCACCCGGGCGCTGCAGGTCGAGGCGGCCACCCGGGAGCGCGAGCGGCTCTCCCGCGACATCCACGACGGTGTGCTGCAGGTGCTCGCGCTGGTCCAGCGGCGCGGCGCGGAGCTGGGCGAGGGGACGGTCGGCGCCGGCGGCGGGGCCGGTTTCGCCGAGCTGGGGCGGCTGGCCGGCGAGCAGGAGCGAGCGCTGCGGACCCTGATGACCGGCGGGCCGATCCCGGCCCAGCGCCTGCCGGAGCCCGACGCCGCCGAGCCGCGCGACCTCACCGCGCTGCTGTGCCCGTACGCCGACGAGCGGATCACGCTCTCCGCCCCCGGCACCCCGGTGCTGCTGCCCGGACCGGCCGCGGGCGAGCTCGCCGCGGCGGTCGGCGCGGCCGTCGACAACGTCCGCCGGCACGCCGGTGAGGAGGCCAGGGCCTGGATCCTGGTCGAGGACGAGCCGGAGGCCGTCACGGTCAGCATCCGCGACGACGGCCCCGGGTTCGCCCCCGGCCGGCTCGGCGAGGCTGAGCGGGCGGGCCGGCTGGGCGTCTCCCAGTCCATCCGCGGCCGGCTGCTGGACCTCGGCGGCACGGCCGAGCTGTACTCGGCGCCCGGCGAGGGCGTCGAGGTCGAACTGCGCGTCCCGAGAAAAGGTGCTTGATGACGGATCAGCCGACCACCGACCGGCCGGTGCGGGTGATGGTGGTGGACGACCACCCGATGTGGCGGGACGCCGTCTCGCGCGACCTCGCCGAGGCCGGGCTGGACGTGGTGGCCACGGCGGGCGACGGCGAGGAGGCCGTCCGCCGCGCCCGGGCCTGCTCGCCGCAGGTCGTCGTGCTGGACCTCAACCTGCCCGGCCTGCCCGGCGCCGAGGTGTGCCGTCAGGTGGTCGCGCACGACCCGGCGGTGCGGGTGCTGGTGCTGTCGGCCAGCGGGGAGCACCAGGACGTGCTGGAGGCGGTGAAGTCCGGCGCGACCGGGTACCTGGTGAAGTCGGCCGGCCGGGAGGAGCTGCTGGACGCGGTGCGGCGCACGGCCGTCGGCGACGCGGTGTTCACCCCGGGCCTGGCCGGCCTGGTGCTCGGCGAGTTCCGCCGGCTGGCGGCCGAGCCGGCCCCCGCCTCGGCGCCGGCCGCCCCGCAGCTGACCGCCCGGGAGACGGAGGTGCTGCGGCTGGTGGCCAAGGGCCTGTCGTACCGTCAGATCGCCGACCGGCTGGTGCTGTCGCACCGCACGGTGCAGAACCACGTGCAGAACACGCTGGGGAAGCTGCAGCTGCACAACCGGGTGGAGCTGGTCCGGTACGCGATCGAGCAGGGCCTGGACGACGAGATCTGACGGGCCCCGGGCGGGGTGGGCCACCCCGCCCGGGACGCCGCCGACTGCTCAGCGCCGGACGGGCGAAGCCTCGCGCAGCAGCTCCGCCACGATGTCCACGCCCTCGCGGGTGAGCACCGACTCGGGGTGGAACTGGAGGCCCGCGAAGCCGGCCCCGCGCAGGGCGTGGACGTCACCGGTCACGGCGTCCCGGGCGACCTCGACGCCCTCGGCGGCGAGCCGGGCCGCGTCGGCCTCCGAGCAGCGCGCGGTGAAGGTGTTGTAGAAGCCGACCGTCCGCTTGGTGCCGAACAGGTCGATGCTCTCCTGCGCCCCCTGGTACGGGACGGGCTTGCGGCCGAGCGACAGCCCGAGTTCGGCGGAGAGCAGCTGGTGGCTGAGGCAGACCGCGAGCAGCGGCGCGGTGCGGGCGCCGGAGCGGACGGCGGCCAGGGAGTCCGCGACGATCGGCCGCAGCAGGGCCATCTTGGGGTCGTCGGCGAGCGCCGGGTCGCCGGGCCCGGGGCCGAGCACCAGCGGGCCGCGGTGCGCCGCGACCAGCTCGCGCAGGCCCGGCGCGTCGTAGCGGACCACCGTCACCTGGTGGCCGAGCGAGCCGAGCAGGTGGGAGAGCATCGAGGTGAAGGTGTCCTCGCCGTCCACGACCAGGGTCGGCTCGGCCTCGGTGATCCGGGTCGACGTCTGCATCCGCAGCCAGAACGGTGCGAGGCCGGCCCGGCGGGCGTCGAGGGCGGCCTGGACCCGGTGGTCGTCGGCGAGCCGCGGGCCGGGAGCCGATCGCGGTGAGCACCCCGGCGGCCTTGGCGTGCGTCTCGGCGACCTCGGACTCCGGGACGGAGTGGCGCACCAGCGTGGCGCCGACCCGGACGACCAGCCGGCCGGTGGCCGGGTCGATGTCGGCGGTGCGGATGCAGATCGGAGAGTCCATCAGCTGCCCGCCGCTGGCGGAGCGTCCGATCAGCGCGAGCGCGCCGGAGTAGTAGCCGCGCCCGGTCGGCTCGTAGCGGCGGATGACCCGGGTGGCGTTCTCGACCGGGCTGCCGGTGACGGTGGCGGCGAACATCGTCTCGCGGAGCACCTCGCGCACGTCCAGCGAGGTGCGCCCGCGCAGCTCGTACTCGGTGTGGGCGAGGTGGGACATCTCCTTGAGGCGGGGCCCGAGCACCTGGCCGCCGAGGTCGCCGACCGTGCACATCATCTTGAGTTCCTCGTCCACGACCATGGTCAGCTCCTCCAACTCCTTGGGGTCGTGGAGGAAGTCGAGCAGCGAGTCGATGTCGGAGCCGCCCGCCGGATAGCGGTAGGTGCCGGAGATCGGGTTCATCACGACGGTGCCGCCGCTCTGGCGGACGTGCACCTCGGGGGAGGCGCCGACCAGCACCCGGTCGCCGGTGTGCACCAGGAAGGTCCAGTACGCGCCGCGCTCCTGCTCCAGCAGCCGCCGGAAGAGCGTCAGCGCGAGCTCGGGCGAGAAGTCTTCGAGTGTGGCGTGGAAGTCGCGCCGGATCACGAAGTTGGCGCCCTCGCCGTTGCCGATCTCCTCCTCGATCACCCGGCGGACGATCGAGGCGTACGAATCGTCGTCCACGTCGAACGCGCCACCGGCAAGGGCGACCGGCAACTGTGGCAGGAGGGAGAGGAATTCGGCCAAGGGGAGGACGTGCTGTTCGGCCACCGAAAGGGCCTGCAGCGGGGTGCCGTCGTCGTGTGTCTCGAAACCGCGCTCGCGGATCTGTCGGTACGGGACGAGCGCGAGCAGGTCGTGCACGGGGGTGCCGCCGGCCGGGACGCCGCTGCGCACCGGGAGGTCGGCGAGGTGCTCGTAGCTGTCGACGGTGCCCACCAGTACCTCGACGGTGTCCGGGGCGAGACGCGGGGTGCGGCGGTGCAGCAGGGCGAATGCGGGCGCGTTCGGGGAGGTGAGACGGGTGAGCAGGTCGGCGGTCGTGGTCACGGTTACGGCTTCCTTCCGAATGGCTGGACGAGGGCTGTGCTCGATCCGCTCCGGGAGGGCCGTCTGCTCGGATGCCGACGGCCGCCCCTCAGGGCGGCCGTCGTGTTCGCTTCAGGAACGCGCGATCGGTGGGCCACCCTCGGGGGAGGCCCACCACCAGGAGGAGTTGTGGTGCGCGTGCATGAGTTCGAGAGTAGCGGATCATGTGGGACTGGTGAGGCCGATCACGTCAGATGTCCGAGATGCGTCTCACCCATCGGGCAATGGTCACGATTCGTCCGTGTCACCCCGTAGCCTTGGCGGTGTGACCGCTACGACTGAGACATCGAGGGCTGCCCACTCCTGGCAGTCCCTGCCCGCGGCGCAGCAGCCTGAGTGGCCGGACCAAGAGGCTCTGCGCAAGACCCTTGCCGAGCTCGCCTCCTATCCGCCGCTCGTCTTCGCCGGTGAGTGCGACCAGCTGCGCGCCCGGCTCGGAGCCGTGGCACGCGGGGAGGCGTTCCTCCTCCAGGGTGGTGACTGTGCCGAGGCCTTCGACGGTGTTTCGGCGGAGCACATCCGCAACAAGCTGAAGACCCTGCTGCAGATGGCCGCCGTGCTGACGTACGCGGCCTCGGTGCCGGTGGTGAAGGTCGGCCGCATCGCCGGTCAGTACTCCAAGCCGCGCTCCAAGTCGACCGAGACCCGCGACGGCGTGACCCTGCCGGTCTACCGCGGCGACTCGGTGAACGGCTTCGAGTTCACCCCCGAGTCCCGCATCCCGGACCCGGAGCGCCTGAAGCGGATGTACAACGCGTCCGCCGCGACGCTCAACCTGGTGCGCGCCTTCACCACCGGTGGCTACGCCGACCTGCGTCAGGTGCACGCCTGGAACCAGGACTTCGTGCGCAACTCGCCGGCCGGCCAGCGCTACGAGCAGCTCGCCCGGGAGATCGACAACGCCCTGGCGTTCATGAGCGCCTGTGGCGTGGTGCCGGAGGAGTTCAAGGCGGTCGAGTTCTTCTCCTCGCACGAGGCGCTGGTGCTCGACTACGAGACCGCGCTGACCCGCGTGGACTCGCGCACCGGCGAGCTGTACGACGTCTCCGGCCACATGGTGTGGATCGGCGAGCGCACCCGGCAGCTGGACCACGCGCACATCGAGTTCGCCTCGAAGATCCGCAACCCGATCGGCGTCAAGCTCGGCCCGACCACCTCGGTGGACGACGCGCTGGCCCTGATCGAGAAGCTGGACCCGGAGCGCGAGCCCGGCCGCCTGACCTTCATCACCCGGATGGGTGCGGGCAAGGTCCGCGAGCACCTGCCCACCCTGCTGGAGAAGGTCACCGCCTCCGGCGCCAAGCCGGTGTGGATCTGCGACCCGATGCACGGCAACACCTTCGAGGCCTCCAGCGGGCACAAGACCCGTCGCTTCGACGACGTCCTGGACGAGGTCAAGGGCTTCTTCGAGGTGCACCGCGCGCTCGGCACCCACCCGGGCGGCATCCACGTGGAGCTGACCGGCGACGACGTCACCGAGTGCGTCGGCGGCGGCGACGAGGTCCTGGTGGACGACCTGCACCAGCGCTACGAGACGGCCTGCGACCCGCGGCTCAACCGCAGCCAGTCGCTGGACCTGGCGTTCCTGGTGGCGGAGATGTACCGGGGGCAGTGAGCCCCGGGCGATACCCGCCCCCCCGGGCGGTGCCGGCCCTCAAGCAGGGTCGAATGTGACGAAGGCCCCTCCGGATTCGGGATTCCCGAGCCCGGAGGGGCTTTTTCGCACCCGGATCGCCGGGTAAGGTGAGGCTTAGTGAACTAAGGCAAGCCTTAGTCAAGATCCACTCCGCTTCACCCCCGGGAGATTCCGCGATGTACGTGTGCATGTGCCATGCGGTCACCGAGGACCAGGTGAAGAAGGCGATCGACGGGGGTGCCAACACCCCGCGCCAGATAGCGAAGGGCTGCAAGGCCGGCACCGACTGCGGGTCCTGCGTGCGCCGGATCCAGGCGCTGCTCGGCGAGCACGGCGCCCGGCCCTGCCCGACCGCCCGGCTGGCCGCGAAGCTCGGCCTGGCCGACCCGGAGCCGCAGACCGCGCCCGCGGCCCCGGCCGCTCCGGCGCTGCCGGTGGTCCGGGCCACGGCCCCGATCGCCCCGGTGGTCCCGCTGCGCGTGGCCTGAGCCCTCAGGACTCCGGCTGCTCGATGAGCTGGGCGAGGTAGAGCGCCTCACCGAGCTTGTCCAGCAGCTCCAGCTGGGTGTCGAGGTAGTCGATGTGGTGCTCCTCGTCGGCCAGGATGTCCTCGAAGATGTTCGCCGAGGTGACGTCGTTCTTGGCCCGCATCACCACGATCCCGCGCTTGAGCCGGTCGATCGCCTCGACCTCGACCTGGCGGTCGGCCTCGAACATCTCCTGGACGGTCTGGCCGATCCGGACGTGGAACAGCCGCTGGTAGTTGGGCAGCCCCTCCAGGAACAGGATCCGGTCGGTGAGCGTCTCGGCGTGCTTCATCTCGTCGAAGGACTCGTGCCGGGTGTACTTGGCGAGCTTCGTCCAGCCGAAGTTCTCCTGCATCTTGGCGTGCAGGAAGTACTGGTTGATCGCGGTCAGCTCGGCGGTGAGCTGTTCGTTGAGGAACTCGATGACCTCGGGATCGCCCTGCATGGCGGTGCCTCCTGCGCTCGTCCTGCGATGGGTGCTGCGCTGCGATGGGTGCTGCGCTGCGCATCCTGGCACCGCGCTGGGAAGAATTTCCAGTAAGTTCACACTCACTAGGACATGTGTCGGAATATCCGATTTGGGTGGAACTCCGATGGTGGGCGATCGACCGTTGGTCCGTACGGGCGGGGCGTGAATCAGCCCAAAGGGGCGCGCGTCGGCGCTCGTCCGCCGTCTGTCACCATGGATCCATGGGTCAGTCCAGAAACGAACCGCTTCCGCCGTCTGACCCGAGGCTCCCCCCGGGCCAGCGCGCGCAGCGTGGCTGGCCCGCCCTGCACTACGGGCCGGTGCCCCGCTTCAAGCCGCTGACCTGGGACCTCCAGGTGTTCGGCGCCACCGCCTCGGCGGAGAAGCACAGCTTCGACTTCGAGGCCTTCAGTGCCCTGCCGCGCACCACCGTCGTCGCGGACCTGCACTGCGTCACCAAGTTCTCCGTGCTCGGCAACGAATGGACGGGCGTCCCGGCCGCCGCTGTGCTCGACCTGGTGCCCCCGGCACCCGGCGTCACCCACGTGATGGTCTGGGCCGAGTACGGCTACAGCGCCAACCTGCGGCTGGCCGACTTCGCCGACCCGCACACCCTGCTCGCCACCCACCGCAACGGCGAGGCGCTGACCGCCGAGCACGGCTTCCCCGTCCGGCTGGTCGTGCCCCGGCTGTACGCCTGGAAGGGCCCCAAGTGGGTCCGCGCGGTGGAGTACATGCGGGCCGACCGGCGCGGCTTCTGGGAGGAACGCGGCTACCACAACCTCGCCGACCCCTGGCGCGAGCAGCGCTACTCCTACCAGGAGGAGCCCGGCGACGGGCCGCTGCGCTGAACCGGCGCGGACGGCCTCAGAACAGCGAGAACTTCACCGTCACCGTGCTGCGCTGCGGCCGCCGCTCGCCGGCCGCCGGGGACTGGCCGGAGGCCTTGACCGCGCCGAACACGTCCCAGCCGCTGGTCTGCATGGTGAAGCCCGCCGCCTGCAGCGCCTTCTGCGCCTCGTCCTTGGTCATCCCGGAGACGTCCGGCACCGGCACCATGCCCTTGCTGACCACCAGCGAGACCGCCGCGTTCTCCTGCAGCAGCTGCCCGGCCGCCGGCGAGCTGCTGATCACCGAGCCCTCCGGCACGCCGTCGTTGTAGGTCTCCGTCACCCCGCCCTTGGTCAGGGAGGCGCCGGCCAGGGCCGCGGCGGCGTCGGCGGCGCTCTTGCCGGTGAGGTCCGGCACCGCGATCCGCTTGGGGCCCTTGGACACCGTCACGGTGATGCTGTCGCTCCGGCGGGTGCGTGCGCCCACCCCGGGGTCGGTGGAGATCACCTGGCCGGACGGGACGGACTCGCTGAACGCCTCGACGAACCTGCCGTGCAGGCCCTGCGTGTCCAGGATCCGCTGCGCCTCGGCCCGGTCCTTGCCGAGCACGCCGGGCACCGAGCCGTACAGCCCCTCGGAGAGCCCGTAGGTGGCGCCGCCGACCGCCAGCACCAGGGCGGTCAGCGCGGCGGCCCAGATCAGCGGCTTGCGGGGGAGGCGGCGCAGCAGGCCCGGCCGGCGTTTGCGGGCCGGGGCCGGTTCGTCGTACGGGCGCGGCTCGGTGAGCAGCTGGTCCATCAGCTCCGGCGGCACGTCCAGCACGCTGGTGCGCTCCGGCGGCGGGGCGTCGCCGGGCCGCGGCAGCGGCTGGATCACCGAGGTCGGCTCGCTGGTCGGGTACTGCGGGCTGGGCCGGGTGGAGGCCGGCGGCTCGGCGTCCAGCTCCTCCGGGCCCAGGGTGCGGCGGAGCCGCTGGAGGGCGGCGAGCAGTTCGACCGCGTCGTACGGGCGGGCGTCGGCGGTCCGGGCACAGGCTGCGGCCACGATCGCGTCCAGCTCGGGGCCGACGGCGGGGGCGACCAGAGAGGGGGCGGGGACGTTCTCGTGCAGGTGCTTGTACATGACCTGGACGGGGTTGTCGCCGGTGTGCGGGCGGCGGCCGGTCAGCATCTCGTACAGCAGGATGCCGGCCGCGTAGACGTCGACCCGCTGGTCGGTCGGGGCGTCCGGGAGGATCTGCTCGGGCGCCAGGTAGGAGACGGTGCCCATGACCGTGCCGCCGGTGGCGGTGCTGGTGGACGTGGGTGCGCCGTCGGCGGTGCCGAGCACCCGGACCAGGCCGAAGTCGGCGACCTTGACCAGGCCGCCCTCGGTGATCAGCACGTTCTCCGGCTTGACGTCGCGGTGGACCAGCCCGGCCCGGTGGGCGGCGCCGAGGGCGGCGAGCACCGGCTCCAGGACGTCCAGCGCGGCCCGGACGGAGAGCGCGCCGCGGTCGCGCAGCAGGTCGCGCAGGGTGCGGCCGGGCACGTACTCCATGGCGAGGAAAACGTTTCCGCCGTCCGCGCCCTGGTCGAAGACGTTCACCACGTTGGGGTGGGTGAGCTTGGCGACCGCCTTGGCCTCGCGGATGAAGCGGGCGGTGAAGCCCTCGTCGCCGGCCAGCGAGGGGTGCATCACCTTGAGGGCGACCACCCGGTCCAGCCGGGTGTCGGTGGCCCGGTAGACGGTGGACATCCCGCCGGTCGCGATGCGCTGCTCGACCCGGTACCGGTTGTCGAGCAGCGCGCCGATCAGGGGGTCGTGCAATGCCATGTCCACCCGGCGAGTCTAGTGCCGGGCCGGGCGGCCGGACCCTGAGGACAGTGCCCCGGGGCCCGGCTGTGCCCTGCTTGTGACACGGGCCGCGGGCTACGGGCTACGGGCTACGGGCTACGGGCCGCGGGCTACGGGATCAGAACGCCGGCCGCTCCCGGGTGTCCAGGTCGGCCCGGCCGGCCATCGCCGAGGAGGCCTCGGCGTGGAAGCGGCGCGGGATGCGGCCGGCCCGCTGGGCGAGCCGGCCCGCCTCGGCGGCGTGCCGCATCGCCTCGGCCATCAGCACCGGGTCCTGAGCCCTGGTCACCGCGGAGGCGAGCATCACCGCGGAGCAGCCCAGCTCCATCGCCAGCGCGACGTCGGAGGCGGTGCCGGCGCCCGCGTCCAGGATGACCGGGACGCCCGCGCTCTCCACGATCAGCTGGAAGTTGTGCGGGTTGCGGATGCCGAGGCCGGAGCCGATCGGCGAGCCCAGCGGCATGATCGCGGCGCAGCCGACGTCCTCCAACTTGCGGGCCAGCACCGGGTCGTCGTTGGTGTACGGCAGCACCGTGAAGCCGTCGTCGACCAGGGTCTCGGCGGCGTCCAGCAGCTCGATCGGGTCCGGCAGGAGGGTCCGTTCGTCGGCGATCACCTCCAGCTTCACCCAGTCGGTGCCGAGTGCCTCGCGGGCCAGCCGGGCGGTCAACACGGCCTCGCCGGCGGTGAAGCAGCCGGCCGTGTTGGGGAGCACGCGGATGCCGTTGCGGGTCAGCACGTCCAGGACGGAGCCCTGGGTGGTGGCGTCGACCCGGCGCATCGCGACGGTGGTCAGCTCGGTGCCGGAGGCGAGCAGCGCGCGCTCCAGGACCTCCAGGCTCGGCGCGCCGCCGGTGCCCATGATCAGCCGGGAGGAGAAGCTCGCCCCGGCGATGGTCAGCAGGTCGTCAGCCATCTCAGCCTCCCTGCACGGCGGTCAGGATCTCGATCCGGTCGCCCGCCGACAGCGGGGTGTCGGACCACGAACTGCGCGGCACCACGGCCTCGTTGAGCGCCGCGGCGACGCCGCTGTTGGCGGCGCTGACGGTCGCCACCACCTCGGCGAGGGTGGACGTGCCGGGCACCTGGCGGGGCACGCCGTTGACGGTCAGTGCGATCTCGGTCATGCGGAGGCCTTCGTGGTGGAGCGGTCGGGGGAGAACCGGGTGGGGGTGAACGGCTGTGCTAGGTCCGGGAGTTCGCCGGTGGCCAGGTACTCGGAGACCAGGTCGGCCGTCACCGGGGTGAGCAGGACGCCGTTGCGGTAGTGGCCGGTGGCGGCGACCAGGCCGGGCAGTGCGGTCGGGCCGAGCAGCGGGGCGTTGTCGGGTGAGCCGGGGCGCAGGCCCGCCGAGGTCTCCACCAGTGGGAGTTCGGTGATGCCCGGGACCAACTCGTGGGCGTCGCGCAGGAGTTCGTACACCCCGCCGGCGGTGACGGTGGTGTCGTAGCCCTGTTCCTCGGTGGTCGCGCCGATCACCAGCTCGCCGTTCTCCCGGGGCACCAGGTAGAGGTGCTGGCCACGCACCACGGCACGGACGTTGCGGGAGAGGAACGGCCGGTAGGCGTCGGGGATCCGCAGGCGCAGGATCTGCCCCTTCACCGGGCGGATCGCGGGCAGCACGCCCTCGGGCAGGCCGGCCAGCCGGTGGCTGTGCGGGCCGGCGGCGAGGACGATCCGGTCGGCGGCCACGGTCTCCCCGGTGCCCAGGCGGGCGCCGGTCGCGCGGCCGTCCTCGACCAGCAGCTCGACGGCCTCGGCGCGGTGGATCAGGACCCCGGCGCGTTCGCAGGCGAGGAGCAGCGCGCGGAGCATCCGGCGGCCGTCCACCTGGTGGTCGTCCGCGACGTGCAGGGCGCCGCGCACACCGGGCGCGAGCATCGGCTCCAGCCTGCGGGCCTCCCGGCCGGTCAGCCAGGTCGAGTCCAGGCCCAGCCGCCGGTGGAAGGCGTGCAGTTCGCGCAGTTCCTCGCGGTCGTCGGAGTCCAGCGCGACGGCGATCGTGCCGCACCAGCGGTAGCCGGTGTCCTGGCCGCCGCTCGCCTCGGTGAGCTCGGCGGCGAAGTCCGCGTAGCGCTCGTTGGAGGCCATGCCGAGGCGCAGCAGCGGCTCCTCGCCGTACTGGAGCTCGGTGACCGGGGCGAGCATCCCGGCCGCGACCTGGCCCGCCCCGCCGCCGGGGGACGGGTCGACCACGGCGGTCCGCAGCCCGCGCTGCGCGGCCCGCCAGGCGACGGCGAGGCCGATGATGCCCCCGCCGATCACCAGGACGTCGGTGCGGGCGTCCGATTGCACGCGTGTCAAAGCTGCTCTTCTCCCTTCGCCGGTATGACCCGGATCAGGTTCGGACGGTCGCAGGCCGTGCCAGCCCGCCTCTCAGCCCGGTTCGCCGGGCTCCCGTGATGGTGTCCCCACCATAACGCCGGGGCCGGGCCCGGCCGAAGGCCCGTACGAGGGGCGGACGGGAGGGAGGGGAGCGGAGAGCGTCGGCCCGTACGAAGGGTGGACGGGCCCCGGGCGGCGGTGTGGTGCTGAGTACAGTGACGGGCGTGGCAGAGCTGAGCGGAACGGATCAGGTGGTCGTCGTCGGAGCCGGGCTGGCCGGGGCGCAGTGCGTCCTGAAGCTGCGGCAGGGCGGCTGGCGGGGGCGGATCGTACTGGTCGGCGAGGAGCCGCACGCGCCGTACGACCGGCCGCCGCTCTCCAAGGACGTGCTGCTCGGCAAGAGCGACAGCACCACCCTGGACATCGACTACGCGAACCTCGGCATCGAGGTGCTCACCGGGCGCCGCGCCACCGGCCTCACCCCCGGCGTGCTGCACACCGACGGCGGCGACCTGCCGTACGGCTCGCTGGTGATCGCCACCGGCGCCGTCCCGCGCGCCCTGCCCGGCGCCGAGCGCGCGCACCTGCTGCACACCCTGGACGACGCCCTGGCGCTGCGCGCGCTGCTGCGCCCCGGGCTGCGGCTGGTGCTGGTCGGCGCGGGCTGGATCGGCGCCGAGGTGTCCACCGCCGCCCGCGAGGCGGGCTGCGAGGTGACCGTGGTCGAGGCGGGCCCGGCACCGCTGCCCGGCGCGCTGCCGACCGCGGTCGGCTCGGCGATGGCCGCCTGGTACGCCGAGGCCGGTGTCGACCTGCGCTGCGGGGTCGGCGTGGCCGCCGTCGAGCCCGGTGCGGTGCTGCTGGCCGACGGCTCGCACCTGCCCGCCGACGAGGTGGTGGTCGGCATCGGCGCCCGGCCTGCGACCGGCTGGCTGGCCGGCTCCGGCGTCGAACTGGACACGACCGGCGCCGTCCTGGTGGACGGGCGGCTGCGCACCGGCCTGCCCGGTGTCTTCGCGGCGGGCGACTGCGTCAGCTACCCCTCCGCCCGGGCCGGCGCCCGGCTGGCCGTCCAGCACTGGGACCACGCGCTGCAGTCCGGTGAGGCGGTGGCCGCCGCCGTCCTCGGCGCGGACGCGCCGCCGTACGACCCGGTGCCGTACTTCTGGTCGGAGCAGTTCGGGCGGATGGTCCAGTACGCCGGCCGGCACGCGGAGGGCGACGAGCTGCTGTGGCGCGGCAGCCCGCAGGACGCCTCCTGGGCGGTGCTCTGGCTGCGCGGCGGGGTGCCGAGCGCGCTGCTGACCGTGGACCGGCCGCGCGACCTCACCCAGGGGCGGAAGCTGATCGAGCGCGGGGCGGTGCTGGACCCGGCCCGCGCGGCGGACCCCGCGGTGCCGCTGAAGTCGGCCGTCGCGGGGTAGTGCCTGGTGCGCGGCGGGCTGCGGAGGTGGCAGTCTGGTGGCGTGAGTGAGATCGAAAGCAACATTGAATCCCTGGTCACCGAGTGGATGTACCTGCCCGACATTTCGGAGCAGTGGGGGGTCCGGGTCACCGAGGTGCGTGACCTGGTCAAGAACGGCGGCCTGATCGCCGTCCGGCGGGGCCCGAACAAGTCGCTGCAGGTCCCGGCGGCGTTCATCGACGGGCAGGGGCTGGTCAAGCACCTGTCCGGCACCCTGACCGTCCTGCGGGACTGCGGGTACAACGACGTGGAGATCCTGGAGTGGCTCTTCACCGAGGACCCGTCGCTGCCCGGCAGCCCGATCCAGGCGCTGCGGGAGAACCGCGGCACCGAGGTCAAGCGCCGCGCCCAGGCGATGCTGATCTGATGGCGGCGGACACGCTGCGCGAGCGGCTGGCCGACGCCCGGCTCTACCTGTGCACCGACGCGCGCCGGGAGCAGGGCGACCTCGCCGAGTTCCTGGACGCGGCGCTGGCGGGCGGCGTGGACATCGTCCAGCTGCGCGACAAGGGCCTGGAGGCCAAGCAGGAACTGGAGGCGCTGGAGGTCTTCGCCGACGCCTGCCGCCGCCACGGCAAGCTGCTGGCCGTCAACGACCGCGCCGACGTCGCCCACGCGGCCCGGCCGGACGTGCTGCACCTCGGCCAGGACGACCTGCCGGTGCCGGCCGCCCGGGCGATCCTGGGCGAGGACGTCCTGATCGGCCGGTCCTGCCACGCCGAGTCCGAGGTGGACGCGGCGGTCGCCGAGCCCGGGGTGGACTACTTCTGCACCGGCCCGGTCTGGCCGACCCCGACCAAGCCGGGCCGCCCGGCGCCGGGCCTCGGCCTGGTGTCGTACGCGGCGAAGCAGGCCACCGACCGGCCGTGGTTCGCCATCGGCGGGATCGACCTCGGCAACCTGGACGAGGTGCTGGCCGCCGGTGCCCGCCGGATCGTCGTGGTCCGGGCCATCACCGCTGCGGAGGACCCGCGGGCGGCCGCCGCCGAGCTGTCCCGGCGCGTGCGGTCCAGCTGACCCCCCGGGCCGCCGCCGTCCCTCAGTACTTGCGGACGGTGGCGGCCTCGGCCAGGGCCAGCAGCACCCGGCGGGCCCGCTCGTCCACCAGCGGCGCCGCCTCCAGCGCGGCCAGCGACTGCCGCATCAGCTCCTCGATCCGGTGTTCCACCAGCTCGGGCGCGCCGCTGCGGGCGACCAGCTCGCGCAGCCCGGCAACCTCCTCGGGCGCCAGGTCCGGCGCGCCGAGCCGCTCGTCCAGGTGCCGGGCGTCGGCGGCCGACAGGCCCCGCATCGCGTGCGCGACCAGCAGGGTGCGCTTGCCCTCGCGCAGGTCGTCGCCGGCCGGCTTGCCGGTGACGGCCGGGTCCCCGAAGACGCCGAGCAGGTCGTCCCGCAGCTGGAAGGCCTCGCCCAGCGGGAGCCCGAACGCCCCGAAGGCCTCGACCAGCTCCGGTCCGGCGCCCGCCAGCAGCGCGCCGACCTGCAGCGGTCGCTCGATCGTGTACTTCGCCGACTTGTAGTGCAGCACGGTCTGCGCCCGGTCCAGCGCGCCCTCGTCCGTCGAGTCGCCGGCCACCGGCTCCAGCACGTCCAGGTACTGGCCGAGCATGACCTCGGTGCGCATCAGGTCGAACACCGGCTTGGCGGCCAGCACCGCGGCCGGCTCCAGGCCCGAGCGCAGGAACAGCTCGTCGCACCAGATCAGCAGCAGGTCGCCGAGCAGGACGGCGGCCGAGGCGCCGTACTGCTCGCGGTCGCCGCGCCAGCCGCTGTCGCGGTGCAGCGCCTCGAAGCGGCGGTGGATCGAGGGCAGGCCGCGGCGGGTGTCGCTGCGGTCCATCAGGTCGTCGTGCACCAGGGCGCTCGCCTGGAGCAGCTCCAGGGCGGCCGCCGCGTTGGCGATCCCCTCGCCGCCCGCCCCCTCGGCCGGGCCGCCGGCGCCGCGCCAGCCCCAGTAGCAGAAGGCCGGGCGCAGCCGCTTGCCGCCGTCCAGCAGGAAGTCGCGCAGCGCGTCGGCGGCCGGGACCAGCTGGGGCGAGATCGCGCCGAGCATCGCGGACTGGCCGTCCATGAACGCGGCGAGCGCGGCGTTGACACGTGTGCGGACGTCCTCCACGTCAATGGGGTTGGCCGGCCGGGTGCTGGACGAGGTCACGATGGGGCTCCGCTGGTTCTCTGGGGTGCAGCAAGCGTAGCGGGGCGGCTGGGAACGGGTGTGCGAGCGGCCCCGGGAGTCGCCCCGGCTCAAGCGGAATGCCGTCCGTCACTTGTCTCAATCCGTGGAATACGGTTGTCCGGCCTCCGCGGAGGCCGGATAGCCTGCCAGCATGGCACTCGGTATCGCTTCCACGAGAACGGATCGCGCACTGACGGTCCGCGACCTCCTGGCGGCCGGCAAGCGCTCCTTCTCCTTCGAGTTCATGCCGCCGCGCAGCGAGGTCGGCGAGCAGAAACTCTGGGACGCCATCCGCCGACTCGAACCGCTGGACCCCAACTTCGTCTGCATGACGTACGGCGCCGGCGGCTCCTCGCGCGAGCGAACCGTCAACATGGTCGGCCGGATCGCGACCGAGACCACGCTGACCCCGGTCGCCCACCTGACCGCCGTGGACCACTCGATCGCGGAGCTGCGCAACATCATCGGCCAGTACGCCGACCAGGGCGTGCGCAACGTCCTCGCCGTCCGGGGCGACCCGCCCGGCGACCCGATGGGCGAGTGGGTCAAGCACCCCGACGGCGTCACCTACGCCTACGAGCTGGTGGAGCTGATCAAGGGCATCGGCGACTTCTGCGTGGGCGTCGCGGCCTCGCCGAACATGCACCCGCGGTCGACCGACTGGGACGAGGACATCCGGCACTTCGTGGCGAAGATCCGCTCCGGGGCCGACTACGCGATCACCCAGATGTTCTTCGAGGTGGACGACTACCTGCGGCTGCGCGACCGGGTGACCGCCGCGGGCTGCGAGACGCCGATCATCCCGGAGATCATGCCGGTGACCAACGCCAAGCAGCTGGAGCGCTTCCCGCAGCTCAGCGGCGCGCCCTTCCCCGCCGACCTGGAGGCCCGCCTGCGGGCGGCCATCGACGACCCGGCGGCGCTGCGGGCCGTCGGCATGGAGCACGCCACGGCGATGGCCGAACGCCTCCTCGCCGAGGGCGCGCCCGGCCTGCACTTCATCACGCTGAACCACTCGACGGCGACGCTGGAGATCTACCAGAACCTGGGCCTGCACCGGCCCTAGGTACGGCCTGCGGCCTGCGGGTGCTCCCTTCCCTGACCGCCCTGCCCGCGCCGGGTGTTCACGAGCCCGTCACCGTCCCGACGGTGACGGGCTCGGTCGTGTGCGGCCGGTGCCGGGTGGGCGGGAACGCGATGCGGTACCCCGGCCGTTGAACCGGTACAGTCGCCGCACACGCGCGGCGTCCTCGCGCGGGCACGCGACTGAGAGGTAGCAGGCGGATGGGCATCGGATACCTGCTGCTGTACGTCGCGTTGGCGGTGGTGGCCCTCTGGCTGGTCGCCGAGGTGCTGCTGCAGAACCGGGCACCGCTGCACTGGCGGGTACTGGCCCTGGCCGGCTTCCTGGGCGTGGCCGCCGGGATGAGCCTCGGATCGGTCGTGGTGATCGGGGCCGGCGCGGCGCTGTTCGCCGTCGGCCAGGCCTTCGTCACCCTCTCGGTCAAGCGCGGCTACCGGAACGGCTGGTCCCTGCGGAAGGCCGACGGCAGCCTGCCCGGCCCGCTCGCCAAGGTGCCGCTGCTCGGCGCCCTGACCGGCGGCGCGGCCGCGGTGGCGGCCGTCGCGGTCGCCGAGGAGCGGATCGGCGAGGTCAGCGCCGTCGAGGAGCCCCCGGCCGCCCAGCCGGTGCACGAGGAGGTGCCGGAGGTCGAGCAGACCGCGGCCTTCGAGATGCAGGAGCTCGCCCAGGACGGCGTCTACGCCTCCTCGTACTACGAGCAGCAGCCGCAGCAGCAGCCCCAGGACCCGTACGCCGCCGCCTACCAGGGCGGCTACGACCAGCAGCAGTGGCAGACCCAGCAGCAGCCCGCCGTCGCCTACGACCAGTCCTACGGCGGCTACCCGCAGCAGAGCCCGCAGCAGCAGGACCCGTACGGCGGCTACGTGCAGCAGCAGGACCACTACGCGGGCTACCAGCAGGAGCAGCAGCTCCAGCAGGCGGCCTGGGACCCGAACGCCCAGCAGCACCAGCAGTGGCAGCCCCAGCCCGACCCGCACACCCAGGGCATCCCGCAGCAGCCGGCGTACGACCAGAACTACGGCTACCAGCAGCAGAACACCTGGCACCAGGGCTGACCCGGGCCCCCGGCGGCCCCGGCTACGCCGGGCCGACCAGGTTGGCCGCGATGCAGGCCGACATGCCGACGCGGGCGAGCCCGCCGCCGGGGTGGGCGGTGCCGCCGACGAGGTAGAGGCCGGGCACGGGGGACTCGTTGGCGGTCTTCAGCCAGTCGCCGTCGGCTCCGGCGAGGACCGGCAGCGCGACCGAGCCGCCGAGGGCGCCGGTCTCCCGGCGGGTGTCCTCCGGGGTGCGCACGACCCGCCACAGCACCCGCTCGCGCAGGCCGAGCCCGGCCGCGTCGACGTGGGCGAGCAGCGCGTCGGCGTAACGCTCGGCGACGCCGGGGGCGGTCCAGTCGACCCCGCCCTGGGCGGGCACGGTCGCGGTCAGCACCACGCTCTCGTGCGCGTCGTCGGGGCGCAGCGCCGGGTCGTCCGGGCGCAGCACCTGCACGGTGGGGCGCTCGCAGAGCGGGGCGTCGAGGGTCAGGGCGCGCTCCTCGGCGGCGAGGTCGGCCGCGTGCACCACCGTGCGGTGCGCGGTGCCCTCCGGCCGCGGGCCGCGCAGGGCGAGCAGCAGGGTGAAGCGGCCCGGCGCCCCGGACGGCCGCCACGCCGCGGCCGGCCGGCCCGGCCACTCGGCCAGCCCGCCGCCGAACAGCGCGTCGGCGTCCATCGCCGAGACCACCAGGTCCGCGTCGATCCGGCCGCCCGCCGTCTCCACACCGCACGCCTGGCCGTCCTCGACGACGATCCGGGTGACGGGCGTGTCGAAGCGGAACCCGACCTTGCGCAGCTCGCACCGCCGGTACACCGCCTCCGCCAGGGCCCGCAGGCCGCCCCGGACGTACCAGACGCCGAAGGACTGCTCCATGTACGGCAGCACGGTGGCCCCGGCGGGGGCCCGGCCGGGCACGAAGCCGTACCGGACCGCGGGCTCGTACAGCAGGGCGGTCAGCCCCGGGTGGCCGTCCAGCCGGCGGGCCGCCACGTCGCGCAGGGTCCACGGGGCGGGGCGGCGCAGCCGGGCCAGGCCGGTGCGCGGCGGGACGGGGTACGGGTCGGTGCCCAGGAACGCGCGGTCGGCCGGGAGCGGCTCTTCGAGCAGCGGGCGGCGGGTGGCCTCCCAGACCGTCCGGCCCTGGTTCATCACCTCGCTCCAGCGGGCGCCGGAGCCGGTGCCGAAGGCCGTGTCCAGGGCCTGGCTGACGCCGCCGCGGGAGGCGTTGGGCAGGGTGACGACGGTGCCGTCGGGGAAGACGTGCCGGCTCTCCGGCTCGACCGGGGCCAGCTCGACCAGCTGCTCCAGCGGCTCCTTGCCGGTCTTCAGCGCGAGGTCGCGGTAGACGGCCGGGAGGGCGAGCAGCCCGGGCCCGGTGTCGAAGGCGAAACCGTCCCGCTCGTACCGGCCGACCATGCCCCCGTACGTGCCGCCCGCCTCGCAGACCGTCACCCGGTGGCCGAGGGTCGCCAGCCGGGAGGCCGCCGCGAGCCCGCTCATTCCTGCGCCGATGATGACGATCCGTGCCATGGCACCCGATCCTAGGGCCCGTCTCTAGGGCTGCCGCGCGTACACGTTCTCCGCCGGCCGGGCGGTTCCCGCGGCCCGGGCGGCCTTGCGTTCGCGGCGGCGGGCCCGGAAGGCGCGGATCTTGCTGATCGCCAGCCAGACCAGCAGCAGGCCGACGGCCAGGACCACGGCGGCGATCGAGGCGGCCAGCCAGGGGTGGAAGATCGCCAGGGTGACCAGGCCGGCCACCGAGAGGTCCTCCGCCATGCTGACCACGATGTTGCTGGCCGGTTCGGGGGAGGTGTTGACGGCCATCCGCAGCGAGGCCTTCACCAGGTGGCTGACCAGCGCGGTGGTGCCACCCATCGCCCCGGCCGCGACCTCGCTGAGCGAGCCGGGGTCGTTGCTCGCGATCAGCACGCCGACGGTGGCGCCGGCGATCGGCCGGATCACGGTGTGCACCACGTCCCAGACGCTGTCCACGTACGGGATCTTGTCTGCCACCGCCTCCAGCGCGAACAGCACGGCGGCCGCGATCAGCACGTCCGTGCGCTCCAGCGCGTGCGGCACCGACTGCGCGTCGGCGAACCTGCCCAACAGGCCGAGCAGCAGCACCACCGCGTACGCGTTGATGCCGCTGGCCAGTCCGCTGGTGAAGATCAGCGGCAGGATCGTCATGGCCTCCCCCTTCCTCGCAGAACCCGGGCCGGTTCCGCCCGGCCCCGCCGTACCGTACCGGCACCCGGGACGCCGCGCGCACCCGTCCCGGTTCCGGGACCGGGGGACTGAGTACGGATACTCAGATGCACGGTTGAGTACGACAGCGGATGGCCTGCGACCTGCGGAGACGGGAGAGTAGTGGCACCCGGGAGGGCGGCGCGTCGGGCGCGGCCCACTCGGGTGGCGGATCCGTGAAGGATCCGCGACGGGGCTGGTCACGGTCCCCGCACCGCCGACACGGGGCGGCGGAGCGGGCCGGGGGAGACCGGCCACGGGGGGAGTTCGCCACCGCCGCCCACGGGGGGAACGGCGGAGCGACGGCACACGGCGGCGGCGCGGTCCGGGGGAGGGCCCGCGCCCGCCGCCGCTTTGCATTCCCGGCGGAACGGCCGAGCGGCCGTCCCGGCCGATTGTCAGTGGTGCCGTTCACGATGGAGGGGCACGGACCACCCGGTCCGCGCGCTGCCTCGGAACGGGGGAGACCATGACCATCAGCCATCCTGAGCCCGTCACCGCCCGCCTCCACTCCGCCGCCCTGCCGCACGCCCCGGGCCCGTCCGGTGGTCGCCCCGCCGGAGCGGACGTCCACCCCGTGCTGCGCCGGGTCGCCGCGCCGCCGGCCGCCCTCGACCTGCTCGCCGACGCGCACCGCACCCTCGCCCGGGCCCGCGCCCTGGAGGACCCGCTGGAGCGCTACGCCACCGCCCACCTGGCCGCGCTGCGCACGGTGGCGGCCGTCCTGGCGGTGCGCGGCCGCCCGGAGAAGAGCCCCCGCCGTCGCAAGGCCATCCGCAGCGCCTGGGAGGTGCTGCCCGAGGTCGCCCCGGAGCTCGCCGAGTGGGCGCTCTACTACGGTGCCGGGGCGCGCCGCAGGGCCGCCGCCGAGGCCGGGATCCGGGGCGCCGCGTCGGCCCGCGACGCCGACGACCTGATCCGCAACTCCGCCCTGTTCCTGCGCCTGGTCGAGCGGCTGCTGGGCCTGCGGGCGGTCCCGCCCGCGCCGCGACTGCCGCTGGACGGCGACGGCCCGCCCGGCGGGGCGCGGATATAGGGCCCGTCAGGCTCAGGACGCAGGGCCGTCAGGCATAAGGTGGGGGGCATCCTGATCGAATCGCACGTGCCGAGGAGCCCGACCTTGTACCCGACGCGTCCCCGCAGCGCCCTGCGTACCGCCGTGGTGTGGGAGGTGGTGCGGGCGGCCCTGGAGAAGCGGGCCGCCGAGCTGGACCAGCCGGTGCTCGACGTGGTCGACACCGGCGGCGGCACCGGAAACTTCGCCGTGCCGGTGGCCAAGCTCGGCCACCGGGTCACCGTGGTCGACCCCAGCCCGGACGCCCTGTTCGCCCTGGAGCGCCGGGCCGCCGAGGCCGGCGTGACGGACCTGGTGCGGGCCGTCCAGGGCGACACCCAGACCCTGCCCGAGCTGGTCGCCCCCGGCAGCGTGGACGCGGTGCTCTGCCACGGCGTGCTGGAGGTCGTGGACGACCCGGCCGAGGCGCTCGGCAGCCTGGCCGGCACCCTGCGCAAGGGCGGCCTGGTCAGCCTGCTGGCCGCCAACCGCAACGGTGCCGTGCTGGCCCGCGCGCTGGCCGGCCACTTCAACGAGGCCCGGACGGTGCTCTCCGCCGCCGACGGCCGCTGGGGCGACCAGGACCCGATGCCGCGCCGCTTCACCGGCGAGGAGCTGGGCCGGCTGGCCGAGGCCGCGGGCCTGCGGGTGGAGTCGGTGCACGGCATCCGGGTCTTCGCCGACCTCGTCCCCGGCGTCCTGGTGGACACCGAGCCGGGCGCGCTGGAGGCGCTGCTGAAGCTGGAGGAGGCCGCCGCCGGGCAGCCCGACTTCCACGCGGTGGCGACCCAGCTGCACCTGCTGGCCACGCTGGCCTGAACCGTCCGCCCGGACATCTTCGCGAGGCCTTCGCGAAACCTTCCGCCGCCGTACGGTTCGCACGCCGTACGGCGGCGGTTCGCGTTGCGTACCGCGGCCGGTTCCCCGGGCGGGCCGGCCGCCCGGCACCCGGCCGGTTTCCGTTCGCCGGGGGCGAAGGTCCCCAGGTCCGGACCGATTCCATTCGATCGGGCACTTGTCCGGGGCGTGGCGCGTTGACACCGGTGCGGCCGTGCCCGCCGGAAGTGGCCCGTCCCACGCGGCGCAGACCACTCCGTAACGGGCTCACGGACCGTATGATCTGGGTAAAGCCGGAAAGCATGACAGCCGGATGCGTGGGGCATATGGACGACACGGGCCGGGGCCCCCGCACAGGCGTCCGACCGTGTGCCCCATGGCTGATTGGACTTGCCTCCCCGACCGGGGTGGGCGGACCGGTCGCACCCGCGACCGACGAGTAGGAGGACTCCGTGCCGCTCTCGGAGCACGAGCAGCGACTGCTCGACCAGATGGAGCGAGCGCTGTATGCCGAAGATCCCAAATTCGCGTCGGCGCTTGAGGGAACCGGGCTGCGCACCTACACCCGCCGGCGGGTCTACCTGGCCGTCGCCGGCTTCGTGGTGGGGATCGGCCTGCTGATGGGCGGCATGGTCGTCCCGGACCAGATCTGGGTCAGCGTCGTGGGCTTCCTGGTGATGCTCGGGTGCGCGGTGTTCGCCGTGACCGGCTGGCGCCGCGGGCCCGCGAGCCAGGGCTCCGGGCCCCGTACGGCCGCCGCCCCGCGCCGCAAGGCCGGGATGATGGACCGGGTCGAGCAGCGCTGGCAGCGCCGCCGGGACGAGCAGACCGGCGGCTTCTGAGCCGCGGTCGCTCCGGAAGCCGGAATCCAGAGCCAAGACGCCGGGGGCGGGCAGTCGATCGACTGCCCGCCCCTGGCGTCCGTGTGTCCGGCCCCGGTCAGGACTCCGGGGCGTCCGGCTTGGGCCGCCGGGTGAAGACCCGCCGCACCGGCGCGCAGACCGCCTCGACCGCCCGGCCCACAGCGGTGCCGACGGCCGCCCTGGCCGCCCGTACGGCGTCGGAGATCCGCCACCACAGCTGCGCGGAGGACGGCGGCAGCAGCAGCGCCCGGGCCCGCCCGGCCCGGCCGGCGTTCGCCCGCAGGCCGCGCCGGGCGGTCTGGACGTCGGCGGCCAGCGGCGCCGTGGTCAGCTGCCCGGGCGGGGCGTAGAGCACCCGCTCGGTGGCCAGCGCCAGTCGGCCGGCGGCGGCCGCCGAGTCCGCGTCCAGGGCCGCCTTCTCGGTGATCCGTCGTGCGGCCGAGCGCGGGGTGCGTGACTCGTCCGGGGGAATTCCGAGGTCCCAGGCGGAGTCGATCAGCTCGTCCCAGGCGGCCAGCACCTGGGCGTCGGTCAGTTCCGCCGGGCCGTCCCCGCCGGGCCTGCGCCGCCCGCTCCGGCCGAGCCGGCGACGGCGCACGGCCGTGCGCCAGAACATCGGGAGGAGCAGCAGCGCGATCACCGCCAGCACCGCGGCGAGGGTGCCGAGCACCTGCGCGGACAGCAGCCAGGACTCCTCGGCGGCGTTTGCGACGGCCTTGCCCTTGGGGCCGCAGTCGCCCAGCTGGCGCTGCTTCGCGGTGCAGTCCGAGCTGGCGGACGGCGCCGGGGCGGCCGAGGCGGACTGCGGGGCGGCGGTCGCCTGCTGGGTCGGCGCGGTGGTCGGGGCGCTGGACGCCTCGGTGTAGCGGGTCGGGATGCCGCGGCTCGGGGTCGGCTCGAAGCGCAGCCAGCCGTAGCCGCTGAAGTACAGCTCGGGCCAGGCGTGGTACATCCGGCCGGTGACCGAGTAGACGCTGCCGCCCTTGTTGTCGCCGGGGGTGAAGCCGACGGCGACCCGGGCCGGGATCTTCAGCACCCGGGCCATCGCCGCCATGGTGGAGGCGTAGTGCACGCAGAAGCCCCGGCGGTCGCGCAGGAAGACCGCGATCGCGTTGCTGCCGGTGCCGGCGGAGACGCTGGTGTCGTACTTGAAGTCCGGGCCGGTGAACCAGTTCACCAGCGCCATCGCCCGGTCGTAGTCGTTCTGCGCGCCGGAGGTGACCGACCTGGCCTGCTCGGAGACCACGGAGGGCAGGTCGGACGGGACGGCGGTGTAGTGCTCCCGGACGCTCGACGGTGCGGCGCCTGCCTGGCGCAGCTCGTTGGCGGTGGGCCGCAGGTCCAGGGCGCTGACGTGGTACCGCAGGCCGCGGATCGCCTTGTCGTTGGCCGGGACGACGGTGCGGGTCAGCGGGTCGAGCCGCCAGTCGCCCCGGTTGGGGACCTGGACGGTGGCCGCCGGGTAGGGCATCGGCAGCCAGCTGTTCTCCAGGTCGCTGACCTGGAAGTCGCCCTCGATCCGGGGGACGTTGGCGTTGTGCAGGCCCTCGGGGGGAGGCAGCGTCGTCGGGAGGTCGCTGACCGTGGTGCTGGCGAGCTTCCAGTTGGTGCCGTCGAACTGGTCCAGCGAACCGGTCCGCAGGTAGACCTGGTCGGCCAGCGTGCTGTCCAGGGTGTAGCTGAGCAGCTCGGCGTCGGTGGGCTTGGTGATCGCGGCCTCCAGGCTGACCAGCGGGTCGAGGCTGGTCGCCACGCTCCCGCCGCGCCCCGTGCCGCCCGAGCCGCCGGAGCCCGAGTGCAGCAGTCCGCCGCCCCACTGCGGCAGGACCGCCGGGAGCAGCATCGCCACGGCCAGGGCCAGGATGCCGACCTGCTGGCCGCCCGGGCTGACCGACTCCGATTTCACCATGCCGCGCGCGCCGCCGCGGAAGATCCGGCCCCAGCGGGACACCCTGTCCTGGCCCTCGACGAACAGCAGCAGCAGGTAGCCGGCCGCGGCGACGGCGAACCAGAGCCAGCTGCCGTGGTCCCCGGCGAGGCCGTTGCCGATCGAGTAGAGCGCCAGCAGCGGCAGACCGGCCAGCGCCGCCCGGCGGTAGGTCACCGCGACGGTGTCCACCGCGACGGCGATCAGGCCGACCGCGGAGACCAGGATCAGCCGCAGCCCGGGGGTGGGCGGCGCGGGGATCGCGTACTGCTGGATGTCGTCCAGTCCGGAGGCGAAGACCTGGTCCAGGACCCGCATCGTGGACGGCCCGGGCAGCATCCCGCCGGCACCGGCGAAGCCGAGCAGCATCAGCAGGAGCAGCACCAGCAGCTGCCCGATCGGCACCGTCCAGCGGTACAGCGGGGAGCGGCGCAGGCCCGCGCCGACCGCGGCGAGCACGACGATCACCAGGACGGCGTGGGTCAGCCAGCTGCGTGAGGTCAGCAGCGGCAGCATGCAGAGCGAGGCGAGGGACGTGGCCAGCGCCGAGTACAGGGTCAGTTTGGCCCGGGTGGTCACGCGCCGGCCTCTTCTCGGTTGGGGGCGGTCGTCTTGGCGCCTTCGACGGCCCGCCACAGGGCCGGCAGGGAGTCGCCGGCGCGCACCGGGATCACCGTCCAGCCGGCCTCGCGCAGCTTTCGGACCCGGGCCCGGACCTCGTCGCCGCCGGTGTTCGGGGCGAGCATCCGCAGGCCGGCCCAGGTGCCGGTGTCCAGCAGGAAGGCGATCGCGCCGCCGGTGCGGCTGCGCAGCCGGCCCAGCCGGGCGGTCTGGGTGTCGTCCAGCTCGCCGAGGACGGCGACCAGCAGGCCCTCGCCGCCGGTGCGCAGCGGCTCCTCGGCGCGGGAGAGCGTGCCGCCGTCGGACAGGTCGGCGACCGCGAGGGCGTCCAGGATCAGCCCGGAGGTGTCGGCGGCGCTGTTGCTGCCGCCCGCGCCGGGGCCGGGCACCGCCAGGCCGGTGTCGGTGAGCAGCTGGGTCTGGTAGCCGCGCTCCAGCAGGTGCGCGGCGACGGAGGCGGCGCAGCTGACCGCCCACTCGAAGGAGGAGGCGGGGCCGCTGCCGCGGTGGCCGATCTCGCGGGTGTCCAGCAGGACGGTGGCCCGGGCCCGCTGCGGCTGCTCCTCGCGGCGCACCATCAGCTCGCCGTACTTGGCGGTGGAGCGCCAGTGCACCCGGCGCAGGTCGTCGCCCGGCCGGTACTCGCGCAGGATCACGTCGTCGTCGCCGGCCAGCGCCAGGGTGCGGCTGTGGCTCTCGCCCTGGCCGAGCCACTCGCCGCTGAGCCGGACGTGCGGCAGGGCCTGGATCTGCGGGACGACGGTGAGGACGTCGGAGGCGGTGAAGGCGCGGGTCACCTCGCACATCCCGAACGGGTCGGACAACCGCAGCTGCAGCGGGCCGAGCGGGTAGCGGCCGCGCAGGTCGGAGCGGACCCGGTAGGAGACCTCGCGGTGGCCGCGCGGCTCGACCCGGTCCAGTACGAAGCGCGGCCGCGGCCCGAGCACGTACGGGACCTTGTCCTCCAGGAGGAGCAGCCCGGTGGGCACCCGGGAGACGTTGTCGAGCCGCAGGTGGACCCGGGCCTCCTGGCCGGCGATCGCCCGGCGCGGGCTGAGCCGGCGGCCGCTGGCCACCCGGTAGCGGGTGTTGGCGACCACCACGACGGCGACCAGCGGCAGCGCGGCGAGCAGCACGCCGACGCGCAGCAGCGCGTCCTGGCCGAGCAGGTAGGCGCAGCCCACCGCGGTGATCCCGGCGGCGAGGAAGGAGCGGCCCCGGGTGGTGAGGCCGCGGAATCCGGCCCGCAGTCCCGATGCTGAGTCGGACTGGGCCACCTCAGCCCCTCCGGACGGCCGGGCCGCCCTGCGGGCGCGGCAGCGGCAGCCGGGCGACCAGGTCGGTCACGATCTGCTCGGAGGTGCGGCGGCTGAGCTGGGTCTCGGCGGTCGGCATCAGCCGGTGCGCGAGGACGGGGACGGCGAGGCGCTGGACGTCGTCCGGGGTGACGTAGTCGCGCCCGTCCAGCGCGGCGGCGGCGCGGGCGGCCCGGACCAGGTGCAGGGTGGCGCGCGGCGAGGCGCCCAGGCGCAGCTCGTGGCTGGTGCGGGTCGCGCCGACCAGGTCGACGGCGTAGCGGCGGACCGGGTCGGCGATGTGCACGGTGCGGACGAGGTCGATCAGCTTGAGGATGTCGGCGGCGTGCGCGACGGGCTGCAGGTCCTCCAGCGGGCTGGCGCCGGAGTGCACGTCCAGCATCGCGAGCTCGGCCTCGGGGCTGGGGTAGCCGATCGAGATCCGGGCCATGAAGCGGTCGCGCTGGGCCTCGGGGAGGGGGTAGGTGCCCTCCATCTCGACCGGGTTCTGGGTGGCCACGACCATGAACGGCGAGGGCAACTCGTAGCTGGTGCCGTCGATGGTGACCTGGCGCTCCTCCATGGACTCCAGCAGCGCGGACTGGGTCTTGGGCGAGGCGCGGTTGATCTCGTCGCCGACCACGATCTGGGCGAAGATCGCGCCCGGGCGGAACTCGAAGTCGCGCCGCTGCTGGTCGTAGATGTTGGTGCCGGTGACGTCCGAGGGCAGCAGGTCGGGCGTGAACTGGATGCGGCGCACGGTGCAGTCGACGGACCGGGCCAGCGCCTTGGCCAGCATGGTCTTGCCGACGCCGGGGACGTCCTCCAGCAGCAGGTGGCCCTCGGCGAGCAGGACGGTCAGGGCGATCCGGACGGCCTCCGGCTTGCCCTCGATCACGCTCTCGATGTTGGCGCGGACGCGGTCCACGACCGCCGCGAGCTCGGGGAGTCCGATCGGCTGGTACCCGTCCGTCCTCCGCTCGCCCCCTGCGGGACCGCCGAGACCGGCCTGATCGTTGTAGCTCGTCACCCGTTTACGCTCCCTGGCACCCTGTGCCCGCCCCGTCCCGAGGCCGGACCCCACCCCATGCTTGACGCGGCCGTCCCGGGGACGGTTCCGATGGAGGATCCGGCGTCGGGGAGGCGGCCTGCGGCCCGGCCGCCCCAGGTGGTTCGGGGTCCGACCGGCAGCCGCATTGTCCCCCGTGCGGTGGCCAGAAGTCACCATTCGGCCGTCGCCGAATGCCCGGGAGGGGCCGGCCGGGGCCGGGGCTACTTGATCTCGCGCAGCAGGCCGGTGTGGACGTCGAAGACGAAGCCGCGGACGTCGTCGGTGTGCAGCAGGAAGGGGGAGGTGCGCACGCGCTGCATGGACTGGCGGACGTCGCCGTCCAGGTCGACGAAGGCCTCCACCGCCCACTGCGGGCGCTGGCCCACTTCCAGCTCCAGCTCGCGGCGGAAGTCCTCGGTGAGGCCGAGCAGACCGCAGCCGGTGTGGTGGATGAGCGCGATCGAGCGGGTGCCGAGGGCGCGCTGGCTGATGGTCAGGGACCGGATGGTGTCGTCGGTGACGACGCCGCCGGCGTTGCGGATGACGTGCGCGTCGCCGAGTTCGAGGCCGAGCGCCGCGAACAGGTCGAGGCGGGCGTCCATGCAGGCCACCACGGCGATCTTCTGCACCGGGCGGGCGTCCATGCCGCCGTCCTGGAAGGTCACCGCGTACTCGCGGTTGGCCGAGACGAAGCGGTCGATGATGGTGGGGCGGGCGGAGTCGGCAGCGGCGGTCGGCGTGGGCCGGTCGGGAGTCACTGTCATGGCGGCGACGTTAGTGGGATTCCGGCCTCCGCGGTGGGGCGGAGAGCTACAGAACGAGCCGCTGTGATCGAGCGCATAGCCACAACGGGACGGTTTGTCCCGGCTGCTCCCGAGGTGGTCCGTACGCGGTCGCGGGATGGGGGGCGCGCGGCGGCTGCCGTGGGCCCCCGGATCGGACCGCCGCAGGGCCACCCCGACGGCCGCGACCTGCGACGATCCGTACCGCCGCCCGGGTGGTGCGCCGGAGCGGACCATTGACTGGCGAGGCCCGCGCGATAGAGTTTGCGGCGCAGTGGAGCACACCCGCCGGAGCCCGTCAACCGGGCGTTCCCGGCCGGTGCGGCCCGGTCGACGCGGTCCGTGGCCTCCACCCGCTCCGTGCCACCTGGCGCACCTTCCCCGGCGCCGGGCGGTCACGATCTTCCCCTTGAGCGGGCGGGGACCACGGGCCGCTTCGTCGTGCCGGGGGGCGGTGGGCGAGAATGGTCGCAGCTCCCGGACGTCGGGCTGCTCCGCACCGAGGAAGGGCGCCGTCGCGCATGACCACCAACGAACCGGGCCCCAAGCACGTCCCGGTGATGCTGCAGCGGTGCATGGACGCACTGGCTCCGGCGATCTCGCGTCCCGGTGCTGTGGTGGTGGACGCCACGCTCGGCCTCGGCGGGCACAGCGAGGCGCTGCTCACCCAGTTCCCCGAGGTCCGGCTGGTCGCGGTGGACCGTGACCCGCAGGCGCTGAAGCTGTCGGGCGAGCGGCTGGCCCCGTTCGGCGACCGGGCCACCCTGGTGCACGCCGTGTACGACGAGATCCCCGAGGTGCTGGAGCGCCTGGGCATCGACCGGGTGGACGGCGTCCTGTTCGACCTCGGCGTCTCCTCGATGCAGCTGGACGAGGCGGACCGCGGCTTCGCGTACGCCCAGGACGCGCCGCTGGACATGCGGATGGACCAGACCCGCGGGATCAGCGCGGCGGAGGTGCTGAACACCTACAGCCACGGCGAGCTGGCCCGGATCCTCAAGTTCTACGGCGAGGAGCGGTTCGCCGGGAAGATCGCCTCGGTGATCGTGCGGGAGCGGGCGAAGGAACCGTTCACCACGAGCGCGCGTCTGGTCGAGTTGGTGCGCAACGCGATTCCGGCGGCGACCCGCCGCACCGGCGGGAACCCGGCCAAGCGGACGTTCCAGGCGCTGCGGATCGAGGTCAACGGCGAGCTGGAGGTCCTGGACCGGGCGATCCCCGGGGCGCTGGACGTCCTCACGATCGGCGGTCGGATGGTCGTGATGTCGTACCAGTCGCTGGAGGACCGCCTGGTGAAGCAGTACTTCGCTGCCGGGGCGACCAACACCGCCCCGCCGGGGCTGCCGTTCATCCCGGAGGAGCACCAGCCCTGGCTCAAACTGATCACCCGCGGTGCCGAGCTGGCCACCGAGGAGGAGATCGAGGAGAACCGGCGTGCCGCGCCCGTACGGCTGCGGGTGGCGGAGAGGATCAGGGACCGAAGCAAGCGGGGCTGACGAACCGGCCCGGCGGGGTCCGAAGGGCGGAGGAAGGCAGTGGGGCCGGTGGCCGGTGAGGTCCGGGCGGGGCGGGGAGGACTCCCCGGACAGGGCAGGGCACGCATCACGGTCCGGCCGGGGAAGCGCCCGGTCCGGGGGCGCACGCCGTTCGCGGTGCTCATCGTGGCCCTGCTCGCGGCGGGGCTGTTCGGGCTGCTGGCGCTGAACACGGCGCTCAACGAGGGCTCCTTCGAGCTGTCCCGGCTGCAGAAGCAGACCACCAAGGCGACCGACGAGCAGCAGAGCCTGCAGCACGAGATCGACAAGAGCTCGGCGCCGGACGCGCTGGCCAGGCGGGCCGCCGAACTGGGCATGGTCCCGGCCGGCGGGATGGCCTTCCTGGACGTACCGAACGGCGGCAAGGTGGTCGGCACCCCGGGCCCGGCGCAGGACAGCCCGCCCGTCAAGCGTTCGACGGCCGAGCCGTGGCCGACGAAGACCGCGCCCACGCCGAGCGCCCCTCAGCCGGGCGCCGGGCAGTCGCCGGCTCCGCAGAGCGCACCGACCGCACCGACGACGCCGACGACGCCGACCACGGCGGCCTCGGCCGGCGACTCGGTGATCCAGCTCAACCCGGCCTCGCCGGCCCAGTCGAACGGGGGTGCGGGTCGATGAGCGAGTGGAACGCGCGGACCATCGAGGGAAGCGCATCGTGCGCAGCGCCTGCCGAGCGCGGCGAGGTGGTCGCATGAGCACGCCTCGTCAGCCCTCCGGGGGATCCGGCTCCGGCAGCAGCCGCCGCCCGGCACCCCGGGGCGCCGCGCCGCGCGCCCAGTCCGGCAAGGGACAGCCCACCCAGGGGCAGCCGGCCAAGGGCCAGCCGACCCGCAGCCAGTCGGCCAAGGCGCAGCCCGCCAAGACCGCCGCCGTCCGTACCCCGCGTGCGCCGCAGCCGCGCCGCCCCGAGGAGCGTCCGGCGGCCCGCAGCCAGGCGGCGGTGCGGCCGCGCCCGAAGACCCGCCCGGCGCTGCGCCCCAAGGCGCTCAAGCTGGCCGAGCCGAAGCGCCGCCTGCGGGTGATCACCGTGGCGATGTCGCTGGTGTTCTCGGTGTTCGCCGGCCGCCTCGTCCAGCTCCAGCTGGTGGACTCCGACGCGCTGGCCGCCGACGCCAACAACAACCGCTACATGAACATCCCGATCACCGCCGAGCGCGGCTCGATAGCGTCCGCGGACGGCGTGGCGCTGGCCGCCACCGTCGACGCGTACGACATCACCGCCGACCCGGCGATGTTCACCCCGGAGGCGACCGGCATCCCGGACGCGCCGGAGCAGGCGGCCGCGCTGCTGTCGCCGATCCTCGGGCTGCCCAAGGAGAGGATCGCCGCCGACCTGCACACCCCCAAGACCCGCTACAAGCGGCTCGCCGCCCAGCAGACCCCGGCCGCCAAGAACCAGATCAGCGACCTCAAGGCGAGCCTGGAGAAGCAGGCCGGCTCGCGGGCCTGCCAGCTGCAGAAGAAGCTGCTGGGCAAGCCCGCCGACCAGGGCGGGCGCGCCCGGGTGGACAACGAGTGCGCCAACCCGCTGGCCGGGGTGTTCAACCGGGAGACCCAGAAGCGCGTCTACCCCGCCGGCGGGCTGGCCGCCAACCTGGTCGGCTTCGTCAACGGGGAGGGCGCGGGCGCAGGGGGGCTCGAACTGCAGTACCAGCAGCAGCTGGCCGGCAAGGACGGCCACAGCAGCTACGCCCAGGCGGGCGGGCGGCTGGTGCCCACCGCCGGCGGCTCGATGGACCCGGCCGTGGCCGGCAGCGACGTCAAGCTGACCATCAACCGGGACATCCAGTGGGCCGCCCAGCGGGCGATCACCGACCAGGTGGCCAACTCCGGCGCGGAGAAGGGCTACGTCGTGGTCCAGGACGTGAAGACCGGCCAGGTCCTCGCGATGGCCACCGCGCCCGGCTTCAACCCGAACGACCTGAGCCTGTCCAAGCAGGCCCAGCTGGGCAACCCCGCGCTGGTCGACGCGTACGAACCGGGCAGCACCGCCAAGCTGATGAGCCTGGCCGCCGTGCTGGACTCCGGCAAGGCCAACTGGGACACCAAGGTCACCGTGCCGAACCGGCTGGTGCGCGCCGGCCAGCAGTTCAAGGACGACGTCGAGCACGGCGACTGGTACCTCACCCTGGCCGGGGTGCTGGCCAAGTCCTCCAACATCGGCACCATCGAGGCGGTCGAGACCCTCGGCGACGGCAACCAGCTGCAGGCGAACAAGGTGCTGGACGGCTACATGCGCAAGTTCGGCGTCGCCCGGCCGACCGGCCTGAACTTCCCCGGGGAGACCCCGGGGATGCTCAAGAAGCCGGAGGACCTCGTCGCCTCGGAGAAGTACAACATCTCCTTCGGCCAGGGCCCGCTGCAGATGAACGCCCTCCAGGCCACCTCGGTCTACTCGACCATCGCCAACGGCGGGGTGCGGGTGGCGCCGAGCGTCGTCCAGGGCGTCACCGGCCCGGACGGCAAGTACAGCCCGACCCCGGCGGGCGAGCAGACCCGGGTGGTCAGCCCGGAGACCGCCAAGACCCTCACGTCGATGCTGGAATCGGTCGTCGACGACGAGCAGGGCACCGGCGGCAAGGCCGCCATCCCCGGCTACCGGGTCGCCGGCAAGACCGGCACCGCCAACCGGGGGGCCGCCAACGGCGTCGGCTACGACGGCTACACCGCCTCCTTCATCGGCTTCGCCCCCGCCGACGCCCCCCGGGTCACCGTCTCCTGCACCCTCCAGGGGCCGGTCAACGGCCACTTCGGCGGCCAGCTGTGCGGCCCGGTGTTCAAGCAGGTGATGGAGTTCACCCTGAAGACCCTGCAGGTCCCGCCGAGTGGCAGCCAGGCGCCCAACCTGCCCGTCGACTGGAAGCCGTGAGCGAGGATGAGCAACGAGCGGGGCGGGCCGGACGACGGCGCGGCGAAGGGCCGGTTTGGCCCTGGACACCCTTCGGCGGATAGCCTTCCCGCCGTGCCGAAACCCGATCAAACCACCGTGAGTCCGCCCCGCCCGACCGGGACCACCGCTCTGCCGCTCGCCGAACTGGCCCGCCAGCTGGGCCTGGCGCCCGTCGAGGGCGGTGCCGTGAGCGGCGTCACCCACGACTCCCGCGCGGTCCGCCCGGGCGACGTGTACGTGGCCTTCCCGGGCGCCAACCACCACGGCGCGGCCTTCTCGGCCAAGGCCGCGCAGGCCGGCGCGGTGGCCGTGCTCACCGACCCGGCCGGCGCCGAGCTGGCGGCCGACACCGGCCTGCCGCTGCTGGTCGTCGACCGGCCGCGGGCCCGGATGGGCGAGCTGGCCGCGATCGTCTACGGCCGCCCCTCCGAGCGGCTGCTGATGATCGGGCTGACCGGCACCAACGGCAAGACCACCACCTCGTACCTGGTCGAGGGCGGTCTGCGCGGCGCCGGGCGCAGCCCCGGCGTGATCGGCACCGTCGAGATGCGGGTCGGCGAGGAGCGGATCAAGAGCGAGCGCACCACCCCCGAGGCCACCGACCTGCACGCGATCCTCGGCGTGATGGCCGAGCGCGGCGCCGACGCGGTGACCATGGAGGTCTCCAGCCACGCCCTGGTCTTCGGCCGCACCGACGGCGTCGCGTACGACGTCGCGCTGTTCAACAACCTCACGCCCGAGCACCTCGACTTCCACCCGGACATGGAGGACTACTTCCAGGCGAAGGCCCGGCTCTTCCAGCCCGGGAAGTCCCGCCACGGCGTGGTCAACCTGGACGACGAGTACGGCCGCCGGCTCGCCGCCGAGGCCAAGATCCCGGTGACGACCTTCTCCGCCGTCGGCGCCCCGGAGGCCGACTGGCGGGCCGTGGACGTCCAGCTCGGCCCGGTCGGCTCCACCTTCCGGGTGCTCGGCCCGGACGGCGCCGAAGCCGATGCCTCGGTGCCGCTGCCCGGCCCCTTCAACGTCGCCAACGCGCTTGCCGCGATCACCACGCTGGTCGCCGCCGGGCTGCCGCTGGAGCGTGCCGTGGCCGGCGTGGCCGCCGTCCCCGGTGTGCCGGGCCGGCTGGAGCGGGTGGACGCCGGACAGCCGTTCGTGGCCGTCGTCGACTACGCGCACAAGCCGGACGCCCTGCGGGCCGTCCTCGGCTCGCTGCGCGAGGTCACCAAGGGCCGGCTGCACGTCGTCGTCGGCTGCGGCGGCGACCGCGACCCGCACAAGCGCGGCCCGATGGGCGACATCGCCGCCCGCCTCGCCGACACCGCCCTGCTGACCAGCGACAACCCGCGCAGCGAGGACCCGCTGGCGATCCTCGCCAGCATGCTGACCGGCGCCGCCGCGGTGCCCGAGGCCGAGCGCGGGGCCGTCCTGGTCGTCCCCGACCGGGCCGAGGCGATCCAGCTCGCGGTCGCCCGCGCCCAGGCGGGGGACACCGTGCTGGTGGCCGGCAAGGGCCACGAGCTCGGCCAGTACGTACGAGACGAGATCCGCCCCTTCGACGACCGGGAGGTGCTGCGCGAGTCCATCGCGCGGACCACGGCCGCGCGGGGCGACCGAGGAGTAGAGCAGCAGTGATCGCACTGACCCTCGCCGAGGTGGCCGCCGCAGTCGGGGGCACCCTGGACGGCGCCGACCCGGACGCCCTGGTCACCGGCCCGGTCGAGGTCGACTCGCGGAAGGTGAGCCCCGGCGGCCTGTTCGCGGCCTTCGTCGGCGAGCACGTGGACGGCCACGCGTACGCGGCCACCGCGGTCGAGGCCGGCGCCGTCGCGGTGCTGGCCTCCCGCCCGGTCGGCGTGCCCGCCGTCCTGGTCGACAGTGTGGTGGAGGCGCTCGGCAGGCTGGCCCGTACCGTGGTCGCCCGTGCCGAGGGCACCGCCGTGGTCGCGCTGACCGGCTCGGCCGGCAAGACCAGCACCAAGGACCTGATCGCCCAGCTGCTCCAGCGCCACGGCGAGACCGTCTACCCGCCCGGCTCGCTCAACAACGAGATCGGCCACCCGATGACCGCGCTGCGGGTCGAGGCCGACACCCGGCACCTGGTCATGGAGATGGGCGCCCGGCACAAGGGCGACATCGAGTACCTCACCTCGATCACCCCGCCCAGGGTCGGCGTGGTGCTGAACGTCGGCACCGCCCACGTCGGCGAGTTCGGCTCCCAGGAGGCGATCGCCGAGGCCAAGGGCGAACTCGTCGAGGCGCTGCCCGCCGACGGGGCCGCGATCCTCAACGCGGACGACCGGCTGGTGCGCGCGATGGCCTCCCGCACCAGGGCGAAGGTGGTCCTGTTCGGGGAGTCCCCGGACGCCCACGTCCGGGCGACGGACGTTCGCCTGGACGCCACCGGACGGCCATCCTTCACGCTCACCACCCCAGCCGGTTCCGCGCCCGTGCAGCTGCGCCTGTACGGTGAGCACCACGTCTCGAACGCCCTCGCCGCCGCCGCGGTGGCGGTGGAGCTCGGGATGTCCGTCGACGACACCGCCGCAGCCCTGGGCGAGGCGGGTGCGCTGTCCCGCTGGCGCATGGAGGTCGTCGACCGGGCCGATGGTGTCACCGTCGTCAACGACGCCTACAACGCGAACCCCGACTCGATGCGGGCCGCGCTGCGGGCGCTGGTCTCGATGGGCGGCCGGGGCCCGGAGCGCCGCCGTACCTGGGCGGTGCTCGGCGAGATGCGGGAGCTCGGCGAGGAGAGCCTGGCCGAGCACGACGCCATCGGGCGGCTCGCCGTCCGGCTGGACGTCACCAAGCTGGTGGCGGTCGGCGGACGCGAGGCGGCCTGCATGGAACTCGGCGCGAGGAACGAAGGTTCGTGGGGTGAGGAGTCGGTGCTGGTGTCCGACGCGGACGCGGCGGTCGAGTTGCTGCGCAGTCAGCTGCGACCGGGGGATGTGGTCCTGGTGAAGGCATCCCGTTCGGTGGGGCTGGAAAAGGTGGCCGAGGCGCTCCTGGCGGACGGTGCTGCCCGATGATGAAGCAGATCCTCATCTCCGGGATGATCGGCCTGATCCTCTCGCTGGTCGGCACGCCCGCCCTGATCAAGCTGCTCGCCCGGCAGGGCTACGGCCAGTACATCCGCGACGACGGGCCGAAGGCGCACCACAGCAAGAAGGGCACGCCCACCATGGGCGGCATCGCCTTCATCCTGGCGACCCTGATCGCGTACTTCGGCACCAAGGCGATAACGGGCGAGCCCCCGACCGCCTCGGGGCTGCTGGTGCTCTTCCTGACCACGGGCCTCGGCCTGGTCGGCTTCCTGGACGACTACATCAAGGTGGTCAAGCGCCGCTCGCTGGGCCTGCGGGCCAAGGCGAAGCTGGCCGGCCAGTCCATCGTCGGCCTCGTCTTCGCGGTCCTGGCGCTGCAGTTCCACGACGACCGCGGGCTCAGCCCGGCCTCCCAGTCGCTGTCCTTCGTGCGCGACTTCAAGTGGTCGATCGGCCCGGTGCTGTTCGTCATCTTCGCGTACTTCATGATCGCGGCGACCTCGAACGGCGTGAACCTGACGGACGGTCTGGACGGCCTCGCCACCGGCGCCTCGGTGATGGCCTTCGGCGCCTACACCTTCATCGGCGTGTGGGAGTACGGGCAGAGCTGCGCCTACTTCCTCTCCGCCACCAACGCCTGCTACGACGTCCGCGATCCGCTGGACCTCGCGGTGGTCGCGGCCGCGCTGATGGGCTCCTGCTTCGGCTTCCTCTGGTGGAACACCTCGCCCGCCAAGATCTTCATGGGTGACACCGGCTCGCTCGCCCTCGGCGGCGCGCTGGCCGGTCTGGCGATCTGCTCCCGCACCGAGCTGCTGCTCATCCTGCTCGGCGGCCTCTTCATGATCATCACCCTGTCGGTGATCATCCAGGTCGGCTCCTTCCGGATGACCGGCAAGCGCGTCTTCAAGATGGCGCCACTGCAGCACCACTTCGAACTCAAGGGCTGGAGCGAAGTCCTGGTCGTGGTCCGCTTCTGGATCATCCAGGGCCTGTGCGTGGCCGTCGGCCTCGGCCTCTTCTACGCGGGATACCGAACCGGATGACGAACCCCGACTTCTCGAACCTGCCCGTGGTGGTCGCCGGCCTCGGCGTCTCGGGCATCAGCGCCGCACGCGTCCTGAACGGGCTCGGCGCCCGCGTCACCGTGGTCGACGGCGGCAGCGGGCCGGGCCTGGCGGCCCGGGCCGCCGAGCTGGAGGCGCAGGGCGTCGCCGTGCGCCTCGGCGACGGCGCGAGCCTGCCCGAGGGCACCGAACTGATCGTCACCTCGCCCGGCTGGGCGCCGGACAGCCCGCTGTTCGCCGCCGCCGCGGCGGCCGGGGTGCCGGTCTGGGGCGACGTCGAGCTCGCCTGGCGGCTGCGCAAGCCGCTGCCGGGCACCGACGAGCCCGCCCCCTGGCTGGCCGTCACCGGCACCAACGGCAAGACCACCACCGTCCAGATGCTCGCCTCGATCCTCACCGCCGCCGGCAAGCGCACCGCCGCCGTCGGCAACGTCGGGGTCTCGGTGCTGGACGCGGTGCTCGCCGAGGAGCCGTACGACGTGCTCGCCGTCGAGCTCTCCAGCTACCAGCTGCACTGGGCGCCCTCGCTGCGGCCGTACGCGGCGGCCGTGCTCAACCTGGCCCCCGACCACCTCGACTGGCACGGCTCGATGGAGGCGTACGCCGCCGACAAGGGCCGGATCTACCAGGGCAACGTCGTCGCCTGCGTGTACAACCTGGCCGACCCGGCCACCGAGGCGCTGGTCCGCGAGGCCGACGTCGAGGAGGGCTGCCGGGCGATCGGTTTCGGGCTCGGCGCGCCGAGCCCGTCGAACTTCGGCGTGGTGGACGGGCTGCTGGTGGACCGGGCCTTCGTCGAGGACCGGGCCAAGAACGCGGCCGAGCTGGGCGCCGTCGAGGACGTGAGCCCACCCGTCGCCCACCACCACCCTTCTGAGGAAGGCGCTACGCGCCGCCGCCCTGCTGCCCCGCACAACATCGCCAACGCGCTCGCCGCGGCGGCGCTGGCCCGGGCGTACGGCGTCGATCCGAAGGCCGTCCGGGAGGGCCTGCGGGCCTTCCGCCCGGACGCCCACCGGATCGCCGAGGTCGGGACGGTCCGCGAGGTCGCGTACATCGACGACTCCAAGGCCACCAACACCCACGCCGCGGCCGCCTCGCTGGCCGCCTACCGGCCGATCGTCTGGATCGCCGGGGGCCTGGCCAAGGGCGCGACCTTCGACGACCTGGTCCAGGGCGCGGCCGAGCGGCTGCGCGCGGTCGTGCTGATCGGCGAGGACCGGGCGCTGATCCGCGAGGCGCTGGAGCGACACGCTCCGGATGTGCCGGTGATCGAGGCGGCCGAGGGCCAGACTGGCGCGGTGGCGATGACCGAGGTCGTCCGCACGGCCGCGTCGCTCGCCCGATCGGGTGACACGGTGCTGCTGGCCCCGGCCTGCGCCTCGATGGACATGTTCACCAACTACGGCGAGCGCGGCGACCTGTTCGCCGCGGCCGTCCGGGAGCTGGCGGGCCTCGGCGAGTGAGCTGAAGGGCCGCGGGCCCCGAGCGGCCCGGAGGCGAACGAGCCGCAGTTGAAGGAGAGCGGGGAGCGGTGGCGGGGCAGGGCAGGGCGGATTCCGGCGTTGGGAAGCAGGACGCCGCCGAGCCGTGGCGAGTGATCTCCGCCACCACGACCAAGTACAAGTCGGCCGGTCCGCTGGCCCGCGTCCAGGCCCTCCGGGCCCGGGTGCGGTACTGGCTGGACCGGCCGCTCACGCCGTACCTGCTGGTCGTCGGCAGCACGCTGCTGCTGGTCGTGCTCGGCCTGATGATGGTCTTCTCGGCCTCGCAGATCCTCGCCCTGAACCAGCACCACGCGGCCCAGTACTACTTCCTCAAGCAGCTGATCGCGGCCATCCTCGGCCTCGTCCTGCTGATCGGTTTCGCCTCCGTCCCCGTCGCGGTGCTGCGGGTGATCGTCTACCCGGTGATGATCGGGGTGATCGGCGCGCTCACGCTGGTCGCGGTGCCCGGTATCGGGGTGCGGATCAACGGCAACCAGAACTGGCTGGATTTCGGCTTCTTCCAGTTCCAGCCGTCCGAGTTCGCCAAGCTCGCGCTGGTGCTCTGGGGCGCCGACCTGCTCGCCCGCAAGCAGAAGGCGGGCACCCTGAACTCGTGGAAGCACCTGCTGGTGCCGCTGGTACCGGGCGCCCTGCTGCTGCTCGCGCTGATCATGTTCGGCGGCGACATGGGCACGTCGATGATCCTGGTGGCCATGGTGTTCGCGCTGCTCTGGATGGTCGGCGCGCCGCTGCGACTGTTCGTGGCCACCCTGGGGGTGGCGGTGGTGGTCTGCACCGCCCTGGTCGTCACCGTCCCGCACCGGGCGGAGCGCCTCGGCTGCATCGGCGTCACCAAGCTCGACCCCGAGGGCGCCTGCTTCCAGGCCCTGCACGGCGTCTTCGCGTTCGCGAACGGCGGCGGCTTCGGCACCGGCCTCGGCGCCGGCGTGGAGAAATGGGGCCAGCTGCCCGAGGCGCACACCGACTTCATCTTCGCCGCGACCGGCGAGGAACTGGGCCTGGTGGGGACGCTGTCGGTGATCGGTCTCTTCGCGGCACTAGGCTACGCGGGTATCCGTGTGGCCATCGGTACGAAGGATTCCTTCGTCAGGTACGCCGCGGGAGCCGCCACCACCTGGATCATGGCGCAGGCCATGATCAACCTGGGGTCGGCGCTGGGACTGCTGCCCATCGCGGGCGTCCCGCTCCCGCTGTTCTCCTACGGCGGTTCCGCCATGCTGTCGGCCATGTCCGCGATCGGTGTGCTGCTGTGCCTGGCACGCAGCACCTCGGGCGCGAAGGCGGCCCTGGCCGCCCGGAGCAAGAACTCCCGGATCAGGAAGCGACTGGCCCGGGTGCTGCCACGACGACGAACCACAGCGCGCCCGGCCCCCGGGCCGGCACGCAGGGAGCGGTGAATTTCGGTGCATGTCGTACTCGCCGGCGGGGGGACCGCCGGTCACATCGAGCCGGCCATGGCCCTCGCGGACGCACTCCGCAGGCACGACCCGTCCATCGGGATCACCGCCCTGGGCACCGAGCGTGGTCTGGAGACCCGGCTGGTACCCGAACGCGGCTACCAGCTGGAGCTCATCCCGGCCGTTCCGCTGCCCCGCAAGCCCACCCCGGAGCTGATCACCGTCCCCGGCCGGCTGCGCGGCACCGTCCGGGCCGCCCAGGAGATCATCGAGCGGGTCAACGCGGACGCCGTGGTCGGCTTCGGCGGCTACGTCGCGATGCCCGCCTACCTGGCCGCCAAGCGGGCCGGCGTGCCGATCGTGGTGCACGAGGCGAACGCCCGCCCGGGCCTGGCCAACAAGATCGGCGCCCGCTACAGCGACTTCGTGGCCGTCTCCACGCCCGACAGCAAGCTGCGCGACTCCCGGTACATCGGCATCCCGCTGCGCCGGACCATCGCCACCCTGGACCGCAACGCGGCCCGCCCGGAGGCCCGGCACTACTTCGGCCTCGACCAGCGGCTGCCCACCCTGCTGGTCTCCGGCGGCTCCCAGGGCGCGCGCCGGCTCAACGAGGTGGTCACCGCGATCGCTCCGCGGCTCCAGCAGTACGGCGTGCAGATCCTGCACGCCGTCGGCCCGAAGAACGAGCTGCCGCAGGTCGCGGACGTCCCCGGGATGCCGCCGTACCGCCCGGTGCCGTACCTCGACCGGATGGACCTCGCGTACGCGGCGGCCGACATGATGCTCTGCCGGGCCGGCGCCATGACGGTGGCCGAGCTGGCGGCCGTCGGCCTGCCCGGGGCCTTCGTCCCGCTGCCGATCGGCAACGGCGAGCAGCGGCTGAACGCCCAGCCGATGGTCAAGGCCGGCGGTGGCCTGCTGGTGGACGACGCCGAGCTGACCCCGGACTGGGTGCTGCAGAACGTGCTGCCGGTGCTCACCGACCCGCAGCGGCTGTGGGACATGAGCCGGGCGGCCGCCGAGTTCGGCCGCCGGGACGCCGACGACCTGCTGGTCGGCATGGTCTACGAGGCCATCCAGGCCCACCGCGGCGGTCGCCGCCGTGGCTGACGGCCGGCTCGCCGACCCTCTGGAGGAGGAGCTGGAGGGCGAGGAGTCCGCTCCCCGCCTCCGGCTCTCCCGGCGGGGCATCGTGGTGCTGAGCGTGCTCGGCGCCGTGGTGGTGGGCGGGCTGGCCTGGCTGGTGTTCCTCTCGTCGGTCCTGGACGTGCGCAGCGTCGCCGTCCAGGGCACGACCGACGACAAGCTGACGGGGGCCCAGGTCCGCGACGCGATCGGCGGGCTCGGCGACGGCCCGCTGGCCCGGGTGGACCTGGACGTCGTCCGGCACCGGGTGGAGGCGATCCCCCGGGTGGCGAAGGCCGAGGTGTGGCGCGGCTGGCCGCACACCCTGCAGGTGAAGGTCGTCGAGCGCAGGGCGGTGGCCGCCGTCAAGGGGGAGGACGGCCAGTTCACCCAGGTGGATGCCGGGGGCGTGAGCTTCGCCACCGAGGCGGCCCCGCCGGAGGGCGTGCCGGTGGTGGAACTGCGGCTCAGTCAGCAGGCGAATGACGTGGACGGTGTGATTTCCCGTCCGCAGCTGGTGCAGGGCGCGGTGGCGGTGGCCGCCGGGCTCCCGCCGGAGGTCGCAAAACGGGCCGGGGCGGTGCTGGTGCATTCGTACGACGACATCGAGCTGCAGCTCAGCGGGGGTGCGACGGTGCGCTGGGGGAGCCCGGAGCAGAACGACCGCAAGGCCCGGGTACTGATGGCGCTGATGAATCAGAAGGGTACGAACTTCGACGTGACCGCACCGGAGGCGCCGGCGGTGTCGGGATGATCCGGTAGGTTCTGTGCCTGAGGGAGGGGTTGACGCCTCGAAGTGTCGGCCCGACCCTTGGTGGTCACCCCGGTTTCATATGCCGGCCGATGATCACATAGGCTCAAAAGAAAAAGGGAAGCTCGGCGTGTTCGTTGAAACGCGTGCCCGGGGCGACCTAGTGTCCTGTGTCACCAGACTGTGTCCCTTGGTGATGTGACGGAGGCACAGGACTAACCCTAAAGGTCAAGTTTAGGGTTGGGGTCGGCGGTCGGCATTTCGGACATTCAGTCAGAAACCAGGCTCCCTACCCATCGACATCCGTCGGAACGGACCCTCGCCGGGCCGGGCCGACCCGGAAATTCGAGGCGAGAGGCCTTCGACGTGGCAGCACCGCAGAACTACCTCGCAGTCATCAAGGTCGTCGGAATCGGCGGCGGTGGTGTCAACGCCATCAACCGGATGATCGAGGTCGGTCTCAAGGGCGTCGAGTTCATCGCGATCAACACCGATGCGCAGGCCCTCCTCATGAGCGACGCCGACGTCAAGCTCGATGTGGGCCGTGAACTCACCCGGGGCCTCGGCGCCGGCGCCAACCCCGAGGTGGGCCGCAAGGCCGCCGAGGACCACCGCGAGGAGATCGAGGAGGTCCTCAAGGGGGCCGACATGGTCTTCGTGACCGCCGGTGAAGGCGGTGGCACGGGCACGGGCGGCGCGCCCGTCGTCGCCAACATCGCGCGCTCGCTGGGCGCCCTGACCATCGGCGTGGTCACCCGCCCCTTCACCTTCGAGGGCCGGCGCCGGGCCAACCAGGCCGAGGACGGCATCGCGAGCCTGCGCGAAGAGGTCGACACCCTCATCGTGATCCCCAACGACCGGCTGCTGTCCATTTCGGACCGCCAGGTCAGCGTGCTCGACGCGTTCCGCTCGGCCGACCAGGTCCTGCTCTCCGGTGTCCAGGGCATCACCGACCTGATCACCACCCCGGGCCTGATCAACCTCGACTTCGCCGACGTGAAGTCCGTCATGTCGGACGCCGGCTCGGCGCTCATGGGCATCGGCTCGGCCCGCGGCGAGGACCGCGCCAAGGCCGCCGCCGTGATGGCGATCTCCTCGCCGCTGCTGGAGGCCTCGATCGACGGCGCCCGTGGCGTGCTGCTCTCCATCTCGGGCGGCTCCGACCTCGGCCTGTTCGAGATCAACGAGTCGGCCCAGCTGGTCAGCGAGGCCGCCCACCCCGAGGCCAACATCATCTTCGGTGCGGTCATCGACGACGCGCTCGGCGACGAGGTCCGGGTCACCGTCATCGCGGCCGGCTTCGACGGCGGGCAGCCGCCGGCGATCGTCCGCGACCCGGTGGTCAAGTCGACCGCCCCGGAGCGCCCGGCCACGCCGCCGGCCGCCCCGGACCGCCCGGCCGGCCGGCCGTCGTACGGGAGCATCGGCTCGGTGACGTCCCGTTCGGAGGGGGAGACCTCGGCCGCCGCGCCGAGCCGCTCGGCCGAGACCTCGGCCACCACGACCGCCGCCGCCCCGGTGCCGCCGCAGGTGCAGCCCGTCCGGCAGCCCTACGTGGAGAGCCCGGCCGAGGAACTCGACGTCCCGGACTTCCTTAAGTGATCGATCACGCGGTACACGCGGGTGCTCACTTCGCCTTCACCGACCGGTGGGGCGGGGTGAGCACTTCGCCGTACGGGGAGCTCAACCTCGGCGGCGCGGTGGGGGACGACCCGGAGGCCGTCCGGGAGAACCGGGCGCTCGCCGCCCGGGAGCTGGGGCTCGAACCGGCCGACGTGGTGTGGATGAACCAGGTGCACGGCGCCGAGGTCGCCGTGGTGACGGAGCGCCAGCCGCCGGGGGAGGCCCCGACGGTGGACGCGGTGGTCACCGACCGGCCGCTCGCGCTGGCGGTGCTGACCGCCGACTGCACGCCGGTACTGCTGGCCGACCCGGTGGCGGGCGTGGTGGGCGCGGCCCACGCGGGCCGGCCCGGGCTGGCGGCCGGAGTGGTGCCCGCGGTCGTCCGGGCCATGGTGGAACTGGGGGCGGAGCCGGGACGGATCGTCGCGGCCACCGGGCCCGCGGTCTGCGGCAGCTGCTACGAGGTGCCGGCCGAACTGCGCGCCGAGGTCGCCGCCGTGGTGCCGGCGGCGTTCGCCGAGACCTCCTGGGGGACGCCGGCCCTGGACGTGCCGGAGGGAGTCGCGGCCCAGCTGGCCGCGGCGGGGGTCAGCGAGCCGGTGCGGTCACCGGTCTGCACCCTCGAATCCGCCGATCACTACTCCTATCGCCGCGAGCAGCGCACGGGCCGGCTCGCGAGCTATGTCTGGTTGGGCTCTGATCACTGATGACGAACGACATCTTCGGACCGTTCCCGGGCAGGACCGCCGGTGTTCCCGACCGGAGCTGGCTGGCCACGCTGACCGACGGCCAGCGGGCCCGGTACGAGGAGCTCGGGACCAACCTCGACGTGGTCGAGCGCCGGATCGTGGACGCCTGTGCGGCCGCCGGACGGCCGCGGGACGAGGTCACCCTGATCGTCGTCACCAAGACCTACCCCGCCGAGGACAGCGCGCTGCTGGCCGGGCTCGGTGTGACGGACGTCGCGGAGAACCGCGACCAGGACGCCGCACCCAAGGCGGAGCAGTGCAGAAACCTTCCTCTTGACTGGCACTTCGTCGGACAGCTGCAGACCAACAAGGTCCGCTCGGTCGTCCGGTACGCGAACCACGTGCACTCGGTGGACCGGCTGCGGTTGGTCGAGTCCCTCTCCGCGGCGGTGCTCAAGTCGGAGCGCCCGGAGCTGGGTTGCCTGGTGCAGGTGGCGCTGGACAAGGCGCACGGGGAGGGCGCGCACCGGGCCGGGGTCGCGCCGGAGGACGTCGCGCCACTGGCCGACGCGATCGCCGACACGCCCGGGCTGCGGCTGGACGGTGTGATGACCGTCGCTCCGCTGGCCGGGCCGCTGGCCGGCGACCCGGTCCGGGCCTTCGATCGGCTGGCGGAAATCGCAAGCGCCGTACGGACGGCCCATCCTGCTGCCACCATGGTCTCCGCAGGGATGAGCGGCGACCTTGAGCAGGCGATTGCCGCCGGGGCGACACATGTGCGCGTCGGAACGGCGGTACTCGGAGTGAGGTCACCCCTCAGGTAACGTCACCGGGTAAGTAGATCAGACTGCAGGACAAAATAGGACAGAATCTAGCAGCTCCCCGGAGCGCTAGCGAACCGTGGATCGCAGCTCCGCGGCCCCCACCCCACGAACCCTGACAGGCCGTCGGCCTGACGCGCCGTCGTGGAGGGACCGCGGAATCCGCTGGGCGGGGCCGTACGGCCCGGGCCACCCGGAGACGGAGCCGGTCCGCACGGAGCGAGCGAAGCAGGCGACCACCGGAAGGGGCGCGGCTTCGCGAAGCAGCCACCGAGCGCCCAGCGAGGTGGCCATGAGCGGAGGAGACAGGAGCATGGCCGGCGCAATGCGCAAGATGGCGGTCTACCTCGGCCTCGTGGAGGACGAGACGTACGACGGCCAGGGGTACGACCCCGACGACGACTACGACGCGGACCCCGAGCCGATCCGGACCGGGCAGCGGACCGAGGACATTCCCCGGCCGGCCGCCGCGGCCGCCGCCACGCCCGCCCCGGTCTCCTCGATCACTCCGCAGCCGGTGCCGGCGGCGGTGCCGATCCGACAGGAGACCCCGAGGATGGCCCCCGTGTCGTCCATCACACCCGAACGCCGCCACAACCTGGAGAAGAGCGCCCCGGTGATCATGCCCAAGGTAGTGAACGAACGAGAGCCCTACCGCATCACCACGCTGCACCCCCGGACCTACAACGAGGCCCGTACCATCGGGGAACAGTTCCGCGGCGGGACCCCTGTGATCATGAATCTGACCGAGATGGACGACACCGACGCGAAGCGGCTCGTAGACTTCGCCGCTGGACTCGTCTTCGGTCTGCACGGCAGTATCGAGCGCGTGACACAGAAGGTGTTCCTGCTGTCGCCTGCTAACGTCGATGTCACGGCGGAGGACAAGGCTCGGATCGCCGAGGGTGGGTTCTTCAACCAGAGCTGACCCGGCCACGACTTTACGTGTGGATCTGATCAACAGTGGTTGGCGACAGGTGACGAGCGGCGGGCCCCAGGGCCCGGGACCGGGGAGAGGGAAACGCGATGGACATCGTGTGGGCGGTGCTCTACTACGCCCTGACCGTCTTCCTGGTGTTCCTGCTCGTGCGGCTGGTCATGGACTGGGTCTTCCAGTTCGCGCGTTCGTGGCGGCCCGGCAAGGCCATGGTCCTGGTCCTGGAGGCCACGTACACTGTCACGGATCCGCCGCTCAAGCTTCTTCGGCGGCTCATCCCGCCGTTGCGTTTCGGGGGCGTGGCGCTCGACCTGTCCTTCTTCGTACTGATGATCATTGTGTATGTCCTGATCTCGCTTGTGCACCCCTAGTCGTAGGTGAGCGATGCGACAGGATGCCGGTGTGCCGACGATCACGTTGAGGTGAAGAGATGCCATTGACCCCCGAGGACGTTCGGAACAAGCAGTTCACGACCGTCCGCCTGCGTGAAGGCTATGACGAGGACGAGGTCGATGCCTTCCTCGACGAGGTCGAGGCGGAGCTGACCCGCCTCCTCCGGGAGAACGAGGACCTGCGCGCCAAGCTGGCCGCCGCGACTCGTGCCGCCGCGCAGAACCAGGCCAACCTGCGCAAGGAACCGCAGCAGGACGCCCCCCGCCAGGGCGGCGCCCCGGTTCCGGCCGCCATATCCGGCCCGCCGATCCCCGGCCAGCAGGGCCCGGGCGGCCCGCAGCAGATGGGCCCCGGTGGTCCGCAGCAGATGGGTCCGGGCGGTCCGCAGCAGCAGATGGGCCACGGCGGCCCGCAGCAGCAGATGGGCAACCAGCCCCTCGGCCTGCCCGCCGGCTCCGCCCCGCAGCTCCCGGCCGGCGGCCCGCAGCAGCAGATGAACCAGACCATGGGCGGCCAGCAGCAGCTGGTCCAGCCGATGGGCGGTCAGATGCTGCAGCCCATGGGCGGCCCCGGTGGCCCGCAGCCGATGGGCAACCCGATGGGCCAGGGCATGGGCCAGCAGCAGATGCAGCAGATGGGTGGCCCCATGGGCGGCCCGCAGCAGATGGGCGGCCCCATGGGCGGCCCGATGCAGCAGCAGGGCCCCGGCGGCGACAGCGCCGCCCGCGTGCTCGCGCTCGCCCAGCAGACCGCCGACCAGGCGATCTCCGAGGCCCGTTCCGAGGCCAACAAGATCGTCGGCGAGGCGCGCAGCCGGGCCGAGGGCCTGGAGCGCGACGCCCGTGCCAAGGCCGACGCCCTGGAGCGGGACGCGCAGGAGAAGCACCGCGTCGCGATGGGGTCGCTGGAGTCCGCGCGGGCCACGCTGGAGCGCAAGGTCGAGGACCTGCGGGCGTTCGAGCGTGAGTACCGCACGCGCCTGAAGTCGTACCTGGAGACCCAGCTGCGCCAGCTGGAGTCGCAGGCCGACGACTCGCTCGCCCCGCCGCGGATCCCCGCCACCGCGTCGCTGCCGCCGGCGGCCTCGTCGATGGCGCCGGCCGGTGCCGGTGCGATGAGCTCCGGTGCGCCGTCCTTCGGTGGGAACCAGCCGTCGTTCGGGGGCAGCTCGCCGTCGTTCGGTGGGCAGAGCTCCTTCGGTGGGAACTCCTCGGCGCCGAGCTTCGGCGGGCAGCCGAACGGCGGCAACAGCGGGGCTCCGCAGATGCAGCCGGCCGGGATGACCCAGCCGATGGCGGCCGTCCGTCCGCAGCCGCCGCAGCCGATGCAGCAGGCTCCGGCGCCGATGCGGGGCTTCCTGATCGACGAGGACGGCGACAACTGAGGTTGTAGCAGGGCCTTTTGAGGGCGTCCCCTTTCTGACCTTCGGGTCGGGGAGGGGGCGCTCTTTTTGTGTTCGGGGGAGGGGCCCGATTGGGGGG
>NZ_JNWQ01000006.1 GCF_000716875.1 Streptomyces novaecaesareae | reverse complement strand
TCGGATACCTCACCCCACTCGAAACCCGGGCCAGGCTGCAGCGCGACTTCACCCCCGCAGCGTAAGCAACAGCTGTCCAAGGTCAGGGGGGAACTTCACATCCGGTCGCTGAGCCTCTCCCCGGATGGCGGGATCGTAGAGAACATCGGCGAGCCGCTTCCCTTCGAGGTGCCCTACTGGGCTGGAAAGCGTCCGGCAGAGGTCATCCCGTGGCCGGGTGAGGATGAGGAGCCGTACCCGCTGCCCTTCCACCCGCTGGACATGGGCGAGGATGCCCTGCGCGCGCTCTGCGGGTTCATCGTGGAGGGCCGCCCGGAGCCCAGCGACGTGGATGCGGACGACATCGAGCTCCACGGTTTCCTTGTGCGGGATCCGAACGCTCCGGATCCCGCAGAGAAGGAGGCCGGGCTCAGGGCAGCCGTGGCGGCCATGGGCCCTCCGCGTACCTATGTGCTGGGCCCCGATGGCACGTTGATCGAGCGGGACGTTCTGTAAATCGCGGCGGAAGTCGTGGGTTGTTCTCGACCGCGCCGCGTGGTTCGCCAGCCCGCTGGATCATGGCCGTCCAGAGTGCGGCTGGTTCAAGGTCCGGGTCAGCTCTCTGTTCGCGGCCCGGGCAGCTTCGAGATCCTCCGTCCTTTCCTCAAGTGCTCCCCGCTTCTCGGCGAGTTCCTGTTCCAACATGGTGATCCGGCGCTGGAGTTGGTCAATATCCGGCGCGGCCCCAAGCCCGGACTCGGTCCAGGCCTGCTCGCCGAGCTGCTTGGACAGCCGCTGCTCCAGCTGGCGCACCCGCGAGGCGAGTCGGGTGTTCCGCTCCAGCGCGTTGGCCAGGTCGGCCTGTAGGGAGGCTCGGCTGACGGCAGCGAGGCGGCCTTCCTCGACGGGCGTGTTGGCTGCGGTGTGAACGCGTTCGAGTAGGTCTCGGTGACGGTAAAGGAAGCTGCGGTCGACGCGGGCTGCGCGGGCGAGACCGGAGACGGTGATGTCGCCGCCGGTTCGCAGGGCTGCGTTGAGGGCCTTGATCACGCGCTCTCGGCGTCGTGCGGAGTCGGCGCGCTTGCCTTCGATCATGCTGGAGGTCATGCGGTCCTCTCGGGGCGGAGGTCGGGCATGGGCTGCCGCACCTTTGGAATGCCGAGCGAGACGACGCCCGCCCGGGTTCTGCGCACGACGGTGACGGCCTGCTGGATCTGGGCCCGGTCCTCGTCGGTGAGGTCGTCGAGTTCCTCGCGGACACGTTTGACCAAGCGGCGCACTCGGCTGATCTCGTCGTCCGAGGGCATCGCCTCGCCCTTGGCCCAGTCATCGGCGCCAGCGAACGCGGCCAGGCGCTCGCGGTTGCGCAAGAGGTCCGCCAGATAGGCTTCGAGGTCAGGCAGGTAGGACGCGTCGGTGCGGAAGTGGCTGCAGCCGACGCAGCGGAACCGGACCGGGCAGTCGTGGCCTCCGGCGGCGACGTTCGACGGTTCGGTGCAGGTGCCGTACGGGACCTGCACCTCGCCGATCGCCCGACGGGCGTGCTCGGAGTCGAGGACGGCCTTCGCCTTACGCCAGACGCGGTTGCCGTGCCGGTCGAACTGCATCGCGGCGACGCGCTCGACGGCTTCGCGTTGGCGTTTCTCGCCGACGCGGTAGTAGCACTGCGTGGTGTCAAGTTGGCGATGATCCATCAAAACCCGGAGGGCGTCGACGGGGACGCCAGCGTCGGCGTGACGCTGGGCGTAGGTATGGCGGTAGGCGTAAGGGAAGATCTTCGCTTTGTCGAAGGGCAACATCTTCGTGACGCGTTCGCCAGCGACCTCGACGACGGCGGGGACGAGGAGGTCAGGCACGGAATCGACCCAGATCCGGTGACGGCCCCCGAGCCAGCCGGCGGTCAGCGACTTCGTGCCGAGCGGATTGGCGACCGGTGTCGGCATCAGCACGAGGTCTTTGACCGGGGTGTCGGGAAATCGGGCCCGGACTCTCTGCTGCTGTTCGACGATGAGGGCCGCGGTGGCCTTGGCGATCGGCAGGCGTCGTCCGTTCCTGAACGCCTTGCGGTTGTCGTAGATCAGGACGGGTTCGCCGTCGCCGTCTCGTTCGAGGCAGTCGAAGGGCAGTCTGCAGATCTCGTCCGGGCGGCGGCCGGTGTCCATCAACAGCTCGACTGCGGTGCGGACCTGCGAGTCGCCGACAGCCAACGTAGCGAGGTGGTCGGAGAGTTGGCGCATCACCTCCGGCGGGAGGTCGCGGCCGGCCTCGGTGTCCTCCGGGTCGTCCGGGATGTCTTCTGGCCGGAGTGTGAACTGCTCGGACAGGCCGTGCAGAGGCTGACCGGGCTGGGTCAGCCCGAGGCTCCGCATGCGGATGAGCATGCGCCGGAGGTGCCGGACGTCGATGACGTGACGCGCGGCGGCGACTTCTCCCTGCTGCACCAGGTAACGCATCCGGTTGAGGAAGGCCACGATGTCGTCCCGGCCGAGGAGCCGTGGATCCGTGCCCTTGTCCGGCCGGTTCAGCTTGAGGCTTTCCGAGAGGCGGACGATGCAGTTGATCTGCGTCTGCATCGCTCCGCGGGGGTTGGTGCCCCGGCGGCGGGGGGCGTCATCGACCGCCCAGTCCTGGGCGGCTCTGCGCAACCAGGGCTGGCTGATCTTCTCGAAGTGGAGGTAGCCGGTCATGCCGAACGCGGCGCCGTTCCAGGTGTCTTTGTACCGTTCGGTCTCCGGCGAGAGGCTCAACCGGACGACGTGCTTGAGGAATCCCGTTGCCAGCGAGGTGTTGATCTTGCTCAGCCCAGTGGTGTCGAGATCGGCCAACGAGGCGACCTGCCGCGCTCGGACGAGATCGCAGAAGGGCCGGACGTGGTGGTCCTTGTGCCGGATGCCGGCGGCGACGCGCTCCTGCAGTCCGTAGAGGATCTCGGCCACCACCTGGTCGGGCAGGCCGAGCAGGCTCACCACGCCGGCCTGGGCGATCGCCGGAGTCGTCAGCCGCCAGGTCTCCTCATCATGGGTACTGCCGTTGCGGATCTCCGTCATCCGGCGCTGGTCGTGAGCCAGGCAGTATCGGCGGCTGTTTCCGTCTCGGGACCGGGGGCATGATGCGACCTCGCAAGAGCCGAAGCCTGGCAGCGGCTTCGCGGACGGGTGGAGGATGAACTCCTCGACCGTCAGCCCGAGCCTGTTTTTGCGCTGCAGATGAGCGGAGCACAGTTCGGCACGCGACGTCTTCGACGGACGGCCACACTGCGGGACACGGCAGTCCAGGACACCGATCGAGCGCCAGTGGCGCTTGACCGTGGACAAGAACTCCTCGAGGCTCTGCCCGCTGGTCTTCAGCCGTCTCGCGCAACCCACGCAAAGCCCGTGGTCCTTTGTGTGGAAGACCATCTTGTCGCAGCCCGTCACCGGGCATTCCGGGGCACCCAACAGGGGGTGGTCGCGTGGGAAGACCAGCTGACGTTTGTCGGCATCCCAGCTCATCAGCTTCCGGAAGTCCGCAGTCACCGCGGCCAGCAGGACGGTTGCGGCTTCCTCCGGTTGGGCCGACGGGTTCCGGGCGAGGGCGAGAGTCACCGGTTGTTCTCCTGCCCGTGCAGCCGGGGCAGTGGCACCCGCTCGATAGCCTCGCGGAGCCGTGACGGCTTGGGATGGAGGTAGGGGCGGGGCGATTCCGCGCTCTTCTGCCCGAGGAGGGCCTGGACCTCGTCGAGTTTGCCGCCGGCGTCGGCGACGTTGCTGGCCATCGCATGCCGACACATTCGGGGGCCGATCTTGCGGCCCAGCCCGGCGCGCCGGGACAGCGACTCGCAGAGTTCCCCGATCGCGTCGGTCGTCATCGGCGTCCCATAGGGCGGGCGGAACAGGTTGACCAGCAGGAAGTCGCTGCCGTCAGCACCCAGGCGCTCGTGGCGTTCCAGCGCGTACTGGTCGAAAGCCTGCACCACGAGGAAGTCGAGCGGCATCGCCCACGATTTCTTCGACTTCGACCAGGCGCGGTTCTCGTTCTCGCGCCGGATGACGTGGACGTGGGCGCCCTCCATGTCGCAGCCGAGCGAGCGGGAGTCCATCAGTAGGTGCGGATCGCTCCGGCGGAGCCCCGCGACCTGCCCCGGCCGCAGTCCGACTCGTGCCAGCAGCAGAAGGATCAGCCGGTCGCGGGCGGAGCGGCACTCCAAGAACATCGCGACGATCTCCTCGTCGCTGGCTCGGTCGATGGCGGTCTCGGGCTCCTGGAGCCGGTGGCGGGCCCGCATCCGGTACCGCATCCCACCGCTCTCGCCGCGAGCCTCCTCGGGCAGGTCGCGGCTGTCCCCGAGCTCGTAGATCTGTTCCAGCACCCAAGCCGGTGCTGTCTTGTTCACCACGGCGTGCACCAGGAACATCCGAACCGCCGTCAGTACCTTGTTGATTCGGCTCTCGCCCCGAACCGGTTTCGCACCCGGTCCCGCCACCACGACGCGCAGCTTGCCGCCACTTCGCGGCGTCCACTTCAGCCAGAGCATGAACAGCCCCATGTCCCGGGCCGCGGTGTGCCAGTCCCGGCCGGTGCTGGCGCACCATGCCAGGAACAGCACCACGGCCTCGGCGTACGCCTTCGTCGTCGTCTCCGCCCGCCCTCGGGCCAACCTCAGCTCCCGCAGGAAGCGGTCGGCTTCCTCGACCACCCCCAACTCATCGTCCACCACGGTCCAGTACCGGGCGCCCGACGGCAGCTGTACAGGGAATGCGCGCACTGGTACCTCTACTCCACGAGTGATCGCAACGATCCACCGCAGAGCCGCACCCCCTGAGAACCGTCACATACTCCCTAACGAGAGGGATCCGTGCGACGTCACGCCACGGCCAGGGAACCCCCAGAGAACGCGGCGGTCGCGGACCGGGTGATCGTGATGGACAAGGGGCGGATCGTGCAGACCGGCACCTGGGCCGAACTGGCGGAAGAGCGCGACGGCCTGTTCCGCGAACTGCTCGACCTCCAGCGCGACCGCACCGTCCCGGCCCAGCGCGCGGCGGGGGAGGAGAGCTGACGGGCGCCTGAACCGGTCCGGTTCGGACCGGCGTGGGGCAGCGGGGCGGCCGCGCGTCAGTCCGTGGCGCGGGCCGCCTCGCGCAGACGGCGCCAGGTGCGGCCGACCGACCCCAGCCCGGGGCGTCCGGTGCCGGGCCCGTCGGTCGGCCAGGTCCGGGCCGTCCCGGCGAAGGTCTCCGCCCGGGTCGGCGCGGCCGGTCGGCGCGCGTCGGCCCGCGCTTGCGTCCTGGCGGCGCGCAGCAGCTCCTCCGGCTCGACCGCGCCGAGCTCCGCCCGGGCGTGGCCGAGCAGCGCGGCACAGGCGTCGGCGATCGCGGCCTGGCCCAGCGGGCGTGCCGGGAGCTCCAGCCCGTCGGCCAGTCGCTGCGCGAGGGCGGTCCGCAGGTCCTGGAGGGAGAGGTCGCGGACCGTCAGCGACAGGTGGGCGGACAGCCCGGCGGCGCCGACCGCGCGGTGCGCGAAGCCGCGCGGGACGTAGAGCACGTCGCCGGGTTCGAGGACGCGGTGCAGGCGGCGCGGCGAGTGCTCGTCGTCCGGGAGTTCGCCCAGCGACCAGTCCGCCGCCGCCGGAGCGTCGTGGACGTACCAGCTCTTGCGTCCGGCCGCCTGGAGGACGAACACGTCGGCGTCGTCGCGGTGCACGGCGAGCCCCTGGCCGCCGGCCGGCGTGAGGAAGAAGAACGCCTCCACCCGCCGGTCGAGCTCCTCGGACAGCCGAGCCACCAGCTCGCCCGTCGGGCGGTGCCACTGGTCGACGCACCGCAGGAGCAGCGTCGCCCCGGCGCGCAGCCGGGCGAGGACCTTCGTGCGGTCCGCGAAGCCGTCGTACGTCACGCCGTTGACGACGCGTGAGGTGGTGTAGGCCTCGGGCGGGACGGTGACCTTGTCGGAGCGCACCATCTCCAGGTAGGGGGTGCGCAGCAGCCCTCCGTCGAAGGCGGCGTCCAACTCGTCGAGGTCGAAGGGCGAGGCGAGCGTCCCCGGGGTGAAGACCGCGGGCTCGCGCTGCCACCGGTGGCCGGCGAAGCCGTCGACGTCGCCGACCCAGGCGGCCAGCGTGGGCGATTCCATGATGTGTCCTGTGGTGATGTGTCCTGTGGTGTCAGGGGGTCATGCCCCCGCCGCCGCCTCGAACCGTACGGAGAGCAGGGAGCGCAGGGGGACGGGCGCGTCCTGCCGCGGGGTGCGGATGACGAGACCGTGGTCGAAGGCGACGGTCAGCAGGCGCTCGGCGAGGGGCACGACCAGGTGCTTGGCCCAGCAGCGGGCACCGTCGAACCCGAACGGCATGAACGCGGGCGTCCTCTCCGGGTCCGCCACCCCGGCCCAGCGTTCGGGCCGGAACTCCAGGGGGTCGGACCAGTAGTCCGGGTGGCGGTGCATCAGGAGCGGGAAGAGCGCGACCTCGTCCTCGGGGCGGATCTCGGGGTGCAGCTCGGTGTAGGCCTCCCCGCCGCTGCGCCACAGCATCCACGCGGGCGGGAGCAGCCGCAGCGTCTCCCACAGCGCCGCGGTGAGGTCGGCGGGGCGTTCTTCTGCCCGTTCCGACGCCCGTTCCGGTGCCTGCTCCGGTGCCCGCTGCTGCCGCAGCAGCCACAGGGCGTTGCCGGCCAGTGCGGCCACGCCGTCGCAGAGGGTGGCCGTCGCCCGCCGGTACATCGCGATGGCCTGCCTGCGCTCCAGGGGGTCGGAGGCGCCGCGGATCAGCTCGGCCAGTGCGGTCGACCTGCCCTCGGCCTCGGAGCCCGGCCAGACGGTGACGGCGCGGTCGACGATCCTGGAGAGCGTGTCCGAGCGGGTGATGCCCCGCTTCGACAGCAGGGAGACCGGCAGGGGGTCGGCGGAGAAGAGCCAGCGGCGCAGGTACGAGGTGGGCGCGTAGGGCCAGGCGCCGGACAGCCCGCGCGCCGGGGGCGGCGGCGTCCGGATGCCCGCCATGACGTCCTGCCCCAGCGCGCGGATCGTCCGGGTCGCGCTGTCGTGGGGGATGTCGGCACCGGCGGCGGGCTTGTAGACCGAGCGCTCCGTGGACAGCACTGGGCGTGCCGCGACGATTTCGGCCAGCAGGCGGCAGTCGGAGACGCCGACGGTGGTCGGGTCGATCCGGAATACCTTTTCTTCCCGGGCCAGCAGGTCCTGGATCCTCGGGGCATACACGAGGGAATGGTCGCGCACTGCGGCCGGCGCCATTTCTTCCACGAGCGTCCTGCCTTTATCGGAATGGCGGTGAAATGCATGTGCTCCGTGGCGTCGGCGGAGGCGGCGGCTCGGCCGCGCCGCACGCCCCGCCGACCACGGCTACGTCAGATGACGTGCAGGACCCACGCGTTGGCGGCGAGGTCCTCGTTCTTCTTGAACTTCTTGGCGATCGCCTTGATCATCTTCATGGCTGTCTCCATTCCGTGATTTGCGGGCGCGGCGAAGGGCCGCGCCCGGGTTCTCGGCGAATTCGGATTTCCGGTATGTAATCCGAACTGCTTCGTCCGTACCTGGACCCTAACCGAACGTCCGGGATTTGGACACCCCTGCGACGGCTGCTGATCGGATTCCTGCGCTACGTCGACGGCCTATTCGGCCTGTTCGATGGGTGAATTGTTATAACCCCGATTTCGAGATTTTCGTGGCGCGAGCCGAAACGCATGAGCGGAAACGCCGGAGGGCCCCGCGTCGCCGCGGGGCCCTCCGGTGCAACTGGAAGCCGTCAGTTGTAGGTCGTGGTGACGGTGACGCCGCCGAAGCCCTGCTGGGCGTAGAGGCTGAAGTACACCCAGCCGGACGGCGGGTTGGCGATGGTGAGGGTCTCGCCGTTGCCGCCGGTGGTGGACTTGGCGAGGTACGAGCCGGTGGTGGCCCAGGCGCCGCCGTTGTAGTACAGGTCGGCGTTGCCGGTGCCGCCGCTGGTGGTGATGGTCAGCTGCTTCACGCCGGCCGGCAGGAACAGGAAGTCGTAGTTGTAGTTCCCGGTGGGGGCGGCCACGTTGTCGCGGCGGCAGTTCCTGTCGTACTGCCGGGTGTCGGCGGCGGTGCACAGCGGGGCCTGGTTGGTGGGCAGGGAGCCGCAGTTGTCGGCGGAGCAGGCCTTGAGCCAGCCGGCGAAGTCGGCGTCGTACGCGGTGCCGATGGTGGTCTTCAGTAGGGCGCGGGCGCCGTTCCAGTCGCCCACGCGGTACTTGGCGAGCAGCGCGTCGACGTCCTGCGGGTGCGACTGGAGCATGTAACGGACGGCCAGGTAGCCCCAGTTGTAGATCCGGGTGGAGTCGGCGTTGTCGTAGGTGCTGTCGAACAGGGTGCTCAGCGCGTACGTGCCCTTGCCGGCCTGGGCCACCGCGTCGTCGTAGTGGACGCCCCGGTAGCTGTACGAGATGTACTCGGCCAGGCCCTCGACCCACCAGACGGTCGGGGTGGTCATGCCGGCGTCGAAGTCGCCGTAGAAGTCGTAGCGGCCGTCGAGGTAGTGGGTGTACTCGTGGTTGAGGTTCCAGATCTGGAACTGGGGGCGCAGCCAGGAGGCCTCGTGGGCGATGAAGCGGGCCTGGTTGCCGGCCGCGTCGGGCTTGCCCTCCTCGTACATGCCGCCGTTGTCGACGGCGATGTGGTACATCTCCCAGGCGTAGAGGCTGTAGTTGTAGTAGTCGTCGAAGACCACGACCTCAAGGCTGGTGTTGTGGTCGTCGGCGACCGGGCCGCTGTCCTTGACCACCTTGTGGAAGTACGCGTCCTGGTTGATCAGGCTGGTGCAGGTGTCGGTGAGCTGCTGCGCGGTCATGTCCTGGGCGCGGATGCGCAGGTTGGCGTTGCAGGTGTGGTCGACGGTGAGCACGAGCGGGACGAGCCGGGTGGGCAGGTCGCAGGTGCCGTAGTAGGAGCAGTTGCCGCCGTCCTTCTTCTCCGTGAACCAGAGCAGGTTCATGGTGAGCGGGGCGGTGTTGCCGACCAGCGGGTAGCGGTTGATCAGGTCCTTGACGATCGGCCGGCCCTGGGCGCGCAGCGCGTCGTTGGCGACGAGGTTGCCGATCTGGATGCCGATGCTCGTCACCGGGTCCGAGCCGGTGAGCTGGGAGCTGTTGCGGGTGACGAAGCCCGCCATGCTGGTGGCGAAGGAGGGGTCGGCCTGCAGGGCGGCGGTGAAGGCCGGCAGGTCGAAGCCGCGCTCGATGACGGTCTCGGTGTTGGCGACGGCGGTGGCCATCGAGCCGGTCCAGGCCCTCGTGTAGCCGTCCAGCAGCCGCTTGACGACGCCGGTGTAGCGGGCGTTCTCCTGGGCGCTGTCGATCAGGGTGACGGCCTCGGCGAGGGTGGCGCCGTTGGCCTCGGTGACGTCCTTGCTGTGCGGGGCGGCGTAGAAGGCGTCCAGCGCACCGCGGACGGCGGTCTGCAGCGCGGTGCCGTACGGGCCGACGACGTCCTTGTTGTTCCACTGGACGTAGTAGCCGGCGCGCAGGAAGAGCACCAGCTGGCCGACCGAGGTGGAGTCGTCGCCGGGGTAGGCGGCGGAGGCGTCGCGCAGCGCGTCGGCGACGGTGACCATCTGGGCCTCGTTGAAGGCGCCCTTGGCGTTGTTGCCGGTGAGCGTGAACAGCGTGTTGACGCAGTCGAGGCCGGCCGACTTGACCTGCTGGACCAGCGCGGCACCGGAGTTGCCGGTGAAGGCGGAGACATTGCAGGCGGCGGCGGCGAGTTGCTTCGCCGTCAAGGCGGCGCCGACGGAGCTGCCCGCCGTCGGGGCGGAGGCCTTGGTCCGCGGGGCCGAGGCGAGCGGGCGGGCGTCCTCGGGCGTGTCCGGCGACTTGGGCACCGGGATCGCGCGGGGCGCCGCGGCGTTGGCCGTATTGGCGGCGTTGGCGGCGTTGGCGGTCTTGGCGTCGGCCGTCTTGGCGGCGGGGGCTGACGGGGCGTCGGCCGCGTGCGCCGCCGGCGCGAAGAGGCCGAGGGCGAGGAAGAAGGCGGCGCCGAGCGCAGGGATTCTGCGCGCGTTCGCCTTCGCTATCCGGAAGGGACGCATGGGGTGGGGGCCTCCGGGGCCGGTAGTGGCCGTGTGGTTGGGGACACGGCCGCACCAATGTGTGACATGTAAAATGTCACACGAATAGTGGCCGCGGGAAGCCCTCGGGAGCGGAAAAGTCGTCAGGTGACGAGATGTGACGTCGGGAATAAGCAGGAGCTCATGCTTCGTTCCTGCAACTCATACGCAATAGTGTTGTCCTGGCACGATCAGCATCGTTCAACCCGCCGAAAGGGGCCGTGTCCTGATGGGCACCTACTCGCTTCCCGACCTGCCGTACGACTACTCCGCGCTTGAGCGGGCCATGTCGGCCGAGATCCTGGAGCTGCACCACTCCAAGCACCACGCCGCCTACGTCAAGGGCGCCAACGACACCCTGGAGCAGCTCGCCGAGGCGCGCGACAAGGAGCAGTTCGGCGGCCTGGTCGGCCTGCAGAAGACCTTCGCCTTCCACCTGTCCGGCCACGTGCTGCACTCGCTGTTCTGGCAGAACCTCTCCCCGGAGGGCGGCGACCGCCCCGAGGGCGAGCTGGCCGACGCCATCACCGAGCACTTCGGCAGCTTCGAGGCCTTCAAGAAGCAGCTCACCACCGCCACCACCGGCGTCCAGGGCTCCGGCTGGGGCATCCTCTCCTGGGAGCCGCTCGGCAAGCGCCTGATCGTCGAGCAGGTCTACGACCACCACGGCAACGTCGGCCAGGGCACCACCCCGCTGCTCGCGTTCGACGCCTGGGAGCACGCCTACTACCTGCAGTACCGCAACGTCCGCCCCGACTACGTCACCCGCCTGTGGGACGTCGTCAACTGGCAGGACGTCTCGGCCCGCTTCACGGCCGCCACGACCGCCTGACGCCCGTCAGGCCCAACGGCCCCGGCCCGGTCGGGCGGTCCGGGGCCGTTCCGCTGCTCTGCCGATCACGGTCTTCACCTGCAAAGACGAGGGAAACGGGGAACCCCTCCGACCCGGTTCACGTCATGAACCTCGGAAAGCTCGAAGACGGGTGGGGGAGCAGTCAGTCGATGGACCTCAAAGTACGCATGAAGGATCTGGCCGGGAGCCGAGTGGCCCTCGCGGTGGCCGCCGTCGTTCTGACGGCGAGTGCCTGGGGGGTCGCGACCCTCACCGACTCGGACAGCGCGCCACAGCAGAACGTCGCACAGGAGCAGGGCGGCTCCTCCGACGGCAGCGGCGGGGATGGCAGCAAGGGGGGCGACGGCTCCAACGGCGGCGACGGCGGCACGCAGCAGCCGGGCGGGATACCCGACGGCATAGCCCACGCCTCCGAGAGCGGAGGCAACGCCGTCAACATCACCATCGACGACGGCCCCGATCCCACCTGGACCCCGAAGGTCCTCGACGTCCTCAAGCGGCACGGCGTGACGGCGACGTTCTGCATGATCGGACCGCAGGCCAAGGCCCACCCCGACCTGGTCAAGCAGGTCGTCGCGGCCGGCCACCGGCTCTGCGACCACACGGTGCACCACGACACCACGATGGACAAGAAGCCCGTCGCCTACCAGGAGAAGGAGATCCTGGACGCGAAGAAGATGATCGAGGACGCTGCGGGCGGCGCCAAGGTGCTCTACTACCGGGCCCCCGGCGGCTCGTTCACCCCCGACAGCCGGCGCATCGCCGCGGCGAACGGCATGCGCCCGCTCGGCTGGAACGACGACTCCAAGGACTTCAACAAGCCCGGCACCGCCGCCATCGTGGACACCGTCAAGAAGGAGATCCACAACGGCCCGACCATCCTGTTCCACGACGGCGGCGGCGACCGCCAGCAGACGGTCGAGGCCCTCGACCAGGTCCTCACCTGGCTCAAGTCCCAAGGCCGCCCCACCGGCTTCCCGGTCCAGACCACCCCCTGAGGCACTCGCCCCCCGCCCCCACGCGCCCATACCTGCTGTACGGCCCCCAGCTCACCGACCAGGTGCCTGGTGCCTTCCGGGCCCCGCCGCCGAACTCAAGTGTTCGGCGGCGGGGAGCTCTAGGAGTGCCTTCCGGTGTTGCCAGGCGAGTCGGAGGAGCGTGGCACCGGCCGGCTGCATCGGCTCCGTGCTGGTGAGGCGATCCACCTGCTCGGCCGTGAACGGGATGCCCGTCGAGCGTCCGGTCGCATCGTCCAGCCCGACGCGGTGGCCCTCCTCGTTGGTGGACACGATGCGCCGAAACGTCTCGTCGAACAGTTCGGCGTCGAACACGGCCACGGTAAGCATGTCGGTGACGTAGGTCAGCGGGTCCATCCCGAGGCCCAGCCAGAACACCCGCAGGCTTCCGTCCTCGCGTGCTGCACTGAGTTTCTGGTCGAGCGGCCAGGCTGCGTAGTCGATGGGGGCCTTGTCGCTGCCGTAGTCCTCGGTGTTGCCGAGCAGTTCCTCGCTCAGCTCCCGGAGGATGGAGCGCCAGAGGTCGAAGTCGTTGGCCTCGTTCCACGGCGCGTCGTGCGAGGCCTGGAACATCCCGACCGGCATCACCTGGTAGAGGCCCCCGCCACTGGCCACCTTCTCGGGGTCACGCCAGTGCAGCACGAACTCCGCGTCGCCGGTTCGGCGATCGAGCCGGATGACGAGCGTGCTGGTGGCCGCCATGACGGGCCGGCGCGCGAGATCGGTCGGATCGCCGATGGCGGCCCGGAACGGTGTGTCAGCTGCCTCCGAGAGGACAGCTGCGGCGTACTCGTGCGCGGCAGCCTCGCAGATGTTGATGACGTCGAAATACTGCCCACGCCCGAAGGTCAGCACTGGACCGGTCGTAGAGGCATCGACGTCCAGGAGCCGGTAGCAGCCACGGTTCTCGAACAGCCTGGGCTTGGCCAGTTCCCGGACGGCATCCGCATAGCGAAGATGCGCGGTCCCGTCCTCCCGTCGGGGACGGATGTGGTCGAGCTCCGGCCCGCTTCCGTCCAACTGCGCGGCAGGCGCGTCCGGCTGCCACCGCAGCCGGACGCGTTCAAGGGGTACCGGCTGCTCCGGAATCCAATGCTTTCGGGCCAACAGAGGCACACCCGGGACAAGATGCTCGGGAGGGTGGCCGGCGAGGAGCCGTCTGGTCAGCGCAAAGCGCTGATCGTTCAGGAAGGCCCGAACCTGTCGCCACTGCTGGCTGTCTGGCATCGGTTCACCCCAGCGTCGAGGCGCGCTCGTCCAGCTCCTCGACGCCGGGTACGTGGCGGAGCCGGTAGAGACGGGCCCGCAGGTCGCTGACCGCGTCCTGGACTTTGACGGAACGGATACCGTCCGCGCAGTCGAGGAATTCGTTCCAGGAGGCGAGGGCGCCGTCGACGTCGTCCTGTCGGAGCCGGACCGTACCGAGGTCGGCGAGGACGATCGCACGGGTGCGGCGGCGGTCGAGGCCGTGGATGTCGAGCGCGTGATGAAGGTGGTCCTGAGCGGCCGTGTGGTCCCCGAGTTGGGCGAGGATCATGCCGGACTCGTGCGCCCACCGCCCGATGCTGTAGTGCGAGGCCCACGACTCGCCCGGGGCGTCGGTGGCACGCTCGATCGCGGTCTGCGAGGCCGAGAGCGCAGCGGTGGCCGTGCGGCGGTCGCCGTCGAGGGCGGCGGCGTTGGCGAGGGTGGCCTGGTAGTAGGCCAGGGCCCGCGGGGCGTTGAGAGCCTTGGCCTGGTCCACGCACTCCTCCGCTATCCGGACGGCTGTCGGACGGAACCCGAGATCGATCGCCTGGACGGCGAGACCGCGTAGGGCGGTGGCGGCCAGTTCGGCGTCGCCGGCTTCGGAGGCCAGGCGGAACGAGTGGGCGTAGTACTGCTGGGCGGCGTCCTGGTTGCCCTCGTCCTGAGCCATCCACCCCGCCAGGTGGACGAGCTGGGCGGTGGCCGCAAACAAGTCCCGGCCGACAGCTTCACTCCAGGTACCGTCCAACCAGGGCGCGACGTCGTCGTGGAGGTAGCGGACCGCGAGGTGCCGGGCATGTCCGCCGCCGAGCTCGGCGGCCGCGTCGCCGAGCGACTTGGTCATTTGGCGGATCGCCGCGACCTCGCCCCGGCCGACGTGAACCTTGTCACCGGACTTGAGCCGCACGCGCCGGAGCACGGCGTCGGGGTCAGGAAGGCCCAGCGCCGCGAGCGCGTACGCGCTGGAGGCGGCCACGAATCCCCGGCGATCCAGCACTGCCCCGGATCCGCCTGACACGGCGCCCTCCCTCGGGCCGACATCTGGCCCACAGTGGTCGACAACTGGCCGACATCTGGTCCACACTCTGGCACCTTATCCGTTTGCGTGCCCGCCTGTTGACTGAGAGTAAGTAGCCCGGGTGTCAAAGGAGCCCTCTCCCGGGCGGCTCAACCAGCCGATTGGCGCCCGTTGTAAGGGTGCCTCATCCGAACGGAGACACAGGTGACCACCATCGACACCGCGACGATCACGGTCGAGCTGCCCGAGGCGTTCGACCCGCGCTGGAACCGTCTGCCCGGAATCACCGTGGACGGCAAGCAGATCACGATCGACCCGGAGAAGTACTTCTTCCGGTTCGAGGTCAACTCCCGGCTCGTCATCGACTGGCAGACCGTTCAGGACGGCCTGCTGGACGCGGACGAGACCGAGGAGGCCAGCGTCGAGCAGCTGGCGCTGGAGTTCATCAAGAACCACGGCCGCTCGACCCGTGACGCGGGCGAGGTGCTGGCCATCGCCCACCAGGTGTACTCGTACCTGTTCCGGGACGAGCACGTGACCACCCTGGGCCTGGTGGTTCATGGAGCAGGCCATCAGGTGGATCAACAATCCCCAGGATGACCCGCTTTACATCAACGTCGTCCGTCGGTACCTGACCACGGCCGTCCGCCTGCTGGAGGCCTGAGCGTGGACCTCTGGGAGGCCCACGCTGCCCAGCGCCTCGCAGCAGGACCGCCGCAGCCGCTCGGAGCACTTCACGAGCGCCCTGGAATGGGCTACCTCGCTTCGTGCGACCGGGAAGGCGGTCTGATGTCCGGGCCGGAGGGATGCCGGACGCCCCTGGCGGTCATTCCGGTGAGCAACGCTCGGTTTCCGGTTCCGCTGGCGTGGAGGGTGGTGTCGGGGGGCAAGGTGGTGTGGTTCGAGTACCCGGAAACCGCCGAAGCGCCGTGCCCCACGTATGGGTGGGGCACGGCGCTTGGCCTTCAGGTCCTCGGTCAGCCGAAGAAGGCGTCCAGGATCTGCTGGGCGGCGAGCCCGGCCGGGAGGGTTCCGGCGCGGACCTGAGTCTCCAACTCGGGGGCCAGCCGCTGCACTTCCGGGTTCTCGTGCAGCCGGGCGTAGAGCTGGTCGTGGACCATGGCCCAGGTCCATTCCACCTGCTGGTCGCGGCGCTTGGCGGCCAGGGCGCCGGTGGCGTCGAGGACCTTGCGGTGCTGCTGCAGCCGCTCCCACAGCACGTCCAGGCCGGCGCCGTCGCGGCCGCTGCAGGTCAGGACGGGCGGCGTCCAGGCGGCATCCGGGGCCTGCAACAGCCGCAACGCGCCCGCGAGTTCGCGGGCGGCGGCTTTCGCATCCCGTTCGTGCGGGCCGTCGGCCTTGTTGACGGCGATGACGTCCGCCAGCTCCAGGACGCCCTTCTTGATGCCCTGCAGCTGGTCGCCGGTACGGGCCAGGCTGAGGAGCAGGAAGGTGTCGACCATCCCGGCCACCGCCGTCTCGGACTGGCCGACGCCGACCGTCTCGATCAGCACCACGTCGTACCCGGCCGCCTCCATCACCACCATGGACTCGCGGGTGGCCTTGGCGACACCGCCCAGCGTCCCCGAGGTGGGCGAGGGCCGGACGAAGGCGTGCGGGTCGACGGCCAGGCGCTCCATCCGGGTCTTGTCGCCCAGGATGGAGCCGCCGGTGCGGCTGGAGGTCGGGTCGACGGCGAGGACCGCGACCCGGTGGCCCAGCCCCGTCAGCATGCTGCCGAAGGAGTCGATGAAGGTCGACTTGCCGACGCCGGGCACGCCGGTGATGCCGACCCGGACGGCCCCGCCCGCGTGCGGCAGCAGCCGCTGGAGCAGCTGCTGCGCGAGCGCGCGGTGGTCGGGCCGACTGGATTCGACGAGGGTGACGGCGCGCGCGATCCAGGCGCGCGAGCCGTCCAGGACACCCGTCACATAGCTGTCGAGGTCGATCGTCCGCGGAGGCATGCGATCAGGAACTCACAGCTCGTGGCCGAGGTCGGCCGCCAGGGACTTCAGCAGGTCGTAGGCCGCGTCCGGGATGACCGTGCCCGGCGGGAAGACCGCGGCCGCACCGGCCTCGAACAGCGCGTCGAAGTCCTGCGGCGGGATCACCCCGCCGACCACGATGGTGATGTCCGCCCGCCCCGCCTCGGCGAGTTCGGCGCGCAGCGCGGGCACCAGGGTCAGGTGCCCGGCGGCCAGCGAGGAGACACCGACGATGTGCACGTCCGCCTCGACGGCCTGGCGGGCGACCTCGGCCGGGGTCTGGAACAGCGGGCCGACGTCCACGGTGAAGCCGAGGTCGGCGAAGGCGGTGGCGATGACCTTCTGGCCGCGGTCGTGGCCGTCCTGGCCCATCTTGGCGACCAGGATGCGCGGTCGGCGGCCCTCGGCCTGCTCGAACTGCTCGACCAGGTCACGGGTGCGCTGGAGGGAGGCCGACGGGCCCGCTTCGTCTCGGTACACACCGGAGATGGTACGGATCTGGCCGGAGTGCCGGCCGTACACCTTCTCCAGGGCGTCCGAGATCTCGCCGACGGTGGCCTTGGCCCGGGCCGCGTTGACGGCGAGGTGCAGCAGGTTGCCGTCGAGGGAGCCGTCGCGCCGGGGGCCGGCCACGGCGGCGGCCGTCAGCGCGCGCAGGGCGTCCTGGCACACGGCCTCGTCGCGCTCCTCGCGCAGCCGGCGCAGCTTCTCGATCTGCCGGGCCCGCACCGAGGAGTTGTCGACCTTGAGCACGTCGATCTGCTCGTCGCTCTCCACCCGGTACTTGTTGACGCCGATGACCGGCTGGCGGCCGGAGTCGATGCGCGCCTGGGTGCGGGCGGCGGCCTCCTCGACGCGCATCTTGGGGATGCCGGCGTCGATGGCCTTGGCCATGCCGCCGGCCGCCTCGACCTCCTGGATGTGCTGCCAGGCGCGCGCCGCAAGGTCGTTGGTCAGCTTCTCGACGTACGCCGAGCCGCCCCACGGGTCGATGACCCGGCAGGTGCCCGACTCCTGCTGGAGCAGCAGCTGGGTGTTGCGGGCGATGCGCGCGGAGAAGTCGGTGGGCAGGGCGAGCGCCTCGTCGAGGGCGTTGGTGTGCAGCGACTGGGTGTGGCCCTGGGTGGCGGCCATCGCCTCCACGCAGGTACGGGTGACGTTGTTGAACACGTCCTGTGCGGTGAGCGACCAGCCGGAGGTCTGCGAATGGGTGCGCAGCGACAGCGACTTGGGGTTCTTCGGGTCGAACTGCTTGACCAGCTTGGCCCAGAGCAGCCGGGCGGCGCGCAGCTTGGCGACCTCCATGAAGAAGTTCATGCCGATCGCCCAGAAGAACGACAGCCGCGGCGCGAAGGCGTCCACGTCCAGCCCCACGTCCAGGCCCGCGCGCAGGTACTCGACCCCGTCGGCGAGGGTGTAGGCCAGCTCCAGGTCGGCCGTCGCACCCGCCTCCTGGATGTGGTAGCCGGAGATGGAGATCGAGTTGTACCGGGGCATCTTCTGCGAGGTGTACGCGAAGATGTCCGAGATGATCCGCATCGACGGCTGCGGCGGGTAGATGTAGGTGTTGCGGACCATGAACTCCTTGAGGATGTCGTTCTGGATGGTCCCGGCCAGCTTCTCGGCGGGCACCCCCTGCTCCTCGGCGGCGACGATGTACAGCGCCAGGACGGGCAGGACGGCGCCGTTCATGGTCATCGACACCGACATCTTGTCGAGCGGGATGCCGTCGAACAGTTGGCGCATGTCGTAGATCGAGTCGATGGCGACGCCGGCCATGCCGACGTCGCCGGTGACGCGGGGGTGGTCGCTGTCGTAGCCGCGGTGGGTCGGCAGGTCGAAGGCGACGGAGAGGCCCTTCTGGCCGGCCGCGAGGTTGCGGCGGTAGAAGGCGTTGGACTCCTCGGCGGTGGAGAAGCCCGCGTACTGGCGGACGGTCCACGGCTGGTTGACGTACATGGTCGGGTACGGCCCGCGCAGGTACGGGGCGATGCCGGGGTAGGTCTCCAGGAAGTCCAGCCCGGCCAGGTCGGCCGCGGTGTACAGCGGCTTGACGCCGATGCCCTCGGGGGTGTCCCAGACCTGCTCGTCGACGTCCTTGCCGGTGGACTGCCGCCAGGCGGCCTGCCACTGGGCGTCCGTGACGTCGGCGGTGTCGCCGTCCAGCCCGATTCCGGTGAAGTCGGGGATCATCGGCCCGCCTCGCTCTCGTCGGCGCCGCTCGCGCCGGTGATCTGGTCCAGCAGGGAGGTCAGGACGGCGACGGCGTCCCCGCCCGCATGGATGAACTCGTCCACTCCGGCGGGCAGTTCGCCGAGCCGCCCGGCCAGCAGCACCTTGGTGGCGCCGGCCGTCTTCAGGGCGCCGGCGACGGCCGCGGCGTGCTCGCCGTACAGGGCGTCGCTGGAGCACAGGCAGGCGACGGTGGCGCCGGAGGCGCGGAACGCCTCGGCGAACCCCTCGGCCGCGGTGCCCTCGGTGGAGGTGGTCGCGATGCCGCCCGCCTGGAACAGGTTGGCCGCGAAGGTGGTGCGCGCGGTGTGCGCGGCGGCGGTGCCGATCGAGGCCAGGAACAGCTTCGGCCGCTCCCCGGTGGCGGTGCGGAAGGCGTCGGAGCGGTCCCGCAGCGCCTCGTACGCCTCGGCGCGGCGCACCTGCGGCAGGCCGCCCGCGCGCGCGGCCGGGGCGGCCTCGCGGACCAGCGGCTGCTCGTCGAGGTGCGGGAACTCGCTGACGCCGGTGACCGGTTCGCGCCGCTTGGCGAGCTTGACGGACCGCTCGGCCCAGGTGGCAGCGATCCGCTCGCCGACGAGTCCGGCCCCGAGTGCGGCCTGCTGGCCGCCGGCCCGCTCGATCTCCTGGAACCAGGCCCAGGCGGCCCGGGCGAGTTCCTCGCCCAGCTGCTCGACGTACCAGGAGCCGCCGGCCGGGTCGACCACCCGGGCCAGGTGGGACTCCTCCAGCAGGATCGACTGGGTGTTGCGGGCGATCCGGCGGGCGAAGGCGTCGGGCAGGCCGAGCGCGCTGTCGAAGGGCAGCACGGTGACGGCGTCGGCGCCGCCGACCCCGGCGGCCAGGCAGGCGACGGTGGTGCGCAGCATGTTCACCCACGGGTCGCGGGCGGTCATCATCACCCGGGAGGTGACGGCGTGCTGACGCTGCGCCGCGGCCTCGGCGGAGGCACCCGAGACCTCGGCGATGCGGGCCCAGAGGCGGCGCGCGGCACGGAACTTGGCGATCGTCAGGAACTGGTCGGCGTCGGCCGCGTAGCGGAACTCCAGCTGGCCGAGTGCGGCGTCCACGGACAGCCCGGCCGCGGTGAGCGCGCGCAGGTAGGCGACGCCGGTGGCGAGCGAGCAGCCGAGTTCCTGGGCCGGGGAGGCGCCGGCCTCGTGGTACGGCAGGGCGTCGACGGTCAGCGCCCGGACGCCGGGGTAGCCGGCGGCGCAGCGGGCGGCCAGCGCGGTGGCCTCGGCGAGCAGTGCGTCGGTGCGGGCGGTGTCGCCGGTGCGGGCCTGCAGGCCCAGCGGGTCGGCGCCGAGGTTGCCGGCGGCGGCGCCGGGGGAGACCTCACGCCGCTCGTAGAGCTCGAACAACTGCTCGGCGGCGTCGGCGAATTCGGGTCCCGCGTCGAGCGCCACGGCGGCCAGGTCCAGGTACACCCCGGTCAGCGCCTCGGGCAGGGCGTCCACCGGAAGGCCCTCGCCGCCGAGCTCCAGCCAGAGCGAGCCGACGCCGTTCTCCAGGTCGGCCAGGACGGCCTCGTTGGTGCGCCGCCCGTCCGGGTCGGTGTGCCGCTGCCGTACGTCCCAGCCGGCGATGGCCGAGCCCTGCGGGCGGCCGCCGCGGACGAAGGGCGGGAAGCCCGGGTACCCGGGGTCGACCGCGGTGTCCTCGGCGGTGTACAGCGGGCGCGCGTGGAGCCCGTCCTGGAGGGTGGTGGTGAGTGTCTGCTCGGCTGCGACGCCGTCCTCGGCCTGGGCACCGGACTTGCGCAGCACGCCCTGGACGAGCTGCTGCCACTGCTCACGGTGCGCGGCCGGAAACTCGGCGGCGAGGGGGAGCCCTTCGGGCGGGACCTTCATGTCCGCAGGTTAGCGCCCGTTCGCAGAGCCGCAGGAGGGGCGGCGCGTGTGACGTTTCCCTCGATTTGGCAGGGGTTTCGGCACTTCGCACGGCAGGTGGTGCCGTGGGTCGCGGCTTTCGGGGGCCGGCGGGCCCGGTGACGGCGGCGAGGACGGTTGAACCGGCGGCCGGGTGGTGTCCGTAGTCAACACCGATGGCGTGGAAGGCGATCGATGTCCCGTCATGGCCCGTAGAGCCATGATCAGGGGGATTGCGGAACCCCGCCACTCATCTATTAAGTTACTTCGAAGAAGGTGGGCGGGGCGGCATCCCCCCGTTGCCCGTCCTGCCCGCCTTCGCCTGCCCCGGCCCCCCGCGAAGCCCTCCCCGGCCTCCGCGGATTCCCCCGAAGGAGAGCCGACCGCCCATGGGAAAGCGCCGCAAGCCCAGCCCCCCGAGCCGGGCCCGCCTGGCGGTCCTCACCACGGCCATGGCGGCCGGTGGCGCGGTCCTCGCCTCCGGCACCGCCCACGCCGAGCCCACGCCGAACCTCGCCTCCGTCAAGGAGCAGGTCGACCAGCTCAACGAGCAGGCCGAGCAGGCGATCGAGCGCTTCAACGGCTTCCAGGCCAAGCAGCAGAAGCTTCAAAGCGACGCCAACCAGATCCAGGAGAAGGTCGTCCGCGGACAGGACGCGATGAACGAGCTGCGCACCCGGCTCGGTTCGGTCGCCGCCGACCAGTACCGGAACAACGGCATCGACCCGTCCGTCCAGCTGATGCTCGACTCCGATCCGGCCGGCTACCTGGAGCGCGCCGCGGTGCAGAACCAGGTCTCCGAGACCCAGGCGGGCCTGCTCAAGCAGGCCCAGGACGAGCAGCGCAAGCTCGACCAGGACCGCACCGAGGCGACCAGGACGCTCGCCGAGCTCGACTCGGTCGGCAAGCAGCTGGCGGAGCAGAAGAACGACATCCAGACCAAGCTGGCCACGGCGCAGTCGATGCTGAACAAGCTCAGCGCCGAGGACCGCGCCAAGATCAACGCCCAGCAGTCCGCGGAGAAGGCCAAGGCCGAGGCCAAGCAGGCCGCCGCAGCGGCCGCGGCCGACCGCTCCTCCCGCTCCGCCGACCGCCCCGACCTGAACGCCCCGGTGCCGGCCGCCAGCGGCCGGGCCGCCACCATCATCGCGTTCGCCCAGGCCCAGCTCGGCAAGCCGTACGGCTGGAGCCGGACCGGCCCCGACAGCTTCGACTGCTCCGGCCTCACCAGCATGGCGTACAAGGCGGCGGGCGTCAGGATCTCCCGGATGTCCCAGGACCAGTGGAACGACGGCCCGCACGTCGACCGCGCCAACCTCCAGCCCGGCGACCTGGTCTTCTTCTACGACGACCTGCACCACGTCGGGCTGTACATCGGCGACGGCAAGATGATCCACGCGCCGCGCACCGGCAAGAACATCGAGGTGCTCCCGATCAGCGCGATGAAGTACATGGGCGCCGTCCGCCCGGCCTGACCCGCGCTCGCACCCGCGCCCGCAGCGCCCCGCACCCGTGGCGGACCCGCTGCGGGCGCGGACGATTACGGGCGCGGGCCTTGACGGGGGCGGACCGCTACAGGCGCGGCGCGTTACGGGTGCGGGGCGCAGGCCAGCAGGTACGGCAGCACCGGCAGCGCCAACAGCCCGAGCCGCCAGGCGCGTTGCCGCCGCCGGCCGCCGCCCGGGCGGGCCAGTCGGCGGACCCGGGCCAGCACCCCGGTGGAGGCCACGCCAAGCGTCCCGCCGTGCGTCCCGCCGCCCGGCGCCGGCGTGGCCCCGAAGGTCGCCAACGTGTAGAGCGCCGAGGCCAGTTCGCTCCGCGACACCTGGGCCAGCGCCGCGTCGTCCGCGGCCATCTCCAGCAGCAGCGCCACCTCCGAGCGCCCCAGCCGGGCCAGCGGCAGCGGCCCGAGGAGCAGCGCGAAGGTGTCCGCCGGCAGCCGGAACAGGTGGTGGCGGCCCCGGATGCGTCCGTGCTCGTGGGCGAGGGCGGCGGCGAGCTGCCGCTCGTCCAGCAGCCGCAACGCCCCGCGCGACAGGACGATCCGGGAGCGCCGCCCGGGCAGGCAGTAGACGGTCGGGTGCGCGTGCTCCAGCACCAGCGCGCCCCAGCGCCGGTCCCGTACGGCGACCACGTCGAGCAGCGCCCGGTGCCGCCGCCGGGCCCGCCCGGTGCGCAGGCCGACGGCGGCGACCAGGACGGCGACCGCCGCCCCGGCGGCGGCGAGGAGCCACCAGTCGTGGGTGTGCGGGAGGACGGGCCCGGCCGGTTCGGCGTGGGGGAGCAGGCCGAGCAGCCCGGCCGGCTCGTGGGTGAGGGGCTCCACCGCGTGGTGCGCGGTGAGTGCCGCGGCGACGGTGAACGAGGCCATCAGCGCGAGCCAGAGCGCCGCGCCCGTCACCGGGCGGGCCTGGAGCCGGGCGGAGCCGGCCAGTCGGCGGGGCAGCAGGACGCCGACCGCCACCAGGTAGAGGACGAGCAGTACGAGGGTCACTCCGGGCCCCGGGCCTTCACCTGTTCGAGGGCCGCGAGCAGGGCGGAGGCCTCGTCCCCGCTGATCCGGTCGATGAAGTGGAGCAGCGCTCCGGCCCGGTCGGGGGTGGTCTCCAGGGCCTGGTGCATCAGCCGGGCGGTGTACTCCTCGCGGGTGCAGGTCGGTTCGTACACCCAGGCGCGGCCGACCTTGTCGCGGCGCAGCCAGCCCTTGGTGTGCAGGATGTCGGCGACGGTGGTGACGGTGGTGTACGCGACCGCCCGCTGCAGCTGCAGGTCGTCCACGACCTCGCGCACCGTGGCCGGCCGGCCCCAGGACCAGAGCCGGTCCATGATCTCGGCCTCCAGGTCGCCGAACCCCCGTAGCACCGCCTCGTCTCCCTCGCCGAACTCGCCGAACCGCTGAACTTCCCGAACTGTCGATGTTCCGGACCAGGGCGTCCTCCGCCCGCCGGAGCGCGGACCATGGTACGGCGAGCGCCGGGCGCCCGCCCCCGGTCTGCGGAGGTGGACGCCCGGCGGGTGCCGTTCGGTTGCTCAGGACAGCCGTCGCCGGTTGCTGGGGACAGCCGTCGCCGGGTGCTCAGGACAGCTGCCGCCCGGTGCTCAGGACAGCCGTCGCCCGAGCGAGGTCCGGGACTTGGTGAACAGCGCCGCGAGCAGCCCCGCCACCACCGGCAGCACCAGCACGACCAGCAGCAGCTCGCCCCACGGCGCGGTGATCAGCGCCGGCTTGGACCCGAACCCGCTCGCCCGGGACTTGAGCAGCCCCACCGCCGGCACGAACCCGTTGGCCGCCCCGAGCAGCGCCCCGAGCAGGGCGATCAGGGCGCACTGCAGGCCCGCCATGGTCCGCCGGATCCGCGGCCGCGCGCCGACGGCGGCCAGGGTGGCCTGGTCCTGCCGGGAGTCGGCGGCCGCGAGGCCGGTGGCGATCCCGGCCGCGCCGAGCACGACCAGTCCGGCGAAGCCGGTGAGCGCCAGGGTGAGGGCGTCGCTCTTCGGCTGGTAGCCGCGTTCGATGTCCAGGGCGGAGAAGCGGTCCAGCCGGATCGTGGCCGCCTCGGCGCGCTGCTGCTGCTTGCGGTCGGGCGGGGTGGCGGGCAGCCAGACGGAGCCGGTGGGCTGTGCGGAGAGCCCGAGGGCCGGCAGCGCGGAGGGCAGCATCATGCCCTGGGCGAAGCGGGCGGCGGCCGGGTTGTCGACCAGCACCGCGTCGACCGGGACTTCCTGCAGGTCGGGCTTGGGGACCTCGCCCGGCTGCACCGGACCACCGCCGCCGCCGCGCAGCACCATGACGGCCTTGCCGTCGGCGCCGACCAGGGCACGGTCGAAGACCAGCAGCTTCCCGGCGGCCAGCGCCTGCTCGACGGCCGGGTCGTGGATGCCGAACAGGTTGTGCAGCACGGTGGCGTCCCCGGCGGCCAGGTGCGGCTGGACGGTGAGGGTGCGCCAGTTCACCGTGCCCTTGAGCTGGACGGTGCTGGAGCAGTTGGTGCAGAACCGGTACACCGCCTGGGCGAGGTCGCCGCGCGGGCCGAGCCCGGTGAGCTGCTTCTCCACCTCGGTGCGCACCTGCTCGACCTGGGGGCCGTCGACGAAACTGGTGAGCTGGACGGCGCCGTACGGGGCCTGCGGCCGGTAGTCGCGCCGGTTCTCGGCGTCGGTGCTGGTGCTGTACACCCCGATGGCGACGGCGCCGGCCACCGCGGCCATCACGGCGGCGACCGCCGGGGCGGTGCGCGAGCGGTGCCGGGCGGAGTCGCGCAGGGCGAGCCGGGGCCCGAGCGGCAGGATTCCGGCGGCCCGGCCGATCGCGGCGACCAGCATCGGGGTGCAGAGCAGCAGCCCGAGTTCGGCGGTCACCGAGCCGCCGAGCACGGTGAGGGTGCGGGTGTCGAAGGTGCCGACCACCGGCAGGCCGCGCTGTACGGCGCCCGCGCCGTACATTCCCAGGACGGCGCCGAGGACGACCAGCAGCAGGCCGGTCACGGTGACCCAGCGGCTGGGCCCGCGGACGGTGTCCCGGCCGGTGAGCCCGGCGGTGACGCTGCGCCGGGCGGCCTGCAGTGCGGGCAGCGCGGCCGCGAGCAGGGCGGTGACCAGGCCGATCCCGGCGATCGCGAGCAGGTCCAGCGGGGGCAGCGCGAAGTGCCCGAAGCGTGCGCCGCCGACCCGTTCGATCCGCGGCTGGAGTACGGCGACCAGCCCGGTGCCGAGCACCACGCCGACCAGCGCCCCGGCCGCGCCGAGGACCAGGCCGCCGCCGAGCACCACCGCGCCGACGTGGGTTCGGCTGCCGCCGGCCGCGCCGAGCAGGGCGAGCTGGCGGCGGGAGCGGCGGGCGCCGACGGCGAAGGCGGGCCCGGCGAGCAGGGCGACCTCCAGCAGCGCCATGCCGGTGACGGTGCCGACGGCCACCTTGGTGCTGTTGTCGGCTGCCGGGTCGCGGTAGCGGAGGCCGTCGCGGACGTACGGGACGGCCGCCTTGGGCGGCGGGGCGAGCGCGACGGAGCGCGCGGTGAGCGTGTAGCCGTACGCGTTGAACTCCTGGACCTTGGCCCAGTCGAGCGCGGCCCCCGCCGGGAGCCGGACCAGCCAGGAGGTGCGCTCGCCCGAGGTCCGCTCGGCGGCGGACTGGCCGGGCGCCGCCGCGGCGGCCATCGGGTCGAGCAACTCGCCCGGCCTGGCGACGAGTTCGACCCGCCCGAGGTCGTCGGGGTGTTCCACGACGCCGGTCACGGTGAAGGGGGTGTTCTCCAGGCCGAGGACGGTGGTGGTGCCGCCGACCTTGAGCCCGGCGTGGTCCAGGAAGGCCCGGGTGACGGCGAGTTCGTGCGGTGCCTTCGGGGCGCGGCCCTCGACCAGGTCGATCCGGCCGTGCCAGATCGGGTCGGCGAGGTCGGCCTCGGTGGTGAGGGTGCGGACCAGGCCCTCCGGGGAGCTCGCGCCGGTCTCGGCCCCGGGCCGGGCCGGGGTGAGCGCGCTGCCGGGCGGCAGCAGTGCGGAGACCAGGGCGGCCGGGTCGGTGCTCGCGCCCTTCAGCTGCTCGGCCGTCGGCTGCTGGTCGGGGCGGGTGTCGACGCTGAAGGCGCCGTCCTCGGCGACCGGGGCCTGTTCGACGGTACGGCCCGGGGAGAGCGCGGTGACGAAGGCGTCCGCCCCGCCCACCACCCGCTCGACCCGCTCGGCCGGGGTGAGCTGACCGCTGCGGTGGACGACGTCGGCGCCGGTGACGCCGAGCACGGGCAGCGCGACCATGGCGACGATCAGGGCGCTGCGGCCCTTGGCCCGCAGGGCGTCGCGGCGGGCGATGCGCAGGGCGACCCGCCAGGCTCCCAGCCTCACTGCGTCACCTCGCCCAGTGCGCTGGGACGGTGGACGGTGGCCGGGCAGGTGGCGGAGCGGTAGCCGCGGCTCTCGGAGGCGACGGCGCCGTCCTTCAGGTGGACCACCCGGTCCGCCCAACCGGCGTGCGTGGCCTCGTGGGTGACCATCATGGCGGCCGCTCCGGCGTCGCAGCGGGCGCGCAGGACGGCGAGGACGGCCTCGCCGGTGGCGGAGTCGAGTGCGCCGGTCGGCTCGTCGGCGAGCACCAGCCGGCGCTCGCCGATGAGTGCCCGGGCGATGGCGACGCGCTGCTGCTGGCCGCCGGACATGTCGTCGGGGAAGCGGTCGGCGAGCTCGCCGATGCCGAGCTCCTCCAGCGCGGCCAGCGCCTCCCGGCGGGCGCGGCGTCCGGAGACGCCGTCGAGTTCGCGCGGCAGGGCGATGTTCTCGGCGGCGGTGAGCGCCGGGATCAGGTTGTAGTCCTGGAAGACGTACCCGATGGAGCGCCGCCGCAGGTCGGCGAGCTTGCCCCGGCTGAGGCCGCCGAGCGGGACGCCTTCCACCAGCACCTCGCCGTCGCTGGGCTGGTCGAGCCCGCCGGCCAGGGTCAGCAGGGTGGACTTTCCAGAGCCGGACGGCCCCATGACGGCGACGAACTCGCCCGGATGGACGGCCAGGTCGATCCCGCGCAGGGCGTGCACCTCGGCGGCGCCTCGCCCGTGCACCCGGGTGACGTCGGCCAGGCGCAGGACGGGCGCGGATCGGGTCGGATCGGTGTGGGACACACTTCCCCCTCGTGGGCTACTCAACTGCATATGTCGGTGAACTATATATGCCGGAAAGGGGAGATCAAGCCGGGGGCGGGTTGGTCAAAGTTCTACAAAGCTGTCGAAGATCGGCCGGAAAGCGGTCTCGAAGCGCCCGTGGCAGGGCTATGCTTCTCAAGGTTTGAGAGGCACCTCGTTCGGTGAGGCGTCTTCACGGACACAGGCCACTGACCCGACGACGTCGAGAGACGCCCAGGTTCAGGACAGGTCTTCCCGAGTTAAGGGTTGACCCCAAGTGGCTTCCGGCCGGTCGGCTGGACACGCCGTGGAGTGCCAAAGCTCTGACGAGTTGGGGTGTGCCGGTCCCGCGCGGGCCGGCGTGCTCCTTGCCGTGTCGTGATGCGGCGCACAGACGGTGCGCCCCCGACCGGGAGGAGGCGAGAAACATGGACTGCAGTAGTCCGGGCCACAGTTGCCCCTACCCCCGCATGCCTTCGCACACCTCCGGTACGCGGTAGCAACCACCCCTGCGCGTTCACCAGGCCCACCCGCCCGGCACTCAACCCTGCCCGGACGCAAGCCGCCTGACGCACCGTCATGTCCGCACGGCCGCCGCCGCTCAGCGCCGCCATGCGGTCCGGTGCCGTGCGCCCGCAGCGGGGTTCGCCACCGCGTGCCCCCTAACTGCCCCCTCACGCAAGGGGGTTCAGGGATGCCCTGCCATGACCAACGTGATCCTGGACCCGAAGGTCCCGACCGCGCGCACCGCGGTGCTGGACGACGCCCACGTCGGCGACATCAAGGGTGCCCTCGGCACCATCAGGCTCGACGACACCGCCCCGCGCCACGGGCTCTCCGCCCGGCTCAAGACGCTCCTCGCGATCATCGGCCCCGGCCTGATCGTGATGGTCGGGGACAACGACGCGGGCGCGTTCTCCACCTACGGCCAGGCCGGGCAGAACTACGGCACCCAGCTGCTGTGGACGCTGCTGATGCTGGTCCCGGTGCTGTACGTCAACCAGGAGATGGTGCTGCGCCTGGGCGCGGTCACCGGCGTCGGCCACGCCCGGCTGATCCTGGAACGCTTCGGCAGGTTCTGGGGCGCGTTCAGCGTGATCGACCTCTTCCTCCTCAACGCGCTGACCCTGGTCACCGAGTTCATCGGCGTCACCCTCGCCGCCGGCTACCTCGGCCTGCCCAAGGCCGCCTCCGTCGTCCTCGCCGCGGCGATCATCATCGCCTCCGCCTTCACCGGCTCCTTCCAGCGCTTCGAGCGGGTCGCGGTCACGCTCTGCATCGGCTCGCTGCTGCTGGTACCGATCTACCTCCTCGTCCACCCCACGACCTCGCAGATGGCCCACGACTTCGTGACGCCCGGCATGCCCGGCGGCTCCGGCCAGCTCGCGGCCGTCATGCTCGTGATCATCTCCATCGTCGGCACCACCGTCGCCCCCTGGCAGCTGTTCTTCCAGCAGTCCTACGTCATCGACAAGCGGATCACCCCGCGCTTCATGCGCTACGAGAAGGCCGACCTGTGGATCGGCATCGCCATCGTGATCGTCGGGGCCGCCGCCATGATGGGCCTCACCGCCGCGGCCTTCGCCGGCACCGACGGCTTCGGCCAGTTCTCCGACGCCGCCGCCCTCGCCCGCGGCATCGAGGCCAAGGCCGGCCACCTGGCCGGCGTGCTCTTCGCCATCGCCCTGCTGGACGCCTCGATCATCGGCGCGTTCGCGGTGTCGCTGTCCACCGCCTACGCCATCGGCGACGTCTTCGGCATCAAGCACTCCCTGCACCGGGGCGTCAAGGGCGCCAAGGGCTTCTACGGGATCTACGCCGCCCTGGTGAGCGTGGCCGCCGCGATCACCCTGCTGTCCACCGCATACACCCAGGGCCTGATGACCCAGTTCGTCCAGGTCCTGGCCGGCGTCCTGCTGCCCTCCGCCACCGTCTTCCTCCTCCTGCTCTGCAACGACAGGGCCGTCCTCGGCCCCTGGGTCAACGGCCCCAGGACCAACGCCTTCACCTCGGCCGTGGTCGGCGTCCTGGTCACCCTCTCGATGATCCTGACCGCCGCCGTCGTCTGGCCGAACATCAGCTCCCGGACGATCCTGTGGATCATGACCGGCTGCGGCGTCGCGGGCGTCCTGGCCGCCGGGTACTTCTTCACCTCCGGGCGCACCGGCACCAAGGAGGACCCCGTCGACCGCACCGGCCGCGAGAACTGGCGCATGCCCCCACTGGAAACCCTCGACAAGCCCGCCATGTCCACCGCCCGCAAGGCCGGCATGGGCGCCCTGCGCGCCTACCTGCTCGTCGCCATGGCCATGGTCATCATCAAGATCGTCCAGACCGCGCTCAACCACTGACCCGTGAAGGAGGTGCCGTCGTGCACACCCTGACCACCTTCGACTTCCTGGTCCGGCTCGCCACCGGCGTCGCCTGCGGCGCCCTGATCGGCGTCGAACGCCAGTGGCGGGCCCGGATGGCCGGCCTGCGCACCAACGCCCTGGTCGCCGCCGGGGCCACCCTGTTCGTCCTGTACAGCGAGGCCGTCGGCGACACCGGCAGCCCCACCCGCGTCGCCTCCTACGTCGTCTCCGGCATCGGCTTCCTCGGCGGTGGCGTCATCCTGCGCGACGGCGCCGGCGTCCGCGGTCTCAACACCGCCGCCACGCTGTGGTGTTCGGCCGCCGTCGGGGTGCTGGCCGCGGCCGGGAAACTGGAGCTGGCCGTCCTCGGCACGCTCGCCGTGCTCGCCGTCCACCTGATCCTGCGGCCGGCCGGCCGACTGCTCGACCGGGCCCCGCAGTCCGGCAGCGACCCGGACTCCGCGATCCGTGCCACCGTCCACCTGGAGTGCGACCGCAAGTCCGAGACCCACATCCGGGCCCTGCTGCTCCAGGCCCTCGCCGCCTCCGGCCTCGCCCCGACCGGCCTGCGCGCCCGCCGCACCGAGCAGGGCGACGCCACCAACCTGCGGGCCACCGTCGCGATCACCGGGCAGGTCGCCCCCGCGCTCGAACAGGTCGTCACCCGGCTGTCGCTGGAGCCCGGCGTCCGCGACCTGCACTGGCACCTGGACGAGGAACAGGAGGATCCGGGCAACCCGGCGCTCGCCTGAGCGGGCGGGGGAGCAGAACGGAAGGGCCGTCACCGCGACGGCAGGACCGTCACAGCGACCGTAGGACCATTGCACGAACCGCCTGGGAGGCCCGATGCGGATGCCGATGCCGATGCCGATGCCGATGCCGATGCCGATGCCCCGACCCGACCCCGAGCACGGGCCGCTGGTGCCGATGCTGCTGGTGCTGACCGTGGTCACCGGAGTGGTGGACGCGGTCAGCTACCTCGAACTCGGCCACGTCTTCGTCGCCAACATGACCGGCAACGTGGTGTTCCTCGGCTTCGCCCTGGCCGGCGCGGCCAACCTCTCCGCCACCGCCTCGCTGGCCGCCCTCGCCGCCTTCCTGCTCGGGGCCCTGGCCGGCGGCCGGCTCGCCCGCCGGCTGCCCGGCCACCGGGGGCACCTGCTCACCGCCGCCGTCGCCGTCCAGGCGGTGCTCGTCGCCGGGGCCACCGTCCTGGCGGCGGCCGTCGGCCACACCTGTGACCCGGTCCGCTACACCCTGATCGGGCTGCTCGGCTTCGCCATGGGCGGCCAGAACGCGGTGGTCCGCGCACTGAAGGTCCCCGACCTCACCACCACCGTGCTCACCATGACCATCACCGCCCTCGCCGCCGACCGTACCGGCCCCCGCCGTCTCGCCTCCGCCGTCTGGATGTTCGCCGGAGCCCTCCTCGGCGCCCTCCTCGTCCTCCACGCGACCGTCCCCGCCGCCCTCGCCCTGGCCCTCGCCCTCCTCCTCGCCGTCGCCGCCCTCACCCACCACGCGGCCAAGCCCACCCCCGCCCCCGCCTGGACCCGGCCCCGCTGACCCCGGTGGGCGGGGCCGTCGCCCGCGGCTCAGTCCTCCTGCCGGTGGCCCGCCCGGCCGCTCCAGTGCGCTTCGAGCCGTGCCCAGCCCTCGCTCCAGGCGCCTTCGGCGCGGCGGTCGAGGGCTCGCAGGCGCAGCCGCAGCGCCAGGGTGAGGAGGGCGAGCAGGACGAGCAGGACGCCGCTGCCGGTGCAGGCGGCCGAGACGGCGTGGGTGACGCGGTCGACCGGGGGAGCGGAGACGTTGCCGGCCTGGTCGATCCAGATCGGGATCCGCGAGCCGGTGGCGGCGAAGCGCGTGGCCTGGACGGTGCCGACGTGCTGGGTGCCGTCGGGGGCCGTCCAGGCGGCCTCGACGTCGATCCGGTTGCTGTAACCCCCGGCGAAGCGGCTGCCGGTGGTGGCGGCGTGGTCCGGGGTGCTGCGGATCACCGCGTCGACCTGGTGCAGCCGTGCGCGCTCCGCGGCGGCCTGGGGGGCGGTGTCGCGGTAGAGGAACAGGGCGCCGCCCGCGGCGAGGGCGAGGGCGAGCACCGCGCCGAGCGCGGCGAGCAGCCAGGCGCGGGCGCGGGCGCGGTCGAGGGGGCGGGCGAGCGGTTCGTGCCGGGCACCGAGGGCCCGCCGCAGCTGACGGCCGGTTCGTCGCGGGAGCGACGCGGGCCGGGCCTGGTGGCGGGGTGTGCTGGACACGTTGAGGGCTCCTCAGCGGCGTGGGGTCACGAGGTGGTTGCATCATCCAATTTCCACCGAGCGGCGCCCCGCGCACAAGAGCGGTGACCAGTGCCGCTCGTCCCCGGAGCCGGGACGTTCGGCCCTCGGCAGCCGCACCTCCGTCGGGGCAGGCTGGGTGTCGGCGGCGTCCCCCGTGCCTGGGCGCGGCCGTGGCCAGGTCCGACCGTGGGGGTGCCGGGCCGAGGTGTGGGGCAGGAGGCGGTCGTGGGGGCCGCCTCCTGCTTTCCCGTGTGGCCCTGCCGCTGCTGCTGAACGGTGTGCGCCGGGCCGCCGCGCCGGCCGAGGCCCGGCCGTGGTTCGCCCGGCTCGGCCTGGACGGCCTGGAGGGGCGGCGCTCCGGTGAGCTGTCGGGCGGTCAGGCGCAGCGCGTCGCGCCGGCCCGCGGCCTGGTGGCCCGTCCGAAGGTGGTGTTCGCGGACGAGCGCCTTCGCCGACCTCGGCGTCGTCGCCCCCGCCTTCGTCGCCCTCGCCTTCGTCGCCTCGGTCGGGATCATCGTCTCGACGCTGCCGCTGCTGAAGCGGATCATCGGCCCCGAGGCCGCCCGCAACGGCTGAGCCGGAGCCGGCTGCCCCGTCGTCCGCCGTCAGCGGGCGACGGGGTAACCGTGCGTCTTCTCCCGGGCCGCCGGGGCGAGCTGCGGCAGCCAGCTGCCCAGCACCAGCGCGGACGGGTAGAACATCGGCTCGGGCAGCGCGTCCAGCGGGAAGCGCTCCCAGCCGCCGCAGGCGTGCGGCTCGGTGACCACCGCTTCGGCCAGGCTCGGCGGCGCCAGCACGGCGGCGGTCAGCCGGGGCCGGCCGAGCTCGTGGTCGAGCAGCAGGGCCAGCACCCGCATGTCCGCGGCGGGCAGCACGATGCCGGTCTCCTCGGCGAGTTCGCGCGCCGCCGTCCGCTCGAAGGACTCGCCCGGGTCGACCTTGCCGCCGGGCAGGCTCCAGGTGGGCGGCTCTCCGGCGGTGGTGCGCCGACCGACCAGCACCCGGCCGTCCCCGGTGGGCACGATGATTCCGGCGCCGAGCATCGGTGCGGCGGTCGAGCTGGTCAATTCGCCATCTCCTTCAGGGGGTTCACCAGTTGGAGCGGTCGTAGTCCTTGAGGAAGCAGCCGTACAGGTCCTCGCCCCGCTCGCCGCGCACGATCGGGTCGTACACCCGGGCCGCGCCGTCGACCAGGTCGAGCGGGGCGTGGAAGCCCTCGTCGGCGAGGCGCATCTTGTCCGGGTGCGGCCGCTCGTCGGTGATCCAGCCGGTGTCGACGGCGGTCATCAGGATGCCGTCGGTCTCGAACATCTCCTGGGCGCTGGTGCGGGTGAGCATGTTGAGCGCGGCCTTGGCCATGTTGGTGTGCGGGTGGCCGGCGCCCTTGTAGCCGCGCTGGAACACGCCCTCCATGGCGGAGACGTTGACCACGTACTTGCGGCGGGACGCCGAGGCGGCCATCGCCGGGCGCAGCCGGCTGATCAGGATGAACGGCGCGGTGGAGTTGCAGAGCTGGACTTCCAGCAGCTCGACCGGGCCGACCTCGTTGACGGTCTGCACCCAGCTGTTGGTGGGTGCGAGGTCGGGTACCAGGCCGCCGGCGTCGATCGCGGTGCCGGCCGCGATCCGGGCAGGGGTGGCGGAGCCGGTGACCAGGGCGAGCGAGGTGACGTCCTCGGCGGCGATCCGCTGGTCGTCACCGCCCGCCTGGTGGGGGAGCGCGGGCAGGTCGACGCTGCCGCTGCCGAAGCGGCCGATGGTGGTGGACTGCGGCAGCTCGCCGGCCGGCAGCGGTGCGGACTCGGCGTTGACCAGCTCGCGGTAGGACTCCGGCGGGCGGCGCACGGTCTGCGCGGCGTTGTTGATCAGGATGTCCAGCGGGCCGTCGGCGGCGACCTCGTCGGCGAGGGCCATGACCTGCGCCGGGTCGCGCAGGTCGATGCCGATGACCTTGAGGCGGTGGATCCACTCGGCGCTGTCCGGCATCGCCTTGAAGCGGCGGATCGCGTCGTTGGGGAAGCGCGTCGTGATGGTGGTGTGGGCGCCGTCGCGCAGCAGCATCAGCGCGATGTACATCCCGATCTTGGCCCGGCCGCCGGTGAGCAGCGCGCGCTTGCCGGTGAGGTCGGCACGGGCGTCCCGGTGGGAGCGGTTCTTGACGGCGCAGTCCTGGCACAGGTTGTGGTAGAACGCGTCGACCTCGATGTACCGCTGCTTGCACGTGTAGCAGGACCGGGGGCGTTCCAGGACGCCGGCGATCTCGGTGGTGGTGACGGTGGTCAGGCCGAAGGCGCCGGCCGTCTCGTCGTCGATCCGGGTGGGTGCGCCGGTGGCGGTGCGGGCGGTGACCGCGCGGTCGTTGGCGGTCTTGCGGGCCCGGGTCTCCTGGCGGCGGCGCTGCTTGAGCGTGCGGAATATGCCGCCGACGGCCTTGCGGACGGTGATCGCGTCCGGGTGGTCGACGTGCAGCTCGTCGAGGTCCGCGAGCACCTCCAGGCAGAGCCTCAGCCGCTCGGGGTCGAGTCCGGGACCGTAGTCGATCTCCTCCTCGGTGTCCTCGCCCTGGCCCTGCTCGATGTCCGTCTGCCCGATGCCCACGCCTGCTGCCGCTCTTCTGCTCGCCGTGCCCATTACCGCGTGAATGCTACGGGAGCGGTCCCGGCCGGGGCGAAAAGCGGACGTCAGGGCGGGGCCGGGGCAGGGTTGGGGCGGGAATGGGGGGAGTCTTTGGATGATCCTCCATGTCTACGCGCGGAGCATTGATCACCATTTGTGGACAGCCCCAGCAATACGCCTCGAACTGGCTTTTGCCCCCACCGTCACGGAGAATCGAATGCTGGGTGCAGGGCGCCCGAGTGCGCCCCGACGGCATCGCCGCAACCGCACCCGAGGTGTAATTTCTCCCAGCCAGAGAGCCCCCTTCATGCGCTTCCTGAACGACCTCAAGCCCTCGTACGACTTGACGTACGACGACGTCTTCATGGTCCCCAGCCGTTCCGCCGTGGGCTCCCGGCAGGGTGTGGACCTCTCGTCGAACGACGGCACCGGCACCACCATCCCGCTGGTCGTGGCCAACATGACCGCCATCGCCGGCCGCCGGATGGCCGAGACCGTCGCCCGCCGCGGCGGCCTGGTCGCCATCCCGCAGGACATCCCCACCGAGGTCATCGCCGAGGTCATCTCCTGGGTCAAGCGGCGCCACCTGGTGCACGACACCCCGATCACCCTCGCCCCGGGCGCCACCGTCGCCGAGGCGCTCTCGCTGCTGCCCAAGCGCGCGCACGGCGCCCTCGTCGTGGTGGAGGACGGCAAGCCGGTCGGCGTGGTCACCGACTCCGACTGCCAGGGCGTGGACCGCTTCACCAGCCTCGCCGACATCATGTCCCGCGACCTGCTGCTGCTGGACGAGGGCATCGACCCGCGGGACGCCTTCGACAAGCTCACCGAGGCGCACCGCAAGCTCGCCCCGGTCGTCGACGCCGAGGGCCGCCTGGTCGGCATCCTCACCCGCAAGGGCGCGCTGCGCGCCACCCTGTACACCCCGGCCGTCGACGGCGACGGCAAGCTGCGCATCGCCGCCACTGTCGGCATCAACGGCGACGTCGCGGGCAAGGCCAAGGCCCTGATCGAGGCCGGCGCCGACGTGCTGGTGGTCGACACCGCGCACGGCCACCAGGAGTCCATGATCAGCGCGCTGCGCGCCGTGCGCGGCCTGGACCCGCAGGTCCCGATCGTGGCCGGCAACGTGGTCTCCGCCGCCGGTGTCCGCGACCTGGTCGAGGCGGGCGCCGACATCCTCAAGGTCGGTGTCGGCCCCGGCGCCATGTGCACCACCCGGATGATGACCGGCGTCGGCCGCCCGCAGTTCTCCGCCGTCCTGGAGTGCGCCGCCGAGGCGCGCCGGCTCGGCAAGCACGTGTGGGCCGACGGCGGCGTGCGGCACCCGCGCGACGTCGCGATGGCGCTGGCCGCCGGCGCCTCCAACGTGATGATCGGCTCCTGGTTCGCCGGGACCTACGAGTCCCCGGGCGACCTGCACACCGCCGCCGACGGCCGCCAGTACAAGGAGAGCTTCGGCATGGCCTCGGCCCGCGCGGTGAGCAACCGCACCGCCCAGGACTCCTCGTACGACCGGGCCCGCAAGGCGCTGTTCGAGGAGGGCATCTCGCACTCCCGGATGTTCCTCGACCCGGCCCGCCCGGGCGTGGAGGACCTGATCGACTCGATCATCGCCGGTGTGCGCAGCTCCTGCACCTACGCGGGCGCCAGCACCCTGGAGGAGTTCCAGGAGAAGGCGATCGTGGGCATCCAGAGCGCGGCCGGCTACGCCGAGGGCAAGCCGCTGCACTCCAGCTGGGCCTGACCGCCCGCGTCCGCAGGGCCTGCGAAGGCGGGGCCTGCGTGAGCAGCGCTCGCGTCCGCTCCGGCGGATCCACCGGCCGGCCGGTTCCTCGCCTCGGGGAGCCGGCCGGCCGGCGCCGTGCCGGGGCCGTCCGAGGGGCGGTGGGCCGACGGGCGGCCCGAGGTGTGGCCCGGCGCCGGGGTCCCCAGCGGAAGCAGCAGCGCGCGGCCGAGCAGTGCGACCGAGCCGTCCAGCGCGGTGGCGAAGGCCCGCGCTGCGCCCGGCAGGTGGCGCAGCTCCCAGAGCGCCCGGACGGCGGACCAGGCCCCCTCGCGGGCGGCCTCCACCGACCAGGTGCCGAGCAGGTGGGTGAGCGGCTCGGCGTACTCCAGCAGGTCGGGCCCGGGCATCAGCTGCTCCCGGACGGCTTTCTCCACCCCGGCCAGCACCCCGTTGACCCGGTGGTAGTCCTCCTCGACGTCGGCCGGCTCGCAGCCCCGGCGACGGCAGGTGTCCACGACGGCGAGTGGCAGGTCGTGCTGGATGTGGGCGTTCATCCCCGCCAAGGCGAACTGCAGTGGGTGCACGCCCGGGTGGGCGCGCAGCGCGAACAGCGGCTGCCAGCAGGCGGGTGGTGCCTGCCCGGCCGCGTCGGCGGCCACGGCCAGCAGGTACCGCCCGGCGAACACCACGTCCAGCTCGGTCATCGTCGGCGGGTCCGCGAAGTACCCGGCGCCGAGCCGGTCGCGGACGGCCTCCGTCACATCGAGGTAGAGCCGGTTGAAGACCGCCACCCCGTCGGCCCGGGGCAGCCCAGCCCCGATCTCCCGCAGCCTGCCGACCACCTCCTCGACCGTGCCCGCCGTTCCGCCCGTGCCTGCCGTTCCGCCCGTGCCTGCCGTTCCGCCCGTGCCTGCCGTCCCGCTCGTGACCGTCCGACCATCCACCGCTGTCTCGGGCATGCGCCACCATCCGATGCCGATCGTGCACTGATCGCATCATCGTGACAGCGCCGCCGAGCACCGGGCGCCCGGCACGCGCGGTACACGGCCGGAGAGATGAGCCGGCTCGCACCCCAGGCCGTACCTCAGCCCAGCTCGTACTCCAGGACGTAGGTGTGGGTGCCGGACTCGTCGACGGTCAGGTGGAACTCCCCGGTGATCCCGGTGAGCTCGCCCGTCCCCGTGCCCGGCACCACCCGTATCGTCGTACCGGTGGTGTCCCAGGCCGCATGCTGGAGCACGAATGAGCCCTCGCGCCCGTCCAGTTCACCCGTCACGTGCTCCACCGCGACGTACGACGCCGGGCTGCCGGACGGACCCGCGACGGAGAGCATCCGCACCTCGCCCGTCCCGCTCAGCCCGCCCGTGAAGGCCTTGGCGATCCTGACCCGCCCGAAGGCCGCGCCGCCCTCCCGCTCCTCCGTCTCCACCGGCTCGAACGCCGTGACCTCGAACGACCCGCTCGCCCTGCTCCCCATGGCACCGTCCCCTCGTCAGCCGTCAGCCGTCAGCCGTCAGCCGTCAGCCGTCAGCCGTCAGCCGTCAGCCGTCAGCCGTCAGCCGTCAGCACGGCCGGCGGCCCCGACCGTGCGTGAACCATTGCACACAGCACTGACAATCGAGCCCCAGCCGCCCGATCACGGCTCCCAGCGCACCGCCAGCACCGCCGCGTCGTCCGCCAGCCCGGTGTCCCCGACCCAGCCGCCGACGTCCGCCAGCACCGCGTCCAGCAGGTCGGCCGGGCTCCCGCCGTGCAGCCCGGGCAGCCGCTCCGCCAGCGGGTAGAACCGGCCCCCGGCGTCCCGGGCCTCCGAGACGCCGTCGGTGTGCAGGAGCAGCAGGTCGCCCGGCTCCGGCTCGAACGCCCGCGCAGGGTACTCGTCGCCGGTCAGCCCGAGCAGGCCCAGCGGCGGCGCGGAGAAGGGGGGTTCCAGCTCGCTCACCCGGCCCGCCCGGCGCAGCAGCGGGGGCGGGTGGCCGCAGTTCACCACCCGCACCGGCCCCCGGTCCGGCGCCACGTCGAGCAGCAGCGCGGTGGCGAACCGGTCCGCGTCCGGGCGGGCGGTGAGCGCCGCGTCCAGGCGCTCCGCTAGCCGCCCGGGATCGGGCTCGGTCCGCGCCGCCTCCCGGAACACCCCGAGCACGTCCGCCGCCGTCTCCACTGCCGGGAGCCCGTGCCCCTGGACGTCGCCGAGCAGGATCCGCACCCCGAACCGGGTCTCGACCACGGCGTACAGGTCCCCGCCGATCCGGGCCTCGGCCGCCGCCGCGACGTAGCGCACCGCCACCCGCAGCGGGCCGATCCGTTCGGGCGGCGGCCGCAGCAGGGCCCGCTGCGCCGCCTCGGCCACCGTCCGGACCTGGAACAGCTCCCGCTCGCGGGCCGCCACCAGGACGACACTGGCGGCGCTGGCCAGCGTCGAGGCCAGGACGGTGACCGGCACGCTGATCCGCACGGAGGCCGGCAGCTGCGCGTTGGCCGACTCCAGCAGCCCGACCGTGAGCAGCGCCGCCGCGCCGACCAGCAGCGGCACTCGGGCCCGCCGGGTGGTCGCCCCGGCGAGGACGGGGGCCACCGCGAGCAGCGGCGCCAGGGTGGTCCCCGGGCCGATGGCCAGAGCGGCCACCACGGCCGCGACCAGCAGCAGGAGCGAGCCGTACAGCAGCATCCGGGTCCGTCGGGGCAGGTGCAGCGGCGGCACCCCGTCCGGGCCGTCGGCGGTCACGCGTCCTCCAGTGGTCCAGCAGCTGATCCGACAGGTGTCCGGCAGCCGGTCGAAGGCCCCCGGCGGAGCGAGGGCCTCGGTCCACTCTCCTCGCCCGGCCCCGGGTCAGCACCTCGGCCGCGGGCCCGCCGGCGGCGCGCACTACGCTGGGCCGGGACATGAGACGCAAGAGCCGCCGCCCGGCCTCCCCCCTCCCGCAGCGCCACGGTGTGGACCCGGTGCACCTGCGGCTGCCGCTCGAAGGCTCCTGGCCGACCGTGCGGGACCACCTGGTGGACCGGCTGCCCACCGTCCCGCCCGCGCGGATCGACGCGGCACTGCGCGACCGCGAGATCGTCGGGGAGCACGGCCCGATCGCCCCGGACGAACCGTTTCGCCCCGGTGCGCACCTGTGGTTCCACCGCGACCTCCCGGACGAGGTGCACGTCCCGTTCGAGCTGGTCGTGCTGCACCGCGACGAGTACCTGGTGGTCGTCGACAAGCCGCACTTCCTGGCCACCACCCCGCGCGGCAGGCACGTCACGGAGACGGCCCTCTCCCGGCTGCGGCACACCCTCGACCTGCCCGCGCTCAGCCCCGCGCACCGCCTGGACCGGCTCACCGCCGGCCTGGCCATGTTCATCGTGCGCCCCGAGGACCGCGGTGCCTACCAGACGCTGTTCCGCGACCGCCTGGTGCGCAAGGAGTACCAGGCGATCGCCGGGTACGACCCGGAGCTGAGCCTGCCGCGCACCGTACGCAGCCACATCGTCAAGGAGCGCGGGGTGATCGCCGCACAGGAGATCGACGCACCGCCGAACAGCGAGAGCCGGATCGACCTGCTGGAGCGCCGCGACGGCCTCGCCCGCTACCGGCTGCGCCCGCTGAGCGGACGCACCCACCAGCTGCGGCTTCACATGAGCGGTCTCGGACTGCCGATCCTCGGCGACCCGGTGTACCCGGTGGTGCTCCCGGAACCGGCCCCGGACGACTTCCGCCGCCCGCTGCAACTGCTCGCCTCGGTGGTCGAGTTCACCGACCCGCTGACCGGCCGCGAGCGCCGTTTCGAGACCCGCCGCACGCTGGCCGCCTGGACCGACCCGCAGGGCTGGACCGAAGGGCCCGACAGCGAGTCCTAGCGCCGAGTCCCAGCGCGGAGTCCCAGCGCCGAGACCTGGCGTCGAGACCTAGGACCGTCCGCCGATCTAGGCCCAACGTCCGACCGGGTCCCGGTCCCGGCGACCGATCCGCCGCCCGCCCCGGCGGCGCCATCGTTGCGGCATGAACACAGCACTGCGCACCGCCGCATCGCACACCGCCGCACCGAACGCCGCCCGCGTCGCCCTGGTCACCGGCACCTCCCGGGGCCTCGGCCTGGCCCTCGCGCACGCCCTCGCCGCCGAGGGCTGGCAGCTGGTGATCACCGCCCGGGGCGCGGCCGAACTCGCCGCCGCCGAGGCGGAGCTGGCCGCCGTGACCGAGGTCGTCGCCCTGCCCGGCAGCATCGTCGACGACGACCACCGCGCCCGCCTGGCCCAGGCCGCCGAGCGCCTCGGCGGGGCGAGCCTGCTGGTGAACAACGCCGGCACGCTCAACGGCGCCCCCGCCCCCGGCTCCGAGCCGCTGCCCCGGCTGGCCGACTACCCGCTGCCGGACCTGCTGGAGACCTTCGAGGTCAACGCGCTCGCCCCGATCGCCCTCACCCAGCTCGTCCTGCCCCAACTGCGCGCCCACGCCGGCGCCGTCCTCAACATCAGCTCCGACGCCGCCGTGGAGCCCTACCTCGGCTGGGGCGGCTACGGCGCCAGCAAGGCCGCGCTCGACCTCGCCACCGCCGTCCTCGCCCGGGAGGAGCCGGAGCTGCGGGTCTGGGCGGTCGACCCGGGCAGCATGCGCACCCGGATGCTCCAGGAGGCCAGCCCGGGCGAGGACATCTCCGGCGAGCCGCTGCCCGATCGGGTGGCGCCGATCCTGCTCGGCCTGCTCCGCGACCGCACACCGTCCGGCCGCTACCGGGCCGAGGACCTGGCCGCCCCGGCCGACCACTTGGCCGCCCCGGCCGGGCAGCCCCTGGCCGTCGCGGCCGCGGACCGGGGTGGCCGATGACCGCACTCACCGACCACACCGACCACGCCGACCACGCCGACCTCGGCCTCGACCTCGACGTCCCGCCCGAACTCTCCGCCCACGCACCCGCGGAGGCGCGCGGCGAAGCCCGGGACGGGGTCCGGATGCTGGTCGGCCGGCGCGCCACCGGTGCCGTCGAGCACCGCCGCTTCACCGACCTGCCCGAGGTGCTGCGCCCGGGGGACCTCCTGGTGGTCAACAACTCGGCCACCCTGCCGGCCGCGCTGCCCGGCCGGCTGCCCGACGGCACGCCCGTCGCCGTGCACCTCTCCTCCGCCCAGCCGGACCGGAACGGCGCCCATCTGGTCGAGTTGCGCCGCGTCGTGCCCGGGGAGGCGGCGGCGTACTACCCGCCGGAGGAGTCCCCGGCCCGGGCGGGCCTGCGGGTCGCCCTGCCCGCAGGCGGCACGGCGGTGCTGACCGGGGCCTTCACCGCCCGCCTCTGGCGCGCTGAACTCGCCCTGCCCGCCCCGCTGTTGCCCTACCTGGCGCTGCACGGCCGGGCGATCCGGTACGGCTACGTGGACCGCGAGTGGCCGATCGAGGCCTACCAGACGGTCTTCGCGACCGTCCCCGGCAGCAGTGAAATGCCCAGCGCCGCCCGCCCGTTCAGCGCGGAGGTGGTGGCCCGGCTGGCCGGCCGGGGGGTGCTCGTCGCGCCGGTCACCCTGCACACCGGGGTGGCCTCGCCGGAGGCGCACGAGACTCCGTATGCGGAGCGCTTCCGCGTCCCGGCCGCCACCGCCCGGCTGGCCGGCCACGTCCGGGCCGGGGGCGGCCGGGTGATCGCCGTCGGCACCACCGTGGTCCGCGCCCTGGAGTCGGCCGCCGGACCGGACGGCACGCTCCAGGAGGCCGACGGCTGGACGGAGTTGGTCATCACCCCCGAGCGCGGCGTACGCACCGTCGACGGCCTCCTCACCGGCTGGCACGAACCCCGCGCCTCCCACCTCCTGATGCTCGCCGCCGTCGCCGGCCGCCCCCTCCTCACCGCCTGCTACCGCGCCGCCGTCCAACACCGTTACCTCTGGCACGAGTTCGGCGACGTCAACCTCCTCCTGCCGGACTGATCCGGGACCGACCTCGGGTCAGTCCCGGAGCGACCACGGGCCGGATCGCGGTCAGGCGGTCGAGGAGCCGCCCGGCGGCAGCTCCAGCTCGAACCAGACCACCTTGCCGTCCCCGGTCCGGCGGCTGCCCCAGCGGTGCGCGAGTTCGTTGACCAGGTGGATGCCGCGCCCGCCCTCGTCCTCGGTGCGGGCGCGGCGGATCCGGGGCGCCTCGGCCTCCTGGTCGGCGACCTCGACGGTGAGCACCCGGTTGCAGAACAGCCGTAGCTGGGTGGGGGATCCGGCGTGCACCAGGGCGTTGGTGATCAGCTCGCTGGTGAGCAGTTCGGCCCAGTCGGCGAGCGCGTCGAGCCCCCACGCGTTCAGCGTCTCGCGGGTGAAGCGGCGCGAGTGCGCGACCATCGCGCGGTCGCCGGTGAGCGGCAGGGTGGCGATCCGGTCCGCGCCGTGCGGGCGCACCTGCGCCATGATGACGGCGATGTCGTCCTCGCTGGTGCGGCCGGTGAGTCCGGTCAGCACGGCGTCGCAGGTCTGTTCCAGTGAGCCGCGCCGGTCGGCGACCGTACGGCAGAGCAGTTGCAGCCCCTCGTCCAGGTCGCGGCCCCGGCGCTCGACCAGCCCGTCGGTGTAGAGCACCAGGATGCCCTCCTCGGGGAGGGTGAACTCCGCGCTCTCGAAGGGGACTCCGCCGACGCCGAGGGGCGCGCCGGTGGGCAGTTCGACCAGGCGGGCCCGTCCCTCGGTGTCGGCGACCACGGGCGGCAGGTGCCCGGCGCAGGCCGCGGTGCAGCGGCGGTCCACCGGGTCGTACACCACGCAGACGCAGGTGGCGAACTGGCCCTCGCCGACGGTCATGGTGGCCTCGTCCAGCCGGAGCAGCACCCGCGCCGGGTCCAGGTCCAGGGTGATCAACGTCCGTGCCACTGTACGGAGTTGGCCCATGGTGGCGGCGGCACGGATGCCGTGGCCCATCACGTCCCCGACGATCAGGGCGACTCGCCCGGAGGAGAGCGGGACGACGTCGAACCAGTCGCCGCCGACCTCGCTGACCACGCTGCTGGGCAGGTAGCGGTAGGCGATGTCCAGGCCGAGGGTGCGGTGCACCTCCTGCGGCAGCAGGCTGCGCTGCAGGGTGAGCGCGGTGTCCCGCTCGCGCCGGTAGAGGCGCCCGTTGTCGATCGCGAGCGCGGTGCGGGCGGCCAGCTCCTCGGCCAGTGAGCGGTCCGCCGGGCCGAACGGCGCCGGGTTGCGGGTGCGGACGAACTCGGCGCCGCCCAGCACCTGTCCGCGCGCGACCAGCGGCACCATCAGGTACGAGTGCACCCCGGCCTCCAGGCCCGGCTGCACCCGGTCGGGGGAGGCGACGATCCGGCGCAGCTCCTCCTCGGTCACCTCGGACACCAGGATCGAGCGCCGGGTGCGCAGGCTCTGGGCGTACACCTGGGCGGACTGCGAGGTCTCGCCCACCTGGTCGGCGGCCCCCGTCATGCTGCCGTCCGGGGCCACCTCGCCGACCGCCACCGCCCGCATCAGTATCGTTCCCTCGGCTGGGACGGGCCCGGGCTCCTCGCCGCTGAGCACCGCGTCGCGCAGGTCCACGGTGACGAAGTCGGCGAAGCGCGGGATCACCACCTCCACCAACTCCTGGGCGGTGCGGTGCAGATCGAGCGTGGTGCCGATCCGGTTGCTGGCCTCGTTGAGCAGCGACAGCCGCTGCTGGGCCGCCCAGGCCTCGTCCAGCGCCCGCTGCCGGGCCGCGGCCGCGTCGCGCTCGCGGGTGAACAGCAGCGCGTTGTCGATCGAGACGGCGGCCCGCACCGCCAACTCCCCGGCCAGCGCGAGGTCGTCGTCCTCGTACGGGCGCTCGACGAGCGTGCGGTAGAAGCCCGCGACACCGACCGACGTGCCGCGCGCGATCAGCGGCACCACCATGAACGAGCGCACGTTCTGCTCCCGTACGGCGGCGGTGCGCACCGGATCGTCGGCGAACCAGGCCAGGCCCTGCTCGTCCATCCGCGGCACCATCACCGGCTTGCGGTGCGCCAGGCTCCACGCGTACGGCGAACCGGGATGGAAGCGGTGCACGTTGCCGGTGCGGGCGATCGGCTCCAGGGTCGAGCCGTGCACCGAGTGGAAGGCCATCCGCCGCAGCAGCGCCGAGCCGTCCGCCGGCGGCCTGGCCTCACGCTCGCCGCGGACCAGCTCCTCCAGCACCTCCACCACCACTGTGTCGGCCAGTCTGGGCGTCGCCACCTCGGCCAACTCCTGGGCGGTCTGGGCGAGATCGAGGGTGGTGCCGATCCGGGTGGAGGCCACGTTGACCAGCGCCAGGCGCTCCTGCGCGGCCTTCGCCTCGCGCAGCGCCTGCTGGCGGGCCAGCACGGTCTGGTGCTGGCGCAGGTACAGCCGGGCGTTGTCGAGCGCGACGGCGGCCCGTGAGGCCAGCTCGTCGCCGAGGGTGATGTCGGCCTCCGCGAAGGACTCGCGGTCGCCGCGCCGCGAGTACACCACCATGCCGAGCGTGGTGCCGCGCGCCACCAGCGGGGTGATCCGCACCGAGCGCGGGCGGTCCCCGAGGAAGGCCTGCCGGCGGCTCTCGTTGATGCCCTCGCTCAGCGCCGGCAGCTCCCAGGACGGCACCACCACCGTCCGCCCGGTGCTCAGCGCGCGCGAGTACGAGGAGTCGGGCGGCAGTTCGTAGACGGCGTCCACCGGCAGCGCCTCGGACGGGTAGAGCGGGTCGGCGGTGGCCAGCGCCAGGCGGCGCACCAGCTGCGGGACGTCCGCCTCGGGCGGCTCGACGTTGCGGCCCGCCACCAGCGCCTCCAGCGCGAACACCCCGCTGATGTCGGCCACCCTGGGCACCATGGCGTCGGCCAACTCCCGCGCGGTCTGCCGCAGGTCGAGCGTGGTGCCGATGGAGGCGGTCGCGTCGACGAGGAGGGCGAGCCGTTCCTGGGCGCGGGCCGCCCGGGCGTCGGCGCGGAAGCGCTCGGTGATGTCGATGACCGTCGCGCTCACCCCCAGCACCCGGCCGCTGCGGTCCTCCAGCCGGAAGTAGGAGGCCGACCAGGCGTGGTCGTGCTGGGGGTCGCCCGGGGTGCGGCCGTGCGAGCGGGTGTCCAGGACCGGCTCGCCGCTCGCCAGCACCTCGCGCATCACCGCCTCGGACTCGGCGCCGTTGATCCCCGGCAGCACCTCGGTGAGCCGGTGGCCCAGGTGCTGTTCGGCGGTCAGTCCGTTCGCCCGGGCCAGCGCCTCGTTCAGCCGGACGAAGCGCAACTCGGTGTCGTACACCGCCATGCCGACCGGGGACTGGGTGAAGAAGCCGTCCAGGACGGCCAGGTCCGCCTGGATCCGGCGCAGCGTGGTCACCTCGGAGGCGACGGCCAGCACCAGCGGTTCACCGCCGGGCCCGCGGATCGGGTGGGTGCGGAACTCCAGGTTGACCAGGTGCCCGTCCCGGTGGCGCACCGGGAAGACGCCGGTCCAGGGCCGGCCCTCCAGGATCTGCCGGAACAGCTCCAGCACCTCGGGCCGCTCGTCGTCGGAGGTCAGCAGCTTGGCGGCCTTCGCCCCGACTGCCTCTTCCACAGGGTGACCGAGCAGTGCCTCCGCGTCGCTGCTCCAGTGCAGGATCCGCCCGTCGGCCGCGATCAGCGCGGTCGCGATCGGCACCATCTGCAGGGCGTCCTGCCGCGGTTCCCCCGCGCGCTGCGCGTTGTCGTCCACCATGGCCAGAGAACCGTCCAGGGGCGTCCGGAGATCGTTCCCACCAGCCCTGCCATCTTCGCACGCGGCCCCGGGCGGCCGCTCACCGTGGCAGCAGGCGCTCCAGGTGGAACTCCGCCCGGCGGCCGGGCTCGGTCTTCAGCGACTGCACCAGGTACCGCCCGGGCGGTACCTCGACGGTCAGGTACTCGCCGCGCTCCAGGATGTCCGCGCCGTCGTAGAACACGTCCGTGAGCAGGTACCGCCCGGCGGTCAGGCCGAGGACCGGCCCGTCCTCCCAGACCCCCGACCGCAGCGCCTCGCGCACCAGCGGCCGGGGGTCGTCCTCGCAGTCGAAGTAGAGCGGCCTGACGAAAACCCGCTCCTCGGCCAGCCAGCCGACCAGCAGCGGCTCACCGCCCAGCACCAGCAGGTCTCCGTGTCCGGGCTCCGGGTGGGCGGCCGCGTACTCGACGGCCGCCTCCAACAGATCCTCCCGGCACCCCGTCCACCCCTCGACGGCCCCCTCCGGACACAGCACGAACAGCCCCGAGTCGGTCCCGTCCAGCCAGCCCTGTTCCACGGTCAACATGGGGGGATCCTCGCACGTCGGAGGGGGTGCGACGGATCCGGGGCGCCGACCGCCGCGCGACCTCCCGGGTACCGTCGCGCGAGGTCCGGGGCGCTGCCCGTCGCGCGATCTCCGGGGGCCGGGTCGACGTCCCGGGCGTCACCGATCGACGTTCCGCGCGTCACCGTACGGGCGTGGGCTCCCGTGCGGGCGGTGCCGCCGCCGGCTCCGTGCCCGCGCGGGCTTCGGCGGTGCGGGCGACGAGCGCGAGCAGCGCGCCGACCAGGCAGAGGGCGGCGGCGACCAGGACGGCCCGGTCGGTGCCCGCCGCCAGGGCGCGGGACGCCGCGTCGGGGCCGGGCCCGGAGGGGCGGGCGGAGCCGGCGACGGCAACGGTGACCGCCACCCCGAGGGCCGAACCCAGGTACCGGGAGGTGCTGTTGGCGCCGGATCCCATCGCCGCCCGGTGCGCCGGGACGCTGCCGACCGCCAGCCGGGCGAGGGCCGCGTTGAGCACCCCGCTGCCGATTCCCGCGACCGCGAGCCCCGGCGCCAGCCGCAGCCAGGACGAGCCGGGCGACAGCCCGTACAGGCCCGCCGTGCCCACCCCGCAGACCAGCAGCCCCAGCGCGACCTGCGCGGTGGCGGACAGGCGCGCCGCCAGCCGCCGGGCCTGCAGCGCGGACACCACCGACAGGCCCGACCACAGCGCCAGCACACCGCCCGCCGCAAGCCCGGACAGGCCGAGCACGCCCTGGAGCAGGGTGGGCAGGTAGCTCATGAAGCCGACCAGCGACAGCCCGGTGAACAGCGCCCCGCCGGTGGCCGCGATGAATCCGGGGCTGCGGAACAGCGCGAGGTCCAGCATCGGCTCCCGCACCCTTGCCTCCACCGCGGCGAACGCCGCCAGCAGCAGCACCCCGCCCGCCAGCAGGACTGTCACCGCCGGTCGTCCCCAGCCGCTGCGGCCCTCCGCCAGCCCGGCGATCAGGCAGGACGTCCCGGCGGCGAGGGTGAGCACCCCGTACGGATCGAGCGCGCGCGGCCGTTCGGCCCGCGACTCGGTGAGGAGCATGGCGGAGCAGACGGCCACGACGGCCGAGACCGCCGCGATCCCGCCGCTGACCGCGCGCCACCCGGCCCACTGCTGGACCAGCGCGCCGTACACCGGGCCGATCGCGATCCCGAGGCCGACGGCCGCGCCCCAGACGCCGAGCGCCCGGATCCGCTCGGGCCCGTGCGGGTGGGCGTGACTGATCAGGCCGAGCGCCGGTGCCAGGACGGCCGCCGAGGCGAGGCCGAGCAGCACCCGGGCGGCCAGGTAGACGGCGCCGCCGGGGGCCAGGGCGGCGAGCGTCTCGGCGGCGGCGAACAGCAGCACGCCGAAGGTGAACACCCGCTTGCGGCCGTGGTCGTCGGCCGCGCTCCCGGCGGTGAGCAGCAGCGCCGAGATGCCGACCAGGGTGCCGGTGAGGATCCAGGTACGGCCGGAGGCGCCCAGGTGGGCGGCCTGGGCGGTGGCGGCGAGCGAGGCGGTGGGGGCGCTGTAGGCCACGGTGGTCAGCGCGGTCGCCGCCGCGGTGGTCGCCAGCGTGGCGCCGGGCCGGACGTGCGGGGCGGGGGCGCTGGGCCGGACGTGCGTGGCGCCGGGCCGGACGTGCGGGGCGGGGGCGTTGGGGGAGGAGCCGGGTCGTGCGGGGGGCATGGGTGTTCCCTCCGGGACGGGATCGCAGGTCTGGTGAATGAACCTTCCTCTCGGTGGCACGCTACCACCACCAGTCTGTTCATTGAACCCTCTCGGGGTGTGGACTAGGCTCATGCCCATGGCCCTGGGAACCGACTACGAACTGCAGGACTGCACCCTGGCCCGCGCCCTGGAGGTGGTCGGCGAGCGCTGGAGCCTGCTGATCCTGCGTGACGCGTTCTACGGCGTGCAGCGCTTCAACGACTTCCTCACCCACCTCGGCATCCCGCGCGCCGTCCTCACCGCACGCCTCAACGCTCTGGTCGCGGCCGGGGTCCTGCGCAAGGAGCCCTACCAGCAGACGCCGTTGCGCCACGGCTACCTGCTCACCGATGCCGGCCTCGAACTCTGGGGCCCGCTCTACCAGTTGAGCCGCTGGGGCAGTCGGCACGCCACCGAGGCCGGCCCGTACCACCTCTTCGCGCACGCCGCCTGCGGCACCGACCTCGACCTCGTCGGCGCCTGCCCGACCTGCGGCGGCGCGCCCGTCCGCCCGGCCGAGATCGTCATGCGCCCCAACCCCGCCCGCACCGGAAGCCGCCGCGAGGACGCAGTCTCCCTCGCCCTGGTCCGCCCGCACCCGCTGCTCGAACCGATCGCCTCGGCGGCCGCGCCCGCCTGACCTCGACCGGCCCCGCGTGACCTCGACCGGCACCGCCCGACCTCGGCCGGTACGCAGGCGGCGCCGCCGGCATGACTGCCGGCGGCCCCGCCCGCGCGCTGCCGGTCAGGAGTGGAACCGCACCTCCGGGTCCGCGGCGGTCGGTCCGTCGAGCAGTGGCTGCTCGATGTCCTTCAGCTGGAGGTCGAAGAAGGCGCCGACGTACGAGCGGGTGAGCTCCACGCCGCGCGCGCCGGACACCGTGGTGCCGGGGTCCTGGGGGAGGCCGAGCTTCTCCATGAACAGGGGGAAGTCGGTGAAGCTGCCGTGGTTGGAACCGTCGACGGTCAACCAGCGCTTCCAACCGTCCAGGTGGGGCCAGCTCGCGGTCCAGCTGGAGTCCTCGTCGCCGTCGGGCAGCGGGTGGCCCATCATCAGGTACGGCTTGCCGCCGATGCCGGAGGCGGGTACCGGGACGTCCATCGTGCCGTCCAGGTCCACCCCGGCCTCGATCCGGTCGTCGCGGAGCAGAGCCGGGACGGTGGCCGCGCCGCCGGCCGAGTGTCCGGCCATGCCGATCCGGTCGCGGTCGATCAGCCGGGCGTAGCGCCAGGCCGGGTGGGGGCGGGCGGTCAGCTGGTCGATGACGAAGGAGACGTCCTTCGCCCGGCTCTCGTCCAGGCCCGCCCAGGCCTCCGGGGTCCTGAGCTGCCCGCACATCACGCAGGGCAGCGTCTGCCCGTCGGGGAAGGTCGTCCCGGTGTTCTCGTAGGTGTGGTCGACCAGGGCGACGACGTACCCGCGGCTGGTCAGCTCCTCGGCGAGGCTGCTGAGCGAGGCGCGCGGCATGGTGAAGCCGGGCGACAGCACCACCAGCGGGTAGTGGCCGCCCTGCGGGCGCGCGCCGGACTCCGCCCACGTCCGGGCGCCGGTCACCGCCTCGGTCGGGATGGTGTTGCCCGGCAGTTTCACGTCCAGCAGGGCCCGGGCCGCCCCGTCGGTCATGTACGGGGCCGGGCTGCCCGTTCCGGCGTGCGCGGGGTAGTACATCGAGACCATCAGCCGGCGCGGACCGGCGGAGGGCACCCACGGGTCCGGGCGGTTCTGGTCCACCAGCTGCAGGACCTCCTGCCCGACCGCGTACGGCCCGGTGGGGCGCGGGAGTTCGACGTGGACGGCGGCCCGGGTTGAGGGCGCGGCGGGTACGGAGGCGGCGGCGGCACCGGTGGGCGAGGGCGCGGCCAGGGCCGGCGCGGCGGCGGCGACGGACAGCGGAAGCGCGAGCAGCAGGGCGGCCGCGGCAGCGGCGGTGCGGAATCGGTTCATGTCGGCGACGGTACGTCGCGGGCGCGGGAGTTGACGTCCACTCAGCGATGTACTGATCCCTTCCGGGAGGAGCCCGTTCCGCCCCTTAGGGGGCAGCCCGGGACCGGACCGGCCGGACCGGCCGGGACCGATCGGCCGGGACCGGACCGGACCGGCCGCTCACCCGAGGGCGGCCACCCGGAGCTCCTCCAGGAAGCCCGCCGCCGCACGTGCGTTGGGCACCGGGAGGGTGAGTGGCAGACCGGTCGAATCCGTCCGGATCTCCAGCTCGCCGAGGCCGGACGCCCGGGCGGACTCCACCTCCGCCCACCGGTAGGCCTCCGTCGCGGCGAGCGGGTGAGGTGGCCGGTGCACCAGCCCGCAGGCCGTCACCGTGAGCCGCCCCCGGGCGAACCGGACAGCGCCCTCGGTGCGCAGCGTCTCGTGCAGGCCGGCCCGCAGCCCGGGGGAGAGGCGGTCCTCCAGCTCCCGGAACAGCCCGCCCAGCCCGCGCAGGTGCCGCAGGGCCACCGGCTCGTCCGCGCCGGCCGGCCATATTCGCCCGTGCTCGTACTCCCCGCGCCGCCTGCCGGGGGAGTAGTCGGTGGCCTCCACCGCGCTCCACGGCAGCGAGCGCTCGCCGCCGTCCTCCGTGACCAGCACCAGGCCGCCCTGGTGCATCCGTACGGCCCGCAGCCCGGGCGCCGGCCGCAGCCGACCGAAGCCGCCGGCGGCCGCCACCGTCACGGCCCCCACCGCGGGCGCGGGCCACCACTCCCCGAGCGCCAGGCAGAGCGTCAGCGCGACGGCTGCCGCGCAGGCGTCCAGCCAGACCAGCGCCCGTCGGGGCACCGGCCGGAACCGCCGGTACACCTGCACCACCGGCCCGAGCCGGTCGGCCGGGCGGCCCGGACCGGCCGGGCCCGCGAACCCGACCGCCCGCACCCGCGTCGGCGACCACACCACCGCCACGTCGGCCCCCTTTCACTCGGCGGACTCCACAATCGGAACCGCAGCTGCCGGATCACCAGCATCAACCGTCCGTTGCGTTCGGCAACAGTGCCAATCGGCACCTTTTGGCCCGAAACAGCCCCGCCATCATCGCCCGCCACCCGGAGCCCGCCGCCGCCGGGGTGGCCGTGACCAGGGCTGACCGCATCGGCGCCACCCAGCCCCGGGGCCGTCCTCAGCCCGTCGTCGCGAAGTCCTTCTGCAGCCGGCGCAGCAGCTCCGTACCGGCCGGATCGGCCGACCGGCAGGTGTTGGCCAGCACCACCACCCCCACCTGCTTCTCCGGGTCGAAGGCCACGAACGAGCGGAACCCGCCCGTGCCGCCGTTGTGCCAGATCTGCAGGTGGCCGCCCTGCTGGGTGTGCAGCCGGTGGCCGAGCCAGCCCAGGTGCATCCAGGCGAAGGGGTTGACCCGGTGCCGGGCCTCCCGGGTGAGCGTGATCGCGGGCGCCAGCGGCGCGTCCGGCTCGCGGTCGGCGGCCAGCTGGGCCCGCAGGAGTATCGCGAGGTCGGCCGCGGTCGAGCGGAGCGCACCCATGCCCGGTATCGCCGCCATGTCCCAGTACGGCACCGGCCGCCCGCCCGTCGTGTGCCCGCGCGCCAGCCGGCCGGACTGCTCCTCGCCCGACCGCACGTGGGTGTCCGCCAGCCCCAGCGGCTCGCAGACCTCCCGCGTCACCAACTCCTCGTACCCCGTGCCGCTGCGGTGCGCGAGGGCCAGGCCGAGCACCCCGGCGCCGAGGTTGGAGTAGCGGAAGCCGCGCCCGGGCACGGCCCGCAGCCTCGTCCGGGCGAGCCCGTCCAGCACGTACTCGGCGGTGCAATGGGCGTACGGATCGGCGTCGTTGGGCCTGAGCAGCGCCTTCACCAGCATGCCCCGGGGCAGCCGGGGGAGCCCGGAGCTGTGGGTGGCCAGGTGCCGCAGCGTGATCGGCTCGCGGCCCCGGTCGGGAACGGCGGTACGGCCGTCGCGCGCCCCGGCGAGAACCTCGGCCAGCGGCTCGTCGAGCCGCACCGTGCCGTCGAGCGCCAGCCGCGCCAGCACCAGCGAGGTGAACACCTTGGTGACGGAACCGATTTCGAACAGCGTGTCCGGCCCGGGCACGCCGCCGCCCGGGCCGGTCCGTCCGACGCCGCGGATCTCCGTGGCACCGCCGGCCAGCCCGGCGACCACCGCGCCGACGTGCCGCCCCGCCAGCCGGTCGGCCGTCTCTTGCACGACGCACGCGAGTTCGTTCATGGCCACGAGCCTAGGCGGCCCGACCTGGCGAATCGTCAGCCGGGATAAGGATCTCGGCCGCCTCCGATGCTCCTCCAGGAGTACGCCCGGCTGCTCCCGGCACCGCAGGGCCCGGAATATCCGGTTCTCGGCGCGGCTCCTCGGCGCGGCTCCTCGGCAGGGCCAAGGCGCCGGACACCAGGGCGCCGGACAGCAGGGCGCGACCGCGATCCGCTCACCCCTCCAGCGCCGCCCGCAGCCGGCCCGCGACCTCCGCGGCCCCCGCCTCGTCCGGGTACTTCCCCCGCGGCCAGAAGAACCCGCGCAGCCCGTCCTTGGGATTGCGCGGCACCACGTGGACGTGCAGGTGCGGCACCGACTGGCTGATCCGGTTGTTCGCCGCCACGAAGCTGCCCGCCGCACCCAGCCCCCGCTCGACGGCCGCCGCCACCCGCTGCACCCGCAGGAAGAACGGTCCCACCAGGTCGGCGGGCAGGTCCGCGAGCGTCCGGTGGTGGGCGCGCGGGACGACCAGGACGTGCCCGGGGAACAGCGGCCGGCGGTCCAGGAAGGCCACCGCGGCCTCGTCGTCCAGCACCAGGTGCGCGGGCTCCTCGCCCGCCACCACCGCACAGAAGACGCAGTCCATCCGTCCATTCAAGCCACCGGCAGCCGCCCCGGCACCCCGGCAAACCCCGTGGACCCGGCTTCACCCGTCCGGCCGCCGACCGGGTGCGGCCGCGCGGCGACCGGGCGCACCGTGCTGCAGGGGGCCGACCAGCGGGCGCGTCACGCGCCGCACGAGGAGGTGGCCCGGATGCCGGGCACGTTCGAGGTCCATCAGGACTCCGGTGGCAAGTACCGGTTCCGGCTCAAGGCGGGCAACGGCGAGATCGTCGCCACCGGTCAGGGCTACGCCAGCAAGGAGGCCGCCCACAAGGGCGTCGACGCCGTCCAGCGGGCCGCCGTGGGCGCATCCGTGGTGGACGTTCCCAAGGCCGCCTGAGCGACGCGGGGTCCGGTGGGCAACCCGGCCCGAGCCCCGCCCGCCGCGCCGCCGCCGCCGCCGCACCGATGTCGCCCCGCCGGCTCACTCGTACCGGTACAGCAGCGCCTCCCGCTCGGTCTGCTCGATCATCTCGATGGTCAGCGACTCGTCCCGCAGGTGCGAGAGCGTGACCTCCGCCGAAGTCGGCTGCGCGTCCTTGGCGAGCCAGTTCTCCGGCTTCCACGCCGAGCCGCGCATGAGCGACTTCGGGCAGTGCGCGTACACCTCCTCGACCCCGACCACGATCGCGCTGCGCGGCGGCTTGCCGACGGCGGTCAGCTGGCGCAGCAGCTCGGGGTCGGTGGAGACGCAGGCCCGCCCGTTGACCCGCAGCGTGGTGTCCCGTCCCGGGACGACGAAGAGCAGCCCGACCCGGCCGTTCTCCAGGATGTTGTGCAGGGTGTCCAGGCGCTTGTTGCCGGTGGCGTCCGGAATGGCCAGGGTGTGGTCGTCGAGCACCGACACCAGCCCGGCCGGCCCGCCGCGCGGTGAGACGTCGCAGCGCCCGGCGGCGTCGGTGCTGGCGACGAACACCAGCGAGGCGCAGGCGATCAGGCGCTTCGCGACCTCGTGCAGGTGGTCGACCTGCTTGCGGCGCGCGTGGTCGCCGGGCTGCTCGTAGACCTCGCGCAGTTGGGCGGGGTCGGTCAGGGCCCCCGCGCTGAGAGCGCTGAACAGGCTGCCCGGCCGGTCCGGATCGACGCTTGACGGGACGACAGCTTCCGGTGTGGTGGTCATACCAGGAATCTAACCGAGACCCCTCGGCACAACCCCAGGCCGTAAGGCGGCCCCACCCGAGGACCGCAGCCGTCGCGCAGCCCGAACCCCGTCGACCCCCGTCGCACTGCCGTCGAACCCCTGTCGAAGCCCTCCGTCGATTCCCCGGCTCCACCCCTCGCCACCAGCGGTTTTCCGCTGATAATGGGGCCAGGGACTCCAGCCGCGCGGAGGTGGTGGTCGTGATCGTAAGAATCTGGGCCGGGCAGGTCCTGGCAGGCCGAATCGAGGAGTTCTGCGCGCACCTGACCACCCAGGTGATCCCGCAGCTGGGGCGGACGGACGGCTGCCTCGGCGGCGAGCTGTTGCGCTCGGTGACGGAGGACGGGCACCGCGTACTGGTGGTGAGCCGCTGGCGCGACGAGGCGGCCCTGCGCGGCTACGCCGGGCCGATGTGGCGGATCCGGCCGGTCTGGTCGGAGGGCGAGCTGAGCTACCTCGCCCACCCTCCGGAGGTCACCCACTTCCTCCAGATTGCTGCACCCGCCACGCTCTGAGCCCCGCCCTCACCTCGCTCCGAGCCCCGTCCTCACACGGTCAACGGCACCGGGTGGATCTCGTCCGCCGGGTGCCCGGTACGGCTGTGCACCCGCTGCACGGCCTCCTTGGAGGGCGCGTCGGAGAGGCAGTACACCGTGCCCGACTCCGGGTCCGCCCACGCCTGCTCGAAGTGGACGCCCTCCTCTCCCTGGGCCGCCAGGTCGGCCGCGTGGGCCTGCCTGAGCTGGTCCGCCGTGATCCCGGTCATCCCGTGGTGGACGTCCATGAACTTCGCCATCGCCCTCGCCTCCATAACTTCGGTGCGTCACCGGCAGGGCCCCACCAACCAGCCTCGCCCCCTCCGCCCGCCTTCGCCACCGAACCGGCCGAACCGGCCGCACCGCGCGAACCATCGGACCGCCCGCACCACCGAACCGGCCCCCCGGAGGCCGCGCGGAGCACCCCCGCCGCGCATTCCCCGGAAGTCCGTGAAACAGACCACAGTGCAGGCCCCTCCCTGGCCTTGCGTCGGTCGTGGCAGAATGACGGCAACAGCAGTGACGTTCAGCGCACTCCGGGGTCGGTGAAAATCCGAACCGGCGGTTACAGTCCGCGACCCGTCCGCAGCCAGCGGCCGGTTGACCAGGTGAAATTCCTGGACCGACGGTTAAAGTCCGGATGGGAGGCGTGCGCGGGCGGACGAAGTGCAGTACCCGTGGTCCATCGTTACCGGACCGGGCCACGGTCAGGTGGACGGCGGGAGAGGTGTCTCCCGGGTCGGGTGAGCGATCTCCCGGCGGTCTCGGCAACCCCGGCGACGGGTGCTGCCGGCGGCTCGTGCACCGGTGCCCGTCCGTGTCATCTCCCTTCTGCCGCCCCGGAGTCCGCGCCCCAAGCGCGAGGAGAACCCGGGTGTTCACCGGCATCATCGAAGAGCTCGGCGAGGTCGTGTCGATCGAGGAGATCGGCGACTCCTCGCGTATCCGCCTGCGCGGCCCGGTGGTCTGTGCGGACGCGGGCCACGGCGACTCCATCGCGGTCAACGGCGTCTGCCTGACGGTCGTCGACTCCCCGGCCGAACTGGCCGAGGGCACCGGCGAGTTCAGCGCCGACGTGATGGCCGAGACGCTGCACCGTTCCAGCCTCGGCGAGCTGAAGCCCGGTTCCCGGGTCAACCTGGAGCGCGCCATGGCGCTCGGCGCCCGGCTCGGCGGCCACCTCGTCCAGGGCCATGTCGACGCCACCGGGCGGCTGGTGAGCCGTGAGCCCGGCGAGCGCGACGCGGACGGCGAACTGCGCTGGGAGGTGCTGCGGTTCTCGCTGCCCGACACCATCTCCCGCTACCTGGTGGAGAAGGGCTCGATCACGGTGGACGGCGTCAGCCTCACCGTGGTGGAGGCCGCCCGGGACAGCTTCACCGTCAGCCTCATCCCGGCCACCCTCGCGCTGACCACGCTCGGCGCCAAGGCCGTCGGCGAGAGCGTCAACCTGGAGGTGGACGTGCTCGCCAAGTACGTGGAGCGGCTGCTCGAATCGCGCACCCTGCCCGCGCTGCCGAACCTGCCCACCCTGCCCAACCTGCCGATCGACGAGAACCCGGGGGAGTCCAAGTGAGCTGGCTCAGCGGAGAGGCGTTCACCGTCCTCGGCGAACACGTGAAGTGGGCCGACATGTTCGGCAACCTGCTCGGCTTCGCCGGCCTGGCGCTCGGCTGGCGCCGCTCGGTCTGGAGCTGGCCGGTCCAGCTGCTGTCCGGCGTGGTGCTGATCACCGCCTACCTCGGGGGCCACGTCCCCGGTCTGATCGGCAAGCAGCTGATCGTGATCGCCACCGCCGCCTGGGGCTGGGCGCAGTGGCGGCGGGGCCGGCGTGACGGCGGCACCATCGCGGTGCGGTTCGCCAGTTGGCCGGAGCGGATCGCGCTGGCGGCCGGCACCGCGGCGGGCACGGTCGCGCTCGCCCTGCTCTTCACGTCCTTCCCCAGCCTGTCCTGGAGCCCCTGGTCGGACGCGTACATCTTCGTCGGCACGCTGGCCGCGATGGTCGCGCAGGCCCGCGGCTGGGTGGAGTTCTGGTTCGCCTGGATCGCCGTCGACGCGGTCGGCGTCCCGTTCGCCTTCAACAGCGGCTACACCTTCTCCGGCCTCACCTACTCCATCTACTTCGTCCTGGTGCTGCTCGGCCTGCGTTCCTGGTGGCTGAGCACCCGTGAGCCGCGCGTCAAGTCCGCCACCGTCCCGCAGGGAGTCACGGCATGACCGAGAACCAGTCCGACAAGGGCACCACCGAGGCCGAGCTCGTCCTCGACCCGGTCGAGCGGGCGATCGCCGACATCGCCCTCGGCCGCGCGGTGATCGTGGTCGACGACGAGGACCGCGAGAACGAGGGCGACATCGTCTTCGCCGCCTCCGCCGCGACCCCCGAGCTGATGGCCTTCACCATCCGCTACAGCTCCGGCGTGATCTGCGCCCCGATGACCGGCGAGGAGCTGGACCGCCTCAAGCTCCCGCCGATGACCCAGGTCAACGAGGACCGCAAGGGCACCGCGTACACCGTCTCGGTGGACGCCCGCGAGGGGGTGGACACCGGCATCTCGGCCGCCGACCGCGCCCGCACCGTCCGGCTGCTCTCCTCGCCCGGCACCGAGCCCGGCGACCTCACCCGCCCCGGGCACGTCTTCCCGCTGCGCGCCGTCGAGGGCGGCGTGCTGGTGCGCCCCGGCCACACCGAGGCCGCCGTCGACCTCGCCCGGCTCGCCGGGCTGCCGCCGGCCGGCGCGATCGCCGAGGTGGTCAACGACGACGGCTCCATGGCCCGGCTGCCCGAGCTGGTCGCCTTCGCCCGTGAGCACGGCCTCGCGATCATCTCCATCGAGGAGCTGATCGCCTACCGCCGCCGCACCGAGCTGCACGTCGACCGGGCCGCCGTCACCGCCCTGCCCACCGCGTACGGCGAGTTCACCGCCGTCGGCTACAAGGGCACCATCGACGGCATCGAGCACATCGCCCTGGTGGCCGGCGGCCTGGCGGCCGACGGGCGGCTGCCGGACGGCGAGGACGTCCTGGTGCGGGTCCACTCCGAGTGCCTGACCGGTGACGTCTTCGGCTCGCTGCGCTGCGACTGCGGCCCGCAGCTGGAGGCCTCGCTGCGGCGGATCGCCGAGGCCGGCCGCGGCGTGGTGCTCTACCTGCGCGGCCACGAGGGCCGGGGGATCGGCCTGGCCCACAAGCTGCGCGCGTACGAGCTGCAGGAGCAGGGGCGCGACACCGTCGAGGCCAACCTGGACCTCGGCCTGCCCGCCGACGCCCGCGACTACAGCATCGCGGCGCAGATGCTGGTGGACCTCGGCATCCGCTCGCTCACCCTGCTCACCAACAACCCGCAGAAGCTGACCGCGCTCACCGAGCACGGCCTCAAGGTCAAGGGGCGCGAGGCGGTCGAGATCGCGCCGGGCGAGCACAACCTGCGCTACCTGCGCACCAAGCGCGACCGGATGGGCCACGACCTGCCCGGCCTGGGCTCCTGAAGCACCCCACCACGACAGGCACGACAGGAAAGAGAAGAACATGAGTGGCCACGGAGCCCCCGAGCTGACCATCGACGGCGCCGCCGACCTCAAGGTCGCCGTCGTCGCCGCCCAGTGGCACGACCAGGTCATGAACGGCCTGCTGGACGGCGCCCACCGCGCGCTCAAGGAGCTGGGCATCGCCGAGCCGACCGTCCTGCGCGTCCCCGGCACCTTCGAGCTGCCGGTCGCCGCCAAGCGCCTCGCCGAGCGTGGCTACGACGCCGTGGTGGCGCTCGGCGTGGTCATCCGCGGCGGCACCCCGCACTTCGACTACGTCTGCCAGGCGGCCACCCTCGGCCTCACCCAGGTCAGCGTCGACACCGGCGTCCCGGTCGGCTTCGGCGTGCTCACCTGCGACAACGAGGAGCAGGCGCTCGACCGCGCCGGCCTGCCCGGCTCCGCCGAGGACAAGGGCCACGAGGCCGTCACCGCCGCCGTCGCCACCGCCGCGGTGCTGCGCGCCACGCTCTGACGGCAGCCCGCACGGCCCCGGAGCGGTCCCCGCACGGTCCCGAGCGGCCTCGGAGCGGTCCCGGACCGTGGACGTCCACCGGACTGTCCACGGTCCGGGACCGTTTACCGTCCGTCCGCCCGCACGCCGTAAGGTGGGCCCATCATGGCTTCGAAGACATTCGAGGAGCTCTTCGCCGAGCTCCAGCAGAAGGCCGCCTCCGGCGACCCCTCGTCCTCCCGTACCGCGCAGCTCGTCCAGCAGGGCGTCCATGCGATCGGCAAGAAGGTCGTCGAGGAGGCCGCCGAGGTCTGGATGGCCGCCGAGTTCCAGTCGGACGAGCAGACGGCGGAGGAGATCTCCCAGCTGCTCTACCACCTTCAGGTGATGATGATCGCCCGTGGGCTGACGCTCGACGACGTCTACAAGTACCTCTGAAAGACGTCTGCACGTACCGCTGGAACCGGTCCGAAACCGCACCCCCTCCCAACAGGTAAGGAAGCAACCTCCCATGCTGCGCATCGCCGTCCCCAACAAGGGTTCGCTCTCGGGTCCCGCGGCGGAGATGCTCCATGAGGCCGGCTACCGCCAGCGGAAGGACCCGAAGGAGCTCGTCCTCGTCGACCCGAACAACGAGGTCGAGTTCTTCTTCCTGCGCCCGCGCGACATCGCCGTCTACGTCGGCTCCGGCCGGCTGGACATCGGCATCACCGGTCGCGACCTCCTGCTGGACTCGCACTCCAACGCCGAGGAGGTGCTCGCCCTCGGCTTCGCCGGGTCGACCTTCCGCTTCGCCCGCCCCGAGGGCGTCGCCGTGGAGGACGTCAAGGGCCTGGAGGGCCTGCGGATCGCGACCTCGTACACCGGTCTGGTCGAGCAGCACCTGGCCGACCACGGTGTGAAGGCGACGGTCACCAAGCTGGACGGCGCGGTCGAGACCGCGGTGCAGCTGGGCGTCGCCGACGTGATCGCCGACGTCGTGGAGACCGGCACCAGCCTGCGCAACGCCGGCCTGGAGGTGTTCGGCGACCCGATCCTGGTCTCGGACGCCGTGGTCATCCGCCCCAAGGGCGCGGGCGAGGACGCCGGGGTGGAGCAGTTCCTGCGCCGCCTCCAGGGCGTGCTGGTGGCCCGCCGCTACGTGCTGATGGACTACGACATCCGCGCCGAGAGCGTCAGCGCCGCCGTGGCGCTCACTCCCGGCCTGGAGTCGCCGACCGTCTCGCCGCTGCACACCGAGGGCTGGGTCGCGGTCCGAGCGATGGTGCTCCGCAAGGAGGCCCAGCGGATCATGGACGACCTGTGGGGCATCGGCGCCCGGGCCATCCTGGTCACCAACATCCACGCCTGCCGCCTCTGACCTGCCCACTCCGGCCCGGCCGGTCGCAGTCGCACAGTCAAGCAACGGTTGAATGGGGCGGGGACGCCGAACAGCGTCCCCGCCCTTCGCCTGGAACCACCCCATGGAACCACCCCACCGGAGACCCCACGTGTCCACGCCGCCCGTCGAGTTCCCCGTCACCTGGGCGCCGCGCCGCACCCGCGCCGTGCTGCTGCCGGTCTGCGTCGTGCTGGTGGTGCTGTTCGCCGTGCTGGCCGTGCTGCTCCCGGAGAACTGGCAGCTCAACGACCGGATCATGATGACGGGCAGCGGCGTCCTGTTCGCCGCCGTCGGCCTGATGCTGGCCCGCCCCCGGGTCAGCGCCGACCGGGACGGCGTGACGGTGGTCAACTTCGTCCGCAGCCGCCGGCTCGCCTGGGCCGAGATCGTCCGGGTCAACTTCCGCCAGGGCGACCCGTGGGCCACCCTCGACCTCGCCGACGGCACCTCGCTCGCCGTCGTCGGCATCCAGTCCGGCGTCGGCAAGGCGCAGGCGATCGCGGACGCCCGCGCGCTGCGCGACCTGGTCGAGCACCACGCGCAGGCCTGAGAGCGGCCCCCAGGGCCCTGCGACCTGCGGTTCCGGGGCCTGCGGTGCCGGGGCCCGGCGGGTCCGAACAGACTTCCTAGGTCCGCTTGGGTATGGTCTACGCTGGTAAAAGCAGGGCAAAGTTCGCCCTGCTCCGACGCGACCCCCGCAGCGACCGCGGACGCGTCCCCCCGCACCGACCAGAGGAGTGACTCTCCCCCTCGATGGACGATCCGTCCGGTAGTACCTGCGCCGCCTCACTTCCGCTCCCCGGAAGGCAGGCGGCACTGTGATCACCGCCTGGCTGCTGTTGTTCGCCGCCGTTCTCCTGATCCTCGCCAACGGCCTGTTCGTGGCCGCCGAGTTCGCCTTCGTGACCGTCGAGCGCGGGGCGGTGGAACGTTCCGCCGAGGCGGGCGACGCCAAGTCCCGCCGCGTCTCCGGGGCCCTGCGGCACCTCTCGTTCGAGCTCTCCGGCGCCCAGCTCGGCATCACCGTCACCTCGCTGGTGGTCGGCATGCTCGCCGAGCCGGCCCTGTCGACCCTGCTCGCGCCCGTCATGTCCGGCCTCGGTGTGCCCGACTCGGCCGCCCGCGGCGTCGCCGTGGTCGTCGGCATGGTGCTGGCCACCGTCGTCCAGATGGTGATCGGCGAGCTGGTCCCGAAGAACTGGGCGATCTCCCGCCCGCTCCAGGTGGCCCGCGCGGTCGCCGCCCCGCACATGGCGTTCTCCTTCGCCTGCCGCCCGCTGATCAGCTTCCTCAACGGCGCCGCCGATCGCACCGTACGGGCGTTCGGCATCGAGCCGCAGGAGGAGCTGGGCCACGCCCGCACCCCGGCCGAGCTGGTCTCGCTGGCCCGGCACTCGGCCAAGGCCGGCGCGATAGACGAGGAGTCGGCGACCCTCTTCGTCCGCACCCTGGGCCTGAGCGAGCTGACCGCCGAGTCCGTGATGACCCCGCGCGTCGACGTGTCCGCGCTCCAGCGCGACGCCACCGCCTCCGACGTCCTCAACCTGACCCGGGCCACCGGCCTGTCCCGCTTCCCGGTGTACGCCGACAGCCTGGACGAGGTCACCGGCATCGTGACGCTCAAGGACGCCCTCGCCGTCCCGGCCGCCCGGCGCGGCCTGGTGCGGGTCGGCGAGCTCTCCTCGCCGCCGCTGCTGGTGCCCGAGACCCTGCCCGCCGAGCGGCTGCTCGACCGGCTGCGCCGCCTCCAGCCGATGGCCATCGTGGTCGACGAGTACGGCGGCACCGCCGGCGTCGTCACCGTCGAGGACATCGTCGAGGAGATCGTCGGCGAGGTGCAGGACGAGCACGACCCGGAGGACCACCCCGAGCTGCTCCGGCTGCCGGCCGTCGACGGCCTGCCGGTCTGGGAGGCCGACGGCCGCACCCGGATCGACCAGCTGGAACAGATCGGCCTGAACGCCCCGGACGGCCCGTACGAGACGCTGGCCGGCCTGGTCGCCGACCTGCTCGGCAAGCTCCCCGAGGTGGGCGAGCAGGCCGAACTGCCGGGCTGGCGGTTCACCGTGACCGGTGTCGACCGCCACCGCACCAGCCAGGTCCGGGTGGAGCGCACCGCCGCGCCCGGGATGTTCGGCGCGGACGAGGACGGCGCCCGATGACCGTCCTCCAACTCGCCGTGGCGCTGCTGCTCCTGCTGGGCAACGCCTTCTTCGTCGGCGCCGAGTTCGCCGTCGTGTCGGTGCGCCGCAGCCAGATCGAGCCGCTCGCCGAGGCCGGGCACAGGCGCGCCCGCACGGTGCTGCACGCGCTGTCCAACGTCTCCGCGATGCTGGCCGCCGCCCAGCTCGGCATCACCGTCTGCTCGCTGGGCCTCGGTGCCCTCGCCGAGCCGACCATCGCCTCCCTGCTGGAGGGCCCGTTCCACGCGATCGGTGTCCCGTCCGGCCTGATGCACCCGCTCTCGTACGGGATCTCGCTCGCCGTCGTGGTCTTCCTGCACATGGTGATGGGCGAGATGGTGCCGAAGAACATGGCCATGGCCGGCCCGGAGAAGGCCGCGCTCTGGCTCGGCCCGCCGCTGGACCGGCTGGCCCGCTGGCTGGCCCCGGTGATCTGGCTGCTGAACACCTTCGCCAACGGCATCCTCAAGCTGTTCCGGGTCGACGCCAAGGGCGAGGTCGAGTCGGTCTTCACCACCGAGCAGCTGATGTACCTGCTGGTCGACTCCCGGGACGCCGGCCTGCTCGACGAGGACCGCCAGGAGCGCCTGGAGGACGCCCTGGAGCTGGGCCGCCGACCGGTCACCGAGGTGTTGCTCAAGCCCGAGCAGCTGGTCACCGTGGACACCAAGGCGACCGCCGCCGAGGTCGAGGAGCTCGCCCTGCGCACCGGCTTCTCGCGCTTCCCGGTCACCGACGGCGACCCGGCCGGCCACGGCTACCTCGGCTACGTCCACCTCAAGGACATCCTCGACGTGGAGGAGCCCTCGGCGCCGATCCCGGCCCGCCTGTGGCGGCCGATCACGGCGCTGCGCGGCGGCCTCCCGCTGGACGACGCCCTCGGCGCGATGCGCCGCGCGGCCTGCCACCTGGCCGCCGTCCTGGACCAGGACGGGCGCACGCTCGGCGTGGTCACGCTGGAGGACGTCCTGGAGGAGCTGATCGGGGAGATGCACGACCCGGACCACCGCGCGACCGCCTAGGCGACCGCGACCGCCCGGGCCCTCGCGACCGCCCGGGCGCTGCCGGGTTCCCGTGTTCACCGAGGGCGTGTCCTCTCCCGGCGATTCTGCCCAGAGCATGCAGCCGTTCCATGCCGGCCGCCCTCGGAGGAGAGTGGCCGGCATGAGACTTCTCCTGCTGGGTGGAACCAAGTTCGTCGGACGGGTCGTCGCCGAGGAGGCGCTGGCCAGGGGTTGGGAGGTGACGGCCCTCAACCGCGGCACGCAGCCCGCGCCCGAGGGCGTCCGGGTGCTGAAGGGCGACCGCACGGCCGAGGACGGGCTCGCGGCGCTGGGGGCGGAGGAGTGGGACGCAGTGGTGGACACCTGGTCCTGGGCCCCGGCCGCGGTGCGCGACAGCGCCCGGGTACTGAACGGCCGGGTCGGCCACTACGCGTACGTCTCCAGCCGGTCGGTGTACGAGTACCCGCTGGTCGCCGACGCGGGCGAGTCGGCGCCGGCGGTCGCCTCGTCGCCCGACCTCACCGGCGAGGTGCCCTACGCCGAGGCCAAGCGCGGCGCCGAACTGGCTCTGGAGGCGGAGTTCGGCGGGCAGGCCCTGCTCGCCCGCGCCGGGCTGATCCTCGGCCCGCACGAGAACATCGGCCGACTGCCCTGGTGGCTGAACCGGATCGCCCGCGGCGGCCCGGTACTCGCCCCCGGGCCGCGCGAGCTGGCGCTGCAGTACATCGACGCCCGCGACCTCGCGGCCTGGACCCTGGACGCGGTGGTGGCCCGCCTCGGCGGCCCGTACAACCTGGTCAGCCCGTCCGGCCACGCCACGATGGGGGAGCTGCTGGAGGCCTGCGTGCGGGCCACCGGCTCGGACGCCGAACTGCGCTGGACCGACCCCGAGCGGATCCTGGCGGCGGGCATCGAACCGTGGACCGAGCTGCCGATCTGGCTGGCACCCGGCGAGCTGTACGACTTCCTGCACACCGGCTCGGTCGAGCGCGCCGTCGGCGCCGGGCTGCGCTGCCGGCCGGTCGAGGAGACGGTCGAGTCCACCTGGGCCTGGCTGCAGGCGATCGGCGGCACCGCCCCGCAGCGCTCCGACCGGGCCGCCGTCGGGCTCGACCCCGAGCGCGAGGCCGCGCTGCTCAGGGAGGCGTGACTCCCGCGCTCGCCTCCGGGCGGGCTCAGCCCCGGCCGTCGATCAGCTCCCCGTACGCCTGGACGAGGTCCGGCAGGCGCAGCGTGGCCAGGTCCTCCCGTCCGGGCGGCTCGCGCAGCAGCGACAGCCGCAGGTCCCGGTAGGCGCAGGACTTCTCGTACAGGGTGCGGATGAACCGGCCGTTGCCCAGCTCGTCGATCCAGCCCTCGCGGACCACGTGGGTGCAGATGCTGGCCAGCTCCTCGGCGGCGTCCTCGTCCCAGCCGTCGCCGTCCCGGCCGGCCAGCGCGGCGCCGATCGCGGTCAGCTCGCCCGGGCGGTAGCTCGGGAAGTCGACCCGGGTGGTGAAGCGGGAGTTGAGGCCGGGGTTGGTGGCGAGAAGTCGGTTCATGCCCTCGGGGTAGCCGGCCAGGATCACCACCAGCCGGTCCCGGTTGTCCTCGGCGCGCTTGAGCAGCACCTGGAGCGCCTCGTCGCCGTACGCGTCGCCCTTGGTGTAGCCGGAGTTGGAGAGGCTGTACGCCTCGTCGATGAACAGCACCCCGTCCAGCGCGGAGTCGATCAGCTCGTTCGCCTTGACGGCGGTCTGGCCGAGGAACTCGCCCACCAGGTCCGCGCGTTGGGCCTCCACCAGGTGGTCGCCGGAGAGCAGGCCGAGGGCGTGGAAGACCCGGCCGAGGATACGGGCCACGGTGGTCTTGCCGGTGCCGGAGGGGCCGGAGAAGACGAAGTGGCGCTTGGGCGGCTGAACCGGCAGGCCCTGTGCGGCCCGCAGTCGCGACATTCTCAACTGGGCGGACAGCGCGCGGACTTGGCGCTTCACCGGCTCCATGCCGACCATCAGCGAGAGTTCGGCAAGGGCGGCGTCCAACTCCCGCTCGTCGCTGTCCGGCCGGGGCGCGGGCGCGGCCGCCGCCCGGGGCTGCGCCTGGCCGCGGACCGGCAGCGGCGAGGGCGGGGGCGGAGGTGCGGCGGGGCCGCTCTGGGGGCCGCCCGATCCGGACCGCTCACCGGCGGCCTGCGGTGTGCCGTCGGCGAGCGTCCCCTCCAGCAGGCCGTCGTCCGCCAGGCCGGCGTCCAGCGGGGGCCCGCCGTTCGGCACGCCGCCGTTCGGCATCCCGCCGTCCAGCACCCCGTCGCCGGAGACGGTCGCGCCGTCCTGCCCGGCTCCGTCCTCGAACTCCTCGCCGAACCCCGGCCCGGCGGCGTACCCGGCGGTGTACCCGGCGTCGTCCGGGAAGCCGGCCTCGACGCCCGGCCCGGCGTTCTCGGCCCCGCCCGAACGCCCGCCCATGAGCAGCCCGTCCGCGAGCCCGTCGGCGACGCCGTCCGTGAGCCCGTCCGCGAGCCCGTCCTCGGCCGAGATGGCGGCCAGCCGTGCCGCGGTGTCCATGAACGCCGGATCCGCCCGGTGCACCGCCCGGTAGAGCGGCAGCGCCGCCGCACTGCGCCCGGCGCCCTCGTACGCCCGTGCCAGCCAGTACCGCAGCTCCTTGCGCTGCGGCTGCTCGGAGCGGCAGCGGGCGAGCGAGGCGGCCAGTGGGGCCTGCGCCTGCGCGCACATGTCCAGCCGCACCCGCGCCATCCCGGCGAACAGTCCGGCCTCGATGCCGAGCATCGGGTCGTCCAGCAGGCGGTCGGTGTCCCGGATCAGCTGCTCCCAGTCCTTGAGCAGGTAGGACCGGCAGGCGTACAGGAAGCGGGCGGACGGGTCCTCGCTGGGTGCCGGGCACTGCTCCAGCGCGCGGTCCAGCTCGGCCAGGTGGCGGCCGTCCAGCCAGTGCGAGGCGTGCGCCAGCGCGAGGTCGCGGGCGTCCTCCAGCACGGGCTGGACCCACCAGCCCAGCCAGTACCAGGAACTGAGCGGCCGTCGGTGCAGTCGCCGCTGTTCGCCGAAGCGCTTCTGGTGGCGGTACATCGCCAGCAGCGCCGCCGAGGTGTCGCTGCGCAGCGCGTGCAGGCCGAGCCATGCGTCGGCCATGCCCGGGTCCAGCCGGACGGCCGCCCGGAACTCCTCCTCGGCCCGGGTGTACGCACCGGCCGTGTAGGCGTCCATGGCGCGAAGCCAGGCCCGGTCGGCGAGCCGGTCCGGGCCGCCCGCCGTGCTGTCCGAACTGTCCACCGTCGTCACTCACGCCCCCCGCGGTGTGGCCCGGGGCTCGGCCGGCGACTCGCGTGCGCGCGGCCTGGCCGGTGGTCGTCGAGCCCCTGCGGCGCATATGCGCCCGCCAGGAAATCGTACCGGGGCCGGGCTGATCCGGAAGGGTGCCGAAGGGGGTCAAATGCGATCGTACGGGCGGCTGTTGAGCGGCCGGGCACCGAAACGGGCACTGAGCGGGGCGGCGGGGGAGCGAGATTCGGAAGGGGACCGGACGACGCCCCCGGCTCACGGGGGAACAAGCCGGGGGCGCCGGGTCCGAGGCGCCGGACGCTTTCGTTCCGGCGACTGAGGAGAACCTAAATCCTGGCGATGTCGCAGGTCAAGGCGATTGTTGAAGGTTCACCGACGGTGCCCGGCGCGATCCGGCCGGTCACCCCGTCGACCCGCGTCGCGGCGTACGGGCGGCTCGGGTCCGCGGCGAAATGCGCCGATTCGGCCCGGGCCCAGCCCGCCCAGAACTCGGCCAGTTCCGGGCCGTCCCGCTCCTCGCCCCGGCGGCGGGCCGCATCGGCGGCCAGCTCCATCCAGATCACCCGGGCCAGCCACGGCCGCACCGCCCGCCGTCCCGAGCCGACCCCCTCGACCAGCACGACCGGGGCGGCCGGCACCGCGGCCGTGCCCGCGAAGCGGCGCAGCGTCCAGTCGTACACCCGGTACGCGGCGTCCCGCCCGGCCGCCAGCGGCTCCAGCACCTGCTCGCGCAGCCGCCCGGTCCACCCGAAGAGCTCGCTGTGGGTGGCCAGGTCGTCCAGGTGCACCACCGGAGCCCCGCCCAGCGCCGCCGCCAGCCGCCCGGCGAAGGTCGTCTTCCCGGACCCCGCGTGCCCGTCCACCGCGACCAGCCGCACCGGCCCGCACGAGGGCGGCAGCGCCCGCAGATCCTCGGCCAGCGCGCTCAGCCCGTCGTCCGGGGTGCGCCGGGAAGGGGAGGAGGGGGTTCCGAAAGCAGCCACAACGTCAACCCTACGGTGCCGTACCCCACCACTGCGGACAGTTCATCTGTGCAGGTCGTGACGGCAGCGCGGGTTTCGGGCATACTCGCTTCGCCACGACTGTGAACGGCCGTTCACCGCAACCCGGTGCCGGTCGGTCCGACCAGCCACACCCGCGCCGGACCAGCCGACAGCTCGGTCCGTCGCCCGATCGAGGAGGCGACCACCGCCATGACCCCCTCCCCTGTGAAAGCCGTGGAGCGCCAGCTGCCCACCGAGGAGGCCCGCGAGCTGCTGAGCCTCACCCGGGACCTGGTCGAGCGCGAGCTCCAGCCGCGCGCGGCGGAGGACGAGGCCGCCGGCCGCTTCCCGCGGGAGGTCTTCCGCACCCTCGGCGAGGCCGGCCTGCTCTCCCTCCCGTACGACGAGAAGTACGGCGGCGGCGCGCAGCCCTACGAGGTGTACCTCCAGGTGCTGGAGGAGCTCGCGGCCGGCTGGCTGGCCGTCGGCCTCGGCGTCAGCGTGCACACCCTGTCCTGCCACGCGCTGGCCACCTTCGGCACCGACGAGCAGCGCGACAAGTGGCTGCCCGGCATGCTCTCCGGCGAGCAGCTCGGCGCCTACTGCCTCTCCGAGCCGCAGTCCGGCTCGGACGCGGCCGCGCTGCGCACCCGCGCCGACCTCGACGGCGAGGCGTACGTGGTGAACGGCACCAAGGCGTGGATCACCCACGGCGGCCAGGCCGACTTCTACAGCGCCCTGGTGCGCACCGGCGGCGAGGGTGCCAAGGGCATCAGCTGCCTGCTCGTCCCCGGCACCCAGCAGGGCCTGTCCGCGGCCCCGCCGGAGCACAAGATGGGCATGCGCTCCTCGCCGACCGCGCAGCTGCACTTCGACGGCGCCCGGGTGCCCCGCGAGCGGCTGGTCGGCGAGGAGGGCCAGGGCTTCCAGATCGCGCTCGCCGCGCTGGACTCCGGTCGCCTGGGCATCGCCGCCTGCGCGATCGGCGTCGCCCAGGCCGCGCTCGACCTCGCGGTCGACTACGCGCGCACCCGGCGCCAGTTCGGCCGTCCGATCGCCGAGTTCCAGGGCCTGTCCTTCATGCTCGCCGACATGGCCACCCAGATCGAGGCCGGCCGTGCGCTCTACCTGGCCGCCGCGCGCCTGAAGGACGCGGGCCGGCCGTTCTCCAAGGAGGCGGCGATGGCCAAGCTGTTCTGCACCGACGCGGTGATGCGGGTGACCACCGACGCCGTCCAGGTGCTCGGCGGCTACGGCTACACCCAGGACTTCCCGGCGGAGCGGTTCATGCGCGAGGCCAAGGTGCTGCAGATCGTCGAGGGCACCAACCAGATCCAGCGCCTGGTGATCGGCCGCCACCTCACCAAGGGCTGACGCCCCGGGAGGGCCGGGTGTCCGCGACGACCCGGCACCCTCCCCGCATACGGCCTCCGGCCGTCACTCCAGGGTGCGGAGTGACGGCCGGAGGCGTTCCTGGCGGCGCGTCCACCGGCCCGTGCGCGGCGTCGACCCCGTGCGGTGTCTACCGGTGCGCGCGGGCCGGACGGTCAGCGCCGGACGAGGCGGCGGCGCTGCTCCGGGATGGCGCGGAGCGCGGAGACCGTCGGGACGGAGGGGAGGGCGGGCACGGCCTGGCCGACCGCGGCGACCCGCACCGGGCAGTGCGCCACCGCGTGCGAGAACGGCTGGGTGCGCCAGTCCAGTTCGCTCGGGAGCTTGAACAGCGCCCCGAAGCCGGTCGGCTCGGCGTCCTCCGGCTCCTCCACCTCCGCGAGGTCGTCGGTCGGCGTGCCCGAGCCCGGGCAGACCGCGGGGGCGAAGGGGTTCCAGGCGGTCGGCAGCAGGGCGTGCTGCGGCAGCCGCTCCTCGTCCGCCACCAGGGCGATCGGGCGGCGGCACTCGGGGCAGTTGACCCGGAAGATCTCCCAGGTCTCGGCCTCGCCAAGGTCGGCGTTCGGCGCGTGGTCGACCGCGAGGTCGTCGCGGCCGGTCATATCGTCGGTCTCGTCGGCGCCCAGCACGCGCTGGTCAGTAGCAGGCATGAGGATCCCCCTAGGATCGGGCCCGGCCTGGTCGTCCAGGGCCACAACCAGCACTTCCCTGTGATCCGGACTCATAACCCTGCGGTGTTGTGCACCGTGATGCACCGGGTGTGTCCTTGACCACATCCGCTGCCACATTCACCCGGCATGTGCCCGCCCGGTACCTGCAGTGCTTACTCGTGCCACCTCGTGCGCCCCCCGTGCGCCCGACCGGGTAGGTTGACGGACTGTGGAGGATCTCGACCAACGCATCGTCCAGCTGCTCCTTGAGGACGGCCGGATGAGCTACACGGACCTGGGCAAGGCCACCGGCCTGTCCACCTCGGCGGTGCACCAGCGCGTGCGCCGCCTCGAACAGCGAGGGGTGATCCGCGGCTACACCGCGATCATCGACCCCGACGCCGTCGACTTGGCACTGACCGCGTTCATCTCGGTCAAACCCTTCGACCCCAGCGCCCCGGACGACACCCCGGACCGCCTGGCCGGCCTGCCCGAGATCGAGGCCTGCCACAGCGTCGCCGGCGACGAGAACTACATCCTCAAGGTCCGCGTCGGCGCCCCCGGCGACCTGGAGGACCTGCTTGCGCGCATCCGCAGCGCCGCCGGGGTCTCCACCCGCACCACCGTCGTCCTCTCCACCCCGTACGAGGCCCGACCCCCGAAGCTCTGACCCCCGAAGCTCCGACCCCCGAAGCTCTGAGCCCGAACGGGCGGGGTGCAGACTTGGCGCCATGACCGAACGCACCCTCCCTCCTTGCCCGCCCTCGGGCAGGAGGGGCCCACGAACCGTCCTGCTGCGCGGCGGCGCCGTCTACAGCCCCGCCGACCCCTTCGCCACCGCGATGCTGGTGGAAGGCGAGCACATCGCCTGGGTCGGCAGCGACGGCGCCGCCGAGGCGTACGCCGCGTCCGCCGACGAGGTCGTCGAACTGGACGGCGCCCTGGTCACCCCCGCCTTCGTGGACGCCCACGTGCACGCCACCGCCACCGGCCTGGCGCTCACCGGCCTCGACCTCACCGGCAGCCCCTCGCTGGCCGCCACCCTGGCGGCCGTCACCGCCTTCGTCGACGCCCGGTCCGAGCCCGGCGGGGTGCTGATCGGCCACGGCTGGGACGAGAGCGGCTGGCCCGAGGGCCGCCCGCCGACCCTCGCCGAACTCGACGAGGCCGCCCGCGGCGCCGCGCTCTACCTCTCCCGCACCGACGTGCACTCCGCGCTGGCCACCACCGCGCTGCGCACCCTCACCGAGGGCCTCGCCGAGCGGCCCGGATACGCCCCCGAGGGCCCGCTCACCAAGGACGCCCACCACGCCGTCCGGCAGACCGCGCTGGCCCGCCTCACCCCCGAGCAGCGCCGCCGCGCCCAGCACGCCACCCTTGCCCGCGCCGCCGAGCTCGGCATCGGCGCCCTGCACGAGTGCGCCGGCCCGGAGATCTCCTCCGAGCAGGACCTGGAAGCCCTGCTGGCGCTGGCCGCCGAGGGCGAGGGCCCCGAAGTGTTCGGCTACTGGGGAGAGCTGGGCGGCGTCGAGACGGCCCGCCGGCTCGGCGCGGTGGGCGCCGGCGGCGACCTCTTCGTCGACGGCGCGATCGGCTCCCGCACCGCCTGCCTGCACAGCCCGTACGTCGACGCCGAGCACACCGGCACCGCCTACCTGACCGCCGAGCAGGTCGCCGACCACGTCGCCGCCTGCACCGAGGCCGGGCTGCAGGCCGGTTTCCACGCCATCGGCGACGCGGCCGTGGCCGCCGTGATCGAGGGCGTCCGGGCGGCCGGCGAGCGGGTCGGCGCCGGCCGGGTCAAGGCCCTGCGCCACCGCGTCGAGCACGCCGAGGCCCTGGACGGCGAGTCCATCGCCGCCTTCGCCGAGCTGGGCCTCACCGCCTCCGTCCAGCCCGCCTTCGACGCCGCCTGGGGCGGCCCGGAGGGCATGTACGTCCAGCGCCTGGGCGCCGAGCGGGCCGCGGCCCTCAACCCCTTCGCCGCCCTGCTGCGGGCCGGCGTCCCGCTGGCCTTCGGCTCGGACGCCCCGGTCACCCCGCTCGACCCGTGGGGCACCGTCCGCGCGGCGGCCTTCCACCGGACCCTCGACCACCGGATCTCGGTCCGCGCCGCCTTCACCGCCCACACCCGCGGCGGCTGGCGCGCGATCGGCCGGGACCAGGACGGCGTGCTGGTGCCCGGCGCCGTCGCCAGCTACGCGATCTGGGCCGCCGGCGAGCTGGTCGTCCAGGCCCCCGACTCCCGGGTGGCGGGCTGGTCCACCGACCCGCGCTCCGGCACCCCCGGCCTGCCCGACCTGACCCCGGGCCACCCGCTGCCGACCTGCCTGCGCACCGTGGTCCGCAGCCGCACCGTGCACCAGCGGTAGCCGTCCACCGGCGGTAAACCAGGTGAGGCGGCGCGGCACCGGCCGTAGGTTGACCACCATGACGACCCACCCACTGGTCCCCGCCGACTTCGCCGTCCCGCGCGAGCTGCTCGCCCCGGAGTTCCGCCTGGAGCCCCTGGGCGAGCAGCACAACGCCTCCGACCACGCCGCCTGGACCGGCAGCATCGAGCACATCCGGGCCACCCCCGGCTTCGTCGGCCGCAGCTGGCCGCCCGTCGACGGGATGCCGGCCGAGCGGAACCTCGCCGACCTGCGCCGCCACGCCGCCGACTTCGCCGCGCGCACCGGCTTCACCTACACCGTCCTGGAGCCCGAGGGGAGCGAGGTGATCGGCTGCGTCTACATCTACCCGGACCGCGAGGACCCGTCCGCGGTCAGCGTCAGCTCCTGGGTCCGGGCCGACCGCGCCCACCTGGACGCCCCCCTGTACCGCGCCGTCTCCACCTGGCTCTCCGACCACTGGCCACTCGGCGAGGTCCGCTACACCGCCCGCTGACCAGCAACGAACCCCACCAGCACCCTCACCGCACGTCCCAGCGGCCTTCCGGGGTACCTTCTTCGCACAGCGTCCGAACAGCAAGCCCCCAGGAAGATGGTGCGCCGGTGGCCATTCCCGTCACCCAGGAGCGGTCCGGGACCGCACCCGAGCCGCCGGAGCCGGCGCCCCGACCGGGCCTCGGTGCCCGGGTGCTCGCCAAGGTCCGCGCCGGGCTGCCCCGGACCGGCCTCGCGGCCCTGGCCGGCCTGCTGCTCGCCCTCGCCTTCCCGCCCTTCGACCTCTGGCCGTTGTCGCTGCTCGGCGTCGCCGCGCTCTCGCTGCTCACCCGGGGCCGCACCTTCCGCCAGGGCCTGTGGACGGGCTTCGCCTTCGGCCTGCCGTTCTTCCTGATGCTGCTCAGCTGGCTGCGGGTGGTCGGCTGGGACGCCACGGTCGGCCTGTCGGTCGTCGAGGCGCTGTTCCTGGCGCTGCTCGGCGGCGCACTGGCCGTCACCTCCCGGCTGCCCGGCTGGCCGCTCTGGACGGCCTGCCTGTGGATCACCCAGGAGTGGGCCCGCGACCGGCTGCCGCTCGGCGGCTTCCCCTGGGGCCGGCTGGCCTTCGCCAACACCGCCACCCCGTACACCCCGCTGGCCGCGCTCGGCGGCGCGCCGCTGGTGACCTTCGCGGTGGCCCTGTCCGGCGCCCTGCTCGCCTGGGCGGCGCTGCGCCTGCGCGGGCCGGGCCGGGCCCCGAAGGCGGCCGCCCTGGCGGCGCTCGGCGCCGTGGCCGCGCTGCTCGCCGGCCACCTCGTCCCGGTGCCCACCGCCGCGGCCGACTCCGTGAAGGTCGCCATCGTCCAGGGCAACGTGCCCAACCCGGGCATGGACTTCCTCGGCCGCCCGATGATGGTCCTCAACAACCACGCCTCGGCCACCGAGCGCCTGGCCGCCGACATCGCGGCCGGCAAGGTCGAGCGCCCGGACGTGGTGATCTGGCCGGAGAACTCCTCCGACCTCGACCCGTTCAGCGACCCACTGGCCCGCCAGCGCATCGACGAGGCCGTCAAGGCGATCGGCGTGCCCACCCTGGTCGGCACCCTGGTTGACGGCCCGGACGCGCAGCACGTCCAGAACGAGGGCATCGTCTGGGATCCGGTCACCGGCCCCGGCGCCTCCTACACCAAGCAGCACCCCGTCCCGTTCGGCGAGTACGTGCCCTTCCGCGCCCAGCTGATGAAGGTGATCACCCGCCTCCAGCGGGTCGCCCGGGACTTCTACCCCGGCGACCACAACGGCGTGATGCAGCTCGGCCCGGCCCGGATCGGCGACGTGATCTGCTTCGAGGTGGCGTACGACGAGATCGTCCGCGACACCGTGGACAGCGGCGCCCGCGTCCTGGTCGTCCAGACCAACAACGCGACCTACGCCAGGACCGGCCAGCCCGAGCAGCAGCTCGCGATGAGCCGGCTGCGGGCGGTCGAGCACGGCCGGGCCGTGCTGATCGCCGCCACCAGCGGCATCAGCGCCGTGATCGCCCCGGACGGCACCGTCCAGCAGCGCACCCAGGAGCTGACCCCGGCCGAGCTGTCGGCGACCGTCCCGCTGCGCGACGGCACCACGGTCGCCGACCGGGTGGGCGCCGCCCCGGAGTGGACACTGGCCCTCGGCGGCCTGCTGGCCTGCGGCGCTGCCGTCCTGGTGGGGCGTCGCAAGAAGCCTGCCGTCGGAACACCGGCCGAGTAGGGATCGTTGGACCAGGTGGTGCCGTAGCCGGCCCGGACCTCCCGTGCGGCGCGCAGAGCACCGCCTGGAGTGGATTCGTACCGTGACCCAGCAAGCTGCCCCCACCCGTCCGGCCCCGCGCGGAAAGCTCCGCCGAGTGCTGCCGTTGCTGCTCACCGCCTGGCTGGTGCTGGAGATCTGGCTGCTGGTCCAGGTCGGCTCCTGGCTGGGCGGCCTGACCGTCCTGCTGCTGCTCGTCGCGGGCGCCCTGATCGGCGGCTCGCTGATCAAGCGGGCCGGGCTGAAGGCGCTGTCGGCGGCGATCGAGCAGAGCAAGAACCCGCAGTCCGAGCAGCCGCAGACCGGCACCAGCATGACCGTGCTGGCCGGCCTGCTGCTGATCGTCCCCGGCTTCCTGTCCGACCTGCTGGCCCTGACCCTGCTGTTCCCGCCCACCCGGGCGCTGTGGCGGGCGGTCGGCCGCCGGGTCGCCGACAAGGCGATGCGCGGCACCTCCGCCGTCGGCGCCGACCCGTTCGCCGACGCGATGCGGCTGCAGGAGCAGCTGCGCATCCACCGCCCGGACGGCAAGGTCATCCAGGGCGAGGTCGTCGAGCCGGAGGCCGGCCCGCGCGGCCCGGAGGGCCCGGACACCACCTACCGCCCGCCGATCACCGGCTGACGACGCGAAGGGTGCGGACGACGCGGGGCGGCCACCACGAGGGCGGACAACGCGAAAGGGACCCTGGAAACCAGGGTCCCTTTTCGCGTCCTCCCGCTCGCGGCGGGAGCGAGATCAGGCGCTCTTACGGGTGTCCCGCGGGTGCACCGCGAGGTTCATCCCGCCGGAGCGGAGCACGGCCAGCCGTTCGGCCAGCACCTCCTCCAGTTCCTCGCGCGTCCGGCGCTCCATCAGCATGTCCCAATGGGTGCGCGTCGGCTTGGTCTTCTTCTCCTCCGGCTCGTCGCCGTCGAGGAGTGCTGCCTCCTGGCCACAGAAGCGGCATTCCCAGACTGCGGGGATCTCCGCCTCGACCGAGAATGGAACCTCGAATCGGTGTCCGTTCTGACATGCGTACTCGACGGTCTGGCGGGGAGCCAGATCGATACCGCGGTCGGTCTCGTAGCTAGTGGCCCCGAGTCGCGTGCCGCGGAGAGCTCGCTCGCTCATGAATCGTGCCTCCCGGGCTTATGGCCCACAGGACTAGTGGTCGCTGTTCTTCGTCGTTCGGTCAACGCTCGGCTTCCGACGAAGATTCCCGTCCCGGGACATGCGTCGTCTGTCGTGCCGCCCCTGTTTGTACCCACCTGCGCCCGATTTGTCACATCTGGCCGGTGATATCACCCAAGGTGTCACCTATTTCACATCTGGTGATCGTGGGGACTTTCTGTGTCGAGCGTACCGGGACGGGTTCCGGCCGTGTCCGGCGGCCCCGACCCGGAGCCGTCGAGCAGGTCAGGAGATCGGACGTGAGCGGATCATCGGCTCGTCCTTGGCCAGGTCGACCGGGCGGGCCGGATCGGCCGGCGGGGCCGGATCGGCCGGCGTCGCCAGCGGCGGGCGCTCCGGGCGGGGCGGTACGCCGGCGGCCGCCTCGGTGCGGGTGTCGCGGTGCGGCAGGAGGGCGATCACCGCGTCCCGCAGCGGGGCCGGGGCCTCGTCGTCCAGCGGGTCGACGGTGGCGGGCACCTGCAGCCGGACGGGGGTGCCGTTGCCGACCCGGGCGTAGCCGCGGCCGATCGGGGCGTGTGCGGCGGGCACGATGTCCAGCGGTGCGCCGAGCGCGGCGCGGCCCTCCTCGGGGCCGGCCGGGCCGAGCACTACCCGGGCCCGGGTGGTGACGCGGACGGTGGGGGTGAGCCGGTCCCGGGCCTCGATGTCGTCGGCGATCGCCACGGTGACCCGGGCGGCGCGGCCGTGCCGCAGCGGCAGCTCCAGCAGGTCCTGCGGGTCGGGGCGGCCCTCGGCCTGGGCGAGTTCGCTCAGCTCGGTCGGGTGGTCCAGCAGCAGCCACAGCGGCCGGGTGACGTCCTCGGGCGGGGCGGTGCCGGCGTGCCGGGCGGCGTTGAGCGCGGTGAGCCGCCGGTCGGTCTCCCGGGCGGCCCACTCCAGTGCGGCCAGCGCGCCGTGCAGGCTGGTCTCCACGGTGTGCACGCCGGGCCGGTTCACCAGGCAGGCGTGCTCCCCGGTGCCCGCGCCGTCGACGATCACCAGGTCGGCGTACGGGAGGGCCTGCAGGGCGACCGAACGGAGCAGGCTGGAGGTGCCGTAGCCGGTGACGCCGAGGGCCAGCAGGTGCGGTTCGGCGGAGCGCGGGCCGGTGCGCCAGACCACCGGCGGCTGCTGGGTGACCGCGCCGCCCTGGGTGACGGGGATGGTCCGCGCGGTGCCGTCCTCGTCGGTGAAGCCCAGCACGATCTCGCCGGGGGTGGCCACGAAGCGCTGGGCGACGACGTCGGTGGGCAGCGGGGCGAGCGCGGCGATCCGCAGCCGGTTGGACTCCTCGTCCCAGTCGAAGCGGTACTCCCGGGCCCGGCCGGCCTTCCCCTGGACGACCTGCTCGATCCGGGCCCGGGCGGCCGGCTCGGTGTCGGTGAAGTACGCGGGGTAGCTCAGCTCCAGCCGGGAGAGCCGGCCCTCGCCGTCGAACTCCCAGGAGCCGAAGACGTTCTTGTAGCTGCCCTCGAAGTGGTACAGCGGGTTGGCGTCCTCGGGGCCGCACAGGTACGGGGTGAGCGCCGCGTAGAGGGCGCTCAGCTTGATGTCGGCGACGTCCGGCGCGGGCGGGGCGGGCGGCGCCTTGGGGGCCCGTCCGGCCCAGGCGGCGCTGGCCATCAGGGCGATCAGGGCGAACAGCAGACCGTGCGGCAGCAGGTAGATGCCGACCAGCATCGCGGCGGACAGGAAGACCGTCGGGCCGCGGCGCTCCTTCGGGGTGTCCTGCCAGCGGGCCTTGGCCCAGTCGGCGTGGTGGCGCAGGCCGCGGCCGATGACGGAGAGCGGGGCGAACATGTCGGAGGCGTGGTCCCCGGCGGTCCGGGCGATCTCGCGGCCCTTGCTGAGGTGGCGGTGGAGCGGCATTCCTTGACTCCCCGGGCGAGTGGGACGGGTGGGGTGCGGAGGTGGGGTACGACGGGGCCCGGGGCGGTGGGATCCGCGCCCGGGCCGGTACGGGGGTGAGTGGTGGCGGCTAGAACTTGATGCCGCCGAGCAGGCTCGCGAGGCTGGCGCCGCCCGCGGTGATGCTCGGGGCGATCGACGAACCGGCGATGTAGAAGCCGAAGAGGGCGCAGACGATGGCGTGGGAGACCTTCAGTCCGTCCCGGCGGAAGAAGAGAAAGGCGATGGTGCCGAACAGGACGATGCCGGAAATCGAGAGGATCACGATCCGCTCCTCGGGAGGGGGGACAAGCGGCGGGTGTTACGGAAAGTGCAATAATCGTGACAAAAAGTAATAGATGATGGAACGGTGCAAATGGGTGGTTCTGCCGTTCAATGCCGCTCCGGGAGCCGGATGGCGGTATGCGAACCGGCCTGGGTGGGGGCCGGGCGCCGCAGGGAATCGGTGCCGCCAGGCATTCCCGGGGGGTGGGTGGGAAGTTTCCGGGGGGTCCGGAAAGTTCGCTCGAATGGCTGCGCAACCCGTGTGGCCGCGTGTCGGGGCGGGCCCGGGCCGTCATCCGGATCACGGAAACCGGCTGGCCCGCTCCGGCGCCGGCCGCTACCGTGCCCTGGGCGCAGCCCGTGACCACCCGACGAACCGACCGGAAAGGCCGCCCGCCATGACCGACGCCGCCAGCCAGCAGCCCGCCGACGCCCCCGACGCCGAGGTGATCGCGCTGGCCGGGAAGCTCTTCGACGCCGCCCGGGCCGGGGCGACCGACACCCTGGCCGCCTACCTGGACGCCGGAGCCCCGGCCGACCTCACCAACGACCGCGGCGACACCCTCGTCATGCTCGCCGCCTACCACGGCCACGCCGCCACCGTCGAGGTGCTGCTCCGGCACGGTGCCGACCCGAACCTCGCCAACGACCGCGGCCAGACCCCGCTGGCCGGCGCCGTCTTCAAGGGCGCCGAGGACGTGCTCGCCGCCCTGCTGGCCGGCGGCGCCGACCCGCACGCGGGCGTCCCGAGCGCCGTCGACACCGCCCGGATGTTCGGCAAGGAGGACCTGGTCGCCCGGTTCGAGGCCCGCTGAGCGGGGCCCGTAGGCTTTTCGACCATGGACACCAGCACGACCAAGGACACCGGCACCGTCGAGTTCCGCATCACCGGCTACGCCCACCCCGATGCCCAGGCCCTGTCGGCGGAGGTGCAACAGGAGTACGTCCGGCGCTACGGCGACCCCGACTTCACCGAGATGAGCCCCGAGGACTTCGAGGCGCCGGCCGGACTGTTCCTGATCGCCTACCTGGACGGCCGTCCGGTCGCCTGCGGCGGCTGGCGGGCCAAGCAGGCCGGCCCGGACGGCCTGCGCGACGGCGACGCCGAGCTGAAGCGGATGTTCGTGGTCCCCGAGGCCCGCGGCCGCGGTCTGGCCCGGGCCGTGCTGCGCCGCCTGGAGCGGACGGCCGTCGAGGCCGGCCGCACCCGGTTCATCCTGGAGACCGGCAGCCAGCAGCCCGAGGCCATCGCGCTGTACAAGTCCGAGGGCTACGTCGCGATCCGGAAGTTCGGTTTCTACAAGGACCACCCGCTGAGCGTCTGCCTCGGCAAGGAGCTCGGCCCGGAGCTGGGCCAGGAGCCCGCCGAGGGGTCCGCCGCGGCGGTCTGAGCGGCCGCCGCCCCGGGTAGGCTCCCGGCGCCCTGACACGACGCCCTGGGGGACGGCATGAGCCACCGAGCACCCGGAGCCGACCGGCTCCCCGCCCTGGCCGCACCGGGCGGGGAGCTGGACCGGCTGGTCCGCGAGGGCGTCCGCACCGTCGGGGCGGGCGCCGTCTGGGCCGTCGGCGACGCCGGGGGCCCGCTCGGCGGCGGCAGCCACGGCCCGCTCGGCCGGGGCCCGTACGCGCGGCTCGCACCCGGGCCGGACACGCTCTACGACCTGGCGAGCCTCACCAAGATCGTCGCGCTCTGGCCCTGCGCCGGGGCGCTCTGGCAGGCCGGGCGGCTGCCGCTGGACGAACCGCTGGGGCGCTGGTGGCCGCCGGCCGCGGGGCACCCCGTCGGCGCGGTGACCGCCCGCGGGCTCCTCGCCCACACTGCCGGGATGCTCCCGTACACCCGCTTCGAGTCGCTCTACGGGCGCGAGCCCGCCGCGATCCGGGCCGGGGTGATCGCCGCCCCGCCGGGCCGCGCGCCCGGCACGGCAGTCGAGTACACCGACCGCGCCGCCGTACTGCTCGGCTACCTGGTCGAGGACCTCGGCGGCGCGCCGCTGGACGAACTCGCCGCGCGCTGGACCTGGCACCCGCTGGGCATGACCGACACCCGGTACGGGCCGCTCGACGCCGCGCTCACCGCCCGGACCGCGCCCACCGAGTACGAGGAGCGGGCCGGCGACCACCTGCGCGGAGTCGTCCACGACCCCTCCGCCCGGCTGCTCGGCGGCGTCTCCGGCAACGCCGGGGCCTTCTCCACCGCCCGCGACCTCGCCCGCTTCCTCACCGCGCTGCTCGCCCCGCCGCCCGGACCACCCTGGGGCGAGCCGTGGATCCGGGAGTCACTGCGCGAGCAGACCGGCGGACTGCGGCCCGCCCGCGGCCTGTCCTGGCTGTACGCCCCCGGCACCGAGCCCGCCGAAGGCACCTTCGTCCACTACGGCTTCACCGGCACCGGCTTCTGGATCTCCCCGCGGCTCGGCCGCTGGGCGCTGCTGCTCACCAACAAGGTGCACTACGACCGCCTCACCCAGCCGCTCACCGACCTGCGCAACGCCTTCCGGCAGGCGGTCTTCGGCTAGGGCCTGTCCGGATCCCCTCGGCACTCGTTCGGGTGATGGAGTACGAACCACCGTTTGCGGGGCGGCGATCGCGGCAGAGTGTGCACGAGAACGGCACCCGGCGGAGGAGGCGCGATGACGGACACCTGGGCACTCACGGAGGAGGAGTGGCTCGCCCGGCTGGTGCGCGCCTACGTCGGCTGCAGCGTGCTGCTCACCGATGCGGCGGGCAAGGTCCTGCTGCTGAAGGCCAGTTACCGCGACCAGTGGCAGTTCCCCGGCGGCGGGATGGACCCGGGGGAGGGGCCCGCCGAATGCGCGGCGCGGGAACTGCGCGAGGAGACCGGGCTGGTCGCCGGCGCGCTCCGGCTGCTCGTGGTGGAGTGGCGCGACGCCATCCCCGACCAGGGCGAACACGCCCACCCTGCCGTGCAGTTCATGTTCGACGGCGGGACGGCCGAGGCGGGCGTGGCGGTCCGCCTCCAGGTCGAGGAGATCGCCGACCACGGCTGGTTCACCCCCGCGCAGGCCGCCGCCCTGCTGCACCCCTGCGCGGCGCGCCGGCTCACCGGGGCCCTGGAGGCCCGGCGGACCGGCGCCGCCGCGCTGCTGCACTCGGCGGGGTACGTGGGCTGACGGACGGGCTGACGGATACGGGCTGAAGGACGCTCAGACGAGGGTGCTCCAGTAGTACCAGAAGCGGTTGAGGACCAGCAGCGCGATCACCGCCGCCCACAACACCGGCAGCGCCCAGTGGTAGCGGGCCGCCTCCCGCACCACCACCCGCAGCCGCGGGCCCACCGGGATCACGCCCGAGCGCAGGTTGTGCAGCGTGGTGTACCAGAACAGCGCCACCACCGTCGCCCACACCACCATGCAGTACGGGCACAGCGCGCCGATGTCGTACAGCGCCTGGTCGATCAGCCAGTGCACGAACACCACGCCCAGCGCGGTGCCCGCGTGCAGGCCCAGCCAGAACCAGCGCCGGTACGCGGCACCGGCGAGCAGCCCCGCGCCGATCGCCGCCAGCGCACCGAAGGCGGCCAGGCCCAGCAGCGGGTTCGGAAAGCCGAACACCTCCGCCTGCTCAGTGCGCATCACCGAACCGCAGCTGATCACCGGGTTGATGTTGCAACTGGGGATGTAGGAGGGGTTCTCCAGGATGCGGAGCTTGTCGAAGGTCAGGACGGCCGAGGCGGCCAGCCCGACCAGCCCGCCGAGGAACAGCAGGATCGCGAAGGCCCGGCTCGCCCCGATCGGGGCCCGGCCGGAGGCGTCCGGGGCGGGACGGGCGGGGTGCACGGTGGTAGCGGCGGACATGGCAGCACACTCCGGTGGTGGCGGGGGAGGGCCGGCCCGGCCGGGAGTCGGCCGGGCCGGTGGTGCCGTGCGGTGGGAAGGCCTTACTGCAGGCCTTACTGCAGGGCCTTGCGGCCGGCCTTACTGCAGGCCGGCGGCCTGCTTGACCATCGCGGTGAACTGCTCCGGCGAGACGACGGCGTTGCCGGCGAACAGGGTGACCGGCTTGCCGTCCACCTTGACCGTCGGAGTGCCCGTCACCCCGCTGCTGTTGAACGCGTCCGCGACCTTCGCCGCCCACGGCGCGTAGGTCCTGTCGGTGACGGCCTTCACGAACGCGTCCGTCTTCAGCCCGGGCACCTGGCCGGCCAGGTCCAGGATGTGGTTGACGTCGCCGAAGCCGTCCTCGCGCTCGTCGGGCTGGTTGGCGTACAGCACGTCGTGGAACTGCTTGAACTTGTCCACACCCTCGTTCAGGGCGGCCCCGGCGGCGGCCAGCGCGGTGCGCGAGCCCTTGCCGCCGAGGTTCTTGTCCAGGAACGCCGCCAGGTGGAACTCCACCTTGATCTGCCCGTCCTCGGTGAGCTTCTTGACGGTGTCGCCGTTCGCCGCCTCGAAGTGCTTGCAGATCGGGCAGCGGAAGTCCTCGTAGACCTCCATGGTGTGCGGGGCGTCCGCCTTGCCGTAGGTGATCACCGTGCCGTCCGGGCCGGTCGCGTTGGCCGGAACGACCAGCGGGGCCGAGCTCGCCGCCGCCGAGGCCTTGTCGTCCTTGTTCGACGCCGAGTTGACGGCGACGGCGACACCGCCCGCGAGGGCGAGCACGACGACGGCGGAGACCGACACGACGATCCGCTGACGGCGCTTGGCGGTCTGCTGCTCGCGGCGCTGCGCCTCCTGGATCCGCTCACGGGCACTGATGCGCTTGGCCTGCTGCTTGCTGGGGGCCTGAGCCATGGGAAGTCAACTCCTGTACGCGGCGCGCGGGTGCGCGCGGGAAACCGCACCGGGTGCGGCGGGGTCGGGTGAACGCGGGAGTCGTGCGCACTGCCTGCGGGCGTACGGGGGCCGTCGTCCGGCCGGGTACGGAAGGGGGATCGCGTACGGGGGTGAACCGGTACGGAAGCGATCAGCAGGCAGGCGCGAAGGCCGGCGGGCCGCGCCGGGGCGCCGGGCTCAGCACCACGTCCTCGCGGCGCGGCCGCACGCGGTCCGACACCGGCAGCGGCACCCGCAGCACCGGGCGAACCGGGGCGGGGACCAGCAGGACGAGCAGGGCGCGCAGCGGGCGGGCCAGCGACTTCTGCAGTGCCCGCAGCGCCCGGGCCAGGCCCGACAGGGCCGCGTCGCCCAGCCGCAGCCAGGCGGAGGCGGCCAGCGCGATCACCAGGTGCACCAGCAGGAGCAGCAGTTGGGTCGCCGCGGGCGCCAACTGCCCGGCGTGGCCCAGCGGACCGGAGAGCAGCGATCCGTCCATCGAACCGCCGCCGCAGACCAGCAGGTTCACCCCGTGCGCGGGGACCTGCCCGGTGAACATCGGCCCACAGCTGGTCTGGCCCAGGTTGAAGGTGGTGTTGAGCAGCAGCTCGACCGGCACCATCACTGCGGAGATGTGCAGCATCCGCCGCTCCCCGCCGGCCACGACGGCCGCGACCAGGAAGACGACGACGCACGCCGAGGCCACCAGCGACAGCGGCAGCGGGCGGCCCGTGATGACCACCTGGCCCAGCGCGGCCATCGGCACGGCGAGCGCGGTGAACACCGCGGCCCGCAGGGCCCTGGTCGTGTGGGTGGAGGTCGTCACGCTCCGGAGTATGTCATGACGCTCGCACCCCGCACGAGGCCCGTACGCCCCTGTCCCGGCTGACGCCCGCTCACTACCCTGCGCCCTCTCCCGGCCGCCCCGGGCAGGTTCTAGCCTGGAAGCGTTCCCCGGCGACCTCGACGGAGGGGTGAGCACATGGCGAAACCCGAGACCACGGTGGGGCAGGTGCTGCTGGCCCGGATCGAGGCCCAGGCGGCGGTGCTGGCCGGCCTGGACGACGCCGTCCGGGCGGACGAGCCGGACGCGGTGCACCGGATGCGGGTCGCCTGCCGGCGGCTGCGCAGCGCCCTGCAGACCTTCCGGCGGCTGTTCACCCCCGGCGCGACGGATGAACTGGTCGCGGAGCTGCGCTGGCTGGCCGGCGCCCTCGGTGGCGCCCGCGACCGCGAGGTGCTGGCCGCACGGCTGGCCGCGCAGGCCCGCGAGCTGCCCGCCGAGTGCGATCCGGAACGGGTCGCCGCCGCGCTGGAGCGGTGGGGAAAGGCCGCGTACCGCGAGGTCTGGCCCGAGGTGCTCGCCGCCCTCGACAGCCCGCGCCGCCGCGCCCTCGGCGAGGCGCTGGCCGCCCTCATCGCCTCCCCGCCGCTGCGCCGCAGGGCCGCGCGCCCCGCGGCCCCCGAGCTGTCCCGCGTCGCCGCGCGCGAACAGCGCCGCACCGGGGACCGGGTCCGGACCGCCCTCGCCGCCGGCCCCGAGGACCGTGACCGCGCCCTGCACGAGGCCCGCAAGGCGGCCAAGCGCGCCCGCTACGCCGGCGAGACCGCCGCCCCGGCGGTCGGCGCCCGGGCCGAGCGCTACGCGGAGCGGATGAAGGCCGTCCAGGAGGTGCTGGGCGAACACCAGGACGCCGTGGTCGCCGCCGCCACCCTCGCCGCCCAGCCGGCGGCGGGCGCCGAGCCCTTCGGCTACGGCGTCCTCTACGGCCGCCAGCTGGCCGCGCAGGAGGCGGCGCGCGAGCGGCTGCCGGGGGTGTGGAAGCGGGCTGGGAAGCGGACGTTGGCGCGCTTCGGGTAGCGGCCGCGGCGGGCCTGGACGTGGACGTGGCGGAGGCGGAGGCGGCTACCGGGGGCTGAGGCCGGCCGAGCGCGCCGCCTCGCGCAGCAGGCTCCGGAGCATGTCCGTGGTCAGCCGGCCGGTGTTCGTGTTGCGCGGGCTGACGTGGTAGCAGCCGTACAGCCGCAGGTCGGGGCCGCCGTCACGGGCGGGGAGGTCGACCCGGGCGGCGTGGCCGAAGGCGGGCCGGGGACGGGGGACCTGCCAGCCGGCGTCCGCGATCACCGGGAGCAGGGCCTGCCAGGCGAAGCCGCCGAGGGCGACGACCGTCCGTACGGTGGGGCGCAGCAGTTGGAGTTCGCGGGTGATCCAGGGCCGGCAGGTGTCGCGTTCGGCGGTGCTGGGCTTGTTGTCGGGCGGGGCGCAGCGGACCGGGTCGGTGATCCGTACGCCGTGCAGTTCCAGGCCGTCGCCGTGGCGCACGGATTCGGGGCGGTTGGCGAGCCCGAGGTCGTACAGGGCGGCGTAGAGCAGGTCGCCGGAGGGGTCGCCGGTGAAGATCCGGCCGGTGCGGTTGGCACCGTGGGCGGCGGGGGCGAGGCCGACCAGGACGAGCGGGGCGTCGGGCGGGCCGAAGCCGGGGATGGGGCGGGCCCAGTACTCCCAGTCCTGGTAGGCGCGGCGTTTGGTACGGGCGGTCTCCTCGCGCCACTCGACCAGGCGGGGGCAGGCCCGGCAGCCGGTGACGACACGGTCGAGGGCGGCGAGTCCGCGGGCCCGGGCGGCGGCCTCGGCGGGGTGACGGGGGTCGCCGGGGTTGTCGGCGGGGGACTGTGGGGCGGCCTCGATCGGCATGGCCCGATCCTAGGGTGCGGGGCACTGTCGTCCCGGTGGGTTCCGGGCAGGCGTAGCGTGGAATCAGTTGCTCCGGCGGCCCCGGCCGGGCCCGGTCGGCGGTGGTCGGACGCGCCGGTGTGCGCGGAGGCCGCGAGGAGGCCGCGATGATCGTCGATGCGGTGCTGGGTGCTCTCGGGGGGTTGGCCGGGTTGGGGGCGCTGTGGGCGGCGCTGAGCATTCGGGTGGTCCAGCAGTTCCAGAAGGGCGTGGTGTTCCGCTTCGGGCGGGTGCGCGACGAGGTCCGGGAGCCGGGGCTGGTCGCGCTGATGCCGATCGCGGACCGGCTGCGCCGGGTGAACGTGCAGATCGTGACGATGCCGATCCCGGCGCAGGAGGGCATCACCCGGGACAACGTGACCGTGCGGGTGGACGCGGTGGTCTACTTCCGGGTCGAGGACCCGGTGAAGGCGACGGTCAACGTGCAGGACTACAACTTCGCGATCTCCCAGGTCGCGCAGACCTCGCTGCGGTCGATCATCGGCAAGAGCGAGCTGGACGACCTGCTGGCCAACCGCGAACCGATCAACCAGGGGCTGGAGTTGATGATCGACAGTCCGGCGCTGGGCTGGGGCATCGAGATCGACCGGGTGGAGATCAAGGACGTCGCCCTGCCGGAGTCGATGAAGCGCTCGATCGCGCGCCAGGCGGAGGCCGAGCGGGAGCGGCGGGCGCGGATCATCACGGCGGACGGCGAGTACCAGGCCTCGGCGCGGTTGTCGGATGCGGCGGCGGTGATGAGTGCGACCCCGGCTGCGCTCCAGCTGCGGCTGCTGCAGACCGTGGTGGAGGTGGCGGCGGAGAAGAACTCGACGCTGGTGCTGCCCTTCCCGGTGGAGCTGCTGCGCTTCCTGGACAGCGCGACGGAGGTCCAGCAGCGGAACCTGCTGACGGCCGCCGCGGTCGCCGCCGGGGCGAAGGCCGCGGAGGACGCTGTGGAGAGCGGGGAGATACCGGAGGGCGAGTTCGACCAGGAGCCGCCCCGGCGTGAAATCCCGCCGCTGGAGGAGCTGTTGTCCCACTCGCCGCTGGAGGGCGCGGACCTGGAGGGCGGGCCGGCGGAGCCGGACGGGCAGGTCGAGGCGGGGGAGCGTACGGAGCCGAAGGAGACGTCGTGACGGGTGCCCGGTGGCGGGTGCCATCGGCCCGGACCAGGATGGACGAGGGGGATCAAGCCAGGTCAGGAGGCGGACCATGACCAGAGCCGGCGACATCATGCACCCGGGCGCGGAGTGCATCCGCGAGCACGAGACGCTCGCGGCCGCCGCCCGGATCATGCGGGAAAGGCATGTGGGCGCACTGCCCATCTGCGGGGAGAACGACAGGCTGCTCGGCATCGTGACCGACCGCGACATCGTGCTGCGCTGCGTCGCGGAGGGGCGTGACCCGGCGCAGGTGACGGCGGGCGAGCTGGCCCAGGGGCGGCCGATGACGGTGGAGGCGGACGAGGACTGCGAGCAGGTGCTGCGGGTGATGGAGCAGTACCAGGTCCGCCGGCTGCCGGTGATCAACCACCCGGAGCACAAGCTGGTCGGCATGATCAGCGAGGCGGACATCGCACGCGGGCTGCCGTCGGCGCGGCTCGCGGAGTTCGTGTCGGCGGTCTGCGCGGAGGAGCCGCCCAAGAAGGAGGCCTTGCAGGGCTGACAGCGCCGTACGCACGCGGCCCCCGCCCGGCACGGCTGCGGCCCCCGCCCCGGCGAGGGCGGGGCCGCAGCCGTGCCGGGCGGGGGCCGCGTGGGGTCAGCCCAGGGCGTAGACGGCGGTGGCCTGGGCGGCGGGCTCCTCGGCGGCCTCGGTGCCTTCGGGGGTGAGGGTGACGTCGAGGAAGGCGATCCGGCGGCCGAGCTTGGTGATCCGGGCGTGCACCAGGACGTCCCGGTCGACGACCGCGCGCTGGAAGCTGGTGGACTGCTGGACGGTGGTCACCGGGCCGAAGCCGCCGCGGGCCGCGGAGAGGGCGATCACGCAGGCTGTGTCGGCGGCGGCCATCAGGGCCTGGCCGGACAGTGCACCGCCCTCGCGGGCGAGCTGGTCGGACCAGGGCAGGCGCAGGACGGCGTGGCGCTCGCCGGTCTCGGTGGTCGACAGGCCGAGGGCCTGCACCCAGGGGGCGAAGTGGTCGGCCAGGAGCTTGTCCGCCTCGGCGATGGTGAGGGTCATCGCGCCATTGTGCCAAGAGTGTTGGCGGGGTGTCAGGAAACCGACAGGGTGTCCAGATGGCGGCGGAGCACCGCGCGCAGCTCCTCCGGGCCGACCAGCTCGGGGTGCTGGACGGCCTGCAGGGTGAGGCCGTCCAGGAGGGCGGAGAGGCGGCGGGTCTCGATGTCGAGGTCCAGGCCGGGGGTCAGGGCGCCGGCGCGTTCGATCTCGGTCAGGACGTGTCGGACCAGCACGTCCAGGCCGCTCTGCAGTTCGGCGGCGCGGGGCCGCAGTTCGGGCCGGGTGCGGGCGGCGGTGACGAAGGAGAGCCAGAGCGCGGACTCCTCCCGGCGCTCGGCGTCCAGCGGGAGGGTCTCGGCGAGCAGCCGCGCGGTCTGCTCGCGCCGGTCGGTGCCGGGGGCCGGGGCCGGGTCGAGCAGGGCGCGGGCGTGGGTGCGGATGCGGGTGTCGATCCGGCGGGCCAGCTCCTGCATCGCGAAGATCATCAGATCGGAGCTGCCGGCGACGTAGTGCCGGACCGAGCCGATGGCGAGCCCGGCCTCCTCGGCGACGTTGCGCAGTGAGGCGTGCTCCAGGCCCTCCCGGGCGGCGACGCGCAGGACGGCGTCGGCGACGGCCTGGCGGCGTTCCACGGGGTCGACGATCTTCGGCATGTTGCCGTTATAGCACGGGTGGGCTAAATTGCTGATTTAGCACGGTCGAGCTAAAAAACTGGGGGAGTGCGGACGATGAACGGCTGGGTGCATGCGGGGCTGATCGCCGCGGTGGTCGTGGCGGTGGTGATCCGACGGCTGCGCGGTGAACCGCTCAACGCGCGGGACCTGTTCGGGCCGCCGGTGGTGCTCACCGGCCTCGGCGTCTGGGCGCTGCTCCAGCACCACGGCCTCGGCCCGGGCGACTACGCGTGGGTCGCGGCGGGCGCCGTGCTGGGCGTCGCACTGGGGGCGGTGCGCGGCGCCACCATCCGGGTCTACGAGCGCGACGGGGTGCTGTGGCAGCGCTATGTCGGGCGGACCTTCCTGGTCGCGGCGCTCTCCCTGGCCGTGATGGCCGGCTTCAGCCTGCTCGCCGAGCACTTCGGCCTCGCCCGGGACGCCCGGCCGGTCCAACTGTCGATCGGCGTCGGCTTCCTGGGGGAGGCGCTGGTCGTCGGCTTCCGCGCACTCGCCTCCGGAGTCCCGTTCGCGCCGGAGCGGCGACCCTTCGGCCGGTAGCACCGGTTGCGCCGGTAGCACCGGTAGTGCGGGTGGTCAGTCTGGGGTGCGCAGCGCCCGGGCGATCAGCTCGGCCAGGTGCAGGGCCTGCCTCCCGCCGGCGAGTTGGGTGATCTGGGTGCGGCAGCTGAAGCCGTCGGCCAGTACCACCGTGTCCGGCCCGGCCGCCCGGAGCTCGGGCAGCAGGACGCGCTCCGCGATCGCCTCGGACACCTCGAAGTGGCCCCGCTCGAAGCCGAAGTTGCCCGCCAGGCCGCAGCAGCCGGAGTCCAACACCCGGTTGTCCAGGCCGAGTCGGGCCTCCACCCGGCGGTCGGCGGCGGAGCCGAGCACGGCGTGCTGGTGGCAGTGGGTCTGGGTGACGGCCCCCAGCGGCACGTGCGGGAGCGGGGCGTCCGGGGCGTACTCGTCGAGGAACTCGGCGAAGGTGCGGGTGCGTTCGGCGAGCGGTCGGCCGTCCGCGCCGAGCAGCCGGGGCAGGTCCTCGCGCAGGGTGGCGGTGCAGCTCGGATCCAGGCCGACCACGGGGGTGCCGGCCGGGAGCCCGGTCGCCGCGACGGCCCGCAGGCTGCGCCGCAACACCTGGCGGGCGGCGTCGAGTTGGCCGGTGGAGTACCAGGTGAGGCCGCAGCAGACCGGGCCCGAGGGCAGCCGGACGTCGAAGCCCAGGTGCTCCAGCACCTCGACGGCCGAGCGCAGCACGTTCGGCTGGAGGTGGTCGGAGAAGGTGTCCGGCCAGAGCAGCACCGGGCGTGCGCCGGGCGGTGCCGGGTGCGCGGCGTGGTGCCGGCGGTACCAGGCGGTGAAGGTCTCCGGCGGGAAGACCGGCAGTACCCGGCGCGGGTCGATCCCGCCGAGCCGCTTGAGCAGCCCGCCGAGCGGTGAGCGGACCAGCGTGTTGGCGGCCCCGGGCGCCAGCGCGACGGCCCGCAGCCAGAGCGGCAGTCGGCCCATCGAGTAGTGCGCGAGCGGGCGCGGCCGGTGCCGGTAGTGCTGGTACAGGAACTCGGACTTGTAGGTCGCCATGTCGACGTGGACCGGGCAGTCGCTCGCGCAGCCCTTGCAGCTCAGGCAGAGGCCGAGCGCCTCCCGGACCTCCTCGGACCGCCAGCCGTCGGGGATCGCGTCCCCCCGCAGCATCTCGGCGAGCAGCCGCGCCCGCCCCCGGGTGGAGTGCCGTTCCTCGCCGGTGGCCATGTAGCTCGGGCACATCACCCCGGTGGTCGGGTCCACGCACTTGGCGACGCCCACGCAGCGGTGCACCGCCTTGACCAGGCTGCCGCCGTCCTGCTCGTACGGCAGGGCCAGCGGCAGCGGGCGGCGCGGGGCGGTGACGAAGCGCAGGTCGGCGTCGAGCGGCCGCGGGTCGACCAGGGCGCCGGGGTTGAGCAGGTTCTCCGGATCCCAGATCCGCTTGAACTCGCCGAACAGGCCGATGATGTCGGGCGGGTACATGCGCGGCAGCAGTTCGGCCCGAGCCTGGCCGTCGCCGTGCTCGCCGGAGAGCGAACCGCCGTACGAGACCACGAGATCGGCCGCCTGCTCCAGGAACTCCCGGAAGACCAGCACCCCTTGGGGCTCGTCCAGCGGGAAGTCGATCCGCAGGTGCACGCAGCCGTCGCCGAAGTGCCCGTACGGGACGCCGCGCAGGCTGTGCCGGCGCAGCAGGGCGCGGAGGTCGCGCAGGTAGTCGCCGAGCCGCTCGGGCGGGACGGCGGAGTCCTCCCAGCCGGGCCAGGCCTCCCCGCCCCCGGGCAGCCGGGTGACGATCCCGGCGCCGGCCTCCCGGACGGCCCACAGCTGGCGCTGCTCGGCGGGGTCGGTGACCAGGGCGACGGAGGCCGAGCGCTCGCGGCGTACCGCGTCGGCGAGCCGGCGGGCGGCCTGGTAGGCGGCCAACGGGGTGTCGCCGCCGGTCTCCAGGAACAGCCAGCACTCGCCGGCGGGCAGCCGGTCCAGTGCGGGCGGGCGCGGGCCGGCGGCGAGCAGCGCGGCGATCAGGTCGGCGGCCATGCCCTCGGCGGTCAGCGGCCCGTACGGCAGCAGCGCGGGGACGGCGTCGGCGGCGGCGCCCTCGTCGGGGTAGCCGGCCACCACCAGGGCGCGCGCGGGCGGGTCCTCGACGAGGCGGACGGTGGCGCCGAGCAGCAGTGCGCAGGTGCCCTCGGTGCCGGTGAGCGCCCGGGCGAGGTCGTGGCCGTGCTCGGGCAGCAGCGCGTCCAGCGGGTAGCCGGAGGTGCGGCGCGGCAGCCGGGGCATGCCCTGGCGGATGGCGGCGAGGTTGCGGTCGGTGAACTCCTGGAGCTCGCGGTGGAGTTCGCCGGCCCGCCCGGGCTGCCCGGCGAGCGCGGTGCGCTCGGCGGCGGTGAGCCGGCCGCCGACGGTCAGCTCGGTGCCGTCCGCGAGCAGCAGCTCCAGTTGCTCGACGTTGTCGGCGGTGCGCCCCCAGGCGAGCGAGTGCGAGCCGCAGGAATCGTTGCCGATCATGCCGCCGACGGTGCAGCGGCTGTGCGTGGACGGGTCCGGGCCGAAGCGCAGCCCGTACGGCCTGGCGGCGCGCTGGAGGTCGTCCAGGACGGTGCCGGGGCGGACGCGCGCGGTGCGGGCCGCAGGGTCGATCTCCAGCACCTCGCCGAGGTGGCGGCGGAAGTCCAGCACCACCGCGCCCGGGCCGATCGCCTGCCCGCCGATGCTGGTCCCGGCGCCGCGCGCCACGACCGGCACCCGGTACCGGCGGCAGAGCGCCAGCGCGGTGCGGACGTCGTCCGGGTCGGCGGGCTTGACCACGCCGAGCGGCAGCTGCCGGTAGTTGGACGCGTCGTGGCTGTAGACGGTCCGTTCGGCGGCGCCGAAGCGGACCTCCCCGCGCAGCACGGCGGCCAGCTCACGGGCCAGCTCGGCGCCGGGGACGGCGGACGGACGGCTCACCAGGGACCTCCCGGAGGGGGCGACGAGGGTCGGGGCCCGTCGTCGAACTCCCGCCTGCGGGGCGAGGACGGGCCGCGGGCCCGATGATCGCAGCCGCGGCGGCGAAGGGGTACCGGGCGCGACGGGGGTACCGCCGACGGGGTGTCCTGTGGCACGCTCGGCGGTCATGATCACCGACTCCGCGGCCGACGACCCCACCGACGATGCGACCGACTCCGCGACCGGCGACCCGGCCGGCCCCGGCGCCTACCTGGCCGGCCTCCCGATCGGCGAGCCGCTGCCCTTCCCGGCGGACGGGGCGCCGTCCTGGGAGATCTTCCCGTACGAGGGCGAGCTGACCGTCCGGCGGCTGCGCGCCCCCGAACTGCCCGAGCCGCCCCGGCAGGGCGAGGACGGCCCGCAGGGCTGCAAGCAGTGCGCCCGGCCGGACTACGACTTCCTCTGGACCGACGAGCACTGGCGGCTCAGCGCCACCGACGAGCCGACCGGCCTGCCCGCCGCCCTGCTGCTCCAGCCCCGCGCCCACCACGACCTGCTGGACCTGCCGCCCGAGCTGTCCGCGCGGCTCGGGCCGATGCTCCAGCGGGTGGAGCGGGCGGTGCTGTCACTCGGCGGCATCGGCCGGGTCCATGTGAACCGCTGGGGCGACGGCGCCGCGCACCTGCACCTGTGGCTGATCGGCCGGCCCGAGGGGATGACGCAGCTGCGCGGCTCGACCCTGCCGCTGTGGATGGACGTGCTGCCGCCGCTGCCCGCCGGGGTGGCGGCCGAGCGTGCCCGCCGGATCGCCGCCGCGATGGCCGCGGACGGCGGCACCGCGCACCGCTGAGCGGCTCGGGAACAGCCCCGCGCTACTTCCGCCCGGTGAGCGTGCCGCGCGCGATGTGGGAGAGCTTGGCGACCTCGAAGGCCGGGTAGGCGCCGCCCGCGAGCAGCGAGAACTTGATTCCCTCGCGGCCGCCGGGCCGGCGGTGGCCCGGCGGCTGGAAGCGGCGGTGGTGCTCGGCGGCCCGGTGGAAGAACTGCGGCCGCTCGGCGCGGGTGACGCAGCCGGCGAGGTCGAAGACGAACAGGTAGTGCCGGATCATCCGGACGAACAGGGCGTCCCGCACCGCGTACAGGTGCGGCTGCTCCTCCAGCAGGGCGAAGGTGCGCTCGTACTGCTCGAACAGGTCGAAGACGCTGCTGCCGGGCCCGCTCGACGGGTGGACGGTCTCCCGGCGGCGCAGCTGGACGCACTCGCGGGCCAGCACGGCGGCCTTCCGCGCGCCGAGCAGCGCGGCGTGCACCACCGGGACCTCCTCGTAGCGGCCGGGCGGGAAGGCGAGCCCCAGCTCCTCCCAGTGGCCGCGGCGGATCAGCCGGTCCCAGGCCAGCGGCGGCGCGCCGAACAGCTCGGGCCGGTCGAAGGGGGCGAACACCTCGGGGCCGGCTTCGGCGAGCAGCGCCTCGGCCCCGCCCGGCCAGTCCCGGTCCTGGTGCCGACGGGAGTGGCCGAACAGCAGCACGTCCACCGGGCCGGTCTGCTTCAGCCGGTCGGCGAGCGCCTGGAGCGCGTCCCGGGGCAGCAGGTGGTCCGCGTCGAGGAACAGCAGGTGGTCGCCGGTCGCCCGGGCGGCCCCCGCGTTCCGGGCCACCCCGACGCCGACCGCCGCGTTCAGGTGCAGCACGGACACCCGCGGATGCCGCGCCGCGTACGCGTCGGCGAGCCCGCCGGCGGTCTCCGGGGAGCGGTCGGCGACCACGATCACCTCGACGTCGGCCAGGGACTGCGCGAGCAGCGAGTCCAGGCAGTCGGCGAGCTGTTCGTGCTGGTCGTACGCGGGGAGCACGACGCTGATCAGGGGGGAGGGCATGACGCCGGAGCGTAAGAGGGCCCGCGAACCGTGGCAAAGCCCTGACGGTGCGTAATTCCGATCAATTAGCGGCAAATCGTACGACCGTGCGCCATATCTTCACGTCGCCTTCCGGACGCGTCCACGTCAGGAAGGACGCGGGCGAACGGCGGAGGCCCGCGACGCGGCGGTGCGTCGCGGGCCCCCGGGGGGTGCCGAGCGGGTGGGGCCGGCTCAGTGCCAGTCGGGCCGGAGCCGGTCGGCTCAGTACCAGTGGTGCGTCTGCCAGAACGACCAGGCGGCGCAGGGGCTGCCGTAGCGGGTGTTCATGTAGTCGAGGCCCCACTTGATCTGGGTGGCCGGGTTGGTGCGCCAGTCGGCGCCCGCGGAGGCCATCTTGGAGCCCGGCAGGGCCTGGACCAGGCCGTAGGCGCCGGAGGAGGCGTTGACGGCCATCGGGTTCCAGCTGCTCTCGTGGAACACGATGTTGCTGAAGCACTGCAGCTGGCCGGCCGGGACGATCTGCGCGGCGATCTGCTGCGGGGTGCCGGAGTAGGTGGTGGCGGCGAGGTTCGGGCGCTCCTGGGAGCGGGACGCGGCGGCGTCCGCGTCGGCCTTGGCCTTGGCGTCCGCCTGGGCCTTCGCGTCGGCCGCGGCCTGCGCCTGGGCCTGGGCCTGCGCCTGGGCCTGCGCCTGCGCCGCGGCCTGGGTGGCGGCGTCCGCCTGGGCCTTCGCCTGGGCCTCCTGGGCGGCCTGCTGGTCAGCGGCAGCGGTGTCAGCCTGGGCCTGGTCGGTGACCGGCTTGCCGTCCACCGAGACGGCGGCCGCGGGGGCGGCGGCCTCGACGGCGTTCCCGGCCTGCGGGAGGGCGAGGGCGGCGGTGGCGGCACTCGCGACCACGAAGGTGGCGATGCCGGTGATCAGGGAGTTGCGGCGGGCATGGCTGAGCTGCATGAAGCGGGCGTTCCTTCTCCGTCGGGGGCCGTGCCGGTGGTGCCGGGCGCGGCGCATCGCACGGGCTCCGGGTGAGCGGGGCCCGCGCGGCCGTCCGGGACGGCCGCGCGGGCCCCGGCGGAAGCGGCGGGGCGGGCGGGCTGCGCGGCGGCGCCTGGTCGGGGCGGGCCGCGCTGCCTGGCGACGGGCCATTCTTGGCAGGGCCCGGGACGGGTGGCAAAGGGGGTTGCTACTACGCCGGGTAGTGGCCGCGGGACGGCCGCGGCAAGGCCGGGCGAAGGATTTAGTGCTATTTGTCCGTATTGCGCACCTGAAGGTTGCGGGCAGGAGGCATCGGAGGAGCGCAAGGGTGACAGGCGCGGTGGCCTGCGTTCTTCAGGCGGCTGACGACGGGCCGCGGCCCGGACGGCCTGAGGTCGCGGCACTCCGGCGGGGGCTGCCCGGCGCTCGTCCACTAGCGAGGGTCGTAGACGCCGGGCCCCCTGTGGGCGGCCTCACACGCCGGACCGTACGAGTTCGACGCAGAGTGACCGGGCGGTCACGGCCTCACGGGGTCGCGTACGGGTTCCCGGGGGGTCGGCTCCCCCTCCCCTTGCGTCCCCTCTTCCTTCCTCACCCCGGTCGGGACGAGGTCCCGGGCCAGCAGGGTGGCGCCGGCGACGGCCCCCGGCATGGCGAGCACCGTCACCAGCGGCACCAGGAAGGCCAGCACCAGCGGCGTGCCGAAGCCCAGCGCCAGTCCGAGCCGGGCGCGCAGCAGCCGGATCCGCTCGCGCTGCGGCACCCCGCGCCGCTGAAGCGCGACGGCCGTCAGCTCGACGGTCAGGAAGAAGCCGGACACCAGGAAGCCGAGCGCAGGGACGAGCGTCTGCCCGACCACCGGGATGAACCCGCAGGCGAACAGCACCACACCGAACGCGGCCACCCGCACCAGCACGGACACGCCGTCGCGCACCGCGATCAGCAGCTCGCGCCAGAGCGGGGAGTCCGGTGGGGTGGGTGCGCCGCCCTCGGCCTTCGCGCCCGGGCCCTGGGGCCTTCGCACCCGGAACCCCGCATTGCCGTGTTCCTGCCAGATTCGACCGGCAAGGTCGGGCCCCTCCCTGCCGCGCCGCTCGCCGGGCCACTCTCGGTCTTCCCCCACTTGCAAGGAGGATCGTGATGAAGCGTCAACTCGGCAGATTCCTCAGCCTGTTGGCCGGCCTGGTGCTAGGCGCCGGCGCGCTGGTACTGCCCGCCGTCGCCTCGCCCGCGCCGTCGCCGACGGTGGTCGGCGGCACGCGGGCGGCGCAGGGCGAGTTCCCGTTCATGGTGCGGCTCTCGATGGGCTGCGGCGGCGCGCTCTACACCTCGCAGATCGTGCTCACCGCCGCCCACTGCGTCGACGGCACCGGCGCCGACAGCAGCATCACCGCCACCTTCGGCGTGGTCGACCTGCGCAGCGGCAGCGCGATCAAGGTCCACTCCTCGTACGTCTACCAGTCGCCCGCCTTCACCGGCGCCGAGAACGGCGACGACTGGGCGCTGATCAAGCTGGCCTCGCCGGTGAACAGCAGCCTGGTCAGCACCCTGCCGATCGCCACCTCCACGGCCTACGACAACGGCACCTTCACCATCATGGGCTGGGGCGCCGCGCGCGAGGGCGGTGCCCAGCAGCGGTACCTGCTCAAGGCCAACGTCCCGTTCGTCGACGACGCCACCTGCGCCGGTGCCTACTCGGGCCTGAACACCGCCGGCTCGCTCTGCGCGGGCTACGTCGACCAGGGCGGCGTCGACACCTGCCAGGGCGACTCCGGCGGCCCGATGGTCCGCCAGGACGCGGCCGGCCGCTGGATCCAGGTCGGCATCGTCAGCTGGGGCAACGGCTGCGCCCGCGCCGGCTACCCGGGGGTCTACACCCAGGTGAGCACCTACGCGGCCGACATCGCCGCCGCGGCCGCCGGCCTCTGAGCCGGTACGGCTGACACGGCAGGGCCGGTCACCACACCCGCAGGTGGTGGCCGGTCCTGCCGCGTGTGGTGGGCGCGGCGTCGATCGGCCCACTCCGTGTGGCGTGCGCCGCGGTGCGGCGGTTGGCTGGGAGCGCGCCGCCAGGATGCGCGCACCGTGAGCGAACGAACGCCCGGTGTGAATGCCGACGGCCTTCGAGCGCCGACAACGCGGTCAATGCGATGCCGGTGATCACAGGAGCGCCAACCTCGTCGCCAGCCGGGTCACCGGGAACACCGCGTCGGACGGTGGCGGAATCTTCGTCTCGCCCGGCACCGCGAGCGTGACGCTCACCTCCACCACCGTCAGCGGCAACACCCCGAACCAGTGCCGCCCGGTCGGAGCGGTGCCGGGCTGCGTGAACTGAACCGCGGTCGCCGTGCCCGGGCAGGGCCCGCCCTGCCCGGGCCTTCAGCTGCGCAGCCACTCCCGGGCCCGGCGCTGTTCGCGGGCGATCCGGCCGGTGGTGCCCGGGGGCAGGCGGGCGAGCAGGGCGGTCGCGGCGTCGGGGTGGCCGGCCCGGGCGTGGGCGCCGGCGAGGCGGGCGGTGACCAGGGTGTGGTCGCGCGGGTGGGCGGCCGGGTCGAGCAGGGCCAGGGCGTCCTCCAGTCGGGCCGCCGCGGTGCGGGCGTGGGCGGGGCGGCCGGTGTGGACGGCGAGGTCCCGGTGGCAGGTGCCGTGCGCGACGGCCAGCACCAGGTCGGCGCGGGCCGACCAGGGCGTCGGCTCGCCGGAGCGCCGGGCGGCCTCGGTCAGTCTGCGGGCGTCCGCGAGCGCCTGGCGCACCTGGGGTGCTTCGCCGACCAGCGCGTGGGCGTGGGCCTTGGCGACGGCGGCCCAGGCCCGGAGTTCGGGCAGCGGAGGGGAGGCCGCCCGGGCGGCCTCGGCGAGGGCCAGTGCGGTGGCCGGGTCGCCGTTCCACCAGTGCAGGGTGCTCTGCCGGGCGAGCAGTGCGGCCGTGGTGGCCCGGTCGCCGGTCGCGCGCGCCCACTCCAGCCCGGTGGCGTACCAGCTGTGCGCGCGGGCGCAGCGGTCGCCCTCGAAGTGGGCCCAGCCGGCGAGTTCGGCGTACTGGGCGGCGAGCGAGCGGACGGCGGCGAGGCTCGTGCGGGGGGCGGTGTGCTGCCAGCCGGCCAGGGTGCGGGCGTGGTGCTCCAGGACGGCGGTCAGCTCCTCGCCGCCGATCCGGCGGGCGGCGGCGCGGTAGCCGGCGAGCAGGTGGGCGAGCACCTCGACGGTGGCCGCGTCCGGCGGGGCGGCCCCGGCGGTGAGCGGTGGCCGGGTGGTGGCGGCGAGTTCGTCGAGGCGTTCGCGCTCCTGTCGGACGGTCTGCCACAGCGCCGCCAACTCGCCTCCGGCGAGCAGGAGTTCGTCGGCCCGGGCGGGCATTCCGGGCGGCGGCCAGCGGCGGGCGTTCTCCACCCGGCTGATCAGCGAGTTGTGGTAGCCGAGCAGGCGGCCGAACTCGGTCTGGCTGAGGCCGCGGGCCTCGCGCCAGTGGCGGAGCCGGCGCCCGAAGTGCTGGCGCGCGGACTCGGGTTCGGTGCGGGGCTGGGGCGGTGTGGGGGCGGGCAGGGGTGGCACGGGGTCTCCCGGAGGGGTGGGGGACGCTCATGGGGGAGCGCCATGCCCAGGTATCCCCCTTGACGTGCCTTGGTCAAACGAGGTCGTGCCGGCGTCGTACCGGCGTCGTGCGGACGTCCTGCCGGTGTCGTCTCCGTGCGGCGGTGGCCCGGAGAACGGCACCGGGCCCGGGAGCCTCCGCAACGGCTCCCGGGCCCGGCGTTTCCGAGCGGTGTGGACGGGTCAGGACCCCGCCGCCACCGCGGCCCGCCGCCGTCGGCCCACCACGGCCGAGGCCGCGAGCACGATCGCCGCGGCGACCAGCGACAGGTACATCTGCTTGCGCCCGTCGGCGTCGGTGAACATGTACGCCATGACGAACCCGATCATGCCCATCGCGGTCCAGGTCAGGTACGGGTACAGCCACATCCGGACGGTGTGGCGCTCGGGCATCTCCCGCTCGATGATCTTGCGCATCCGCAGCTGGGTGGCGCAGATCACCAGCCAGACGAACAGCGCGACCGCACCGGAGGAGTTGAGCAGGAAGGCGAACACCGTGTCCGGCGAGGTGTAGTTGAAGAAGACGGCGACGAAGCCGAAGACCACCGAGGAGAGGATGGCGACCAGCGGCACGCCGCGATCGGTCACCTTGGCGAAGGCCTTCGGGGCGTCACCGCGCTGGCCGAGCGAGAAGGCCATCCGGGAGGCCGTGTACATCCCGGAGTTGAGGCAGGAGAGGACGGCCGTCAGCACGATGACGTCCATCACCTGGCCGGCGCCCGGGATGCCGATGTGGTTCAGCACGGCCACGTACGGGCTGGCCTTGACCTCGGCCGAGTCCCAGGGCAGCAGGGTGACCACGAGCAGGATCGAGCCCAGGTAGAAGATCCCGATGCGCCAGATCACGCTGTTGGTGGCCTTGGTGACCGCCTTCTGCGGGTCCTCCGACTCGCCGGCGGCCAGGGTGACGATCTCGCTGCCCATGAAGGCGAAGACCACGGTCAGCATGCCGGTGAACACCGCGCCCACGCCGTGCGGCAGGAAGCCGCCGTGGCCGGTCAGGTTGCCGGCGCCGACCGCGTGGGTGCCGGGCAGCAGGCCGAAGGCGGCCAGCGTGCCGATCACCAGGAAGGCGGCGATCGCGACCACCTTGATCCCGGCGAACCAGAACTCGAACTCGCCGTAGGAGGCGACCGAGAAGAGGTTGGTGGAGGTCAGCACCGCCATCACGATCAGCGCCCAGCCCCACTGCGGCACTCCGGGCACCCACTGGTTGAGGATCTTCGCGCCGGCCGTCGCCTCGACCGCGAGCACCACGACCCAGAAGAACCAGTACAGCCAGCCGATGCTGAAGCCGGCCCAGCGGCCCAGCGCGCGGTCCGCGTACGCCGAGAACGAGCCGCTCTGCGGGTCGGCCGCGGCCATCTCGCCGAGCATCCGCATCACCAGCACGACCAGTGCGCCGGCCAGTGCGTAGGACAGCAGGATGCCGGGGCCGGTGGACGCGATGCCCGCGCCGGAGCCGACGAAGAGGCCGGCGCCGATCACGCCGCCGATGGCGATCATCGACAGGTGGCGGTTCTTGAGCCCGGCCTTCAGGTGGCCGTCGCCGCCGTGCCCGTGCGGCCCCGCCTGGTGGGGGACCTGGGCGGTTGCCGCCGGCTTCGTGGTGTTCGCACTCATCTAGGGGTGCCTTGTGCCTTTCCAGCGCGGCGACCCTCGGCTCGTCGCGCCACAGGGTGGGGGGACAGACCCGCGCATTGCGGTGCAACCTAACTTCTACGCCCGAGTATCGGAACAATCCTTTGATAACTGTTCGCTCACCGGACATAAAAGCCCAGGTCAGGGCAGGTGTAATGGGGGTCGGGAAAGCTCATATCTGACGCATCGTCAGGTCGGTGGAGGCCGGGTGAGGTCAGATCTCGCTCAAATCGAGGACGACGACCTCCGGCGGACGCCCGGGCCGGCGCCCCGACGGCCGGCCGGCGAGCCGGGCGGCGAGGATCCGCGGGATGTCGCCCTCCCGGGAGTACCCGGGCACCAGCGTGACCTCGTCCTCGCGCACCCGGCCGTCGCCGAACGCGGTGTAGCTCACCCGGTACGTCGTACGGTCCGGTGGCGGAGCGTGGCCGGACCGGCCTGTGGCGGACATCCGCATCGACCTCCTCGGCCCATTGTCGACGCGGTGTGGCCGATCGGGGCAAACCAGAGCAGAGTGGGACTCTCGGGGCATCGTCGGAGCATTCCCCGAGCGTTCTCGGCGCGGTCGGTTCCCGGCGCCGGTCAGGAGCGACCCCATGCAGACCACCTGGAAGGGGACGATCAGCTTCGGGCTGGTCAGCATCCCCGTCCACCTCTACTCCGCGACGCAGGAGCACGACGTCCCGCTGCACCAGGTGCACGCCAAGGACGGCGGCCGGGTGCGGATGAAGCGCTACTGCGAGCGGGAGGAGAAGGAGGTCCCGTACGCGGAGATCGCCAAGGGGTACGAGTCCCCCGACGGGCGGACGGTCACGCTCAGCGACGAGGACCTCGCCGACCTGCCACTGCCGAGCAAGAAGATCATCGACGTGCTGGCCTTCGTCGACGAGGGCGAGATCGACCCGCTGATGTTCTCCAAGGCCTACTACGTGGGCGTCGCCGACAAGGCCGCCGCCAAGCCGTACGCCCTGCTGCGCGACGCGCTCACCGACTCCGGCCAGATCGCCGTCACCAAGATCGCGCTGCGCACCCGGGAGTCCCCCGCGGTGCTGCGGGTGCACGACAACACCCTGGTGCTGCAGACCTGCATCTGGCCCGACGAGGTCCGCCCGGCGGCCGGGATCGCGCCCGAGGAGGACGTCACCGTCCGGCCGCAGGAGCTCAAGATGGCGCGGTCGCTGATGGACACCCTCTCCGAGGACTTCGACCTGTCCCAGCTGCACGACGACTACCAGCAGGCGCTGCAGCAGGTGATCACCGCGCGGCTGGAGGGCGTCGAGATCCCGCACGAGGAGGAGCCCGGCGAGGCGCCGGACAACGTCATCGACCTGATGGAGGCGCTGCGCAGCAGCCTCAAGCAGGCCAAGGGCGGGCGCGGTCCGGCCAGGGAGCCGGCGCGAGACTCGGAGCCGGAGCCGGAGCCGGGCACGGCGTCGGCGAAGGACGGGAAGCCCGCTGCGCGCAGGCGTGCCGCCGCGAAGAAGAACGCCCCCGCCGCCGAGCAGAAGACCACCACGGCGAAGAAGGCCCCGGCGGCGAAGAAGACCACCGCCCGGAAGTCCACCGCTCCGCGCAAGGCCTCCTGACCCTCCGGGCCAGGCTTTCCCTCCCGTCCAGCATTGGAGGCGATCCCGATGGACCTGCTGACCTACAAGGAACTCGAAACGGGCCCCGAAGCCCCGAAGGACCAGAGCCCGGGGCACCGGGCCTGGGCCTGGCTGCTCACCCTCAGCCCGACCGTGGTGACGTTCATGGTCGCGCTGTCGGTCGGCCTCGGCATGGTCGCCGCCCAGGTGAGCCTGACGTCGATGCTGGTGCTGATGGCGATCTTCTGGGGCCTGACGGTCGTCGCCATGGGCGGCGTGATCGCCCGCTGGATGACGCCCGGCCGGGGCAGGCACCGGATGGCGGCCTGACCCGGCCGGAGGGTCCGGGAGGGCTCAGCCGATCCACACCGTGGTGACGTTGCAGAACTCCCGGATCCCGTGCCCGGACAGCTCCCGGCCGAAGCCGGAGCGCTTGACGCCGCCGAAGGGCAGCGCCGGGTGGGAGGCGGTCATCCCGTTGAAGAACACCCCGCCGGCCTGGATGTCGCGCACGAAGCGCTCCTGCTCGGCCGCGTCGGTCGTCCAGACGTTGGCGCTCAGGCCGAACGGGGTGTCGTTGGCGAGCGCGACGGCCTCGTCCAGGTCGGCCACCCGGTAGACGGTGGCGACCGGCCCGAAGGTCTCCTCCTGGTGGATCCGCATCGCCGGGGTGATGCCGGTCAGCACCGTCGGCTCGTAGAAGTAGCCCGTGTCCCAGCCCTCCGGGCGCCCGCCGCCGCACTCCACCCGGGCGCCGTGGGTCCGGGCGTCCTCGACCAGTTCCTCCAGGTCGTCCCGGCCCTGGCGGCTGGCCAGCGGGCCGACGTCGGTGGCCTCGTCCATCGGGTCGCCGACCCGCAGGGCGCGCATCGCCCCGGTGAAGCCGGCGGTGAAGCGGTCGTAGACGTCGGTGTGCACGATGAAGCGCTTGGCGGCGATGCAGGACTGGCCGTTGTTCTGCACCCGGGCCCGGACGGCGGTGCGCACCGCCGCGTCCAGGTCGGCGCTCGGCAGGACGACGTACGGGTCGCTGCCGCCCAGCTCCAGCACGGCCTTCTTGACCTCGTCCGCCGCGGCGGACGCGACCGCCCGCCCGGCCGGCTCGCTGCCGGTGAGGGTCACGGCGGCGACCCGGCGGTCCCGGACCACGCCCTCGACGGCGCCCGAGCCGATCAGCAGGGTCTGGAAGCAGCCCTCCGGGAAGCCGGCCCGGCGGAACAGCTCCTCGATCGCCACCGCCGTGCGCGGCACGTTGGACGCGTGCTTGAGCAGGCCGACGTTGCCCGCCATCAGGGCCGGCGCGGCGAACCGGATCACCTGCCAGAAGGGGAAGTTCCACGGCATCACGGCCAGCACCGGCCCGATCGGCCGATAGCGGACGTAGGCGCGGGCGGCGCCGGAGTCGGCGACGTCGGCCGCGGCCGGGTGCTCGTCGGCGAGCAGCGCCTCGGCATGGTCCGCGTACCAGCGCATCGCCTTCGCGCACTTGGCGGCCTCGGCCCGGGAGGCGGCGAGCGGCTTGCCCATCTCCTCGGTCATGGTGCGGGCGACCGCCTCCAGGCCTTGGTCCAGCAGGTCGGCGGCGCGGTGCATCAGCTCGGCGCGGGCGGCGAACGGGGTGCCGCGGTAGCTGTGGAAGGCGGCCTCGGCGCGGGCCAGCCGCTGCTCGATGCCGGCCGCGTCGAGCGGTTCGAAGGTCTCCAGGGTCTCGCCGGTCGCGGGGTTGACGCTGGCGATGGGCATGCGGGCTCCCGAGGGGGGTCTGGGTCCGGTGCGTCTGCCCTCACACCCTCCCCGACGGCCCGGCTCCGGGCACGCCACGGCGCGCCCGGCGTGTCCCGCCGGTTGTGCGGGCCGGGCCGCTCACTCGGGGAGCGACTCCACCCGGGCCGCCGCCTCCCGGGCCCGGGCGCCGGCCCTGGTCCTGGCCGCGGTGACCTGCCGGTTGGGGAAGCGGTGCAGGTACTCGGCCTCCAGCTCCCCGGTGCGCAGCGTGTGGCGCTTCAGCGCGTCCTCCGAGCCGTACAGGAAGGTCTCGTGGCGCGTGCGGTGCAGCTGCTCCAGCTCGTGCAGGAGCGTGTCGTTGCCCAGGGCGTGCGGGGAGATGCCCGCGGGCCGGATGTGCGGGTCGTCGGCGTGCCGCATCTCGGTGCCTCCTCGGCGGAAGTCCCCTCCTACAGGGTGCCCGCCGACCGCCGCCGGTGCACCCGTTCGACCTCCGGGAGCTGCCCGCCGGGCCCGCCACCGCGGTGCGGATCATAGGATGAATCCTTCCGTACCTGCTCAGTGCCGCCCCGCTACCGCTCGGACACGCCCATGCCGCTTCCCAAGGCCGAACTCCACCTGCACATCGAAGGCACCCTGGAGCCCGAACTCGCCTTCGAGCTCGCCGCCCGCAACGGCGTCCGGCTGCCCTACGCCGACACCGAGGAGCTGCGCACCGCGTACTCCTTCAGCGACCTGCAGTCCTTCCTGGACCTCTACTACGCGCTGATGGCCGTGCTGCGCACCGAGGAGGACTTCGCCGACCTCGCCGACGCCTACCTGGCGCGGGCCGCCGAGCAGGGCGTGCGGCACGCGGAGATCTTCTTCGACCCGCAGGCGCACACCGCCCGCGGGGTGCCGCTGGGCGTGGTGGTGGACGGCCTGACCGCGGCGCTGGAGCGCAGCGAGGAGCGGTACGGGATCAGCACCCAGCTGATCATGTGCTTCCTGCGGGACGAGTCCGCCGAGTCCGCGCTGGAGACCTTCGAGGCCGCCCGCCCGTACTTCGACCGGATCACGGGCATCGGCCTGGACTCGGCCGAGGTCGGCAACCCGCCGGCGAAGTTCCGCGAGGTGTACCGCCGGGCCGCCGAGGCCGGGCTGCGGCGCGTCGCCCACGCGGGGGAGGAGGGCCCGGCCTCGTACGTCACCGAGGCCCTGGACGTCCTCGGCGTGGAGCGCATCGACCACGGGCTGCGCTGCCTGGAGGACGGCGAGCTGGTCGCCCGCCTGGTCCGCGAGCAGATCCCGCTGACCCTCTGCCCGCTCTCCAACGTCCGCCTGCGCTGCATCGACACGCTGGCCGACCACCCGCTGCGGGAGATGCTGGACGCCGGCCTGCTGGTCACCGTCAACTCCGACGACCCGGCGTACTTCGGCGGCTACGTCGAGGACAACTTCCGCGCCGTCCGCGAGGCCCTCGGCCTCGACCAGGAGACCCTGCGCCGACTGGCCGCCAACTCCTTCCGCGCCTCGTTCATCGGCGACCGTCGCCGGGCCGAACTCCTCGCGGAGGTCGAGGAGTTCACCTTCTGAGCGGCCCGGCCCCGACGTGCCCGCCGCAGCGGCCCGTCACCCGTCGAGGGGTGACGGGCCGCTGCGCACGTAGTGGAGCAGGGTGACGCCGTTGGTGAAGCGGTGGGTGTCCTTCAGGGCGAGCGGGGTGGGGTGCTCGGTGGGGCGGAAGAAGAGGGTGCCGCGGCCGAGGACGACGGGGTGGACGTAGAGGCGGAACTCGTCGACCAGGTCTTGGGCGAGGAAGGACTCGGCCAGGTTCGCGCCGCTGAGGCAGAGGTCGCCGCCCGGGCCGGCGGTGAGGGCGGCGATCGACTCGGGGGTGACCTCGCGGACGACCGTGGTGTTCCAGTCGGCGTGGTCGAGGGTGCGGGAGAAGACGACCTTCGGCATCGCGCGCCAGATGCCCGCGAACTCGCGCATCGGGGCGTCGGCGGCCGGGTCCTGGTCGGCGGTGGGCCAGACCGAGGCCATCAGCTCGTGCGTCACCCGGCCGGAGAGGAAAGCACCCATCCGGGCGAGTTCCCGGTTGAAGTGGGTGTGCACCTCGTCGTCGACCAGGTTCCAGCCGAGGTCGTGGTCCGGGCCCTCGAAATAGCCGTCGACCGAGACGGACACGAAGAGGACGATCCTGCGTCGCATGGCACCCCACCGGGAGGAAGGGTCCGCCGCCCGCCCCTGGAGGCGCGGGCAGACGGCGGACGGGGGATCAGATCAGGGTGCTCCAGTAGTACCAGAACCGGTTCAGGACCAGCAGCGCGACGACCGCGTACCCCAGTGCCGGGACGACCCAGTGGTAGCGGGCCGCCTCCCGGACGACCACCCGCAGGCGCGGGCCCACCGGGATCACCCCCGAGCGCAGGTTGTGCAGCGTGGTGTACCAGAACAGCGGGATCACCGCGGCCCACACCACCATGCAGTACGGGCAGAGCGCGCCGATCCGGTAGAGCGCCTGGTACATCAGCCAGCTCACGAAGCCGATCCCGAAGACCGTCCCGGCCTGCAGGCCGAGCCAGAACCAGCGCCGGTACGTCGCACCCGCGAGCAGCCCGGCGCCGACCGCGACGACCACCCCGAAGGCGACCAGCCCGATCAGCGAGTTGGGGAAGCCGAAGGCCTCGGCCTGCTCGCTGCGCATGATCGAACCGCAGCTGATGATCGGATTGATGTTGCAGCTGGGGACGTACGACGGGTCCTTCAGCAGCCGGATCTTGTCCAGGGTGAGGACCGCCGAGGCGAACAGGCCGACCGCGCCGCCGACCAGCAGCAGCCAGGCGAACGGGCGGCTCGCGCCGTGGGCCGTCCGCACGGCGGGGGCGGCGGCCCCGGGGGCGGCCGTCACCCGGTCACCTGCTTGACCATCGCGGTGAACTGCTCGGGCGAGACGGCCTTGCCGTTGGTGAGGACGTCCAGCTTCTTGCCGTCCAGCTTGACGGTCGGGGTGCCGGTCACGTCGCTCTTGTCGAACTCCTCGTTGACCTTGGCGGCCCACGGCGCGAAGGTGGCGTCCTGGACGGCCTTGACGAAGGAGTCGGTCTTCAGCCCGGGCACCTGGCCGGCCAGGTCCAGGAGGTGGTTGACGTCGCCGAAGGCGTCGCTGCGCTCGTCGGGCTGGTTGGCGTAGAGCACGTCGTGGAACTGCTTGAACTTGTCCACGCCCTCGTTCAGCGCGGCACCGGCGGCGGCCAGCGCGGTGCGCGAGCCCTTGCCGCCGAGGTTCTTGTCCAGGAACGTCGCCAGGTGGTACTCGACCTTGTAGTTGCCCGCGTCGGCGAGCTGCTGGATGGTCTTGCCGGTGGTGGTCTCCAGCTGCTCGCAGAACGGGCAGCGGAAGTCCTCGTAGACCTCCAGGGTGTGCGGCGCGTCCGCCTTGCCGTAGGTGATCACCGTGCCGCCGGCGCCGGTCGCGTTGGCGGGGAGGACCAGCGGGCCGCTCGCGGCGGCGTCCGAACCGGAGCCGGAGGAGCCGCCGACGGCGAAGGCCACACCCGCCGCGAGGGCGAGCACGGCGGCCGAGGCGCCGCCGACCACCACCCGGCGGCGGATCCGGTCGGAGCGTTCGGCCTGGGCCCGGGCGGAGCGCATGCGCTCGGTGGCGGAGGTCTTCTGGTCGATCGTCTTGCGGGTGTTGCTCATGGGGGTGTCGTCCTGTGCTCTCTGGCGTACGGGTGCGGGCGCGACCGGTCGGGGCCTGCGCGGGGGGAGAGACGGCCGGCTGAGCGGGAATGGGGGCTCAGGCGGCCAGGGCGAGCACCGGCGGACCACGCCGGACGGCCGGACGGACGACGACGTCCTCGGCGGGGACCAGCGCGCGGCTGGCCGGGGGGAACGGCACCCGGGCCACCGGCCGGGCCAGGACGGGCGCGGCGAGCAGCAGCAGCCAGTGGGCCGCCGCCGGGAGGTGCCGGTGCAGGAACTCGCCCAGCATCCGGACCGTCCGGGCGAGGTCGGCCAGCGCGGCGTCCGCGCGGCGCAGCCAGTACGCGCCGGCCAGCGCGATCACCGTGTGCAGCAGCAGGAGCAGCAGCACGCCGGTCTGCTGGGAGACCCCGTGGCCGAGCAGGAAGCCGCCCAGCGAACCGCCGCCGCACAGCAGCGGCTGGAGGCCGTGCCCGGCACCGGGCGGCAGCGACGGGCAGCTGCTCTGGGCGACGTCGAAGAGCGCGCTGACACCCAGCTCCAGCGGCAGGAACACCGCGGCGACCGCCGGGTAGCCGCGCTCGCGCCCGGCGAGCGCGAAGGCCACCGCGAACACGGCGGCCGAGGCCACGACCATCGGGCCCAGGGGCAGCGCGCGGCCGGTGACCAGCACCTGGCCGAGCCCGGCGAGCAGCACGACCAGCGCGGCGAAGACCGCCGCGCGGAGCGTCCTGGTGACCGGGCCGATGTGCATGGCATCCGAGTCTGCCACAGGTTGAAAGTGGAACGGTCGGGTCGGCGGTGCGCTGTGAAGAGCCTCACCACCCGCGCTGAGCTGGGCTTATGCGGTTCTTACGGCTCCTGCGGGGGTTCGTCGGCCGCGCTCACCCGGGCCTCGACCAGCTCCCGGAAGTGCCGCAGGTCCTCGCGGACCGTCCGCTCGATCGCCCCGGCCAGGGCGAAGCCGCGCGGCCCGCCGAACGCCCGGTGCACGGCCTCCGGGTCGTACTCCACCCGGATCTGCAGCCGGGTGTGCCGCGCGTCGAGCGGCAGCAGGGCGAAGGCGCCGCTGAGCCGCAGCGAGTCCAGCGTCCGCCAGGCCATCACCCGGCCCCGGCCGCGGTCGGTGATCTCGGTGTCGACCGAGCGCTCCGCGTTGCCGACCGCCACCCCGAGGTGGGCGAGGTTCCGCCCGTGCGGATGGGCGGTGCGGACGCCGTCGACGAACTGCGGGTACTCGTGCACCCGGTGCAGCTGCTCCCAGGCGGCGAGGACGGGGACGGCGATGTCGATCTGTTCCTCAAGGGTGCTCATGGCGGCGGGGCACCTCCCTCCGTTCCAGCCTGCGCTTCCCAGCGGGGAGTGGCCAAAGGGGCCGCCCGGTGCGGAGCGCGCGGGGCCGGGGCAGAGCGCGCGCCGGGCGGCGGGCTGGGGGAGACTGGGCGCATGCCGGAGCTGCCCGAGGTCGAGGCGTTGAGCGACTTCCTGTCCGAGCGGCTGACCGGGCGCGTGATCGCCCGGGTGCAGCCGGTGGCGATCAGCGCGCTGAAGACCTACGACCCGCCGGTGACGGCGCTGGAGGGGCGGACGGTCGGCCCGGTGACGCGGCGCGGCAAGTTCCTGGACATCGAGGCCGGCGGGCTGCACCTGGTGGTCCACCTGGCCCGGGCCGGCTGGCTGCGCTGGAAGGACGCGCTGCCCGCCGAGCCCCCGCACCCGAGCCCGAGGAACCCGCTGGCGCTGCGGCTGCGCCTGGCGGGCGAGGCCGGGGACGGCTTCGACCTCACCGAGGCCGGGACGAAGAAGGGGCTCGCGGTCTACGTGGTGGAGGACCCGGCCGAGGTGCCGGGCGTGGCCAGGCTCGGCCCGGACCCGCTGGACCCGGGCCTCACCCCGGAGGCCTTCGCCGCCCTGCTGCGCGGTGACCGGCGCCGGATCAAGGGCGTGCTGCGGGACCAGAGCGTGCTGGCGGGGGTGGGCAACGCCTACTCGGACGAGGTGCTGCACGCGGCCCGGATGTCGCCGTACAAGCTCGCGTCCGGACTGACCGAGGAGGAGACGGCGCGGCTGTACGAGGCGCTGGGCAGCACGCTGCGCGACGCGGTGGAGCGCTCGCGCGGGCTGGCGGCGGGGGAGCTGAAGGCGGAGAAGAAGCTCGGGCTGCGGGTGCACGGCCGGACCGGGCAGCCCTGCCCGGTCTGCGGGGACACGGTGCGGGAGGTGTCCTTCGCGGACTCCTCGCTGCAGTACTGCCCGACCTGCCAGACCGGGGGCAAGCCGCTGGCGGACCGGCGGCTGTCGCGGCTGCTGAAGTGAGGCCCCGCCGAGCCCGTACGTACCGGCCTGCCCCGCCCGGCGACGGCTCAGCGCTTGATCGCGACGCCGCCCCAGTAGTAGGCGGCCTTCGGGTCCGCCGGGGGCTCGCCGTCCGGGCGCCAGGCCAGGACCGGGGCGACGCCCGGCTCGACCAGCTCCCAGCCGTCGAAGAAGCGGACCACGTCGTCGTAGCCGCGCGGCACCAGGGTCATCCCGCCGGCCCGGGCGGCCTCGGCGACCTTGCCGACGGCCTCCGGGTCGAAGTCCGGGGTGGGGGTGGTCAGGGCGATGCAGCTGCCCGCGGGCAGGGCGTCGCGCAGTGCGGCGACCCGGCCCCACGGGTCGTCCTCGTCGGCGATCAGCATCAGCACGGCGATCATCAGCAGGCCGACCGGCTGGGTGAGGTCGAGGGTGGAGGTGAGCGCCGGGTCGGCGAACAGCTCCTCGGCCTTGCGCAGGTCGGCGTGGATGTAGGTGGTGCGGCTGGCCGGGCTGGAGACCATCAGCGCCCGGGCGTGGGCGAGCACGATCGGGTCGTTGTCGACGTAGACGACCCGGGTGCCGGGGCTGACGGCCTCGGCGATCTCGTGGGTGTTGGGCGAGGTGGGGATGCCGGTGCCGAGGTCGAGGAACTGGCGGATGCCGTGCTCCCGGGCCAGGTGGCGGACGGCCCGGCCCTGGAAGGCGCGGTTGGCCTTGGCCATCTCCTTGATGCTCGGCACGGCCTGCTCGATGGCCTGCCCCATGGCGCGGTCCGGCGGGAAGTTGGTCTTGCCGCCCAGCCAGTAGTCGTACACGCGCGCGGAGTGCGGGGTGGTGGTGTCGACGCCGAAACGTTCCCACTGGCTCAGCTCGGCTTGGCTCAGCTCGGTGGCGTCGTCCTGCGGGCCCTGCTGGGAGAAGTCCTGACTCGTCGTCATGGCCACGTCCTCTGATGGCGGATCATCACACGGGGGAAGGCACAGCGTAGCGGCCCCCGGCAGGCGGTCGAGCGTCCGCCCGGCCCTGGGGTGGGCTTGGGCCGTCGGAGTGGTGATCGGGTCCGTCGGGGTCACCGCCGGGGAGCGGCGGTGAGCGCCGGGGGAAGCATCAAGAATGCTGTCAGATCGTCAGATTACTTCGCGAAGATTGCTGCTGGTCGCGGCCGGGATGTCCCTGCTGGGGGCGGCCGCCGGTTGCCGGAGCCCCTGGAGCGGCGGGGAGGGCGGCGCCGAGGCGGGGGTGGACGAGAGTGCCCTCCCGGCGGTCCCGGCCGGGCCTGACGGGGCACCGGGCGCCGTACCGGCCGCGCAGTCGGGGGTGCCCTCGGCGGCCGCCCCGGGTGCGGCGTCCCCGTCCGCGCCGCCGTCCGGCGCCCCCTCGGCCACGGCCTCCTCGTCGGCTACCGCTCCGGGTGTGGTGCCCGTCCACAAGGTGCTCAGCGAGGCGGAGAGCAAGCCGGTGTACGAGCTGGACGCGGCGCGGCGGGTGGTGGCGCTCACCATCGACGACGGGCCGGACCCGCGGTACACGCCGACCGTGCTGGCGCTGCTCCAGCAGTACGGGATCCGGGCGACCTTCTTCCTGGTCGGCGAGAACGCCGTCGAGCACCCGGCCCTGGTGCGGGAGATCGCGGACCGCGGCCACCACATCGCCAATCACACCTGGACCCACCCGGACCTGCGGCATCTGTCCGACACCCAGGCGCGGGACGAGCTGGAGCGGACCTCGGACCTGCTGCACCGGACCACCGGCCGGCTGCCCACCTGGTTCCGGGCGCCGGGCGGGGACTGGTCCCCGGTCTCGCTCAAGGTGGCCGCCGACCTCGGGATGCGGAACATGGGCTGGTCGGTGGACCCGAGGGACTGGGCCCGGCCGGGCACCTCGGTGATCACCGAGCGGATCCTCAAGGACGTCCGGCCCGGCTCGATCGTGCTCAACCACGACGGCGGCGGGGACCGTTCGCAGACCGTGGCGGCGCTGAAGGCGTACCTGCCGGTGCTCATCGACTCGGGGTACTTCTTCACGGCTCCGCCCAACTGAGTGGACTGCCCAACTGAATGCACTCCGGCGGGCGGTGGGGTCGCGGCTTTTCCGCTTAAACCACCCGAACGGGTGGATTGGGAGAACCGTTTCTTCGGATTTTGGGCCTCTAGGGTGATCTCGCACCAATTAACCAGGTACCGCCGCGTACCACCTGAAAGGCCCTCACCCATGCGTCTGCGCAACACCGTTCTCGCCGCCGCCAGCGCTATCTGCCTCGTCCTCGCCGTCCCCACCTCCGCCAACGCTGCCACCGGCGACTTCCTCTACAAGGTCGGCCGCCTCCCCGGCGTTCCGGCCGGGATCGCCGACCCGCAGAGCCGCGTGTGCGAGAACGTGTTCGGGGCCACCGAGATCGACCCGGCTTTCGCGCCGGAGAACTTCACCACCTCGACGGCCACGGTCTTCCTCGACTTCGACTGCACGGGCAGCGTCTTCTACGTCATGAACCCCGGCAAGAGGCTCGGGGGCCGCCTGAAGTTCCGCTCCGTGATCTTCTCCTGAGCCGGCCCCCGGGGCCCCCGCACCGCCGGCTGGGGCGGTGCGGGGGAGCGGCGTAGCGTGACAAGGAGGGGGTTCGCCGTCCCGGCCGCGGAGGAGGAACGATGTCCGTACGGGAACTGGACTCGGAGAAGCAGGAGGCCTTCGCGGGCCACGTGGTGGAGGTCCTCAACGACGCCTGCGTGGGGCTGATGACCAGTATCGGCCACCAGATCGGGCTCTTCGACCTGATGGCCGGCCTCGCCTCGTCGACCAGCGAGGAGATCGCCCGCGCCGCCGGGCTGAACGAGCGCTACGTGCGCGAATGGCTGGGCGGGATGGTCGTCGCCGGCTTCGTCGAGTACGACCCGCAGCAGCGCACCTATCTGCTGCCGCCCGAGCACGCCGCGTCACTGACCCGGGCGGCCGGGCCGGAGAACATGGCGGCCATGATGCCGTTCCTGGGAATGATGGGCGAGGTCGAGCAGGAACTGCTCGGCCACTTCCGCATCGGCGGCGGGATGCCCTACTCGGCGTACCCGCGGTTCCAGGGGCTGCAGTCGGAGGAGTCGGCGCGGGTGTACGACCTCGCCCTGGTGGACGGGATCGTGCCGCTGGTGCCCGGGCTGACCGAGCGGCTGCGGGCCGGGATCGACGCGGTGGACGTCGGCACCGGCCAGGGGCACGCCGTCACCGTGCTGGCCGCGGCCTTCCCGGCCAGCCGCTTCACCGGCATCGACATCTCCGCGGACGGCATCGCCGCGGCCCGCGCCTCGGCGGCCGAACTCGGCCTCGGCAACGCCCGGTTCGAGGTCGCCGACTCGGCCGCGCTGACCGGGGAGTACGACCTGGTCACCGCCTTCGACGTGATCCACGACCTGGCCCACCCGACCCGCACGTTGGCCGCCATCGCGGGCGCGCTGCGGCCCGACGGGGTCTTCCTGATGGGCGACGTCGCCGCCAGCAGCAAGCTGGAGGAGAACATCGACCACCCGCTGGCGCCCGCGCTCTACACCTTCTCGACCTTCTACTGCATGACGGTCTCGCTCGGCGAGGGCGGCGAGGGGCTCGGGACGGTCTGGGGCGAGCAGACCGCGCGGCGGATGCTGGCCGAGGCCGGGTTCCGGTCGGTCGAGGTGAAGCAGGCCGAGGGGGACATCCTGAACCTCTACTACGTGGCGCGGCTGGACGGGGCGGGAGCGGCGGCCTGACCGGGCCGTGCCGGGGTGGCCGCGAGGTGCTCCCCGACGTACGTTCGAAGTGTGTCCGGCCCGTTCGCGGTGCGCCGGTGTGTGCGCCCGGAGGCCCGGTCGGCGCACCCCTGGGCGGAGCGAAGGAGGGCCTGGGATGACCGGCAACGGCTACGCACACCCCGAGACGCTGGTCGGCACCGAGTGGCTGGCCCGCCACCTGGACGACGGGACGATCCGGATCGTCGAGGTGGACGAGGACACCACCGCGTACGACCGGGCGCACATCCCCGGCGCGGTCGGCTGGAACTGGAACACCGACCTGCACAGCCGGGTCGGCCGCGACTACGCCGACCGCGAGGGCGTCCAGCACCTGCTGCGGGCGGCCGGGGTGGAGGACGACACCACCGTGGTGCTGTACGGCGGCAACAACAACTGGTTCGCCGCGTACGCCTACTGGCTGCTGCGGCTGCGCGGCTTCGGGCCGGTGCGGCTGCTGGACGGCGGGCGCAAGAAGTGGGAGCTGGAGGGCCGGGAGCTCGTCCAGGAGGTGATGGACTACCAGCACACCGGCTACCGGTTGACCGGGCCCGAGCGGCCTGAGCTGCGGGCGCTGCGGGACGAGGTGCTGGCCAAGGCCGAGGTGTTCGCCAAGCCAGGCGCGGACGCGGTGCTGGTGGACGTCCGCTCGCCGGCCGAGTTCCGGGGCGAGCTGATCGCGCCGCCGCACCTGCCGCAGGAGCAGGCGCAGGTGCCCGGGCACATCCCGGGTGCGGTCAACATCCCGTGGTCGCAGGCGGCCAACGACGACGGATCGTTCCGCTCGGCGGAGGAGCTGCGGGCGCTGTACGCGGGCAAGGGGGTCGAGGCGGAGCGCGAGGTGATCGCCTACTGCCGGATCGGCGAGCGGTCCGCGCACACCTGGTTCACCCTCACCGAGCTGCTCGGGTACCCGCATGTGAAGAACTACGACGGCTCGTGGACGGAGTACGGCTCGCTGGTGCGGGCGCCGGTGGTGATCGGGGCCTGAGGGGTAGGCAGGGCCTGAGGGGTGGGTGGGGAATCGTGACGCCGTTGCGGCCGTGCCGCGACGGCGTCATTTCGGCGCGTTTCTTTTCATGAACATCTCACAACTGGGGAGTGGATCGGGGATCACCGGGACAAGGATCGATCCGACCCATCGTTCCGGTGATCCCTGGAGGACCACGTGCGCAAGAGGCTGATCGTCTCTGCTGCCAGTGCCCTGAGCCTGTTCCTGGCCGTTCCCGCCTCGGCAGCCGACTTCCAACCCGGCGCGGCCGGGGTCGGCGACACCTATTACCCGACCTACGGCAACGGCGGATACCGCGTCTCGCACTACGACATCCGGCTGAAGTACCAGCCCGCCACCGACGAGCTCGAAGGCACCACCACCATCCTGGCCACGGCGACCCAGGACCTCTCCCGGTTCAACCTCGACTTCGCGCTGAACGTCTCGGAGGTGCGGGTCAACGGACGGCCCGCGACCTTCACGACCAGCGGCGAGCAGGAGCTGGAGGTCACCCCCGCCCGGCCGCTCGCCAAGGGCAGCCAGGCCACCGTGGTGGTCCGCTACAAGGGCGTGCCGTCCACCGTGAAGAAGTACGGCTTCACCGCCTGGCTGCGCACGCCGGACGGCGCGGTGGCGGCCGGCGAGCCCGAGTCGGCGTGGTGGTGGTTCCCCAGCAACGACCACCCGAGCGACAAGGCCACCTTCGACGTCTCGGTGCTGGTGCCGGACGGCAACCAGGTGATCAGCAACGGCATCCTGGCCGGCACCTCCTCGCAGGCCGGCTGGACCCGCTACAGCTGGCGCGAGAACAAGCCGCAGGCGACGTACCTGGCCACCCTCGCGGTCGGCAAGTTCGACGTCACCACGGACACCACGCCGAGCGGGCTGCCGGTCTACAACGCGTACAGCAAGGACCTCGGCGACAACACGGACGCGGCCAAGGCGAGCGTCGAGCGCACCGGCGAGCTGGTCGACTGGCTGAGCGGCTACTTCGGCGACTACCCGTTCAGCTCGGTCGGCGGCTACGTCCCCAACGTCCCGACCGGCTTCGCGCTGGAGACCCAGACCCGGGTCTTCTACAGCCCCCGGCAGTTCGCGAAGGGCTCCAACACCTCGGTGGTCGTGCACGAGCTGGCCCACCAGTGGTACGGCGACAGCGTCTCGCTCTCGCGCTGGAGCGACATCTGGCTCAACGAGGGCTTCGCCCGGTACGCGCAGTTCCTCTGGTCCGAGCACGAGAACGAGGGCACCGCGCAGGAGCTGGCCGACTACGTCTACGCCTCGCATCCGGCCGACGACGCGTTCTGGACCGTCAAGCCGGGCGATCCGGGCCCCGACAACCAGTTCGCGGGCGCCGTGTACGACCGGGGCGCGGTCGCCATCCAGGCGCTGCGCAACGCCGTCGGGGACGAGAAGTTCTTCGCGATCCTCAAGGGCTGGCCGACCGAGCGCCGCTACGGCAACGCCACCATCCCGGAGTTCCGGGCGTACGCCGAGAAGGTCTCCGGCAAGAAGCTCGGCGACCTCTTCGACACCTGGCTGTTCACCGCCGCGAAGCCGGCCACCGGGCCGGTGCCGGCGGGCGCCGCCGCGGCGGCCTCGCTCGCGCCGGGTGCGGGCGCGGGTGCGGACAAGGCCGACGGGCAGCTGCCGGCCGAGCCCAAGTCCTGGAAGAAGATCCAGGAGACCAACTCGCTGCACGACGCGGGGCACTGACGCCCGGACGGGTGCCCAGGTGACGGGCCTGGTCGGCCGCTCGCGCGGGAGCGGCCGGCCGGGCCCGGGCTCGCCGTCACCCCCCCCCGGGGGGCTTCGGGGACGGGCGCTATGCCGCTCCGGAGCCGTCCGCCGCCAGCAGCTCGGTGAGGCGGCGGACGGCGAAGGGTATGAGGTCGCGGACCGGGACCAGCCGACAGGGCGCGTCGCCGACCAGCACCTCGCGGATGCCGGCTTGCTCCTCGAACTCCCGCCCCACGAGCGGGAAGTGGGTGTCGTTGTCGTCGCCGACGCACGGCGCCTCGATCCAGACCCGCTCGCCCTGGATCGCCATCGGGAAGCGGCGGAGCTTGAGCCGGCGGTTGGGCGCGAAGGTCTCGGCGTAGTGCAGGAAGGTGTTGCGGTTGTGCCCGACACCGACCAGCAGCACGTACCCGCCGAGGTCGTGCAGCGCGCCGAAGGGCGACTCGCGGCCGACCGCGAAGCCGAGCGAGCGGCGGGCGGTGACCTCCCGGGCGTGCGCGCCGACGGCGGCGACCGACACCTGCGGGTGTGTGCTGCGCAGGCTCTCCGGCAGGGTGCGCAGCGCCTCCGCCACCGCGCCCGTGCGGGAGGGGAGTTCGGCGTGGAACAGCGGGACGGCGGCCCGCCGTTCGGCGGTCTCCGGGCCGGGTGGGCCGACCTGCTCGGGGGCCGGGTCGCGGACCGTGTCGGTGGTGAAGGTGGGCACCGCGACGGTGCCGGACGGCCCGACCGCCTCGCGCAGACTGGCCACCACGGCCGCCGCGCCGCCCTCGACCCGGCCGAGGCTGGAGAGCGAGGAGTGCACGATCAGCGCCATGCCCTCGCGGACGCCCACCCGGCGCCAGCCCTCCACGAGGTCGGCGGTGGTGAGCGGGGTGGTGCCCGGTGTGGTCATGGTGCCCCCTGGCGGTGCCGGTGTTGGTGCTGGTGCGATCGTTCGGCGCCGACCATAGCGGGTACCACTGACAATCGGTCAGGACGGGGGCACCCTGCGTCAGCCGGTGAGCTCTGGGTGGTCGGTGACCAGGCTGAGCGCCTCGGGGGACTGCAGGGCGTCCAGAGCAGGTCAGGCCGGGGGTTCCGGAACTCTCTCGATGTGAAGTATCTTGATGTCAAGATTGATGTCGATCACGCGACGGGGGCCTGCCATGCGGGGGAACGGACTGATGGCGCAGCTGCGGAAGCCGCCGGGCGGACGGGACGCGCGGATCATGCTGCTGGCGCAGTGCGTGGACCGGACCGGCACCGGCGTGTGGGCGGCGGCCTCGGTGCTCTACTTCACCTACGTGTGCGGGATGGACGCCCGGCAGCTCGGCCTGCTGCTGGGCGTCGGCGCCGCGGCGGGGATCGCCGGATCGCCGCTGGCCGGGCGGGCCGCCGAGCGGGTGCCCGTGCGGTGGCTGCTGATCGGGTGCCACCTGCTGCGGCTCGGGACGATGGGCCTGCTGCTGGTGGTCGACGACTTCGCCGCGCTGCTGCCCGCGGTCGCCCTGACCTGCCTGGCCGAGCGGGCCGCCAAGACCCTGGAGATGCTGTTCGCCACCCGCGTCGCGGGCGAGCGGCGCGGCACCTACCAGGCGCTGTTCCGCAGCGTGGCCAACGCCGGGTACGCGCTCGGTGCGGGCGTCTCGGCGATCGGCCTGGCGGTCGGCACCACGACCGCCTACCGCGCACTGATCCTGGCCAACGGGCTCTCGTACGTCCTGGCCGCCGCGCTGGTCTGGCGCACCCGGGAGCCCGCCGGGCACGGCCTGGTCGCGGCGGCCTCCGGGGAGCAGCCGGCCGGCGACCCGTCGGCCGTGCCGAGCCCCTGGCGGGACCGGGGCTACCTGCTGTTCGTCCTGCTGGACATGCCGCTGAACCTGGACGACTCGATCCTCAACGTCGGGCTGCCGCTCTGGCTCGTCCACCACACCGGCGCGCCGCACGCCGTCGTCCCGGTCTTCCTCGTCCTCAACACGGTGCTCGTGGTGCTGCTGCAACTGCGCGTCTCGGCCTGGGCGGAGGGCCCGCGCGGGGCGGCCGCGGCGGTGCGCTGGTACGGGGCGACGCTGCTGGGCAGCTGCCTGCTGATCGTCCTGGCCACCGGCGGCGGGCCGTGGACGGCCTCGCTCGCGCTGCTGGGCGCGGCGATGCTGGTCACCCTGGCGGAGCTGCTGCGCTCGGTCAGCTCCTGGGAGTTGGCCGTCTCGCTGGCGCCGCCGCGCGCCCAGGCCTCCTACCTGGGGGTGGCCGGGATGTCCCAGTCGGTGCAGAAGTCGGCGGGCCCGCTGCTGCTGACCGGTGTGGTGATGGCGGCCGGTCCGGCCGGCTGGCTGGCCCTCGGCGCGGCGACCGTCGGCCTCGGTGCGCTCCAGCGCCGGGCCAGCCTGCGGCGGTTGGCGGCCCTGGCCGGCCCGGCGGCCGCCGGGGCCGAGCCGGTGCGGCGGGCGGGCGTGACGGTCGGCTGAGCCGGAGAACAGCGCGGCGGTCGGCTGAGCCGGAGAACGGCGCGGCGGTCAGCGGCTGTCGGTGGCCGGTATCAGCGGGCGGCGGCGGTGACCGGGCGGGTGCGCAGGGCCCAGCCGGCCGCCGGGGCGGCGCACAGGACCGCCAGCCCGACCGCCCCGGCCGCCACCAGCCCGACCGGGCGCCACGGCAGCGCCCACGGCGCGGGTACCCCGAGGACGGCCAACGCGGCGTGCATGGTACCGAGTTGGGTGGCCGTCACGGCGCAGCCGAGCACCGCGCCGACCGCCGCGACCAGCACCGACTCGGCGGTCACCAGGCGCACCACCTGAGCCCGGGTGGCGCCCGCCAGGCGGAGCAGGGCGAGTTCGCGGCGGCGGTCCGCCGTGGTGGTGAGCAGCGTGGTGGCGAGCGCGATCCCGGTATAGACCAGGGCCAGGCCGAGCACCAGGACCGTACGGAGCCAGGCGATCCGGCCGCTCGGAGGCGCGGCGACGGCGAGCCAGTCCGCCCGGGCGAGCACCGCCGCTCCGTACGGCCGGGCGGCGCCGCGGGCTGCGGCGAGCGCTGCCGTACGGTCGGCGCCGGGCGCGAGCCGGAGCTCGATCCGGTCGACACGGGCCCCCGGGGCGTTGGCGGCGGTCACGTACAGCCCGTCGGCGGCGAGGCCGTCGCGCAGCACGGCGGCCACCCGCAGGGCCGTCCGGCTGCCGTCGGCCCGGACCACCGGCACCCGTTCGCCGACCGTACGGCCCCACTCGGCGGGCAGCACCAGCGAGTCGTCGTCCAGGGCCGCGGGAGCACCGGCCAGCAGCGGGAGCCGGGCGAGGGCGGCCAGGCCGGCCGGGTCGGCGGCGCGGGCCTCGGCGCGCACCGTGACGCCGTCCGGCTCGACCAGGGCGAGCCGGGTGGGCGCGGTCGCGGAGACGGCGTCCACGCCCGGGACGGCGCCCAGGGCCGTGACCAGCCGCCCCGGCGGCGCGGCGGCGGGCACCACGACCAGACCGGCGGCGGGTACGACGACGAGGTCTGCCCCGGTACGGGCGGCGGCCTCGGCGGCGCGGGCGGCGCTCACGGTGTCCAGCGCGCCCGCCAGCGAACCGGTCAGCGCCACCGCCACCAGCACCGGCGCCGCCACCGCGCCCGTACGGCGCAGCGCGGAGCCGGCGTTCGCGCGCACCAGCCGGCCCGCGTGGCCGCACAGCCGCGCGGGCAGCAGCAGGCCGAGCCCCCGGACCAGCGGCGGTGCGAGCAGCGGGGAGAGCAGGCCGCACGCGCAGATCAGCCACATCGGCCGGGTGGTGTACGTCTTGCGGTGCAGCAGGTCCGCCGGGTCGGTGGCGAGCGCCGTGCCGGCGAGCGCAGCGGCGCCCAGCAGCAGGCCGAGGCCGAGCAGCAGGCGGCCGAGGGTCAGCACCCCGGTGTCGGCGTCGGCCGCGCTCAGGGCGTCCAGCGGGCCGACCCGGCCCGCCCGGCGGGCGGCCACCGCGACCCCGGCCAGGGCGACCAGCAGACCCGTCCAGAACGCGGCGGGCAGCGGCCAGAGGGCACCGCTCGGCGCGAAGCCCGGCGGGGCCATGCCGACCCCGGCCAGCCACCGGATCAGCACGGGAGCGCCGAACCGGCCGAGCACGCAGCCGACGGCGGACGCCACCGCGCCCAGCAGCAGCGCCTCGGCGAGCACCGTACGGCGGACCTGCGCCCGGGTGGCGCCGGCCAGCCGCAGCAGACCCAGCTCGCGGCGGCGCCGCACGACCGCGTAGGAGTAGGTGGAGGCGACCACGAACGCCGACACGAACACGCTCACCCCGCCCGCCGTACCCAGCGCGGCGACCAGCGAGACCGACTCCCCGCCGCCGGGCGGCGCGTCGACCGCGGCGGCCAGGCCCAGCAGCGTCACGGCGGTCATCGCGACGCCGAGGGCGAGGGCGAGGAAGGCACCGAGCAGGGAGGGCCAGCGTGTGGTCAGGGAGGCGAGGGCGAGCCGCAGCATTCTCATGGCGTCCAGCGAACCGGCCCGGGCCGGGGGCGGTCGGCAGGCCAGGGCCTACTTCTGACGGTAGGGGCGGCCCTACCCGCCGCGGGCGGCACCGGCGTCGGCGGCCGGCGGCGGTCGGAATGCCGGGGAAGGTAGGCCGGGGAAGGTAGGCCGGGCCCTACCGCCGGGCGGCGGCGCGCTGCCTAGGGTCTGAGTTCGAACTCCCGTTGTCCGCCGGGCGGGCGGGAGTTCGAGGACAGACCCTAGGGTGGGCGGTGGTGTACGGGTGGACTTCTGCGACAGGGGGACAGGGTGAGCGGGGGCGCGGTGGCCGGGGCGGTCGCGGGGGACGAGCACGGTACGGGGAGCGCCTGGGCATCGGTGGCCCGCGCGGGTTTCCTGCGCTCCGCGGCTCCCTGGCGGGCGGCCGGATACCTGCTGGTCACCGGGGTGAGCGGGCTGCTGCTCTGTGCCGGGCTGCTGCTGTCGGCGGTGGTCGCCGGGGCCCTGGCGGCGGTGCTGGTCGGGGTGCCGCTGGCGGCGGCCCTGGGCCTGGCCGGGCTGCCGACCGCGGCCTGGGAGCGCCGGCTGGTCCGCTACCTGGACGGCGGGCGGGTCGCGAATCCGCACCGCGTCCCCGAACGCCCGGGCCTGGCGGCCTGGTTACGGCTGCGCTACCGGGAGCAGGCGACCTGGCGGGAGCTGGGCTTCGCGCTGCTCGCCGCGTTCGTGCTCTGGCCGATCGACCTCGCGGTGGTCGGCTGCGTCCTCGCCGTACCCGGCTACCTCGTCGCCGCGCTGCCGCTGCTCGTGCTGGACGGCGAGCAGGTGAACGTGCTGAAGGTGGTCGAGGTGCACTCGGCGGTGCTCGCCGCACTGCTCGGACTGGCCGGGCTGCTGCTGCTTCCGCTGCTGGCCTACCCGGTGGCGGTGGTGGCTGCCGCGCGGGCGTCGCTGGTCCGGCTGGTGCTGGCGCCGGGCGGGCGGGAGCAGCGGATCGGCGAACTGGTGCGCTCCCGGGCCCGGTTGGTGGACGCCTTCGAGGCGGAGCGGCGGCGGATCGAGCGCGACCTGCACGACGGAGCCCAACAGCGCCTGGTGGCCCTGACGATGGCGCTCGGGCTGGCCCGGCTGGACGCTCCGGCCGACGGCCCGCTGGTCGCCCGGCTCGCCGCGGCCCAGCGCGAGGCGGGCGAAGTGCTCGCCGAGTTACGCGAGTTGATCAACGGGATCCATCCGCAGGTACTCACCGACCACGGCCTGCCGGAGGCCTGCGGGGACGCCGCCGACCGCTCGCCGATCCCGGTCACCACCGGCTTCGACCTGCCCGGCCGGCTGCCGGCGCCGGTCGAGTCGGCCGGCTACTTCGTCGTCACCGAGGCGCTCGCCAACATCGCCAAGCACAGCGGGGCGAGCACCGCGAGCGTCGAAGGGCGCTACGCCGAGGGGTGGTTGACCGTCGAGGTGGCGGACGACGGCCGTGGCGGCGCGGACCCTGAGCGCGGCACCGGGCTGACCGGGCTGGCCGACCGGATCGCGGTCGTGGACGGCACACTGACGGTCAGCAGTCCGCCCGGCGGGCCGACCCTGGTGCGGGTGGAGATCCCCTGCACTCCGATCGACGGAAGAGGGGTGTGACGATGAGCGGACCGACGGCTGAGGGCCTGCGGCTGGTGGTCGCCGAGGACGGCGTGCTGCTGCGCGAGGGACTGGTCGACCTGCTGGCCCGGTTCGGGCACCGGGTGGTGGCGGCGGTCGGCGACGCCGGGGCGCTGTGCGCGGCGGTCGAGGACCACCGGCCGGACCTCGTCGTCACCGACGTCCGGATGCCGCCCGGCCAGACCGACGAGGGCCTGCGGGCTGCCCTCGTACTGCGCGAACGCACCCCCGGGCTGCCCGTCCTGGTGCTCAGCCAGTACGTGCAGCGCTCGTACGCGGCCCGGCTGTTGGACGCCGGGGACGGCACCGGCGTCGGCTACCTGCTGAAGGACCGGATCGGGCAGGTCGAGGAGTTCGTGGCGGCCGTCGGCACGGTGGCCGCCGGGGGCACCGTGGTGGACCCGGAGGTGGTACGGCAGCTGCTGCGCCGCCGCCGGGACCCGCTGGAGCGGCTCACCCCGCGCGAGCGCGAGGTGCTGGCGCTGATGGCGGAGGGCCGGTCGAACGCGGCGATCTGCCGGGCGCTGGTGGTGTCGGACGCGGCGGTGGGCAAGCACATCGGCAACATCCTGATGAAGCTCGACCTGCCGCCGGCCGAGGAGACGCACCGCCGGGTGCTGGCGGTGCTGGAGTTCCTCCGGGCCTGACGCCGGCAGCCCGGACGGGCCGGGGCGCCGGCGCCCGCCCGCTCAGGGCAGCGGACGGGCTGTCCGGTCACGGGCCCGGAGGCTCTCGGCGTTCGGCGGCGCAGGGTTCGGTGCTTCAGGGTTCGGCGGCTCAGGGGCGGGTGGCGGTGACGAGGTGGTAGTCGAGCAGGCCGTCGCGCCAGGCGGGCAGGAAGTTGCGGGTCCAGTGGCCGGGCGGGACGGCGTCGACGAGGTAGCGGTCGAGGCCGGGCCAGACGTCGGAGCCGACGGACTCGGTGCGGACGTCGGCGAACCCGGCCTTGGCGAGGTCGGCGGTGAAGCCCGCGAGGGTGTGCGGGACGTCGAGTCCGTCCGCGAAACTGGCGAGCAGGATGCTGAGGCGCTCGGCGACCTCCGCGCCCTCGGCGGCGAAGAAGGTGGTGACGGCGAGCCGGCCGCCGGGGCGCAGGACGCGGGCGGCCTCGTGGGCGAAGCCGGTGAGTTCGCGGAAGTGCTGGGCGGCCTCGACGGAGTACAGGCCGTCCAGGGAGGCGTCGGGGGAGGGGAGTTCGTCGGCGGCGCCGATGGCGTAGGCGAGGCGGTCGGGGTAGGTGGCCAGGGCCTTGGCGTTGACGGCGCGGGCCCGTTCGACCTGGTCGGGGTGGATGTCGACGCCGGTGACGGCGGCGAAGCGGAACTCGCGCAGGGCGAGGGCGGTGCCCAGGCCGCGTCCGCTGCCGACCTCGACGAGGCGCAGCTGTTCGCGCGGCTCGGGAAAGGTGTGCAGGACGCGGCGGTACAGCTGCTCCTGGCTGTGCACCCGGTCGTCGGGGGTGGGGGCGGTGAGGTCGATGCCGTGCCAGTCGCCGAAGTTGATGAACCCGCCTGCGAAGCTGGCGGCTTTGGATAGATCGCCGGCGCCGTAGGTCTGGCGTACGGTCGGGGGGATGCGGTTGTGGTCCATGGGCCGCTCGGTCTCCTGCTCGGTGGGCGTCTCCTGCTCGGCGGGCGCCCGGCGTCGGACGCGCCGAGGTACGTACCCAAACCGGTGGTGGTCCGAACACGGTACGTGATGGACCGATGTGCTCGGTGGGAAAGGGGCGCGGTGGTGCTCCGAGGGGGCTCGTAACACCACCGCGCGACCGGGGGCGGCTACCGGGAGAGGTCGGCCGGGGCGTCGAGCCTGGTCAGCTTCCGGGGGTTGCGCACGATGTAGACCCGGGTGACCCGGCCGTCCTCCACCGTGACGCTGACCACCGACGGCTCGCCGCCGAGGTCGATCCGGCCGGCCGGTGCGCCGTTGAGCCACACCGGCTCGGTGTCGAACCGGACCGGCGCCCGGTGGGCGCGCGCGAGCAGGGCCGCCACCGCCTCGGCGCCGTGCAGCGGGGCGAGCAGGGCCGCCGCGATCCCGCCGCCGTCGGCGATCAGGACCACGTCCGGCGCCAGGACCTCCATCAGGTCCTGCAGCCGACCGGTGCGCAGAGTCTCCAGGAAGCGTTCCACCACCCGCTCCTGCTCGGAGCGGCTCACCCGCACCCGGGGCCGCCGGGCGGCCACGTGGCCGCGGGCCCGCCGGGCGACCTGCCGCACGGCGGCCGGGGTCTTGTCGAGGGCCTCGGCGATCTCCTCGTACGGCAGCTCGAAGACCTCGCGCAGCACGAACACCGCCCGCTCGGTCGGCCCGAGCCTTGATCATGTTCTCGCTGAGCTCGGTGGGCAGCTGGGCCTTCGGCAGGCGGAGTGCCATGGTGTCCTCCTCGTGGGGTGGCTTGTTCATGCTTGTTCATGCTTGTTCGTGCTTGTTCGGGCATGAAGACACCGGAGGACGGGCGGATGTGACAGGCGGGAGAAAAAAAATCGCCGTCGGGCGGACGGCCGGGTTCGCTAGAGTCCGCGAGGATTCCCGGCGATCTTGACGAGACCTGACGAGACTTGAGGAGAACGACACCGTGAACGTCCCCGACGAACGCCCCGCACCGCCGCTGACCGGCGGCGAGCGCGAGATGCTGCGCGGCTTCCTGGACTTCCACCGGGCGACGCTCGCCATGAAGTGCGAGGGGCTGACCGACGAACAGCTGCGGCAGCGGTCCAGCCCGCCGTCCACGCTGACCCTGCTCGGCCTGGTGCGGCACATGGCCGAGGTGGAGCGCACCTGGTTCCGCCGGGTGATCGACGGTGAGGACCTCCCGCTGGTCTGGTCCGCGGACGGCGACTACCAGGCCGCGTACGACGCCACCGGATCCACCCGGGCCGAGGCCTTCGCCGCCTGGCAGGCCGAGGTCGAGCACGCCCGGCGCATCGAAGGCGCCGCCGAGAGCCTCGACGTCACCGGCTACCAGGCCCGGTGGGACGCCGAGGTCTCACTGCGGCTGGTGATGCTGCACCTGATCCACGAGTACGCCCGGCACAACGGGCACGCCGACTTCCTGCGCGAGGCGATCGACGGCGTGGTCGGGGCGTAGTCCCCGGGCCCGTCCTCGGAGGGGCGGCTACCAGCCGAGGAGGTGGGTGCGGCGGGTGAGGGCGGCGAGGACGGACTCGGCGGCGGCCTCGGTGGTGAGGTCGCCGGTGTCGATGGTGTGTGAGCCGCCGTCCGGGGCCGGGCCGGCGTGGAGCACGACGTAGTGGAGTGCGGTGCCGGTGGCGCGGCTCTCCCGGCGGAAGGTGTCGAGCGCGGCGGGGACGGCCGGGCACTCGACCACGACCTGGTAGCCGCGGGTGGCGTACGCGAAGGCGGCCTGCGCGGCGGCGGCCAGGGCGGTGGCGTTCTGGCGCCCGGCCTCCGGCAGGTGGGGCGGCAGCTGCCCGCTGCGGATGACCCGCAGGAAGTCGGCCGTCCGCAGGTGGACGCTCGGGTTCAGCTCCCGCGCGAGCAACTCCGCGACCGGGCTGTCCCCCGCCCCGGACGGGTCGACAAGGACGAGGACGCCACCGGCGCCGCGGCCGCCCCCGAGCTCCGGCCCACCTACGGTCGTACGGTTCACAGCTGCTGATCCCTTCGCGGGCCGGGGAGGGGCGGGTAGCCGGGGCGAGGCGGTCGGAGTGCGAAGGAGCTGGTCGGCACGGATCCGGACAGCAGACCGCCTCGTCCCTACGACTGATGTGTTTCGAGGATCAACCTAGTCCAAACGGGTGCCCCGAGTCGTCCCCCGCCCGGCGGGCGGACGGGGTACCGGGGGAGATCACGGGGGGTCGGCGGGGGATTGGTGGGGGGTCGGCGGGGCGCTTGCGGAGGGACGGCGGAGGGACGGCGGAGGGGCGCCGGGGGTCAGTGCTCCTCGGTGCGCAGGACGATCGGGTTGGTGAGCGCCGCCATCGGGCCCCAGGGCAGGTCCGGGCCCATCGCGTTGCCCCTGCCCGGCGTGCCGTCCGCCTTCGGGTGGCGCACCTCGGCCCGGACGTACGCGGCGAGCGAGGCCGTCGTGCGCCACACCACCGTGCCGGAGCCGTCGGCGGGCAGGGACTCCTGGTGCATCTGCCCCTCGTCGGTGATCAGCCGGACGGTGCCGCCGGGCACGCCCGCGACGGTGAGCCGGACGTCCAGCGGTGCGTCGGCCGGGACGGTCAGGTCCTCGCCGATGCCCGCCTGGCGGCCGTGCCCGGTGACGGTGAACTCCAGCCGGACGGCGGAGGATTCGGCGAGCCAGCTGCGCCCGTCGCGCAGCCCGTCCAGGATCGCGTCCCGGGTGAGGTCCTCGGCCAGCACCACGTTGTGCGGGGAGCCGATCACCTGCGGCTCGCTGTGCGCGTCGCTGTTGCCCAGGGCGGGCAGCCACGAGCGGCCCTCGCGCAGGGCGACGGCGAGCCGGCCGTCCCAGGTGTCCACCGCGGACTCGTCGTCGTACGTCCAGGGGCCGTTCCACACCTCGACCGCGTCGGCCTGGTCGTAGCCGAACTTCCACTGGCAGGCGACGTACGGGCAGTACGGGTGCGCGGGCACCACCAGGCCGCCGGAGCGGTGGACCTGGCGGACGAAGCGCGGGAACTCCTCGTCGCGCGAGCGGTAGCGCCAGTCGACGAACTGGCCGGCCTCCAGGCCGAGGGCCAGCCAGTGGCCGTTGCGGGTGGTGATCTCCTCGCCCGGGAGGATCAGCAGGTCCGGGCCGGCCAGCGGGCCCCAGACGGCGTGCGAGGAGCTGGTGTTGTGGTCGGTGGAGACGATGAAGTCCAGGCCGGCCGCGCGGGCCCCGGCCGCGACCTCCTCGGGCAGGCGCCGTCCGTCGGAGTGCACGGTGTGCAGGTGGCAGTCGCCCCGGTACCAGGCCCGGCCGCGGCCGCGGGCCCGCTCCGCCGGGTAGCGCGGGGTGAACTGCGGCCCGGGCGGGCCGAACCGGAGGGTGACCTGGACGCGGTACTCCAGGCCCTGCGGGGCGATCTGGTACGGGCCCAGGACGACGTGCCAGGTGCCGGGGTTGACCGGCCCGGGGAGGTAGCCGGGGGTCGCGGTGTCGCGGGCGAGGCTGAACTCGGTGCGGAAGCCGCCGGACCAGCCGCGGAAGCCGGGGCCGCCGAGGTCGGTGCCGCGCTCGTCGAAGATGCCGATGTCGCAGGAGTTTCCGGGGGTCCCGGCCGGGACCGGGGGCTTGTCGTAGCCGTAGGAGACGGCGATCTCGCGGACGCCCTCGGGGACTTCGACCGGGAGGTAGACGAAGTCGGGTGCGCCGGTGGGGAGATGGCCGGTGAGGGTGAGGACGCGGTCGCTCGGGCTCGGCGCGGCGGCGGCCTCGCCGGCGGTGGCGGCCAGGCCCAGGACGGTGCCGGCGCCGGTGGCCAGGCCGGTGCGGAGCAGGTCGCGGCGGGCGGGGTGCGCGGGCTGGCCGGGGTCGGCGGGGTGCGCGGGCCCGGTGGG
>NZ_JNWQ01000005.1 GCF_000716875.1 Streptomyces novaecaesareae | reverse complement strand
GACAAGCCGTTCTACCGGGGCTCCGCTTCCTACGTCCGGCGGTCGACCGGATCGACCCTTGTCACCGGCCGATCAGCCCTTAACTTCACGGCCTTGGGCATTAGGGCGGCATCGGGGCGCAGGGCGATGCCGGCCGGCCAGCCGGAGCCGGCCGGCCGCGCGCGCGTGATCACCACAACACCCCGTGGCCGCGCCTGCGCTGCCAGACTGGGACCAGCAGAGTCCGTCACGGAGAGAGGTCACACCCCGCATGCCCAGCAGCGCTGCCGTCGACAACCCGTGGTTCCGCCGGTTCAAGCCGTCCGACTCCGCGCCCGCCCGGATCGTGATCTTCCCGCACGCGGGCGGCTCGGCCAGCTACTACCTGGAGTACGCCAACGCACTTGCGCCGTACGCCGATGTGCTTGCCGTCCAGTACCCGGGCCGGCAGAACCGGTTCATGGAGGAGCCGATCAGCTCGGTGCCGGGCCTCGCCGAGGAGCTCTACCGGGAGCTGCGGGAGTGGACGGACCGTCCGCTCACCTTCTTCGGCCACAGCATGGGCGCGGCCGTCGCCTTCGAGACGGTCCGGCGCTTCGAACGCGACGGGGTGGAGGGGCCCGAGCGGCTCTTCGTCTCGGCCGGACGCGCGCCCTCGCTGACCCGGGACAGCTCGGTGCACAAGCTGCCGGACGACGAACTGCTGGCGGAGGTCGTCGGCCTCGGCGGCACGGACGAGCGCATCCTCACCGTCCCCGGGCTGCACGAGCTGGTGCTGCCCGCCCTGCGGGCCGACTACACGGCCATCGAGACGTACGGCTGCACGCCGGACACGACCGTGTCGCTGCCGATCACCGCCCTGGTCGGAGACGCCGACCCGAACGCCACCGTCGAGCAGGTCGCCCAGTGGGACCGGCACACCACCGGCGCCTTCGACCTGAGGGTCTTCCCCGGCGGGCACTTCTACCTGGCGGACCGCACCGAGGAGGTCGTCCGGGTGCTCACCGCCCATCTGCGCGGCTGAGCCCGCCCGCCCGCCCGCTCGGCCCGCCCGGCCCGACGGCCGGTGAGGCGTCCGCACCGTTGACCGCACCTGTGTCCGGACCGGTGACCGCGCCCCGTTCGCTGGGCTACTGTCCTGCGTGACGAGCCGTCAGCAGAGCATCGGGAGGCAACGTTGCGCCGGATCGCCGTCGTCGGAGCGGGCCAGGCCGGCCTGCAGCTCGCGCTCGGGCTGCAGGCGGACGGGTACGAGGTGACGCTGGTCGCCGAGCGCACCCCGGAGCAGGTGCGCGGCGGGCGGGTGCTGTCCACCCAGGCGATGTTCGGCCCGGCGCTGCGGATCGAGGCGGCGGCCGGGTTGGACCTCTGGGCGGACCGGGCGCCGGCGGTCTCCTCGGTCGAGGCCGTGCTGGCGGCGCCGCCGGCCGTGCGGGCGCTGGAGTTCACCATGACGCTCGACGAGCCCGCCCAGTCGGTCGACCAGAGGCTCAAGCTGGCCGGCTGGCTGGAGCTGCTGGCCGAGCGCGGCGCCCGGGTCGAGTACCGCTCGCTGGACCGGGAGGGCCTGTACGAGCTGGCCCGCCGGCACGAGCTGACCGTGGTCGCAGCCGGGCGCGGCGGGCCGGACGGGATCTTCGCCCGCGACCCCGACCGCTCGCCGTTCGACCGGCCGCAGCGGGTGCTGTCCTGCCTGTACGCGCACGGCGTCGGCTCGCCCGACCCGGCCGCCGCGCCCCGGGCACGGATGCACGCCCTGCCCGGCCTCGGCGAGCTGTACCTGCAGCCGGCCCTCACGCTCTCCGGCCCCTGCTCGATCCTGCTGTGGGAGGCGCTGCCCGGCAGCCCGCTGGACGTGTTCGGCGACGCCCCCGCGCCGGACGTCCAACTGGCCAGGATCCGCGCACTGTTGGGCGAGTACCTGCCCTGGGAGGCGGAGCTCTGGACGCAGGCCGAGTCGACCGACGCGGGGGCCGGACTGTTCGGCGCGGTCACCCCGACCGTCCGGCGCACGGTGGCCGAGCTGGGATCGGGCGTGGACGCCGTCCACGTCCTGGGCCTCGGCGACACGGTGGTGGTCAACGACCCGGTCACCGGCCAGGGCGCCAACAGCGCCGCCCGCGCGGCGGAGGCCTACCGGCAGGCCGTCGTCGAGCACGGCGACGCCCCGTACACGGCCGACTGGATGTGCCGCACCGCCGAACGGTTCTGGCAGCAACACGCCCGTCACACCGTCGAGTTCACCACCGCCATGCTGACCATGCCGGACCACCTGCAGGGCGTCTTCGCGGCCGCCGCCGAGCACGAGGAGGTCGCCCGCCGCCTCGCCAACACCTACGCCGAGCCGAGTGACCACGCCGCCTGGCTGGCCACCCCCGAGCTCACCGCCGCGTACCTCGCCTCGGTGGGAGCCCCGCGGTAGCAGGCCGCGTGGTAGCAGTGCCCCGCAGTATCGGCCCCCGGGCCCCGGCCGGAACCCCGGGCCGCCCGCACTTGCCCCCGGCCCGCCCGCGGGACGACGCTGGAAGGAAGACGGCAACGGGTGCGGGAGGCGTCGGCCGTGGACGGACGCGAGCCTGCGGACCGGTCCGGTAGCGGTCACCGGAGCGTGCCGCACACGGCGGACCTGCAGGTGGAAGCCTGGGCGCCGACGGCCGAGGGCTGCATCGGCGAGCTGGTGCGCGCGGTCGTCGACAGCTTCGCCGACCTGACCGGCGCGCGGATCACCGGCGAGCGCGGCTGCACCGTCGTCGCGGTGAGCGACGCAGACCTGCTGGTGGGCGTCCTGGAGGAGGTCATCTACCGGATGGACGCCGACGGCGAACTGCCCGTCGCGCTGGCGATCAGCCGGATCGAGGGGCTGGACGGCGCCCGGACCGTGGCGGTCCGCTTCCGGATGGCCGACGCCGCCACCGCCGCCCTGGTCGGCGCCGTGCCGAAGGCCGTCTCACTGCACGACCTGGACCTGCGGGCCGGGCCGGAAGGCTGGACCTGCCGGGTCACCGTGGACGTCTGAGCGCGCGAGGCCGCGAGGACACGAGCACACGAGGCCGCGAGGACACGAGGCCGCAAGGACGCGGGCACGCGAGGACACGAGGCCGCAAGCACGCGAGCACGCGAGGACACGAGCCGGGTGGGCGAGGTGGGCGAGGTGGAGATCGCACTGACCGAGGCCGGCCGTTACCGCTGGCGGATCGAGCCGCGCCCGCCGATGCGGGTGCCCGGCGTGGTGTTCGCGAGCGCCGCCCTGCTACCGCAGGGCGCCGGGGACAAGGCGCTGGAGCAGGTGGCCAACGTGGCGACACTGCCCGGGATCGTCCGCGCCTCCTACGCGATGCCCGACGTGCACTGGGGCTACGGCTTCCCGATCGGCGGGGTCGCCGCCACCGACGTCGACGAGGGCGGGGTGGTCTCGCCCGGCGGGGTGGGCTTCGACATCTCCTGCGGGGTCCGGCTGCTGGCGGCCGGGGTCGACCGGGACGAACTCGACCCCGAGCGGATCCGCCGCCTGATGGACCTGCTGGACAAGACCGTCCCGCGCGGCCTCGGCCGCGGCGGCCTGTGGCAGCTGTCCGGACCGGAGGAGCTGGACGACCTCCTGCTCGGCGGCGCCCGCTACGCCGTCGAGCACGGCCACGGGGTGCCGCGCGACCTGGAGCGCTGCGAGGACCGCGGGGTGCTGGAGGGCGCTGCCCCCGGCGAGGTGAGCACCCGGGCCGTCGAACGGGGCCTGCAGCAGGTGGGCAGCCTCGGCTCGGCCAACCACTTCCTGGAGGTGCAGGCCGTCGACCGGGTCCACGACGAACGGACCGCGGCCGCCTTCGGCCTGCGGCCCGGCCAGGTGTGCGTCATGATCCACTGCGGCTCGCGCGGCCTCGGCCACCAGATCTGCACCGACCACGTCCGCACCATGGACCGCGAACTGCACCGCTACAAGATCGACCTCCCGGACCGCCAACTCGCCTGCACCCCGGTCGACTCGCCGCGCGGCCGCGCCTACCTCGGCGCGATGACCGCCGCCGCCAACTACGGCCGGGCCAACCGCCAGCTGCTCTCCGAGGCCGCCCGCCGCGCCTTCGCCACCGCGCTCGGCGTCGGCCTGGAACTCGTCTACGACGTCTCGCACAACCTCGCCAAGCTGGAGACCCACGAGGTGGACGGCGTGCCCAGGACGCTCTGCGTCCACCGCAAGGGCGCCACCCGCGCCCTGCCGCCCGGCGACCCCGACCTGCCCGCCGACCTGGCCGAGGCCGGGCAGCCGGTGCTGGTGCCGGGCACGATGGGCACCGCCTCGTACGTCATGGTCGGCCTGCCCGGCAACGAGGCCTTCCACTCCGCCTGCCACGGCGCCGGGCGGGTGCTGAGCCGGCACCAGGCGCTGCGCACGGTGCGCGGCGAACAGCTCAAGAGCGACCTGGAGGCGCGCGGCATCGCGGTGCGCCCCGCCTCGTGGCGGGCCCTGGCCGAGGAGACGCCCGAGGCGTACAAGGACGTCGACGCGGTGGCCGCCGTCACCGAGGCCGCCGGGCTGGCCCGGCAGGTCGCCCGCCTGGTGCCGCTGGGCGTGTGCAAGGGGTGAGCGGCCGCCGGGCCCGGCTCTGACCGCACCGCCGGAAACCGACCCGGCCGCGTCCCTCGACTCGCCCGGCCGGCCGCGCTTTGATATCGGACGCGCCGAACGCATCCGCCGCAGGAGCAGTGCCAGCCAGTGCCAGTGCCAGTGCAAGTACCAGGACCAGGAGCAGGAGGTGGTCATGCCCGGGAACGGCGACCCCCACGGGCCGGAGAACGGCACCGGCCCGGTGATCGAGCTGCGCTCGCTCACCAAGCGGTACGGCGGCACGGTCGGCATCGAGCGGCTGGACGTGTCGGTCGCGGCCGGCGAGGTGTTCGGCCTGCTCGGCCCCAACGGCGCCGGCAAGACCACCACGCTGCGCTGCCTGGTCGGCCTGCTCAGCCCCAGCGACGGACAGGTCCGGGTGCTCGGCCTGGACCCGGTGGCCGACCACCGCCGGCTCGCCCCCTCGATCGGCTACCTGCCCGGGGAACTGCGCCTGTACCCCGAACTCACCGGGCAGCAGACCCTCGACCTGCTCGCCGCCCTCCAGGGCGCCCCGGTGCCGCGCCAACGCGAACTGTGCGACCGGCTGACGCTCTCCCGGGCCGACCTGGCACGCCCGGTGGGGGAGTACTCGCGCGGCATGAAGCAGAAGCTCGGGCTCGTCCAGTCGCTCCAGCACCAACCCCCCGTGGTGGTGCTGGACGAGCCGAGCGAGGGCCTGGACCCGCTGGTCCAGGAGACCTTCTACGAACTGCTCGCCGAGGAGACCGCGGCCGGGCGGACCGTCCTGCTCTCCAGCCACGTGCTGCCCGAGGTGCAGCGGACCTGCGGCCGGGTCGCGATCGTGCGCCACGGCCGGCTGGTGACCGTCCGCTCGGTGGCCGAACTGCGCCAGGCCCGGGCCCGCCGGGTCCGGCTGCTCTTCGCCGACGGGCGGGGCGCCCGCCCGCTCGGCGCCGCCGAGCGGTGGTCCCCGCGCTGGGACGGATCCAGGGTCGAGCTGCTGGTGCCACCGGACGAGGTGGTCCCGGCCGTCCGGACCCTGCTGGCCGAACTGCCGGTGGCCGACCTGACCGTGGAGGAGGCCGGACTGGACGAGGCCTTCCTCGACCTCTACCGCGCGAACGACGACCAGCTCCCGACGGACGGCCAACCGCCGACGGACGGCCGCCCGTCGACGGACGGCCGCCCGCCGACGGAGGAGCCCCGGCCGGACACCGAGGAGGGCCCGTGACCCCCAGCACCGTCAGCCGCCGCCTCCCGCTGGTCTGGCTCGCCCTGCACCGGCGGCGCCGGATGCTGCTCTCCCTGCTGCTCGGCGTGGTCGTCTTCGAGACCCTGATCGTGGTGATCGCCGGAACCGTCCCGCCCGGCGACCTGTTCGGCGCCGGCCGCCGCAACCCGCCCGGCGCGTTCAGGGCCTTCAGCGGCTCCAACGGCGACGTCTCCATCGCCAGCTACCCCGGCCTGCTCGGTGCCGGGCTCACCCACCCGTTCTGGATCGCCCTCCAGCTCACCGTCATCGGCTCGCTCGGGGCCGCCGCCGTCGCGTCCGACGTCGAGTCCGGCACCATCGAGCTGCTGATGACCCGCCCGGTCTCCCGGCGCCGGCTGCTCGCCGAACGGACCGGCGCCCTGATCGCCGCCTCGGTGGCGCTCAACGCCGCCGCCACCCTCACCGTCGCCCTCGGGGTCGCGTTCTCCCCGAAACTGCGCGACGCCGTCCCGGAGGGCGCGGTGTTCACCGCCGGACTGCTCGGCTGCGCCCTCGCGTTCTGCCTGACCGGGCCGGTGCTGGCGGTGTCCGCGCTCAGCCGCCGGCGGGCGCACGTGGTCGGCGCGGCCGTCGTCTTCGGTGCGGTCGGCTTCGCGCTCAACTTCGTCGCCCTGGCCTGGTCCCCGGCCCGGCCGCTGCGCTACCTCAGCCCGTTCCACTACTACGCCCCGGGCGACGTGCTCGGCCACGGCGGTGTGCCCTGGGCAGCGCTGGGCGTCCTCACCGGCGTCGGTGCGCTCGGTCTGCTGGCGGCGTTCCGACTACTGGAACGCCGCGACCTGGCGATCTAGACGCATCGACCGTGCCCCCCGCTCGGCCCGGGCGACCGCGCTCCACACCCGGTCGGACCGGCTCGCTAGGGTGGCCGCATGGCATCGCTGGGAAGTCACGCCAATGTGTGGGAGACCTGTCTTCAGCTCCTGGGCCGCCGGGGCTACCGCCTGACGGTCGAGTTGCCCGACGCGGAGGACGAGGAGGGGCAGGAGGCCTGGCTCGCCGAGAAGGACGGGTTCACCTTCTGGGCGGACAACCCGATCGAACTGCTGGGGCTGACCGCCGTGTACGAGGACGTACGGCCCGAGGCGGACCGGCCCTACTGGTGGTCGGAGAAGACGGTGCGCGAAGGCCAGGGCCTTCGCGAGCGGCTGTTCGACGAGACCCTCGCCGCCCAGGAGACCCGGGTCGCGGAACTCGCCGCGCAGCACGACGAGGATCCGGGGGCCTGGGAGGAGCGGATCCGCGCGGCCTTCTGCTGGGCCGGTGACGAGGCCCACGCGGCGGGCCACCTGAGGATCCCCCGCGCGGAACTCCGCCGGATCCTTACCGACCCGCGCCTCGCCGACCTGCGCGAGGACACCGAGCCCGACGACTGACCCGAGGACTGACCCGAGGACTGACCCCGGCGCCCGGCCCCGGGCCTAGGCCCAGCGGTGGGCCGCGGCCAGCAGGTGTTCGCGGACCAGGGCCACGTGCGGGTCGGCCGAGGCGTTCGGGCGTCGGACCAGGTAGGCGGTGTTGATCGGCGGGTCGGCCGGCTCGTGCAGCAGGTGCAGTGCCCCGGAGGCGAGTTCGGCCCGGCACAGGTAGCCCGGCAGCACGCTCCAGCCGGCGCCCGCCGTGACCGCCGCGAGCACCGCCCGCAGATCCGGTACGGTGACCGCCGCCCGGGCGTGCAGTCGGCGGTCGAAGACGTGCCGCCAGTACCGGCGGGCGATCGGCAGGTCCTCGGCGTAGCTGAGCAGCGGGACGTCGGCGAGGGCGTCGGGCAGCTCCCGGCCGGCCAGCCGCTCGGCCCACACCGGGGCCGCGACCAGGACGAACTCCTCGTCGGCCAGCGGTTCGGCGAGCAGTGTCCGGCCGCGCGGGCGCCGGGTGGCGATCACCAGGTCGTGCCGCCCGGCCCGCAGCTCCTCCAGCAGCGGGTCGGTCAGCCCGGTGGTCACCCGCAGTTGCACGCCCTGGGCGACCAGCGGGGCGAGTTCGGCCAGCAGGACGGTGCCGAGGAACTCCGCAGGCCCGGCGAGGTGGACCGGCTCGGGCACACCGCCGCCGCGCCCCTCGGCGAGGCCCGTCAACTCGTCCAGCGGCACCGCCAGGCGGGCGGCCAGGTCGTCGGCGTACGGCAGCGGGCTGACTCCGCGCGCCCGGCGCTCGAACAGTTCGCGTCCGAGCCGCTGCTCCAGTGCGCGGATCTGTGCGGTCACCGTGGACTGGGACAGGCCCAGCAGGTGCGCGGCCGTCGTGAAGGAACCCGCGCGGTGCACGGCGAGGAAGGTCCGCAGATGGTTGAGGTCCAGCGGGCCGGAGCCCGGCGGCAGCCGATCGCTCATACCGCGAGCCTACGGGATCCCGATGGCTCGACCGCCCGTGCGAGGCATCGGGATTCCGATGCCTCGCATCGCGTGGCCCATTGGTTCCCGCGGGCTCGCCGCGGCTAGCTTCGACGACGTGAGCGCCGCGGCGGGCCCGTCGCGGCAGGGACCCGCACCACTGGAGGCACCCACCATGGCCGACATCCTGTTCGTCCTGACCGGTTCGGACGTCTGGACGCTGAACGACGGCACCAAGCACCCGACCGGCTTCTGGGCGGAGGAAGCCGTCGTCCCCTACCAGTCCTTCACCGCCGCCGGCCACCGGGTCACCGTCGCCACGCCGGGTGGCGTCGTCCCGGTCGCCGACCGGGCCAGCCTGACCGACCCGGCGACGGCCGAGGCGGTGGCGGCGATCGCCGAGCTCCGGCAGCCGCTCGTGCTGGCCGAGGTCGACTCGGCCGACTACGACGCCGTCTTCTACCCAGGCGGCCACGGCCCGATGGAGGACCTCGCGGTCGATGCCGACTCCGGCCGGCTGCTCACCCGGGCGCTGGCCTCCGGGCGTCCGCTCGGCGTGGTCTGCCACGGCCCGGCCGCGCTGCTCGCCGCCCGGACCGAGGACGGCGGCTCCCCGTTCGCCGGGTACCGGCTGACCGGCTTCACCAACGCCGAGGAGACCCAGGCCGGTCTGGCGGACCGGGCACCCTGGCTGCTCCAGGACCGGCTGGTCGGTCTCGGTGCGGACTTCGAGGAGGGCGAGCCGTGGGCACCGCACGTGGTCGTCGACCGCAACCTGGTGACCGGTCAGAACCCGGCCTCCTCGGCCCCGGTGGCCACCGAACTGCTGAAGCTGCTGGCGGCGTAGCGGCCGCAGGCCGGGCCCGACCGGCCCCGGGCCCACCTGGCCCGGGGCCGGGCCTTCGTCAGCCGAGGTCGTAGGCGGTCAGGGGGTGCCCCGCCCAGATCTCGCGGGAGACCTGCTCGGGGTAGCGGACGGTCTCCGAGTGGGTGTCCAGGACGCGGGTGAGCTGCTCCTCCGGGTCGAAGGCGGCCCAGCCCGGGTCGCCGGTGGTGGCGAACCGGACCCAGGCCTGCTGCAGCTCCTGCGAGAGCCGGACGGCGTCCGGGGCGGGCGGCTCGCCGAGGAAGTGCCGGCCCATCGGGCTGTCCAGGGAGCCGAACGCCAGCGGGACGTCCAGGCCGTGGCAGGCGCCGAACACGCCGCCCATCGAGGGGGCCGGGTAGGCCAGCTCGACCAGGTACGAGGTGCCGCCGGCCGCGGTGTTGGCCTCGGCCAGCTGGAGCGAGGGCATCCGGAAGAGGGCGTCGGAGCTGACCGCTTCGAGCAGGTCCGAGGCGGTGGCCCCCGGCTGGGCGGCGCGGTACCCGTCCGGCCCGGACGGCGACGGGGCGAACAGCTCCAGTGCGAGGTGGGCCTCCTCGTTGGTAAAGGTGCCGCGCCGGCCACTGAGGACGCTGAACAGCCGGAACTCGTCGCGGGTGTGACCGACGAGCAGGTCGACGCCCTCCACCCGGCCGGAGGCCAGGACGGACCAGGGCGCGCCGGGCAGGACCTCGCCGTCGACCACCGGGACGGTGGCGATGCCGCTCTGCGCCAGCCGCCCCCAGCGCGCGAGGTGCTGCGGGAGCGCGGTGCCGAGGTCGGTGACGGCCGCGGCCAGGGTCCAGGGGGCGACCTCGGCCAGGGCGGCGGCCGTGGGGGCGGTGCCGAGCAGCTTCGCGAGCTCGGCGGTGACCTCGGCGGCCAGGGGCGGGGTGCAGAGGTTGCCCGGGACGGTGTGGGCGATGGCCCGCCGGAACAGGCCGCGTGCCCCGCTCATGGCCAGCAGTGCGGCGACCGACCCGGCGCCCGCGGACTGCCCGGCGACGGTCACCTGGTCCGGATCGCCGCCGAACCGGGCGATGTTGCGCCGCACCCACTCCAGGGCCGCGATCTGGTCGAGGAAGGCCCGGTTGGCCGGGGCACCCTCCAGCAGTGCGAAACCCTCCGCGCCCACGCGGTAGTTGATGCTCACCACGACCAGCCCGTGCCGGGCCAGCTCGACCGGGTCGTACAGCGGGTCGCCGGAGGTGCCGGACATGTAGCCGCCGCCGTGGATCCAGACCAGCACGGGCAGCCCGGCCCGGTCGGGATGGGGGGTGCAGACGTTGAGCGTGAGCCAGTCGGTGCCCTCGGTCGGCTCGGCGGGCAGCGGACCGGACTGCGGGACGGTCGGGCCGAACTCGAAGGCCTCGCGGACGCCGTCCCAGGGCTCGGGCGGGGCGGGGGCGGCGAAGCGGAGCGGTCCGACCGGCGGCTGGGCGTAGGGGATGCCGCGGAAGACCGCGAGCCCCCGGTCCAGGAGGCCGCGGACGGTTCCCTCGGTGGTCTGGGCGACGGGCTGAACGAGCATCTGGACGCTCCCTCCTCGGAATGCCTCCAGCGTTATCAGTCAGATGTATTATGTCAAGCGTATGGAAAAGACGTCCCGGGGCGACACCCGCCCGCGACGGACGCCCGTGACGCCCGTGACGCCCGTGACGGACGTGACGGACGTGACGGACGTGCGCGCCAGGGGTGCGCGACAGAGGTACGGGACCAGGCGTGGAAAGAGCTCGGAGGAGTGGCAGGCGATGCCCAAGCAGGTGGACCACCAGGAGCGCCGCGAGACGATCGCCCGGGCGCTGTGGCGGGTGGTGGAGCGGCGCGGCGCCACGCACCTGACCATGCGCGAGGTCGCCCAGGAGGCGGGCATCTCGCTCGGACAGCTCCAGCACTACTTCACCTCCCGCGCGGCGATGCTCTCCTTCGCGATGGACTTCGCCGGCGAGCAGACCGCGCTGCGGGTCGGCCGGGCGCTCGGGGCACTGGGCGACCCGCCGCACCCCCGCGAGGTGCTGCGGGTGATGCTGGTCGAGCTGCTGCCCCTGCACGCCGACGCGCGCGCGACCAGCCGGATGAGCGCCGCCTACGTCCTGGAGGCGCTGCACGACGAGGAGGTCCACGCGCGGGCCCGGGACGGGCTGCTGCGGGGGCGGGCGATGGTGGAGCAGGTGGTCCGGCAGGCGATCGCCGACGGGCTGATCGCGGCCGACCGCGACCCGGCGGTGGAGACGGACCTGCTGCTCGCGCTCGGCGGGTTCACCACGCTGCTGGAGCTGGACGTGGTCGAGCACGCCGCCGCGCTCACCGCCGTCGACCGGTACCTGGACCGGCTGTTCGCGGCCGGGGGAGGGACGGGCCCGCGCTGACCGGTGCTGAGCGGCGCTGACGGCGTGGCAGGCTACCTGGGTAGCACCGCAGCCCGTGACCAGGAGCACCGCCATGGACCGACCCGCCGCCCCCGGGACCGCCGACCCCCGGCCCGCCGCCTTCCGCCTCGACGCCACCGCCTCCGGACACCCGGCGGGGATCCTGGCGGCGGCCGAGCAGGCCGAACGCCGGGGCATGGACCGGCTGGTGGTCGCCGAGACCGCGTACGACCCGTTCCTCCAGCTCGCCCGCGCCGCCGACCGGACCTCGCAGATCGAACTGGCCACCGGCATCGCGGTGGCCTTCGCCCGTACCCCGATGACGCTGGCCTACCAGGCCTGGGGGCTGCACGCGGCCTCCGGCGGACGGGCCGTCATCGGGCTGGGCTCGCAGGTCAAGCCGCACATCGAGAAGCGCTTCGGGATGCCCTGGGACCGTCCGGCCGCCCGGATGCGGGAGTACGTGCACGCGGTGCGGGCGATCTGGCACAGCTGGCAGACCGGTGAACGGCTGCGCTTCCGGGGCGAGTTCTACACCCACACGGTGATGACGCCGGTCTTCTCGCCCGATCCCGTCCCGTCCGGGGTGCCGCGGATCCTGCTGGCGGGCGTCGGACCGCTGATGACCCGCACCGCCGGTGCGGTGGCCGACGGCTTCCTGAGCCACCCGTTCACCTCCACCGCGTACCTGGCCGAGCAGGTGCTGCCCGGTCTGACCGAGGAGCGGGCGCGGGCCGAGGCGGAGGGCGCCGGGTGGACGGAGCGGCCGTTCGAGGTCGTCGGCAACGTGCTCACCGCGACCGGTCGCACCGAGGAGGAGCTGGCGGCCAACCGGGCCGCGACCCGTGAGCGGCTCGCGTTCTACGCCTCGACGCCGGCCTACCGCCCGGTGCTGGCGCAGCACGGCTGGGAGGGGCTCCAGGAGGAGCTGCACGCCCACTCGGTGCGCGGGCGCTGGGCGGAGATGGCCGCGCTGATCGACGACGAGGTGTTCGACACCTTCGCCGTGTCCGGGTCGGTCGAGGAGGCTGCCCGGGAGATCCACCGCCGGTACGCGGGCCTGGTCACCCGGCTGTCCGTCAGCCTGCCCGAGGACGCCGACCCGGAGCTGGGCCTGGACGTGCTGGACGCGGTGCGCGCGCTGGGCTGACGGCCGGTCAGGTCGGTCGGGCCGGTCGGGCCGGTCGGGCCGGTCGGGTCGGTCAGGTCAGGTCGGTCAGGTCGGTCGGGTCGGTCGGGCTGACTGGCGAGGGCTGACTGCCCAGGGCCGACCCGAAGCGTGCGAACAGTGATCGAGATGAGCCGTCGATCGTGCACGAGATGATCAAGTCAGGGCAGATTCGGGCAACGGGTTTCCGGTGGGGAGGGCGGACGGCAGGATCCCGGTGGCAGACCGGCCCGTGCGCTGACGTGCGGCACTCCGGGCCTGCCGCGCACTTGGGGCCTGTCATGTCTTGGCCACCCGTTTTCCCGGCCACCGGCTCCGTGGCCGTCCGTCGCCGATCGTGGGGGGTGTCCGCGTGTCCGTGTCCGACGAGCGCCCGGCCGACGTCGATCCGGCCGTCGGCTGGGACCCGGTCGAGGGGTTCGAGGCCGACGAGCTGGCCGACCTGGACGAGTTCCTGCGCGTCTGCGCCGAGCTGACCGGCTTCGACGTGCCCGAGCTGCGCGCCACCGGAATGGCGCACGAGCACCACCGCACCACGCTGGCCCACCGGGTCCGCGACGAGCACGCCCTGCTCCACCTCTGGTACGTCGGCGCCTGGCCCGGGGAGGCGCCCAGCTCCGCCCGCGCCCACGACCAGGGCCTGGTCTGGCGGACCTTCCACGCCAGCCCGCCCGGCGCCGCCGCCCCCGGGCACGGCAGCTGGGCCGAGGCACCCCCGGGCGCCGAGGCACCCCCGGGCGCCGAGGCGCCCCTGGGCGGAGCGGGCCGAGGAGGTGAGGGCCGATGAGCGCACGCTGGGACGCCGTCGTGGTCGGTGCGGGCTTCGCCGGAACACTGGTCGCCCACCGGCTCGGAGCACAGGGCTGGCGGGTGCTCGTCCTGGAGGCCGGACGGGCCGCACCCACCGGCGCCGAAGCCTCCGCCGCCCACCGCGCGGCCGGCGGCGGACCGCCCACCTCGCCCTACCCGCACAGCCCCGAGGCGCCGTCCCCCGACGTCACCGACCTCACCGGGCTGCCGGAGGGCGGCTTCACCGCCACCGGACACCTCCGCCAGCACGGGCCACTGCCGTACGCCAGCGGCTACCTGCGCGCCAACGGAGGCACCGGCCTGCTCTGGACCGGGCTCACCCCGCGCATGCACCCCGAGGACTTCCGCACCGGCGACCTCGGGCACGGCCGCAACTGGCCGATCGGCTACCACGACCTGGAACCCCACTACCGCGCCGCCGAACGGGAACTCGGCGTCGCCGCCGACGCCGAGGAGCAGCGCGACGCCGTCGGCCTGCCCATCCCGGACGACTACGACTTCCCGATGCGCGCCGTCCCGGGCAGCTTCCTCGACCGGCAGCTGGCCCGCGCGCTCGACGGCCGGACCGTCCGCGACCCGGCCATGCCCGGCCCCGCCCGACTCGCCGTCACCGGCACCCCGCACGCCCGCAACGGAGTCCCGACCCGACCGGGCTCCGCCGAGGGCCCGCTCTGCGCGGGCAGCGCCGGCTGCGTCCCGGCCTGCCCGACCGGCGCCAAGTACACCCCGCTGCGCACCCAGGCCCGCTGGGCCGCCGGGGTCGAGCTGCGCACCGAGGCGGTGGTCAGCCGGGTGTTCGCCGACCCGGAGACCGGGCGGGCCGGGGGAGTGGAGTACCTGTCGGGCGGCAGTGCCCACCGGGTCGAGGCGGACCTGGTCGTCCTCGCCGCGCACGCGATCGAGAACGCCCGGCTGCTGCTCCTCTCCGGCCTGGCCAACCGCAGCGACCAGGTCGGCCGGAACCTGATGGACCACCCGGCCCTGCTCACCTGGGGCCTGATGCCCCGCCCGGTCGGCCCCTACCGGGGGCCCGGCTCCACCAGCGGCCTGGAGGCCTTCCGCTTCGGCCCTGGCCGCGACCGCCGGGCGCCGTTCCGGATCGAGATCGGCAACTGGGGCTGGTCCTGGGCCGGCGGAGCGCCGGAGGCCGAGGCCACCGCCCTGCTCGCCGCCGGTGTGCGCGGCAAGGAACTGCGCGAACGCCTCGGCGACCGGCTCGGCCGCCAGTTCTCGCTCCAGTTCGAGCTGGAACAGCCCGCCGACCCCGCCAACCGGGTCACCCTCGACCCGGACCGGCGCGACCCGCTCGGCCTCCCCGGCCCGGCCATCCGCTACGACCTCTCCGACTACGTCCGCGAGGGCATGGCCTCCGCCCGGGCCGTGTCCGACCAGCTCTTCGCCCTGTTGGGCGCCGAGGACCACACCGCCTACCCGGCGGGCGGATGGCCGGGGCGGCTCGAACACCGGGGAGCCGTCCACGGCTACCGGGGCGCGGGCCACGCCGGCGGCACCCACCTCATGGGCGACTCGCCCGCCACCTCCGTGGTCGACCACTGGCAGCGCTGCTGGGACCACCCCAACCTGTACGCCGTGGGCTGCGGCTCGATGCCCTCGCTCGGCACCTCCAACCCCTCGCTCACCATGGCCGCCCTCGCGCTGCGCAGCGCCGAGCGGATGCACCGGGACCTGCTGGAGCTGCGCCGCCCGGCGGCCGTGACGCCTCCCCTGGTGGTGACGCCTCCAGTGGTGACGCCTCCGGCGGTGGTGACGTCCCCGACCACCGTCCGTACCCCCGAATCCCCCGAATCCCCTTCGCCCTCGGAGTCCTCATGACCGGCCTGCCGCTGCCGCCCGTACCGGAGCCGTACCACCTGCCCTTCCACTACGGCGCGCTGCACAACATCGGTGTGGACTACCTGGTCGATCGCGAACGGGCACGGGAGCTGCTCGGCAAGCGCCACCCCGGGCTGAACGTCGCCGCCTTCGACGGCGGGGCCTGTGTGTCGCTCAACTACCAGCTGTACTTCGCCCAGTACCCGAACGGCGGCGGCATCACCCAGGAGCTGGAGATCAACCTGATCGCCCACCCGGTGTTCGCCGAGGACCGGATCCCGCTGGTCAACTACGGCCAGTACGCCCGGGGTTACGACCAGACCAAGCTGCTCGGCATCGCCCGGCTGCACGTGCTCTGCGACAACCCGCTGGCCATCGACGCCGGGCGCCGCCTCTACGCCGAGCCCAAGCACCCGGGCTGGTTCGAGACCACCCTGCCCTCCCTCAACGCGCCCGCCGTGCGCGAACGCTGGTCCGTCTCCTGCCGTCGCGCCACCCTCGGGACCGACGGGCTGCGCCGCCACGAGGAGGAACTCCTCGCCCTGGACGTGAACCTGGCCGGCCTCACCCCCGAACCCGTCAACAACACCCCGATCACCGGCTACGGCACCGACGACGAGGGCAAGCTGCTCGCCGGCCCGCTCAACGTGTACCAGCCCTACCGCTACTACGCCCTGGACGACCGCAGCGCCGAACGCGTCCGTCTGGACCTCGGCAACCCCGCCGAGGAGTCCGCCCGCGACCTCGCCCACCTGATCGCCGACGCCCCGGCGGCCGGGGTGTGGACGTACCAGTCCCCGCCGGTCGCCGCCCACAACCGGGCCTACTACGTCCGCTGACGGCCGGCCACGCCACCACCGGACGCACCGCCGCCCGCAGGGGCGTCGTGTACGGCCGGGCCCGAGGTCGGCCGGGCCGCTGCTGCCAGGGTCGCGCCTCACGGCCCTGGACGACCTGGTCGACCTGGTGGCCGTGCGGCTGAGGGCGGGCGACCGCCCGTACGCGGCGGTGCTGACGCTGGCCCGCCGGCCGGAGCTGACCGTCGAGCGGCTGAACCGGCTGGGGCACCTGCCCGGGGCCTCGACCTGGCCGCGGCGGGGGATCACCCGGGCGCTGGCGGCGCGCCCGGACCGGTGAGCGCGGCCGACGCCTGCCCGCCAGGCTTCCGCCCGCCGGGTTGAGGCCCGTCGAGCTGATCCCCGTAGAGCTCCTGCCCGCCGCGTTGGGCCGTGGCGGTCCGGGCGGTGGTGGGTGCCCGGGACCAGCGGCCGGCGAGGATCGTGCCGACGAGCAGCTGGAGTTGGTGGTAGAGCATCAGCGGCAGCACCATCAGCCCCGCCGCCGGTCCGAACAGGACGGTGGCCATCGGCAGTCCGTTGGCCAGGCTCTTCTGCGAGCCGCACAGCACCGCCGCGATGCCGGCCGCCCGGTCGAGCCCCAGCAGCCGCGCACCGAGCCAGGTGGCCGCCAGGGTGGCGGCGAGCAGGCCGAGCAGCACCGCGAGGAGCCCGAGGAGGGCGGCCGGGGTCGCCAGGTGCCAGATGCCCTGGGCCACGGCGGTGCTGAACGCCGTGTAGACGACGAGCAGGATCGAGCCACGATCCAGTGGGGTCAGCACCCGTTTGTGCCGGGCCAGGAAGCCGCCGATCCACGGGCGCAGCAACTGCCCGAGCAGGAACGGCGCGAGCAACTGGAGCCCGATCCGCAGCAGCCCGTCGGCGGAGAGTGCGGCGCGCGAGCCCAGCAGCCAGGCTGCGAGCAGCGGGGTGAGCACCAGCCCGGCCAGGCTGGAGTAGGTGCCCGCGCAGATCGCCGCCGGGACGTTGCCCCCGGCGGCGCCGGTGAGCGCCACCGAGGACTGCACCGTCGAGGGCACCAGGCAGAGGAACAGCACCCCGGTCTGCAGCTGCGCCGTCAGCGGGACGGGCGTGAGCAGCGCGCCGGCCAGCCCGAGCAGCGGGAAGAGGCCGAAGGTGGTGGCCAGCACCAAGCCGTGCAACCGCAGGTGGCGTAGCCCCGCCAGCGTCTCCCGGGTGGAGAGCCGGGCGCCGTAGAGGAAGAACAGCAGTGCCACCGCGAGGTCGCAGGCCGCCTCGGTGACCCGCGCCGATCCGCCCGAGGCCGGGAACAGCGTGGCCAGGCCGACCGTTCCGGCCAGCGCGGCCAGGTACGGATCGAGTCGGCACCGCGGCAGTCGGTGATGGGCCGGAAAAGCCGTCACGGGCCACCTCCCACCACCGGACGGAGTGCGGGCCCGGCCGACGGGCCCGGCCCCAGCAGGCCGCCCACCAGGGAGCCCGCACCGTCGTGGTCACTGCCCGCCGAGCCGCTGCCGTTCTGGAGGTTGCCCGTCCGGTCGATCTCCACCCAGGAGTCGGCGTTCGAGTTGTCCACGACCGTGATCAGCCCGCCACCCGCCGCCGCGGGCGCTGCACCGCCCGCGAGCAGGGCGCACGCCCCGAGCAGCCCCACCGCGCCGGCCCGCAGCCCGCCGGCCCGCAGCCCGCCGGCCCGCAGCCCGCCGGCCCGCAGCCCGCCGGCCCGCAGCCCGCCGGCCCGCAGGGCGCCGACCCACGGCGCAGCGGCCGGCGGCGGGGAGGGCCCGCGCAGCCCCGGCCTCACGCCGGCACCGCCATCAGCCCGCGGGACCGGGAGATGTTCCGCTCCAGCAGCTCGGTCGACTCCCGGACGCCGACCTGCGGGCCCTCCGAGGCCGTGGCGGGCAGCCGCCCGTCGGCGCTCTTCAGCCCGGCCAGCGCCTCCTCCATCGCCCGGTGCGCCGCGAACAGGCACGGCGTGCTGTAGATGGCCACGTCCACGCCCAGGTCCGTCAGCTCCGAGAGCGACAGCCGGGGGGACTTTCCGCCCGCGATCTGGTTGAACAGCAGCGGCTTGTCGCCGACCGCCGCGCGGATCCGGCGGATCCACTCCTCGCTGCGCACGCCGTCGACCAGCACCACGTCGGCGTCGGTGGCGGCGAGCGCCCGGGCACGGCGCAGGATGTCCTCCTCCTCGGTGGCGTCGGTGCGGGCGACCACCACCAGGTCCGTCCGGCTGGCGAGGACCAGCTCCAGCTTCTCCAGGTACTCCTCCAGCGGGAGGACGAGCTTGCCGTCGGCGTGGCCGCAGCGGCGCGGCCGCTTCTGGTCCTCCAGGATCACGCCGGAGGCGCCGGTGCGTTCGAGCCGCCGCACGACGTGGCAGGCCACTTCGGGATCGACGTAGCCGTCGTCGATGTCGACCAACAGGTGGTGCCGGGGGAAGGCGCCGCGCAGCCGTTCGACGAAGCCGACCATGTCGGGCCAGGCGATGAAGCGGTGTTCGCGACGGTGTCGCCGGAGCGGGCGGGCGCGGACCCGCCGCTCGGGGGCTCAGGGCTCAGGGGCTCAGAGACTCAGGCGTTCGGCAGCGGCGGTACGGCGCGCCGCTCGCGCAGGGTCCGGAGCATCCGGCGGGTCGCCCTGGTGGCGACCGGCGGTAGCAGCTCCAGCGCCAGCCGCCGCGAGGTCGAGCGCTCGACCGGCGGCTTGACCTGGTAGTTGAGGCGCAGCACGGGGGACCCGGCGATGGTGTCCTCGTCCACGGTGTAGCCCCCGGCCCGCCAGTCCCGCCGCAGCAGGACCTCCCGGACGGCCGAGGCGTCGCCCCAGGTGCCGTAGAACTTCATCGGGGTGAGCAGGACCGGCCGCAGCCCGCCGGTGAAGACCGCCTCCCAGACCGCGGCCGAGACGCCGGGGGTGTGCTCGGAGCGGTAGTCGTCCAGGGCGACCAGGCCGTCCTCGGCGAGTGCGGCCCGGGCGACGGCGATGTCCCCGGCGACGTGCTCGTACAGGTGGGAGGCGTCGACGTGGACGAACCGGCAGCTGTCCGCGGGGATCCGGCCGTCGGCCAGCGCCGAGGTGGGCGCCTGCACGATCTCGGGCAGCTCGCGGTGGAAGGCGAGGTAGTTGGCCTCGAAGGCGCTTCGGGTGAGCGTCTTCCGGTAGGACATGGCCATCTCGGCGGCGTTGTCCTCGTCGTCCGCCTCGGAGTCGAACAGGTCGCAGACCGTCAGCCGCTCGCCCGGCTGCAGGTGGTCGCCGAGCAGGACGGCGCTGCGGCCCAGGTAGCTGCCGAGCTCCAGGATGTCGCCGGTGACGCCGGCCGCGCTCTGGGTGGACAGCAGGTGCCCGAAGGCAGCCCGGTCGAGACTGAAGAACCAACCGGGGATGTCGTCCCGCTTCAACGGCGCGGGGCGGGCGGCTGCGGGCTCGGCAGTGGGCACGGCGGCCTCCAGGGGGACGGCGGGGCGCGGTGGCGGGTCACGCCGCGGAGGGGACGCCGAGGACGTGAGGCGGATCATCATAGCCACGCCGGGGCCCGGTGGAACCAGGAACGGAAGGGCCTGATTCCGACGGCGTGCTCCCGGGTCGGCCAGGTCAGCCGGGGCGGCCGGGGCGGCCGCGTCAGCCGGGCAGGCCCGGAGGCCCGAGCCGCTCCAGCTCCGCGATGGTTCCGGCCAGCCAGCTCCGCTCGGCCGTCGAGGACGCGCGGGCGACCAGCAGCATCCCGCGCCGGAAGGGGTTCGGCTCGCGCTCCGCGGTGACCGGGTGGCCGTCGCCGTCGTAGAAGAAGCTGCTGGGTGCGGTGAGGAAGGCCAGTCGGCGGTGGAGGACGGCGGCCTGCCGGGCCGGGTCGGCGAGGTGGTGCAGGAATGCGGCGAGCGTGAAGAAGCGGATCTGGTCGGTGATCTCGGCCTGTTCCGGGTCGGCCAGCCGTCGCAGCAGCTCGGTCCGCCCCTGACCGGTCAGCTCCAGGGTCTGGCGCGGGGCGGCGCCGGTGCCGGGTTCGGTGCGGCGGGACAGCAGGCCGGCCTTCTCCAGCCGGGTGATGGCGGGGTAGAGCGCGCCGTCGCTGACCGGGCGGACGTGACCGGTCAGGCCGGTGATCCGGGACTTCAGTTCGTAGCCGTGCAGCGGCTGGTCGTACAGGAAGCCGAGGATCGCGAGGGTCAGCACGGTCGAAGCCCTTCCGTCGGAGTGCGCCCGGTGGAGTGCGCCCGCTGGAGTGACATATTACCTCTTGCCGATGTGCCTCGAAGCGAGGTATCTCTATTCGAGGCTGCCGTTCGGGACCGGGCCCTGGTCCCACCGGGGGCGGTGGAACAGCCGAATCAGGGGAGGAATCATGCGCGGGCATCCGGCCCGGCTCACGGCGCTGGCCGTACCCGTCTACGCGGAACTGCTCTCCGGGGTGATCGCCTCGGTGATCGGCACGTTCTGGGTGGCCGGCCTCGGTGGGGCCGCGGTCGCCGCCGTCACGCTGGCCGGCACCGTCGAGAACCTGCTGCTCGGGCTCGTCCTGGTGGTCGCCTCCGGAACCAGCGTCCGGCTCGCCCGCGCCCTCGGCGCCGGGGACCCCGCCGAGGCCGCCCGGACCACCCGCGCGGCCTGGCGGCTCTGCGCCGCGGGCAGCCTCGTGCTCGCCGTGCCCGGGTTCCTGCTGCGGGACCGGCTGGCGGGCGCCTTCCTGGACGGCGAGGCCGCCGCCCGCGCCGCCGAGTACTTCACCGTCGCCTTCCCGGCCTTCGTGCTGTTCTTCGGTCAGCGCGTCGCCGACGAGTTCTTCAAGGGCGCGGGCGACACCCGCACCCCGATGCGGATCGCCCTGCTCTCCAACGCGCTGCTGCTGGCCCTCGACCCCCTGCTCGTCCTCGGCCCCGGTCCGCTGCCCGCCCTCGGCGTCCCGGGCGCGGCGCTGGCCCTGGCGCTCTCACGCGCGATCGCCCTCGCCGTCACCCTGCGACTGCTGCTGCGCAGGCGCCCGGAGCAGCCGACGGGCGGCGGAACCGGGGGAGTGGGCGGCGCCGCGGTGCGGATCCTGCGGGCGGGGACGCCGTTCGGCCTGGACTTCACCGCCCGGATGGCCGTCGGCACGGCCCAACTCGGGCTCGTCGCGGGCTTCGGCGTCGCGGCGGTGGCCGGGTACGGGGTCGGCTACCGCGTCCTGCTCGTCGTCACCATGGCCTTCTACGCGCTGCGCCAGGCCGCCGCGATCGAGGCGGCCCGCCTCACCGGCGCCGGTGCGGGCGCCGCGCTGCGCACCCTGCACCGGGACACCGGCCGCCTCGCCGCAGGCCTCGGTGCGGTGGCGGCGCTGCTGTCCGCGGCGCTCGCCGTCCCGCTGACCGCGCTGTTCACCGACGACCGGGCGGTGGCGGCGCAGTCCGTCGGCTTCCTGCGGATGGCGGCGCTCTACCTGCTCCCGTACGCCCTGGTGGTGGCCCTCGGCGGGGTCCACCAGGGCGCGGGGGCCGGCCGGCCGCTGGTGTTCTCCGTCCTGTTCGGGCTCGGCGTCCAACTCGGCACCTCCGCGGCCTTGTCGGGGCCGCTGGGAGTGTCGGGCGTCTGGCTCGGACCGGCGGCCGGGGCGGTCGTGCAGCTCGCGCTGCTCTCGCTCCTCACGCGCGGCCGGGCGCTGTCGGCGCAGCAAGCGCAAGCGCAGGTGCAGGAACCTGAGGCGGCACCGGTGCCGATCCCGGGCGACGCGGCGCGGGCACGTCCGCCGATCGAGTGACGCACGGCGTCGCGCCCGTCCCCAACTCGCTGCCGTGGCCCGGGCGGAGACGCCGACCGGGAGTGCTCCCCGCTCACCGCGTCAGGCCGGCTGTGCCAGAGTGGCGGCCATGGCACTCACCCCGGACGGGCGTCCGATCCCGCCCCCGAACGCCGATGAACGCGCCATGTTGGAAAGCTGGTTGGACTTCCAGCGGGCCACCCTCGCCACGAAGGTCGCCGGGCTCGACGACCAGCAGGTGCGGCTGGCCGCCGTGCCGCCGTCGACGATGACCCTGCTCGGCCTGGTGCAGCACGTGGCCGAGGTCGAACGCCAGTGGCACCAGCGGGTGTTCGCCGGCCGGGACGTCCCGCCGGTGTACGGCGCGGACAACCCGGACGGCTACCGGCTGGACCCGGCACGGGGGTTGGCCGAGGCGCTGGCGGACTGGCGGACGGAGGTCGAGCTGGGACGCGAACTGACCGCCGGGGCGGCGCTGGACGCGGCCGGTCAGCTCTCCGCGCAGGACGGGGCGGTACTCGACTCGGAGACCGTCTCGCTGCGCTGGATCCTGGTGCACCTGATCGAGGAGTACGCCCGCCACAACGGCCATGCCGACCTGCTCCGCGAGTGCACCGACGGCGTCACGGGCGTGTGACGGACTCCCGCGCCGGCGCGCCGACCCGGCCCGGCAGTCGGGCGGCGAGCAGCGCCCCTGCTGCGGCCACGGCGGCCATCGCCAGCGCGGCGGGGGTCAGTGCCGCGCCCGGATCCGCCCGTCCGGCGGTGGTGGTGGCGAGGGCGATGCCCACGGCCGGGCCGATGTTCATCACGGTCTGCTGCAGCCCGCCCGCGACGCCCGCCTCGGCTGCGTTCGCGCCCCGCACCACGGCGGCGGTGGCCGTGGCCATCACCGCGCCGAAGCCGGCACCGAGCAGCAGGAAGCAGGTGGCGATCGCGACCGTCCCGGCATCGGGCCCGAGCCGGGCGGTGAGCAGTGCGCCCGTGGTGAGCAGGACCATCCCCGACAGCACCACGCTCCGTTCGCCGTGACGCTTCGCCAGCCGGGCCGAGCCGGCCGCCGCGAGGATCATCGCCACCGCGAGCGGCGCCGCCCGCAGACCGCTCTGCAAGGGGTCGAGCCCCAGCACGTCCTGCAGGTAGTAGCTGGCCGGGAACAGGACGCCCTGGAGTGCCGCCGAAGCCGCGAGCAGGACACCGAGCGGCGCCGCGACCGTCGGTGAGCGCACCAGGGCGGGCGGCAGCAGCGGGCGGGTGGTGCGCCGCTCGTGCCGGGCCAGGGCCGCGGCGAGGAGCCCGGCTGCCGCGAGGCCGAGGACCGTCGGGGCCGACCAGCCCGTCTCCGGCAGGCCGACCAGGGTGTGCACGAGGCAGGCCAGGGCCAGCGCGAGCAGGGCCGCGCCCGGCAGGTCGAGACCGCCGGAGCGAGCCGGACCCCCGGAGCGCCCGGCCGCGGACGGCGCCGCGAGGACCGGCATGGCCGCGGACGGCACGGCCAGGACCGCCAGGAGGGCGGCCGCCGCGGGCAGGACGCCGAGCAGGAAGACCGACCGCCAGCCGAAGTGCGCGGTGAGCGCGCCGCCGACCAGCGGCCCGGCCGCGCCCGCCAGCCCGATCGCGGCGGTGCGCACCGCGATCGCGCCGGACAGCCGGTCGGCGGGCCAGGAGGCGCGCAGCATGCCGAGGGTGGCCGGCTGCAGCAGGGCACCCGCCACGCCCTGGATCACACGCAGGGCGATCACCCAGCCGATCCCGGGGGCGAACGCGATCCCGGCGGAGCTCGCGGCGAAGCCCGTCACGCCGAGGGCGAAGACCCGCCGGTGCCCGTACCGGTCGCCGAGGCGGCCGGCGAAGACCAGCAGGGCGGCGACGGTGACGAGGTAGCCGGTGCCGGCCCACTGGACGGCCGTGACGGAGGCGTGCAGGTCGTGCCGGAGGGCGGGCTGGGCGACGGTCAGCACCGTGCCGTCGAGGGCGACCAGTACGGCACCGGTGACGCTCGCGGCGAGGGTGAGCCGTCGGTTGCGGTGCGGCGTCACCGGGTGGCCGGGCCGAGGTGGGCGTCCAGGGTGGTGCGCAGCACGGGTTCGATGGACTCGCCGCCGGTGATGAGCCGCAGGCTGCCCCAGGCCCGCAGCTGGGCGAGGCCGTGCAGGTTGGACCAGAGGGCGGCGGTGGCGGCGGCCGGATCCTCGGACTGCGGGTGCACCTCGGAGACCAGCCTGACGAAGGTCAGGAACAGCGGCATCGTGGTCCGGCGCAGCTCCGCACCGCTGCCCTCCAACAGGTCGTGACGGAACATCAACTCGAACATGCCGGGATTGGCGGCGGCGAAGCCGAGGTAGGCGCGGGCGAGCCCGTCGAGGCGGGTGCGGGCGTCGGCGTCGGTGGTGGCGGCGAGCGCGTCGGCGCCGGCGAGGGTGTCGGTGAGCCGGCCGAAGCCCTGCTGCGCGATGGCGGCGAGCAGCTCGCGGTGGGTCGGGAAGTAGCGGCGGGGCGCTCCGTGCGAGACCCCGGCGTGGCGGGCGATCTCGCGCAGCCCGAGCGCCTGGACGCCACCCGTGGCCACCAGCTCGACGCCGGCGGCCACCAGTCGGGCCCGGAGGTCCTTGTCGTGATCGGTCATGGACACTGTCTACCAGTCGGCCGTAGACAGTGTCTACTCGCCTGCCCGGAGGTACCGCCGGCCGGTGCGCCCGGGCAGAATCGGCGGCATGGACGAAGGCGGCGAGTCGGCCTGTTGGCTGGACCGGGTGTGCCCGGAGTGCGGCCGGCTACGCGAGCGGCCCGACCCGGTGCCGCGCGAGCCCGGGCCGGACCCGTGCGAGCCCGGGCCGGAACCGTGCCAGCCCGGGCCGGAACCGTGCGAGAACTGCGGCGCCGGAGCGGCCGAGGCCCCCGGGCACACGGCGCCGGGCAGCTGAACCCCGGTCCGGCCGAACGGCCGGACCGGGGCAGCGGACACGGAGCGGGTCTGGTCGCGGCCCGACGGCGGCCGGCTACTGCGGCGGCTCGTCGCGGAACTGGTTCTTCAGCTGCTCCTGAGACGTGTCCACCTGGCCGCTGTACTTGCCCTGGGTGCGCTCGTCGACGGCGTCGCCCGCCTTGTCGACGGCCTTGTCGGCTTGCTCCTCATGGCCCTTCAGCAGGCTCTTGAGCTTATCCATCATGGACATGTGGTCACACTCCCGGATGAGACGGCCCCACTCCTCCAATATCACCGCGCATCCGCCGACGCGCATCCCGCAGGGCGTGCGGCGGGCTTGGCAAGGCGATTCCGGTCCTGTCAAATCGGGAGTTCACGGCCCGTCGGAAGGAGTCGCTTTGAAGCTGCGCACCCGTCGCTCGACCTCCCCGTTCGACCGCACCACCCGGTACGACCGCCCCACCCCGACCCCAGCCCCGGCCCCGCCACCGCGCCCGCGCACCGCCGTCACCCGGCGCACCGCGGGCGCCGCGCTGACCGTGGCCGCCCTGGTCGTACCGTTACTGCTGGCCGGTGCGGGGAGCGCCGCCGCCGACCCGGACCCGGCGCGCCGGGGTGCCAAGCTGGCCGCCCGGCTGGTCGAGGCCAGCGACGCCGAGACCGCCCACGACACCCTGGCCGCGCTGCAGCGGATCGCCGACCGCAACGGCGGTACCCGGGTGGCCGGTTCGAAGGGGCACGACCAGTCCGCGCAGTACGTCTACGAGCAGGCCCGGCGGGCCGGGCTCAAGGTCTCCAAGCAGGAGTTCGAGTACACCTTCTTCGAAGCCCGTTCGCAGCGCCTCGACGTGCTGTCCCCGAAGGCCGAGTCGGTGCCGGTGATCGCCATGACCTACTCGGTGGGCGGCCCGGAGGCGGGCCTCACCGCAGAGTTGGCCGTCGCCCCGGTCGGCGCCACCACTGGCTGCGCACCCACCGACTACCCCGCGGGCGCGTTCACCGGCAGGATCGCGCTGATCCGGCGCGGCGGGTGCAGCTTCGCGCAGAAGCAGGCCGCCGCCGCGGCGGCGGGCGCGGCCGGGGCGCTCATCTACAACAACGCCGACGGCGACCTCAACGGCACCCTCGGGGACCCGACGGCCGGGAAGGTCCCGACCGGCGGGATCACCAAGGCCGCGGGCGAGGCACTGGCCGCCGAGGCCGCCGCCGGGCCCGTCCGGGTGACCCTCGACATCCGCACCTTCATGGAGCCGCGCAGGACCTGGAACGTCATCGCGGAAACCCGGGGCGGCGATCCGGACAACACCGTGATGGTCGGTGCGCACCTCGACTCCGTCCCGGCCGGCCCCGGCATCAACGACAACGGCTCCGGCTCGGCCGGCATCCTCGACGTCGCGCGGAACCTCGGCGGCCACCCGGTGAAGAACAAGGTCAGATTCGCCTGGTGGTCCGCCGAGGAGTTCGGCCTCAAGGGCTCCGAGGCGTACGTGAACTCACTCTCCGAGGCGGATCGGAAGAAGATCCGGCTCTACCTCAACTTCGACATGATCGCATCCCCCAACTACGCGCAGTTCGTCTACAACGGCTCCGGCAGCGCCGGCGGCGGTGCGGGCCCCGCGGGCCCCGCGGGCTCGGCGCAGATCGAGCGGGACATCACCGGCTACCTGGACGGCCTCGGCCTGCCGCACGACCCGACCGCCTTCGACGGCCGCTCCGACTACGGCCCGTTCATCGACGCGGGCATCCCGGCCGGCGGCACCGACACCGGTGCCGAGAAGATCAAGTCCCCCGAGCAGGCGGACCGTTACGGCGGCGCGGCGGGCACCGCCTTCGACTCCTGCTACCACAAGGCCTGCGACAACCTGGGCAACATCGACATGGAGGCCTTCGACGTCAACATCGACGTGATCGCCCACGCCGTCGGCACCTACGCCTGGGACCTCTCCTCGCTGCAGCGGCCCGTACCGGCCCAGCGCCCGGCCGCACCCGCTCCGACCGTGCAGGCCCCGACCGCAGCCGGGGCGAGCGACTCCGGTATCGACGGCGCGGGTGCCGCCGGAGCGAGCGGCCACGCCCACGGGGTGACGGCCTGAGGCCCGGGTGGGCCCGCTGCCGTCCTCGGGCGGCGGGCCCACCCGCCCACCGGAGCCGCTGGAACCGCCGGAGCGGCCGAATCCGCCGGAGCGGCCGTACGCTCCGTGCCTGCCGAACGCGGTGCAGCCATCCGCTCCCTCCCCTCCGTCATCGCCCCTGGTGGGCGCCGGTGCGGTCACCGTAGCGGAGACCACTGACAATCCGGCCCCGGGCCTGTACGGTGCCGCGCGGAGCGCATCCGCCGAGACCCGGTGGGTGCGTCGAGCGCGGTCCTGCCACCATGGGACCGAGATCACGAGACCGTGACACCCTCGGAGGAGTCAGCAACATGAGCACGCACTACGACGTCGTCGTCCTCGGCGCGGGCCCCGGCGGCTACACCGCCGCCGTCCGATCGGCACAGCTGGGCCTGAAGGTCGCCGTCATCGAGGCCAAGTACTGGGGCGGCGTCTGCCTCAACGTCGGCTGCATCCCCTCCAAGGCCCTGCTGCGCAACGCCGAGCTGGCCCACATCTTCACCAAGGAGGCCAAGACCTTCGGCATCAAGGTCGAGGGCCAGGTGACCTTCGACTTCGGCGAGGCCTTCCGCCGCAGCCGCTCGGTGGCCGACGGCCGGGTCAGGGGCGTCCACTACCTGATGAAGAAGAACGGCATCACCGAGTACGACGGCTGGGGCACCTTCGTCGACGACCGCACCATCCAGGTCGCGCTCAGCGGCGGCGGCTTCGACGTCGTCACCTTCGACCACTGCGTCATCGCCGCCGGCGCCACCACCCGCCTGCTGCCCGGCACCAGCCTGAGCGACCGCGTGGTCACCTACGAGGAGCAGATCCTCACCGAGCAGCTGCCGGAGAGCATCATCATCGCGGGCGCCGGTGCGATCGGCGTCGAGTTCGCGTACGTGCTGCACAACTACGGCGTGAAGGTCACCATCGTCGAGTTCCTGGACCGCGTGGTGCCGCTGGAGGACGTCGAGGTCTCCACCGAACTCGCCAAGCAGTACCGCAAGCTGGGCATCGAGGTGCTGACCTCCACCCGGGTCGAGTCGATCGACGACAGCGACCCGAACGCCAAGGTCCGCGTCACCGTCACCAAGGACGGCGAGCAGCGGGTGCTGGAGGCCGACAAGGTGCTCCAGGCGATCGGGTTCGCGCCGCGCGTCAACGGCTACGGCCTGGAGAACACCGGGGTCAAGCTGACCGACCGCAACGCCATCGCGGTGGACGGCCGCGGCCGCACCAGCGTCGAGCACATCTTCGCGATCGGCGATGTGACCGCCAAGCTGATGCTCGCGCACGCCGCCGAGACGATGGCCGTGATCGCCGCCGAGACCATCGGCGGGGCGGAGACCATGGAGGTCGACTTCGCCATGATCCCGCGCGCCACCTACTGCCAGCCGCAGATCGCCTCCTTCGGCTACACCGAGGCGCAGGCCCGCGAGCTGGGCTACGACGTCAAGGTCGCCAAGTTCCCGTTCACCGCCAACGGCAAGGCGCACGGCCTCGGCCACCCGATCGGCTTCGTCAAGGTCATCAGCGACGAGAAGTACGGCGAGCTGCTCGGCGCCCACCTGATCGGCCCCGAGGTCACCGAGCTGCTGCCGGAGCTGACGCTGGCCCAGCAGTGGGACCTGACCGTCCACGAGGTCGCCCGCAACGTGCACGCCCACCCGACCCTGGGCGAGGCCGTCAAGGAGGCCATCCACGGCCTTGCCGGGCACATGATCAACATGTGACGCACCGGACCCGGCACCGGACCTGACACCGGACAGCGCCCTGTCGAGCAGCCGCTCGGCGGGGCGCGCCGGGTTCGGGGGATTCGGGGCCGCCGCTGCTCAGGCCCGTCCCGCGATGAGGCCCAGCCGGCCGTCGAAGCGCCGGTAGAGCACCCGGCCGCGGCCGCTGACGGGGTGCGCGAAGAACAGGAACGGCAGCTCGGCGCCCTCCAGCCGGTCGACGGCCTGCGCCTCGGTGAGGCGGGGCGCGCCGTGCGGGCTGAGGGTGATCGGCGCGGTGCGGCGGCCGGGCGGGCCGGCGGCGACGGTGCGGGCGAGGCGGTAGCCGGTCGGGCCGACGCGGTAGACGACGGCGTCGGTCTCCGTCGCCGGATCGGTGAACAGGTGGATGTCGTAGTCCATCGCGTCCATGGTCCGGGCAGCCGCCTCCGGCGAACACCACACCAGCGAGGGCTCCTTGCGCCGGACGACCCGGCCGCCGGGGACGTCGCCGGGGCCGCCGGGGACGGCGGAGCAGGCGGGATCCGCAGGGACGACCGGGACGACGGGGACGACCGGGCCAACGGGAACGGCAGCGCCGGGGGCCGCCGCCCGGTGGGCCGGCCAGGGGCGCGGCGCCCAAGCGCCGGTGACGGCCCGGATCCTGCCGCGCAGCGCCTCGGCCACCCGGTCGAGGGAGTCGCCCAGCCCGGCCGCGACCTCCTGGACCCGGATCCGCCGGCCGTCCACCTCGGCGTTGGCCTGGGCCAGCACACCGTCGGCCACGGCCGCGAACCTGACCCGCAGCGCCTCCACCAGGGTCCCCACGCCCGGAGCCGCCGCCGCGGCGGCGACCCGGACCCGTGCCTCGGCCAGGTCCTCACCGGTCAGCCCCTCGAACGCCCTCACCGTGACCAACTCGCCCATCAACCAGGCCCTTCCGCTCCCTGTCGGCACACTCCGGCGACCAGGATCCCGGGCACCGGCGCACCCGGCCAGGGCCCAACGACCCCACCTCGGGGGCCGGATGGGCCAGGAGCGGCGAGGCCCCGGCGGGCGCGTGACGGGCGCGGCCCGGTCAGCCCAGCCGGGTGCGCAGCCAGGCCTTGACCTCGGGGGTCACCGGGTCGGTGATGTCGCCGAACTCCTCGTGCTTGAGGAGGAACTTGGCGACGTACGGGCAGATCGGCACGAGCCGCTTCCCGGCCGCGCGTACGTCCGTGAGCGCCTCCTGGACGAGGCGGGAGGCGAGGCCCTGGCCGGCGAAGGCCTCGTCGATCTCGGTGTGGAAGAAGACGCGCTGCTCCTCGTGGTCCCGGTACTCGGTGAATCCGGCGAGCTTGCCGTCCACGAGGATCTCGTAGCGGTTCCGGTCGTCGGCGCGCTCGACGACGGTGCTGGCGGAAGTGGTCACGGTGGGGCCCTTCGGTCGTCCGGGGTGTCCGTGGAGACGGGCTGTCTCCGAACTCGGGGTGCTCCTGAACCCGGGATGTCGCTGGAGTCGATCATCGGCATCCTGCCAGGCCGCCCCCGCCTTGGTCACCCCCCGCCGTCCCCACCCTCCGCCCGGCCCTTCGCACGGGAGTGCCCGTGGCCGCTGTGGTCGCGGAGGTCGGGTAGGTCGGGCAGGTCGCGGAGCTCGCCGAGCACCGCCCAGGCGACGGACACCACCGGCACCGCCACCACCGCGCCCAGGATGCCCGCCAGGACGGCACCGCCGGCCACCGACAGGGCGATGACCACCGGGTGGATCCGCACGGACCAGCCGAGCACCAGGGGGTGCAGCAGGTGGCCCTCGATCTGGCCGATGACCACGATCAGGACGAGCACCAGCAGCGCGGTCACCGGGCCGCGGGCGGCCAGCGCGACCACGGCGGCGACGGCCAGGGCGATCGGGGAGCCGATCAGCGGGATGAGCGCTGCCGCGAACTCCAGCACCATCAGCGGCAGGACCAGCGGCACCCGCAGGACGGCCAGCGCGATGCCGACCAGCACGGCGTTGGTCGCCGCCACGATCAGCACGCCACGCGTGTAGCCCGCGAAGGTCCGCCAGGCCGCGCGTCCGGCCCGGTCCCAGACCGTGCCGCTGTGGCCCGGGAGCTGCCGCCGGGCCCAGGCCCACATCCGGTCGCCGGAGTGCAGGAAGAACACCGAGCAGAACAGGGCGAGCGCCAGCCCGGTGACCAGTTCGACGACCCGGCCGGCGCCGCTGAGCGCGGTGCTGACCAGTGTCGCGCGGTGGGACGAGATGAACTCGCCGATCTTGGCCCGCAGGTCGGTGACGGTGCCCGGCCGCAGGTGGAAGGGGGCGCCGGTCAGCCAGTGGTCGATCCGGCCGAGGCCGCCGCGCAGCTCGTCGCTCAGCCGGCCCCACTCCGCGGCGACGGTCGTGCCGACCAGCGCCAGCACCCCGCCGACGACCACGATGGTGCCGACCAGGGCCAGCAGGACGGCGAGCGAGCGGGGAGTCACCCGGGCACAGAGGTCGACCAGCGGGCGCAGGACCGAGGTGATCACCAGCGCCACGAACAGGGCGACCACCGGCAGTTCGAGCCGGGCGAGGACGTCCACGACCAGGTAGGCGCCGACACCGAGCAGCCCCAGCCGCCAGGCGTACCCGGCCGCCGTCCGCAGCCCGGAGGGCACCCGCTCCCCGGACGGCGCCCGGTTCTCCCGGGCCGGCCCCGGACCGGTTCGACCCGGGGCCACCCGGGGACGGCGGCTGCCGAGCGGCCCGGCCCGCCGGGCCGGCCTGGCGCCGTTCATGCGCACGGGCGTCCTTCCTGGGCTGTGCCGTTCACCGGGCCGCCGCCGTGACGAACACCGCCGACGAACACGGCCGACGAGCCCTGTCGGCGGCTCCGGGGCGGCCGCTGCGCCGGGTGTGGTGGCGGACCGCTACCCGGCGCTGGCCGCCAGGGCTTCGCGCACGGTGACCAGGCAGGGATCGCAGTACCGGTCCGGCCCCGCGGCGTCGGCGCCGTCCCCCGCCGGAACGACCCGCTGCGACGGTTCGAGGAACCGCCCGCACAGCGATGACGTCGAGTCGTCCTTCGCCACCACGTGCCACACCACGGCGGGCGGGGAAACCGCCGGGTCGTGCTCGGCCCACATCTCGTACACGGCGCTACCTCCGGATCGCTGGGGCTCGGTCAGTCCATGCAACCCCGGTGTCTGCCGGTCGGCCACCGGGCCGGGACCGGTGGGATGGTTGTGGCCCGGTGCGCCGGCCTCCCGGGGGCGGAGCCGCGGCACCGCGGGCCCCGCTGCGCGGACACCGCCGGGCCCGGGGAGGGCCCGGCGGTGCCGGGGTCGTCGTGTGCGTGCGGGACGGATGGTCAGGCGCGACGGCCGCGCCTGCGGCGGGCGAGGAACACCACGCCGCCGCCGAGGGCCAGCAGTGCCACGGCCGAGGCCGCGATCGGCAGGGTGTTGGAGTCCGCGCCGGTCACGGCCAGGCCCGGGCCGGTCGCGCTGCTCGTGGGCGCCGCGACGGCGGTGCCGGAGCCGTCGGTCGAGCCGGCCGGGGTGGAGGCGGAGGAACCGGTCGGGGTGGCCGGGCCGGTCGGGGTGGTCCCGCCGGCCGGCTGGCCGGTGGTCGGGTCGAGCACGAGGGCCGCCGGCTGCGGGTTCTTGAAGTCGAACATGCCCTCGATGGAGCCGGCGTGCTCGTCGAAGGAGGCGTCGCCGATCCGCCCGGTCTTCCAGTTGTCCTCGACGAAGCGCAGGACCGAGGTCTGGTCGGTCTGGGCGTGGTCGACGAAGTTGGCCTTGGCGTACGGCGAGAGGACCATCAGCGGCAGTCGCGGGCCGTAGCCGCAGCGGTCGGCGTACCCGCCCCAGCCGGCGTCCTTGCCGCACTGGCCGGCGCCGCCGAGGCTGTCGTTGGCGGCGTCCCGGGAGCCGTTGACGGGCTCGGCGAACTTGTGGTCGTACCAGCCGTCCGAGTCGTCGTAGGCGATGACGACGGCGGTGGAGGCCCAGTCCTTGGACTTCTGCAGCTTGTTCAGGGTGTCCACGACGAAGTGCTGCTCGTCCAGCGGGTCGGAGTAACCCGCGTGGCCGTCCTGGTAGTTGGCGGCCTTGAGGTAGCTGACGGCGGGGAGGTTGCCGTGCTGCAGGGCGGTGTCGAAGTCGGCCAGGTCGTACTGGTGGTTGGCCTGGCCGTCGTGGCCGATCTCGTCGGCGTCCTTGGGAGCCAGGTGCTTGGGGTTGGCCGTGGACTTGTAGTACTGGAAGGGCTCGTGGTGCGGGTTGTAGTCGGTCTGCGACGCGCCCACGATGTTGGCGTGGGAGGTCCCGCAGACGGCCTTGCCGTCCTTGTCGCCGGTCGGCTTGAAGCCGCCCTGGAACCAACCCCAGCTGACGCCCTTGTCGTTCAGCAGGTCGCCGACGTTCCGGCCGGTCATCACCAGTTGGTTGTGCTGGGGGTTGGAGCAGTCGTCGAAGCCCGGGTCGGGGTCGTTGATGACGGTGCCGACGCCGTTGGCGTCCGGGGAGGAGACCACGTAGGCGTCGGTGGTCTTCTGGCCGGTCTTCGGGTCGACCGGGTAGCCGCCGTGGGTCTGGCCGGAGACCAGGTTGAGCGCGCCCGGGGTGGAGGGGCCGTAGGTGCTGCCGAAGAAGTTGTCGCTCATCGCGAAGCGCTGGGCGTAGTTCCACAGGGCGGTGACGGTGTTGCCGTCGTAGTAGTCCATCACCAGGCCGGGCTGGGTGAACATCGGCGCCTTGCAGTTCTCGACGTCCGTGTGCTCGACGAACTTGTCCATCTTGCCGCCGTCGAAGGCGAGTTGCTCGTCCTTGTAGGTGTGGTCCTGGTCGCAGGTGACGGCCTGGGCCGGGCCGAGCCGCTTCGGGTTGGTGCCGTTCGGGTTGCGGTGGAGCAGGTCGTCGGAGAGGCCGTCGACCTTCGGGGTGCCGGGCTTGGCGGTGAACTTCACCTTGTCGTCGGCGGTGTTGGCCGCGTTCGGGTAGGTGCCGAAGTAGTGGTCGAAGGAGACGTTCTCCTGGAATATCACCACCAGGTGCTTGACCGGGGTGGTGGTCTGCGGGGCGTCGGCCGCGAAGGCCGCGGGCGCGCCTGCGAAGGCGGCGAGCGAGGCCGCACCGGCCAGGGCGGCTCCGTGGCGGAGCCACCGGGTGCGGGTGGGTACTGCGTGCATGTCGGTACCTCGAACGTCAGATCATGTGTGTCGGAGTTGGGGCCCCGCCGGGTGGATCCGGGTGGATCTTGGTGCGGCGGTGGCGGCATGAAGCTAGACAAGCGAGGTGAACGCTATTTGCATGTACATGTGAACACAAGGTGAACCGGAGTGGTCCGAGGTGAAGCCTTCTGGCTTCCAATCGGTTCGGGTGCGTCGGATGGGCGACCGCCCGTCAGCCGAGCAGCGTAGCCCCGCCCCCGGCCGGCGCGCCCGCCGGGGGCGGGGCTACGCGTCGGGGGGCTGGGGGCGTGTACGGCCTGTCGCACTCCGTTTCGGACGGGCGCGCAGGGCCGCCGGGCGTTCACCGAACCGGACGGCCGTACGTGGACCCTTCCGTGGGCGGTTCCGGAAGCCCCGGATGCCGTTCACGTCCGCGTCAGGGGCAGTCCTCGTGGAGCCCGCAGAGCCAGGCCAGCGCCTGGTGGGCCCCGAGGACGTACATGTGGTCGGTGTCCTGCGCCAGCGCCCGGCGCAGGCCCACGGCGGCGGCCTGGCACTCCGCCAGCAGCTGCGCGCGGCACGGTCCGTTCGCGCCGACCGCGGCGACGGCGGTGACGGGCGCGGCGATCTGGGCGCCGGCGGCCCACCGGTAGGCGCCCAGCACGCCGTGCTCGAAGCCGGTCCACGGCCGGGGCCGCCGGTTGGCGGTGTCGATCGCGGCGAACACCTCGTCCAGCGGGCGCACTCCCACGGCCGGGATGGTCTCGTCACTGGTCATGTCGGCAACCTACGTCCGCCCGACGCGGTCCGCCCCCGGGCGCGACGGCCGGGCGCGGCCCCGGTGCACCCGACCGGCGGAGGAGGGCCGCCCGTGAGGGCCCGGCGGGGCAGCGGGGCCCGGCCCGGTAGTCTTTCCAGGTCGTGCCCGGTCGGCGAGGTTGCCGGGCCGGATGAACGGTGCGGGCCGGTCGCCCGCTGGTGGAGATCCCTGATGACTCGTCGTTTTGACTGCTCGGATGCGTCCGAGCGCGCAGCCGGGCTGCGCGAGGCCGTGGCGGCGGTGCGCCGCGGCGAACTCGTCGTGCTGCCCACGGACACGGTGTACGGGGTGGGCGCGGACGCCTTCTCCGCGGAGGCGGTCGCCCGTCTGCTGGCGGCCAAGGGGCGGGGACGGAACATGCCCTCACCGGTGCTGGTCGGCTCCCCGGAGGCCCTCGACGGCCTGGTCGAGGTGACGGAGCGGGCGCGCGAACTCGTCGCCGCGTTCTGGCCGGGCGGGCTGACCGTGGTCGCCCGCCACCTGGCCTCGGTCGAGCTGGACCTCGGCGAGACCGGTGGGACGGTCGCCGTTCGGATGCCCGCACACCCCGTCGCCATCGAACTGCTCGACGCCACCGGGCCGTTGGCCGTCTCCAGCGCCAACCTGACCGGCCATGACTCCCCGCAGGACTGCGACGCCGCCCAGGGCATGCTCGGCGACTCGGTGGCCGTCTACCTCGACGGGGGCCCGACGGCGGCCGCCGTTCCGTCCTCGATCGTGGACGTCACCGGCGAGGTGCCCGTCCTGCTGCGGGCGGGCGCGATCACCGCCGACCGCCTGCGCGAGGTCGTCCCCGACCTGCGGGAGAGCTGAGGGGTCAGGACCCGCACAGCCGGTTGAGCGTCGGGATGTCCGCGTTGATGTCCGCGATCACCTGGTTGGGGTCGGCCGCGACCATGCCGGTCAACCGGGCGTTCAGCTCCTGGAACTCGGCGGCCAGGCGGCGGATCGTCGAGCCGACCGTGCCCTGAGCGTCCAGGCCCGCGTCCATCAGGTCGCGGTACGCCTGGCCGGCCGCGTCCGCCTGGCTGCCGCGGGTGCTTCCGGCATTGCGGCGGTACGCGGCCAGCGCCGCCTGCGCCCGGTCACAGCCGCCGGGTTTGACCGCCGGAAGCGGCGGCTCCGGCACCGGTGTCACCGGCCGGGTCCGGATCGGTGACGGGCTCGGTGACGGGCTCGGCTCCGGGGCGGGCGGTTCGGGCTCCGGCGACGGCCTCGGTACCGGTGTGGGGGTCGGTGCGGGGAGCGGATCCGGCGGCACCGGGGCCGTGGTGGTGGTCACCGGGAGGCCCGAGGGCTGTGACGGCGCGTCCGGTGGCGCCAGGTAGGCGACCAGGGCCACGACTGCGGCCACCGCGCCCGCGATCGCCCCCACCGCTCCCCAGTCCGGACGGCGGGCCCGTCCGGTGCCCGGGGCCGGCGGGGGAGCGGGCGGCGCCGCCGATTCGCTGTCCGTCATGGACTCATCGTGGTGCGCCGCGCCGGGCCTCGTCCAGAACGCCGTGTGCCGACCTTCCTGAATCCGAACTCGCGCTCGGGCGAGGCGCGTTCGCCGCCCGGGTTGGCCCGGGCTACGCGCCGACGGCCGCGGGCCGGGCCAGCCACTCCTGCCAGGAGACCTCGCTGCCGATGAGGCAGGGCTGCCGGAAGGGCCACGCGTCGGCGATCCAGGTGGGGACGAGCGTGTCCAGCGCCCGCTCCAGCTCGGTGCCGACCCGGTCGTCCACCACCCACCAGGAGATCTCGGCGTCCGAACCGGCCTTCTGCGGCGGGTCGATGTAGACGCACCCGAGGAGGGCCGTCTCCGCGTCGTCGAACAGCGCGTAGTTGAACGACTCGTGAGCGGCGATCTCCCGCTCGTGCCGGACCAGGTCGTCCAGGTCCTGCTGGTAGGTCATGGTGGCGGCGGGCCACCCCCAGGCCTCGCCGTAGACGGCCCACAGCCGCTCCCGGGAGCCCATCACCGCGGGGTAGTCGAGCTCGGTGTCGGCCCCGGAGATCGGACGCAGGTGGTAGCCGCCGCCCGGCAGCGGGACGTGGACGGGGTGGACGAAATCCGCAGGCAACCAAGTCATGGGCCGGACAGTAGCCGAGCTGGGCTCCGACCTGCACGGATTAATCCCGCGGGGCCCGGACGTCCTCGCTCGCGGCCTTGTCCAGGGACAGCCGCGGCTGCGGGGCTCCGGCCTCCACCATCGCAGCCGTCTCGGCGGCCTCCGCCGGTTCGGGGCCGCTCTGCTCGATGCGGCCCAGCAACCGGGCGACGGAGTCGGTGCGTTCGCGCAGCGTGGCGACGTGTGCGGCCTGGCCCGGTTCGGCGGACGGCTCGGCCGGCAGGACCGGGATGCCGCGCTTGCGGGCGGTCGCGATCAGGCTCTCGCCGGCCCGGGCGGTGACGACCAGTGTCGCGGCGGCGAACACGCCCGCGTCCAGGGTGCGCGGCCGGCCGAGCAGACCGCGGTGGACGATCCTCGCCGGGACGGTCAGCTCGTCCAGGCGCTGCTCGACCGAGCCGCGTTCGAGGGCCGCGAGGACGACGGTGGCCAGCGCCTCCCCGGCCTTGGTGACGACCCACTTGCGGCCGGGCACCGGCGGCAGGAACTCGCGGACCCGGTCCACCTCCTGCTCCAGGGCGGTGGTGGTCAGCACCTCGAAGGCGTTGCGGGTACGGATCTCGACGACCTTGTCCCACGCGATCTCCTCGCCGTCGAAGCCGACCTCCGTCGGCCCCAGGTGGACGGCGCCGATGCCGTCGAGGAGCCCGAGCAGCTTCTGCACCACGGCGGGGGTCCGCGGGTGACGGCCGATCAGGGTGCCCACCGACAGCTTCCACGGCTCGGTGGCGGGAACGGGCGGCGGCGGGACGGAGCCGAGGGCCGTGAGCGCCCAGCGCCCGCCCGCCGCGGCTCGTCCGCCCCGCAGCACGGCCTGCCGCCCGGCCTCGCCCAGCTCGGCTGCGGCCCCTGCCGCCGCCCCGGCCGCCGCTCCGACCAACCGTCCCAGACCGCCCACCAGCTCGCCCCCGCGCACGTCCCGTTCCCCTCATCACACCGTCGTTCCGAAGGCCGCCATGCTACGGGCAGTACGGTCCGCGCCTCCTCCGGCCGCCCCCGGTGACGTTTGTCATGCCGTTCCGGCCACAGAACTCACTGACACCCGGCCGGCTCCCTGCGGCAGGCTCGACCCCGACGAGGGACGAAGACGACAGCGACGGACAGGGGAGCGGACATGAAGGTACTGGTGGCCGGGGCCGGACTCGGCGGGCTCTGCCTCGCGCACGGACTGCTGCGGGCCGGTGTGGACGTCCGGGTCCACGAGCGGGAGGACGGGCCGCACAGCCGCTACCAGGGCTTCCGGATCGCCCTGAACGGGCACGGCCTGGCCGCTCTGCACGCCTGCCTGCCGGAGCGGCTGCACGCCCTGCTGGCGGCCGTCTCCGGGCCGATGGCGGGCGAACGGCGAGCCGTGGACCACCTGCTCGGGGAGGTCCGCAGCCTCGGCCGCGCGGACGAGGGCACGGCCGCCGACCGGTACGTGCTGCGTCAACTGCTGCTGGCCGGGCTCGCCGACCGGGTCGAGTTCGGCAAGCCCGTGGTCGGCTACACCGAGCGGGCGGACGGCACGGTCGAGGCGCACTTCGGGGACGGCGGCAGCGCGGTCGGCGACCTGCTGGTGGGCGCGGACGGCGTGGGCTCGGCGGTGCGCCGCCAACTGCTGCCCGCAGCCGAGGTGGTCACCCTCCCCGGCAACGCCGTCCTCGGGCGTACCCCGCTCACCGAGCGGTTCGCCGCCCTCGTCCCGGGCTTCGGCACCGTCGTGCACGGCCCCGGCGCGAGCATGCTGCTCGGCCGCATGGAGTTCCGCCGGCCGCCGCGGCTTGCGGCCGCCGAGCTGGCGCCCGACGTCCGGCTGCCCGACACCGACAGCTACCTGCGCTGGGTGGTGATGCCGTCCGACGCCCTGCCCGCCGGGCCCCGCTCCTGGGAGGCCGTCCGCGGCGACCTGCTCGCCCTGCTCGACGGCTGGCACCCGGACCTCGTCGACCTGGTCCGTGCGGCCGACGTCGTCAACAGCTCGCCGCTGACGGTCCGTTACGCCGAGCCCGTGCCGCACTGGGGCGGCACCCGCCGGGTCACCCTGCTCGGGGACGCGATCCACGTCATGCCGCCGAGCGGCGGCCAGGGCGCCAACACGGCCCTGCGCGACGCCGCGCTGCTCGCCAGCACGCTCGCGGCCGTCCAGCGGGGCGAGACCGAGCTCCCGACGGCCGTCGAGCGCTACGAGCAGCGGATGCTGGAGTACGGCTTCGCCGCCGTCACCGAAAGCCTGGACCGGCTACCGGACTTCACCCCCGCGCGCCGGTAGCCGGTAGCCGGTAGCCGGTAGCCGGGGGAGGGCGGACGGCGCGGGCGTCCGGCCGCTCGGGTGAACGGGCGGCGCGGCATGGCCGACCGGTCGGGGGGCCGCCGGGCCGGGGGCGACGATCGCCGGGTTCCCGGCCGCCCGCACCCCGGGGGCAGACCTGCGGATCCTGCGCCGGCAGGAACGCCGGATCGACTGGGTACGGGACTCCAGCGGGACGGTCCTGCGCGAGCTGGTCGCCACCCACGCCGGTGCGGTCTGCCGGGCTACCCCGGACGGAGCAGTGTGGATCCCCGAACTGCGGCGGCGGCGCACGTCCGGCGGCCCCGAGACCTTCAAGCTCCCGGCGGTGACGGCGCTCGGCTGCTCGGGTGCCCGCGCTGCCCGACGCCGACGAGCTGCCGGGCTGCTCGTCCGGTCGTGACCCGAACGGCCCGGCCGGCTTGCGCCCCGCGGGAGCCTGCGCCGGGTCTGCAGACCGGCGTCCGCCCAGGACTGTTGGTATGACTGGGTTCGAGCCATTCCGTCCGGCTCCCATCCCCGAGGAGGCATCCTCATGGGTGCTGCAACAACCGACACCGACGTGGTGCACATTCTCCGGATCAACGCCGGCCTCGGCTGCGACGGCGACTCCGTCTCGCTGACCGCCGCGATGCAGCCGAGCATCGAGGAGGGAGCCCGATGAACACCTCCCCGGCGAGCCGCACTCCGGCGAGCCCCACTCCGGCGAGCACCTCCCCGGCGAGCACCTTCCCGGCCGGGATCGAGCGCGGCTTCGCGGCCGCCCGGCAGATCGCCGACTCGGTTCTGCTGGCGGGCTACGTGCTCTACCCGTACCGCGCCTCGGCGGCCAGGAACCGGCTGCGCTGGCAGTTCGGCGTCCTGGTGCCGCCCGAGTACACCGCGCAGGGCGGCGAGCACTCGCACCAGCGCACCGATTGCGTGATGGAGGCGCGCGCCAGCGACCGGCTGGCCGTCGAGCTGCGCTTCCTGCGCGTCCAGCGGCGCACCGTCGAACAGGCCACGGCCACCGGGGGGTTCGAGCCGGTGGAGCGGCTGGAGCTGGCCGACCGGGTGCTCGTCGAACGGGACGAGGCGGTCGAGGAGCGGATCGAAGTCCTCCTGGACGTCGACGAGTTGATCCGGGAGGGCGCGCAGCGGGCGTTCCGGCTGCCGGGCGTCGGCGGGACGGAGCTGCTGCGTGAGCACGGCGCCGCCGTCGGACGGCTGGTACGGCGGCGCGAACAGGTCGACGGCCTGGTGCGGTTGACCGCCGAGGAACTGCCGGGCCCGTACCAGGCGCAGCGGCTGACGGCGGTGGTGGAGAACGTCTCCGGCTGGGTGCCGCCCCGGCGGGCGAGCCGCGAGGAGGCGCTGCCGCGCTCCCTCGTCTCCACGCACCTGCTGCTGGGCTTGGAACACGGCCGGTTCGTGTCGGCCACCGATCCGCCCGAGTGGGCCCGCCCGGCCGTCGAGCGGTGCCGCAACCGGCACACCTGGCCCGTCCTGGCCGGGCCGGACGGCGGGTACGGGGTGATGCTGTCCTCGCCGATCATCCTGGAGGACCACCCGCGCGTCGCCCCGGAGCGCCTCGGCACCCTGGACGACGCGACCGAGATCGACGAGATCCTGGCGCTGGGCGAACAGTTGCCGCGGATCTGCTGACGACATGGGTGGCGGATCCGATGACCAGGTGGACGTGGTAATTACCGTGCCCAACCACGGGATCGGCCTGTGGATGGTCGGCGCGTTCGTGCTCACCTTCGTGGGCACCCGCGTGATCACCCGGCTGATCCGGGCCGGCCGCGGGCCCTTCCGCAACGTCGAGGTCGGTGGCACCCACGTGCACCACCAGGTGTACGGCATCCTCGCGATGCTGGTGGCCGGTGCGATGGAGTTCGCCTACCGGCCGGACACCCCCGGGGCGCAGGTCCTGGCCGCGCTGTTCGGCGCGGGCGCCGCGCTCACCCTCGACGAGTACGCGCTGTGGCTGCACCTGGAGGACGTCTACTGGTCGCGCGAGGGCCGCAAGTCCGTCGACGCGGCCTTCCTGGCGGTGGCGGTCGGCCTGCTGCTGGTGGCCGGGTTCAACCCGTTCGCCGACACCGGCCAGGGCACCGCCGCCCACCTGGCCTTCGCCGTGCTGCTGCTGGTCGACCTGGTGTTCGCCGTCGGAGCGATCCTCAAGGGCAAGACGGCGCTCGGGGTGCTCGGGCTGCTGGTGCCCCTGGTCGCGCTGATCGCGTGCCTGCGCCTGGCCAAACCCGGCTCGCCGTGGGCCCGCTGGCGCTACCCGCCGGGCTCGCGCCGGGCCGAGCGCGCCCTGCGGCGCTACCCGCCCGGTCGGCGGACCCGCATGGACGCCCTGAAGGACTTCGTCGGGGGCGTCCCCCGGCACTGAGGCCCGGGCCGGCGGCGGCGGAAACCGCCCCGGCCCGGGTCAGGCCAGGAAGCGGTGCAGCGAATCGGCCAGGGCCCGGACGAAGCGCTCCCGCCGCCCGGGGTTGCTCCCGGCGGGCCCCGCGGGAGGTGCCGGTCCGGCGCGGATGCGTGGTACGCCGTCGGAGTGCAGGGTGGACGGGTACGGTCCGGGACCGGCGGCGGCAGTCCGCCGACTCAAGGAGGCGCCATGCCCACCAGGAAGATCCTCCACCGGGCTCTGGCCCTGACCGCCCTGGCTGCCCTGCCGGCCGCCGCGTTCACGGCGCCCTCGCAGGCGGCCGCCACGGTGGCCTCCGCCCCGCAGGCGGTGGCCGCGGCCGCACCGACCTCCTTCGTCGACCTGGCGAGCCGCCCGCTGCCGTCCGACCACGCGGCGCACCGGATCACCGTCACCTACCGCAACGACTCGGGGGCGGACCGGACCGTGGCCCCGCAGATCCTCGTCGAGTCACCGGAGAACGGGCCCTTCCTCGCCCCGGCGGACATCAGACTGGAGGTGCTGAGCGGCGGCCACTGGACGACGGTGCGGCTGGCGAGCCAGACCGGCACGCTGTACACCGACCTCACCCGGGCGAAGCTGGTCCTGCACAGCCATCACACCCTGACCCAGCAGTACCGGCTCACCGTCGTCAAGGCGGGCCCGGGGACGATCCAGCCCAGGGTGGCGCTGTACGGTTGACGCCTTGGAGCGGGGTTCGGCGGGTTCGCGGTTGTTCGCCGCGGGCCGCCGAACTCGGCTTTCTGGGGCCGGAGTTCGGCTGTGTGGTGACTGGGGTCGGGGGGCGTGCCCTTTCGGTGTCGCGGTCCTAGGCAGCGGTTCGCGGATGTGCTGACATAGGCATGTCAAGCCGGGGTGGGGCTCGACGGGCCTCGGACCCTGCCGCGCCGCCTCCGACTCCGTGCACGATCGAAGGGGAAGCCCATGCTGCTCCGTGCGCTGGCCGCCGCGACCGCCGTCGCCGCCTCGCTGTCCGGCCCGTCGGCCTTCGGCGTCGACTCGCTCCCGACCCCGCCGGACCGGATCGTCATCGACGTCGCGACCGTCAACGGCTCCGGATGTCCGGCGGGAACGGCCGCCGTGGCCGTCTCCCCGGACAACACCGCCTTCACCGTCACCTACAGCAGCTACCTGGCCCAGGTGGGGGTGGGGTCGAAGCCGACCGACTTCCGGAAGAACTGCCAGCTCAACCTGCGGGTGCACGTCCCGCAGGGCTTCACCTACGCGATCGCCTCCGCCGACTACCGCGGCTACGCCCACCTGGAGAAGGGCGCGAGCGGCACCCAGCGGGCCGGCTACTACTTCCAGGGCCTGCCCGACACCGCCCACCAGAACCACCGCTTCGACGGCCCGAGGGACGACAACTGGCAGGCGACCGACACCGTCGACGTCGCGGCCCTGGTCTTCGCCCCCTGCGGCGAGGAGCGGAACTTCAACATCAACACCGAGCTGCGGGTCAGCTCCGGCACCTCGGACCCGACCCGCACCACCAGCTTCATGACCATGGACTCGACGGACGGCGACATCAACACCGTCTACCACCTCGCCTGGAAGCAGTGCCCCTGATCCTCGCCGGACGGCTGCCCGCTTCGGCCAGGTCGGTCTCGATCGCGCCGGGGGAGACGGTGTTGACGGTGATCCCGCGTGGACCCAGCTCCTTCGCCAGGGCCAGGCCGAAGGTCTCCAGTGCTCCCTTCGTCCACGCCCGCCCAGAGCGTCCGGGCGTCCCCCGCGTCCCCGAACCGCGCCCGGACCGCGAAGGCCCGGCCGTCGGCGGCGCGGATCCGTCGAACCGTCTCCGCGGCGGCCGACTCGTCGGTGCCGTAGTGCCCGGGGTGCGGGTGGCGGGGAGCGGGAGTTGGCTTGGGGGTGGGGGCCGAGGCGTCATGAGCGTGAAGGAGCAGGGCCATGGCTGTGGTGATGTCGATGCGCTGGGCCGGAACCACCCCGGCGCAGTACGACGCGGTGCGTGACGCGGTGCACTGGGAGGACCTCGCGCCGGCGGGCGGCCATCTGCACGTGGCCTGGTTCGACGGGCACGGCCTGAACGTGACCGACGTGTGGGAGTCCCAGCAGGCCTTCGAGGCCTTCTTCGCGGAGCGGCTGGCACCCGAGATCGAGAAGGTCGGCATCGCCGGTGAGCCCGCGGTCGAGTTCCATCCGCTCCACCGGCGCTTCGTCGCGCCCGGCGTCGCCGGGGCCGCTTAGCCGAGGGCGGTCCGGTCGGTGGTGGGCCGGGCAGCAGCGGTTCGGGTGGTGGTCCGGGCGGTGGATGCTTGACAAACTCAACCTTTCATCCCTAGTGTCGCTATTGCTTCATGTGGTGAAAGTTCCATGTGTCAAGCGCCAACGACGCCTCGAGACCGCGAGACCCTCATGAACGACAGCATTCCTTCAGTGGTCGCCCGACTGCGGGCCGAGTTCACCACCGGCCGGACCAGGCCGCTCGCCTGGCGGCTGGACAAGCTGGCCGCCCTGCGCACCCTGCTCACCGAGCAGGCCGAGGTGTTCCAGCAGGCCCTGCACGCCGACCTCGGCAAGAGCGCCGCCGAGGCGTACCGCACCGAGATCGGCTTCACGATCAACGAGCTCGACCACACCGTGGCCAACCTGGCGCAGTGGCTGGACCCGAGGCCGGCCGCCGTGCCCGAGGTCTTCCGCCCCGCCGAGGCCCGGGTCGTCCGCGACCCGCTGGGCGTGGTGCTGATCATCGCACCCTGGAACTACCCGCTCCAGCTCGCCCTGGCCCCGCTGGTCGGCGCCCTGGCCGCCGGCAACACCGCCCTCGTCAAGCCCAGCGAACTCGCCCCCGCGACCTCCGCGGCCATCGCCGAACTGCTGCCGCGCTACCTCGGCGAGGAGGCGGTCGCAGTCGTCGAGGGAGCCGTGCCGGAGACCACCGCCCTGCTGGAGCAGCGCTTCGACCACATCTTCTACACCGGCAACGGCGCGGTCGGACGGATCGTCATGACCGCCGCCGCCAAACACCTGACCCCGGTCACCCTGGAGCTCGGCGGCAAGAGCCCGGTCGTCGTCGAGCCCGGCGCCGACCTCGCCGTCACCGCCCGGCGGATCGCCCGCGGCAAGTTCCTCAACGCCGGCCAGACCTGCGTCGCCCCCGACTACGTCCTCGCCATCGGCGACACCGCGGCCGGCCTGGAGAAGGAACTGGCCGACGCCGTCAGGGAGTTGTTCGGCGACAACCCCGCCGAGAGCACGGACTACGGGCGGATCGTCAACGAGCGCCACTTCGACCGGCTCACCGCGCTGCTCGACGACGGGCGAACCGTCGTCGGCGGAGCGCACGACCGCGACGCGCGCTACCTCGCCCCGACCGTCCTCGCCGACGTCCCCGAGACCGCCCCGGTGATGCGCGCCGAGATCTTCGGCCCGATCCTGCCCGTCCTGACCGTCCCCGACCTCGACGCGGCGATCGCCTTCATCAACGAGCGCGACAAGCCGCTCGCCCTGTACGCCTTCACCGAGTCCGCGGACACCAAGCGGCGGCTGGCCGAGGAGACCTCCTCCGGCGCGCTCGTCTTCGGCCTGCCGGTCTCGCACCTGGCGATGCCGGAACTGCCGTTCGGCGGCGTCGGCGAGAGCGGCATGGGCCGCTACCACGGCGAGTACTCGATCGACACGTTCAGCCACCTCAAGGCCGTCGTCGACAAGCCGCTCGGCTGAACCCCCGGCCGAATCCCCTCCTGCCCCTCCTTCCCGTCTCGCCCTGGAGCGCCCGTACATGACCCCGAACGAGCACGTCGCCGCCGTCTCCACCGAAACCGCCCGGTTCGTCGCCGCCGTGCGGGCCGCCGACCCGGCGGTCCCGGTCCCCAGCTGTCCCGGCTGGACCCTCGCCGACCTCGTCCGCCACGCGGGCAGCGTCCAGCGCTGGTTCACCGTCCTGCTCCAGCGGCGCAGCCAGGAGCCGCCCACCAGCCGGGACGTCGAACTGAAGCTTCCCGAGCGGGCGGAGGACTACCCGGCCTGGCTCGCCGAGGCCGCGGCGGAGGCCGACGCGACCTTCGCGGACGGCGACCTCGACGCGCCGATGTGGGCGTGGGGCGTCGACCAGCACGCCCGGTTCTGGGTGCGCCGCATGCTCTTCGAGACCCTCGTCCACCGGGTGGACGCCGAACTCGCCCTGGGCCTGGAGCCCGGGATCGACCCGGTGCTCGCCGCGGACGGCGTGGACGAGTTCCTGACGAACCTCCCGTACGCGGCGATCTTCGCCCCGCGGACGGCCGAACTGCGCGGCGACGACCGGACGATCCGCTTCACCCGCACCGACGGGGACGGCCAGTGGCTGGTGCGCCTGCGCCCCGACGGCTTCGGCCTGGAGCCCGGCGACGCGCCCGCCGACGCCACGGTCTCGGCCACCGCCGCCGACCTGCTGCTCCTCCTCTACGGCCGCACCGACCGCACGGCGGCCGAGATCACCACGGCCGGCGACGAGCAGCTGCTGGAGCTCTGGTTCGCCAACTCCGCCTTCTAGGGCCGCTCCGGCGGAGCGCGGGCGCGAGCGCCCCTGCCGCGACCGAGCCGGCCCGGTGGTTCCATCCACCGGGCCGGCTCGCGTGCGTGGTGGGCGCTGACCCCGCTGCCCCGCTCGTCTCTCGGATCCCGCTGACCTGCGCAGCGGCCGGCCAACGCCGCGCCATCGACCGGCCGCCCGGATCGATGGCGCGGCGTTGGCGCGCTCTCGCAGGCTCGGTACGACAGCGGTTCGGACACCGGACCGCGGGACCGAGGAGGGGCGGATGGAAGCCGAACCGATGGACAGCCGAGCGGTCGCTGCTCCGGGCGCCGAGCAGCAGGAGGCCGGCGACTGCGTGTCGCGGCTGTTCGAACAGCGGGTGCGGGCCGACCCGGGCGGCGTCGCGGTCAGCGACCCGACGGGCACCGTGACCTACGCCCGGCTCAACGCCGACGCGAACCGGCTGGCCGACCTGCTGGTCGAGCGCGGCGCGGCCGCCGAGAGCGTGGTGGCGATCAGCCTGCCGCGCGGCCGCGAACTCGTCACCGCCGTGCTCGCGGTGCTCAAGTCAGGAGCCGGCTACCTGCCGCTCGACCCGGCCCTCCCGGCCCGGCGGCGCTCGGACCTGCTGGCGGCCGCCGGCGCCTGGCTGCTGATCGGGACCGGCACCGAGGACGGCGTGGAGACCGTCGACCCGGCGGCGCCGGAGCTGGCCGCCCGCCCGGAACACGACCGGCCGCAGGCCCCCGCCCCCGGTGACCTCGCCTACGTGATCTTCACCTCCGGCTCCACCGGCCGCCCCAAGCCCGTCGCCGTCACGCACGGCTCGCTGGCCCACCACGCGCAGGCGATCCGGGGCGCCTTCGGGCTCACCCCGGCCGACCGGGTACTGCAGTTCGCCAACCCCGGCTTCGACGTGCTCGGCGAGGAGCTCTACCCCGCGCTGGTCACCGGCGCGGCCGTCGCCGTCGCACCCGCTCCGGTGCCGCCGCCCGTCGAACTGGAGGGCTTCCTGTACGAACAGGGCGTCACCCTCGCCAACCTGCCCACCCCGTACTGGGACCAGTGGGCCCGGGACCTGGACGCCCAGCCGCGCCCGCTGCCCGCCGCGCTGCGCCTGCTGGTCGTCGGCAGCGACACCGCGTACACCCACACGCTCGCCGCCTGGCGCCGGCACAGCGCGGTGCCCGTGGTCAACGCCTACGGCCTGACCGAGACCACCATCACCGCCACCCTGCACGACCTCACCGACCGTCCGCTGCCCGAGACGGACACCCTGCCGATCGGCCGCCCGCTGCCCGGCGTCGAGGTGCACCTGCTGGACGCCGACTTCGCCCCCGTCCCGGCCGGCCTCCCCGGCGAGCTCCACCTCGGCGGCGCCCTGCTGGCCCGCGGCTACCTCGGCCGGCCCGAGCAGACCGCCGAGCGCTTCGTGCCCGACCCCTTCAGCGGCCGCCCCGGCGCCCGGCTCTACCGCACCGGCGACCTCGCCCGGCTCGGCGCCGACGGCGAACTGCACTTCCTGGGCCGCAGCGACGACCAGGTCAAGATCCGCGGCCAGCGGGTGGAGCCGACCGAGGTCAGTGCCGCCCTGCTGACCCACCCGGCCGTCCGCCAGGCGCACGTACGGGCCGTCTCCGACGAAGGCGGCGACACCCGGCTGGTGGCCTACGCCGTACTCGAACCGGAGGGGGCCACCGCCGCCGAACTGCGCGGACACCTCGCCGCCCAGCTGCTCCCGGCCATGGTGCCCGCCTCCTACGTGCTGCTCGACGAGCTGCCGCTGACCGCCAACGGCAAGATCGACCAGCGGGCCCTGCCCGTCCCGGCGCCGGCGGCCGCTCCGGCTGCCCCGGCTTCCCCCGCCGTGCCGCCGGGCGGCCTGGAGGCGCGGATCGCGGCGATCTGGTGCGAGGTGCTGAAGACCGACCGGGTCGGCGTGGACGACAGCTTCTTCGAGATCGGCGGGCACTCGCTGCTGCTCGTCCAGGTACAGCGCAAGCTCTCCGCCGAGCTGGGACGGCCGGTCAACGGCGTCGAGCTGTTCGCGCACCCCACCGTCCGCACGCTCGCCGCGCACCTGGCGGCACGGGAGGCGGGAGAGGGACCGGCAGCGGGAGCGGGTGAGGGACCGGGCGTCGGCGCAGGCGCAGGCGCAGGCTCGGGCTCCGACGAGCGGGCCGAGGCCCGGCGGGCCGCCCGCACCCAGCTCCAGCAGCGCCGCGCGGCCCGGCAGACCGCCGGGGGTGCCCGATGAGCGCGGTCGGTACGACGGACGCCGTCGAGCAGCCCGATCCGGACGGCCCCTACCTGGCCGTGGTCGGGATGGCCGGGCGCTTCCCCGGGGCGCGGTCCGTGGCGGAGTACTGGAGCAACCTGCTCAAGGGGCAGGAGTCGATCACCCGCTTCCCCGGGGCCGCGCCGCAGACCCCCGAGTACACGCCCGCCCTCGGACTCCTCGACGGGGCCGAGGAGTTCGACGCCGCCTTCTTCGGCTACTCACCCCGCGAGGCCCTGATCCTCGACCCCCAGCAGCGGCTCTTCCTGCAGTGCGCCTGGGAGGCCCTGGAGGCGGCGGGCTACGACGCCAAGGCGTGCGAGGGCGCGATCGGCGTCTACGCCGGCAGCAGCCAGACCGCCTACCTCGACACCCTGCTGGCCCACCGGGCGAGCCTCGGGCCGGTCAGCGAGTGGCAGCTGAGGCTGGCTACCGGCATCGACTTCCTGACCTCACGAGTCGCTCACAAGCTCGGGCTCACCGGGCCCGCGATCACCGTGCAGACGGCCTGCTCCACCTCGCTGGTCGCGATCCACGTCGCGGCGCAGGCGCTGCTGGCGGGGGAGTGCGACCTCGCGCTGGCGGGCGGGGCCTCGGTGCACGTGCCGCTGCGCTTCGGCGAGTACACCGAGGGCGGGGTCATCTCGCCGGACGGCCACTGCCGGGCCTTCGACGCGCAGGCCCGCGGCACGGTCGGCGCCAACGGCGTCGGCATCGTCGTGCTCAAGCGCCTCGCCGAGGCCCTCGCGGACGGCGATCACATCCACGCCGTGGTCCGCGGCACCGCCGTCAACAACGACGGCCCGGACAAGGTCGGCTTCACCGCCCCCGGCGTCACCGGGCAGTCCGAGGTGATCCGCGCCGCGCACCTGGTGGCCGAGATCGACCCCGCGACCATCGGCTACGTCGAGGCGCACGGCACCGCCACCCCGCTCGGCGACCCGATCGAACTCGCCGCCCTCACCGCCGCGTTCCGCCACGGCACCGACCGGCGCGGCTACTGCCGGATCGGCTCGGTCAAGACCAACATCGGGCACACCGACGCCGCCGCCGGCGTGGCGGGCTTCATCAAGGCCGTCCTGACCGTCGAGCACGGGCTCATCCCGGCGAGCCTGCACTGGAGCCGGCCCAACCCCGAAATCCCGTTCGCCGACAGCCCGTTCGTGGTCAACGCCGAACTGTACGACTGGCAGCCGACCGGGCACCCGCGCCGGGCCGGGGTCAGCTCCTTCGGCATCGGCGGCACCAACGCCCACGTGGTGGTCGAGCAGCCGCCGGCCCGGGCCCGCGCACAGGCCGCGCCGCGCCCGGAGCTGCTGGTGCTCTCCGCCCGGACGGCCCCCGCCCTGGCCGCCTCGGCCACCCGGCTCGCCGAACACCTGCAGCGCACCGGTGAGCGGCCGTTGGCCGACGCGGCCTGGACGCTCCAGGCCGGCCGCCGCGCCTTCGAGCACCGCCGCTTCGCCGTCGCGAACGACCACCGCGAGGCTGTGGAGCAGCTGCTCGACACCACGACCCCGGCCGGGCGGGCCACCGGCGAACCCCAGGTGGCCTTCGTCTTCCCCGGGCAGGGCGGGCAGCACATCGGCATGGGCCGGGAGCTGTACGAGCAGGAGCCGGTCTTCCGGGCCAAGGTGGACGAGTGCTGCGCACTGCTCGCCGGGGTGCTCGGACGGGACCTGCGGGAGGTGCTGCACCCGGTGGGGGAGGAGCAGACGGCGGCCGCCCGGGAAGCCCTGCGGGACATGGGCATCGCCCAACCCGCCGTCTTCGTCGTGGAGTACGCGCTCGCCGAGCTGTGGCAGCACTGGGGGATCCGGCCGACGGCCGTCGCCGGGCACAGCCTCGGTGCCTTCGTGGCCGCCTGTGTGGCCGGCGTCATGACGCTGCCGGAGGCCCTGCTGCTCGTCGCGGAGCGCGGCCGACTGCTGGGCACGCTGCCCGCCGGGGCGATGCTGGCGGTGCCGCTCGCCGAGTCGGCGGTCGGCGAACTCCTCGGCGGACTCCACGGCGGACTCCACGGTGAACTCCCCGGCGAACTCTCCGGTGACGGAATCGAGTTGGCGGCCGTCAACGGGCCCGAGCAGTGCGTGCTCTCCGGTCCCGAACCGGCCGTCCGGCGACTGCTGGAGCGGCTCACCGCCGAGGGAGTGGACGCCCGGCTGCTGCACATCGCGGCGGCGGGACACAGCGCGGTGGTCGAGCCCATCCTCGCGGAGTTCGCCGAGGCGCTGGCCCGGATCGAGCTCCGGCCGCCGACCCTGCCCTGGGCCAGTGACACCACCGGCGGCTGGGTGCCCGCCGACCGGGCACCGACGGTCGGGTACTGGACCGCCCACATGCGCGAGGCCGTCCGCTTCTCCGACACGCTCACCACGCTGCTCGCCGAGCCGGGCCGGATCCTGCTCGAAGTCGGCCCCGGGCGGACGCTGACCGGCCTGGCCCGACGCCACCCGGCCCGCGGCGAAGGGCAGTCGGCGATCCCGAGCCTGCCGCACCCGGCCGACGGCGAGACCGCCCTGCGGACGGCCCTGACGGCCGCCGGGCGGCTGTGGAGCGCGGGCGCGCAGCTCTCCTGGGAGGCCCTGCGGGGCGCCCGGGAGCCGTGGCGGACGCCGCTGCCGACCTACCCGTTCAGCCGGGACCGCCACTCGCCGCTGCCCGGCGACGCCGCGGCGGCCGCCCCGGCTGCTTCGGTCGGTGTACCGGCCGGTGGCGCGGACGGCGGCCCGGCGGACGGCGGCTCGGCCCGGACGGTGACCGCCGAGGGCGCTGAGGGCGCCGAGCGGAGGGCGCCGGGCGGGGGGAGCCCCGAGGAGCGGCTGGCCCGACTGTTCGCCCAGGTCCTCGGACTGGCGGCGGTCGGCCCGCAGGGCCACTTCTTCGAGCTGGGCGGTGACTCGCTGATCGCCGTGCAGCTCGCCTCGGCCGTCCGCGCCGAGTTCGGGGTGCGGGTGAGCGTCAAACAGCTCTTCGGCGCGCCCACCCCCGCCCGCCTGGCCCGGCTGCTGACCGCCGAGCAGGCCTGAACCACCGGTCCGCGTGACCGCACCGGTCCGAGCGACCCGCATCGGTCCACCTGACGCATCGGTCCACCTGACCGCACCGGTCCGCGTGACCGCCGACGACACCGAGGGAGAAGCATGTTCGAGGACGACGACGGCCGGGAGTACCAGGTCGTCCGCAACACCGAGGGGCAGTACTCGCTCTGGCCGGCGGGCCGGGAGCTTCCGCCCGGCTGGGCGGGCGAGGACGCGAAGGGCTCCCGGGCGGAGTGCCTGGCCAGGATCGGCGAGCTGTGGAGCGACCTGCGCCCGCTGAGCGTGCGCGAGCGGGCCGGGCGATGACCGCTCCGGCCTCCGGTGGCGGGGTGGCGCCCGGTCTCTGGCGCCACCCCGGCTTCCGCAAGCTCTGGGGCGCGCAGGCGGTGAGCGTGCTGGGTGCGCAGATCACCGAACTCGCCCTGCCGCTCACGGCGGTGACGGTGCTGCACGCGAGTGCCTTCCAGGTCGGCCTGCTGGCGGCCGTGCAGTACCTGCCGTTCCTGGTGATCGGCCTGCCGGCCGGGGCCTGGGTCGACCGGCTGCGCCGCCGGCCCGTGATGGTGGTGGCGGACCTGGCGCGCTTCGCCGTGCTGCTGGCCGTGCCGCTGGCCGCCTGGTTCGGCGTGCTGCAGCTGTGGCTGCTCTTTCCGGTGGCCGCGGTGATCGGTGTGCTCACCGTCTTCTTCGATCTGGCCGCGCAGTCCTTCCTCCCCGCCCTGATCGGGGAGGAGCGCCTGGTGGAGGGCAATACCAAGCTCCAACTGGCCCAGACGTCCGGCCAGTTGGCCGGGCCGAGCGCGGGCGGCCTGCTCGCCCAGCTGGTCGGTGCGCCGGTCGCGGTGGCGGCCAACGCGGTCGGCTACGCCGTCTCCGGGCTGCTGCTGCTCGCCGTACGGGTGGACGAGGAGAAGCCGCGGCGGGGCGCCGGCCCGGGCCTGATCGCCGAGATCCGGGAGGGGCTCGGGTACGTCTTCCGGCACCCGCTGCTGCGGCCGATCGCGCTGAGTGCCGGGATCGGCAACCTGTTCGGCCTGTTCGGAATGGTCCAGGCCGTGCTCGTGCTCTACTGCGTCCGCGAACTCCAGCTCTCCCCCGGGGAGTTGGGCGGAGTGCTGGCCGTGGCCAATGCGGGCGTGCTGCTCGGCGCCGCCGTCAACGGCCGGGTCGTACGGCGCTGGGGCGTCGGCTCCGCGCTGCTCGGCGCCACCGTCGCGATGGGGCTGGCCCTCCTGTTGCTGCCGCTGGCCGGGCCCGCCACCGCGCTCCCGGTGCTGGGCGCGGCGATGGCGCTGTCCGGGCTGTGCGCCGCCGTGTTCAACGTCAACCAGGTCAGCCTCCGGCAGGCCGTCACCCCCGCCGAACTGCGCGGGCGGATGACCGCGACGCTGCGGTTCGTGGTCTGGGGGGTGATCCCGCTCGGCACCTTCCTCGGCGGCGCGCTGGCCGGCCCGCTCGGGCTGCGCGGGGTGCTCTGGCTCGCCGGGGCGGGGGCCGTCCTGGCCGGGCTGCCGCTGCTGACCCCGGCCGTGCGCGCCCTGCGCGACCTGCCCGCCGCCGTGGCGACCGACCCCGTGGCGACCGAGCCCGCTGCGACCGAGCCCGCTGCGACCGACCCCGCCCAGGCCGGCCCCGCGGCCCACGCCGGCGGCCCCACCAAGGCCGACGGCCCCACCAAGGAGGACCAGCATGTCTGAGCACCCGAACCCGGGCTCCCCGCGCTGGCTGGTCACCCGCCATCGGCGGCCCGAGGCCGCGATCCGGCTGTACTGCTTCGCGCACAGCGGCGGGGCGGTCGGCGAGTTCGTCCGCTGGGGCGACGAGCTGCCCGAGGTCGAGGTCTGGGGCCTCCAACTCCCCGGCCGGGGCTCGCGGGTCGACGAGGAGCCGTACACCGCCGTCGAACCGCTGGTCGCCGACCTGGTCGAACAAGCCTCCTTCGACGGCCCGTTCGCCTTCTTCGGGCACAGCCTCGGCGCCCTGCTCGCCTACGAGACGGCCCGTGCCCTGCGCGACCGGGGGCTGCCCCAGCCCGAGTGCCTGCTGCTCTCCGCCCACCCCGGCCCGCACCTGCACCGCCGACTGCCGCCGCTGCACCACCTGGGCGACCAGGAGCTGTTCGCCGCGATCCAGGGCCAGTACGGCTCGCTCCCCGAGGAACTCACCGAGGACCCGGAGCTGCTGGCCCTCGTGATGGCCCCGCACCGGGCCGACTTCGAGATCGTCGACACCCACCGCCACCGGCCCGGCACACCGCTCGGCCTGCCCCTGCACGTCTTCGGCGGCACCGAGGACCGGCTGACGCCCGAGGACCTCGCCGCCTGGGAGCGGCACAGCGACGGCCCGCTGCGGCTGCACCTGCTGCCCGGCGGCCACTTCTACCTCCGCGAGCAGCGGACCGCCCTGCTCGACCACCTCCGCCGGGTGCTGCTGACCCCGGCCACCGCCGCCCCGGCCACCGCGGTCACCCCGTCCCCCGACCACCTGTGAAGGCTGCCATGACGAACGCTGCGATGACGAACGACGCCACCGGCCCCGGCCCGACCGGCTTCCTCGCCGAGCTCCAGCTCGGCCGGCTGCGCTGGGACCTGATCAGCCCCTTCCCCCGGCAGAGCCCCGCCGACCGGGCCCGGGGCGACGCCGCCGTGGCGGAGCTGACGGCCTTCCTGCGGGCCGCCGTCGACCCGGAGGAGGTCGACCGCAGCGGCGCCCTGCCGAAGGACTTCCACCAGGAGTGCGCCGAGCGCGGCTACTTCCGCCTCCAGGACGCCCCCGAACAGGGCGGCCTCGGCCTGTCCGCGCAGAACGCCTTCCGGATGATCCAGGCCGCCGCCAGCTGGTCGGTGACGGCCTGCTACGCGATGGCCGTGCACCTCGGCCTCGGCGCCGGCGCCTACCTGCCGGTGCTGGCGGAGGGCGAGTTGAAGACCGAACTGGCGGGGCTGCTCGCGGACGGCGCGATCTCCGGCGACGCCGACACCGAGCCCGCCGGGGCGGTCAACCGCTCCCGCACCACCACCGCCGTGCCCACCGGGGACGGCCGCGGCTACCTGCTCACCGGCGAGAAGGTGTTCATCCAGAACGGCCCGATCGCCCGGCTGCTGCGCGTCTCCGCCACCGTGAGCGAGGGCGGCCGGGAGACGATCCGGCTGTTCTTCGTGGACACCACCGACCCGGGCTTCGCCGTCAAGTCCTGGCACGAGTACCTGGGCCTGAAGGGCCTGCCCAACGCGGCGCTGACCCTGGACGGCGTGTTCGTCCCGCACAGCCGGGTGTTCGCCCCGGCGGGCCTGGCCCCCGACGCGGAGTGGCGGCTCGCCCCGGCCCTGCACAGCATCAGCGTGCGCGGACGGATGTACCCGATCTCCGCGCCCGCCCTGGCGGTCGGGCGCCTGAGCGTGCACTGGAGCCGCGAGTTCGTGCGGCGCCGGTCGGTGGCCGGGCGCGGCCTGGAGCAGTACGAGGAGATCCAGCGCATCGTGGCGACCGGCCTGGCCGAGGTCTTCGCGATGGAGAGCGTCGTCGAATGGTGCCTGCTCGCGGAGGACGCCCACCCGGGCATCGACCTCGACCCGGAGCAGACCGCCGCCAAGAACATCACCTCGCTGACGGCCTGGCGGATCATCGACCGCACCCTCTCGCTGCTCGCCGCCGAAGGATACGAGACCGCGCGCAGCAAGGCCCGGCGCGGGGCTCAACCGCTGCCGGTGGAGCGCTACTTCCGCGACGCGCGTGCGCTGAGGGTGGCCGGCGGGGTGGACTTCCTGGTGGACCACTGGGCCTCCCGGCGCGCCCTCTCCCGGCACTACCCCGAGCCGCTGCCGGTGGCGGCCGAGCCCGTCGGTCGGCCCTGGCAGACCGAGACGCTGGCCCCGCGCAACCGCGGGCACCTGCGCTTCGTCGCCGAGCAGGCGGTGGAGTACGCGGCCGTCGCCCGGGGCCTGGCCGAGCGCCACCACGACCAGGAGGAGCTGTTCGCCCGCGAGCACACCCTCATCCTGCTCAACCAGGTCAACGCCGAACTGTTCACGATGTCCGTCGTGCTCGCCCGGGCCGCCGCCCTGGACCCCTCGGGCAGCGGCCCGAGCCAGGACCTCGCCGACGTCTACTGCGCCGACGCCCGCCAGCGCGTCGCCGACGCCCGGCGGCGCCTGGCCGAGGACGAGCAGGAGCAGCCCGGGTACGGCGCGCTCGCCGACCGCTGGCTGCACGGCGAGGGCCTGGACTTCCTGCTGCGCGACACCGTCACCGACACCCCTGCGGCCGGCTGAGCCGTACCCCTGCCCCGGCTGCACCCGCTTCGGCCGTACCCGCCCCGGCCGTAACCCGCCAACCGCTCTGAAAGGGCCGTCCATGTTCGAGCTCTCCCGCTCGCAGGAGATCGTCTGGCTGCACGAGGAGCTCTTCCCCGACAGCCGCGCGTACAACTTCACCGCCGCCCTCGACCTGCGCGGACCGCTGGACGAGGCGGCGCTGCGCCGCAGCCTGGCTACCGTGCTGGAGCGCCACGAGGGCTTCCGCCTGGAGCTGGTGCCCGACGGCTTCCCGCCCCTGCAACGGGTCAACCACGACTGCGGCCTGCGCTGGCGCACCGTCGACCTGCGGGGCGAGCCCGACCAGGAGGCGGCCTTCGAGGCGCTCTGGCGCGAGCAGCACGACGACCCGTTCGACACCGCCGCCGCGCCCATGGTGCGCTGGACGCTCGTGGCGCTCGGCCCCGACCACCACCGCCTGCTCCAGACCGAGCACCACCTGGTGCACGACGGCTGGTCGTTCGGCCTGGTCCTGCGGGACGTCTTCGCCACCTACCGCGAGCTGACCACCGGTGTGCCCGCCGCACTGCCCACGCCGCGCTCGTACGCCGAGCACGTCCGCGAGCAGCTGGCCGCGCAGGCCGAGCCCGGGCACCAGCGGGAGGCGGTGGCCTACTGGCGGGAGACCCTGGCGGGCGCGGCCTTCGACCTGCCGCTGCCCGGCCTGGTGGACAGCGCGCGGGTGCGCGAGGTGCCGCACGGCGAGCAGCTGCGCTACCTGCTGGAGCCCGAACTCGCCGACCGGCTGCGGGCCGTGGCCCGGCGGGACGGCCACACCCCGTTCTCGATCCTGCTCACCCTCTTCGCCGAGCTGCTGCACCGGCACAGCGGCCGCACCGACCTGGTGATCGGCAGCGCCGTGGGCAACCGGCCGCCCGGCCACGCCGAGACGGTGGGGATGTTCGTCAACACGGTGCCGCTGCGGGTGCGCCTGGACCAGGCGGACACGGCGCTGACGGCCGTCGACGACGTCACCGAGGTGCTGTTCCGCTCGCTGCCGCACCAGGGCGTGCCGATCCAGGACCTCGCCCGGGAGCTGGGCGCGCACTCCGCCGCGGGCCTGGACAACCCGCTCTTCCGGGTCATGTTCAGCGCGCACGACGCGCCGCTGCCGCAGCTGGACGCCCTCGGCCTGGAGGTCTTCGTCCACGAGGGCTACAACACCGGCACCTCGCGCTTCGACCTCGACGTGGTGCTGATCCCCGATGCCCGGCGCACCGTCAACTCCCGTACGGAGGACGCCGGAATGCTGCTGATCTGGGACCACGCCTCGGACCTCTTCACACCCGGGCAGATCGACGCCCTGCACACCGAACTGACCGCCATGCTCCGCGGCTACCTCGCCGCCTCCGACACCCCGCTCGCCGCCCTCTGACGCCCGCACCGCGACGTACCGACCGTGAGGACAACGACGTGACCACCGCCACCACCCCGCTGCCGAGCCTCGCCCGGGGCGGCGCCCCCGCCCCCGCCCCGGGCACGGGCGAGGGCCCGCTCGACTGGTTCGACAGCCGGCTCGCCAAGGATCCGGACGCCCCGGCCGTGGTCTGCGGCCCCGACACCTGGAGCTACCGGCAGCTGGACCGGCACGCCCGGCTGATCGCCGAACGGCTGCACGGCCTGGCCGGCCCCGGCGAACTGGTCGGCGTGCGGCTGGAGCGCTCGCCGCTGCTGGTCGCCGCCGCCGTGGCGCTGGCCCGGCTCGGTGCGGTCTACCTGCCGCTCGGCACCGAGCCCGCCGAGGAGCGGCTGCGCGCCCTCACCGAGCAGGCCGGGATCGGCTGCCTGCTCACCGAGGCCGGCGCCGAGCCGCCCGCCGGCTGGCACCTGGAGCAGCCCGCCGAGCTGCCGGGCCTGGGCGTGGCGAGCCGCGGTGAGGGCCCGGCGCCCCGGCGCACCGAGGCCTTCTACGGGGTGACCACCTCCGGCTCCACCGGCACCCCGAAGATCGTGCTGGTGCCCGGGGCCGCGCTCGCCAACCTGGTGCGCTGGACCTGCGACCGGCTCGCCATCGGCCCCGGCAGCCGGGTGAGCCTGCTGATCGGCACCACCTTCGACCCGCATCTGATGGAGCTCTGGACGGCCCTGTGCTCGGGCGCCGCGCTGCACATCGCGCCCGAGGAGGCCCGGGGCTCCACCGCCGGGCTCTTCGACTGGTGGCGGGAGGCGGCCGTGACGCACTGCATCCTGCCCACCCCGCTGGCCGACCTGGCCTTCTCACGTCCGTGGCCCACGGGGCTGGCGCTGCGCCACCTGTCCGTGGGCGGCGACCGGATGCGGGTGCGGCCCCCCGCCGGGTGCACGGCCGTGGTGCGCAACATGTACGGCCCCGCCGAGGCCACCGTGCTCACCACCGCGCACCGGCTGGAGGCCTCGGCAGCCGGTCCGGACGGCTCGGCCGGTTCGGACGGTGCGGACCGCGTGGAGCCGGTGCCGATCGGGGTGCCGATCAGCGGCGTCACGGTCGGCGTCGCGGGCCCGGACGGGGAGCTGCTGCCGCGCGGCGAGAGCGGTGAACTACTCATCGGCGGAGCCGGGTTGGCGCTCGGCTACCTGGACCGGGCGCGCACCGCCGAGCGCTTCGTCCCCGGCCCGGACGGCCTCGGCGGGCGGGTCTACCGCAGCGGCGACCGCGTGCGGATGCGGGCCGACGGAGTGCTGGAGTTCCTGGGCCGCCTGGACGACCAGGTGAAGATCAGCGGCGTCCGGATCGAACCCGCCGAGGTCGAGGCCGCCCTGGAGGCGCACCCCTCGGTGCGCCGCGCCGTGGTGGTCCCGGTGCGGGGCGCCGGCGGGGCGCTCCGGCTGGCCGCCTTCCTGCGCCCCGCCGAGGGCGCCGAGCCGGCTGAGGCCGAGGTGCTCGCGGCCGCCCGGGCCCGGCTGCTGCCCCAGGCGCTGCCCGCCCTGGTCCGGGTCCTCGCCGACCTCCCGCTCAATGCCAACGGCAAGATCGACCGCGCCGCGCTGGCCGCGCTCGTCGCTCCTGCGGCGGTGGAGCCGGCGGTGGAACCGGAAGCGTTCGCGGAACCGGCGGCAGTACCGGAGCCGGCGGAGGTATCGGAACCGGCGGCGGAGCCGGAGGCGGCCGGGGCCGCCCCGGAGGGCTTCCTGCTCGCCACCTGCCGTGCCCTGCTCGACCGGCCCGAGCTCACCCTCGACGCCAACTTCGCCGAATCCGGCGGCACTTCACTGGCCGCCGCGCACCTGCTGGCCGCCATCGAGGAGCAGTACCGGATCCGCTGCCGGGCCGCCGAGGTGATGCGCCAGCCCGACCTCGCCGCGCTCGCGGAGCTCATCCGCCGCCGCGTCTCCGAAGGCCGATGAGAGAACTGATGGACCGTCAACTTCCGGAAGGCCCACCGATGGACCGATCGAACCTGACCGAGCGCTACCTCGCCGAGGTCGCCGCCCACGGCGCCAAGGCCGCCGAACTCATCGGCCGCCAGCCCGAGATCGAGCTGCTCACCACCAACTACAACGGCTTCCTCTCCCGCCCGCTCTTCCTCGGCCACGAGGAGAAGACCCGGCTCGCCGCCGACCTGGAGCTCTTCCGCGGCGCCCTGCTGAGCCTGCCCGACCGGCTCTTCGGCGGGGACCTGGCCGCCTTCGGCGAGGCCGTGGGCGTCACCGGGGTACGGCTGGAGACGATGCTGCGCAGCCGGGGCGCCTCGGTGACGCGAATGGCCCGGACCGACCTGTGCGTGGACGAGACCGGCTTCAAGCTGCTCGAAGCCAACATGAGCAGCGCGCTGGGCGGCATGGACAACGCCGTGATGGCCCGGGCCCTGCTGGAGCACCCGCTGCTCGCCGACTTCGCCGAACGGCACGGCCTCGGCTGCCTGGACACCATGAGCGAGCTGGTCGCCACCATGTACGCCGAGACCGGCCTGGGCGCCGAGAGCCGGCCCGTGGTCGCGATGGCCGACTGGCCGAGCAGCTACCAGGACCGGTGGGCCCCGATCCTGGCCGAATTCTGCGCCCACCTCCAGGACTTGGGCGTGGACGCGCACGCCTGCCACCTCGGCGAGTTCGAGTACCGCGACGGGCGGGTGTGGCTCGGCGAGCGGGCGGTGGACATCGTGCTGCGGATCTTCATCAACGAGGACCTGCTGGAGTCCGCCGAGGCGCCGGCGCTGATGGGCCGGGTGCTGGACGCCGCCGACCGCGGCGAGGTGCACCTCTTCGCCCCGCTGGAGGCCGAACTGTACGCGAGCAAGGCGGCGCTGGCGATGCTCTCCGACGAGCACAACCGGGGGCTCTTCGGCGCGGACGAACTCGCCGCCCTGGACCGCCTGCTGCCGTGGACCAGGATGGTGCGCCCCGGTGCGGTGACGCTGGAGGACGGCACGACGGCCGACCTCCTCGACCACGCACTGGCGCACCGGCACGAGCTGGCGCTCAAGCCGACCGTCTCGCACGGCGGCCACGGGATCGTGCTCGGCTGGGACGAGTCGGTCACCGCCGAGCGTTGGCACGAGCAGGTGACGGCCGCGCTCGGCGGCCCCTACGTGCTGCAGCGCCGGATCAGGCCGGTCACCGAGCTGTTCCCGGACGAGCACGGTAGGTTGCAGCCCTGGCTGATCGTCTGGGGTGTCTTCACGATGGCGAACGGCTTCGCCGGGGTGCTGGCCCGGGGCACGGCGGTGGAGAGCGGGGTCGGTGTCGTCAACGTCGCCAACGGCGCCTTCTCCGGCTCGGCGCTGTACGAGCTGCCGCCCGTCTGAGCCGCCGCCCGTCTGGGCTGCTGCCCGTCTGGGCCGCTGCCCGTCTGAGCCGTACTGGGGTTCACCCGGAATTCGGCCCGACGACCGGCTGCGTCGGTCTCGTGTTGCGATCGTCGGACGGACACCGGGTGTCCGCCGACACCGAGAGGAACAGGGGAGGGTCACGTGCGGGTCCTGCTGCTGGGGCCGGTCGAACTGTGTGCCGAAGGGGGCGCGGTGCTGCCCATCGGCAGTGCCAAACGGCGCGCCGTGCTGGCCGGGTTGGCCCTGGAGTTCAACCGGACCGTGCCCGTCGGGCGGCTGATGCGGCTCGCCTGGGAGGGCACCCCGCCGCCACGGGCCCGGCAGGCGCTCCAGGGCCATGTCGCCGCGCTGCGCAAACTGCTGGGCGGCGGGCTGGAACTGCTGACCCAGGACAACGGATACCGGCTCACCGGCGCGGCCGACCAGGTGGACCTGTACCGCTTCGAGGAGTTGGTGGGCCGGGCCGCCCACACCGACGACCCACGGATCAAGGCCGGCCTGCTGCGCGACGCCCTCGCGCTGTGGCGCGGCTGCCCGCTCGCCGACCTGCCCGCCGGGGAACGCCGCGAGACCGCCGCCCGCTGCCTCGACGAGCAGCACCTGGGCGTGCTCGAATCCTGGGCCGAGGTCGAACTCGCCCTCGGCCGGGGCGGGGAGGCGATCCCCTCGCTCGACCAGGCCGTGCGGGCCGACGGCCTGCGGGAGTCGCTGGTCCGGGTGCTGATGCTCTGCCTCCAGCAGGACGGGCGGCAGGCCGAGGCGCTGGAGCGCTACCACCGGACGCGCGAACGGCTGGTGCTGGAACTCGGCGTCGAGCCGGGCTCGGGCCTGCGCGAGGCCTTCGAGCAGGTGCTGCGGGCGGAACCGCCCGCACCGCCCGCGCGCCCGGCCGCGCCCGCCGCGCTGTCTTCGCCGGCTCCGGCTCCGGCTCCGACTGCACCTCCGACTGCGGCTCAGGAACCGGCCGTGCCGCCCGCCACGGTGACCGTCCCGTGGCCGGCTCCGGGAGCGGCCGCAGGCCCGGCGCTCCCGCTGTCGCCGCGCCAACTCCCCCGCGCCGGAGGCGGGTTCGTCGGCCGCGAGGAGGAGTGGAACTGGCTCGACCGGGTGCGGGAGGCCGACCCGGAGGAGCCCGCACTTGCGGTCGTGGTCGGCCCGGCCGGGGTCGGCAAGACCGCCCTCGTGGTGCGCTGGGCCCACCACGCGGCCGCCCACTACCCCGACGGCCAGCTCTTCGCCGACCTGCGCGGGTACGACACCCGTGCCCCCGAACAGCCCGAGAACGTCCTGGGCGGATTCCTGCACGCACTCGGCGTCCCCGCCGCCGAGATCCCCGCCGACGGCGCCGACCGCTCCGCCCTCTTCGCCGAACTCACCCGCACCCGACGGCTGTTGCTCGTGCTCGACAACGCGAGGGAGGCGGCCGACGTACGCCCGCTGCTGCCCACCGGCGCGGGCTGCGCCACCGTGATCACCAGCCGGTCCGCGCTGGCCGAGCTGGTCGCCCGCGAGGGTGGCGCCTGGCGGTCGCTGGACTGCCCGGGGCCGCAGGACGCGCTCGCGCTGCTCGCCGCCGCGATCGGCCCCGCCCGGGTCGCCGCCGAGCCCGAGCAGGCGGCCCGGCTGGTCGAGCTGTGCGACCGCCTGCCACTGGCCGTCCGGCTCGCCGGCGCCCGGCTGGCGGCCCGGCCCGGCTGGCGGATCGCCCACCTCGTCCAGGAGATCACCGACCAGCAGGCGCACCCCGACGGCCCGGACCACCCCGGCGGCGCGGGCGTCACGGCCGCCCTCACCCTCAGCAGCCGGCTGCTGCCCGAGGCGGCCGCCCGGCTGCTGTCCCTGCTCGGCGCCCACCCCGGAGCGGAGATCGACCTGCTCGGCGGCGCGGCCCTGCTCGGCTGCCCGGCCGAGGAGGCCCGGCAGGCCTTCGGCAGCCTGGCCGGCGCCCACCTGATCGGCGAGCCGCACCCCGGGCGGTACCGCCGCCACGCCCTGGTCGCCCAGTACTGTCGCCGCCAGCTCGCGGAGCGGCACGGGCCGCCGGAGCGCGCGGCCGCCGCTGCCCGGCTGACCGACTACCACCTGGCGGCCGTCGCCACCGCCGCCGGCCGGCTCACCCCGTACCCCTGGCTGCTCTCCCGGCACCGCGAGCACCGGCCGCTGAACCTCCCGGTCATGCCGGACAACGCCGCCGGGCTCGTCTGGTTCCGCGAACAGGAACCCGTGATCCGGGCGCTGGTCGAGGAGGCGACCGCCCGGGGCGACCACGACCGGGCCTGGCGGCTGGCCGAGAACTGCAGCACGCCGTACTACACCCACCCCGACTTCCTCGGCCGGTGGCGGACGGTCGCCGTCGCGGGGCTCCGGGCCGCCGAGCTCGCGGACGACCCCGAGGGGGTCTGGCGGCTGCGCCGGGTGCTGGGCCTGGCGCAGGTGAAGGGGCAGGAGTGGGCGGCCGGCCTCGCCGAGCTGGAGCGCGCCGCCGCGGCCGCCGCATCGGCGGGCGGCGGCTGGCGCCGACGGCTGCCGACCGCGCTCGCCCTGGGCGAGGGCCTGCTCGACGCCGGGCAGCCCGACCGGGCCCGGCCGCTGCTCCAGGAGGCGGCCCGGCTGGCGGAGGCCGCCGACCGTCCGCGTACCGAGGCCACCGCCAGCTACCACCTGGCCGCCACCCTGCTCGCCCTCGGCGAGCCCGGGACGGCCCTGGAACACGCCCGGCGCGGCCTGGCCCTGCTCGCGGGCGGGTCGAAGCCGGACCTGGTCTGGATGCTGACCATCCAGGCCCACGCCCTGCGAGCGCTCGGCCGGCTGGAGGAGGCCCTGGTCTCGGCCCGCCGCTCGCTCGACCTGAGCGACCGCCACGGCCCGGCCGCGGGGGAGGCCGGCATCAGGCGGCTGCTCGCCGGCCTGCTGGCCGCGCTCGGCCGCCGGGAGGAGGCCGCCACCCACTTGGCCCGGGCGGCGCAGCTGCTGGAGGCCTCCCGTTCGGAGACCGCGGTCGAGGTGCGGCGCGAGCTCGGGCTGCTGACGGGCGCGGCGCGTCCCCGGTGAGGCGGTGGGGCGGTGGTCGGCTCGGTGGGCAGCCCGGCCTGGGTCAGCGGCCGGGCCGGCCGGCGGCCAGCTTGCCGCTGAGCCGTTCGGTCGGGCGGCCCTGGCGGGTGGCCAGGTCGAGGGCGTGCCGCCACCGGGCCTGGGCCTGTTCGTGGCGGCCGAGTTCGGCCAGCACGTCGCCGACGAACTCCGCGCAGTACCCCTCGACCCGGTGATTGCCCTGGGAACGGCCCAGTTCGAGGGCCTGGCTGCTCCAGGTGATCGCCTCCCCGGCGCGGCCGAGCCCGTGGAGGGCCTCGGCGTACGTCTGGGTGGAGATCACCAGGAAGGGGTCGGCCGTCCGGCCGGCGAGCAGGCGCAACGACTCCTCGACGGCGGGCAGCGCGGCCGCGGGGCGGTCCAGCCCGAGCCAGGCGTGGGCGATGTTGTTGAGCGACTGGCCCAGCAGGCGGTCGTCGGCGAGTTCCCGCGCGGCGGCCACGGTGGCCTCCAGGTGGGGTACGGCCTGCTCGGGCCGCCCGTCCGCCACCAGGAGGTTGGCCAGCCTGGTGCGGGTCAGGTGGCTGAGGGCCGGGTCGCCGAGCCGGTCGGCCAGCAGACAGGCCCGCTCGGCCGGGCGCAGGGCCTCCCGGAGCCGGCCCTGCTCCTTGAGCGCGCCCGCGTGGTCGGCGTACAGATCGGCCCACCGGTCGGCCGTCCCGGCGGCCTCGGCGGCGGCCAGCGCGATCGCGACGGTCTGCTCCCACTCCCGCAGCAGGCCGCCGTCGTCGTAGTAGAGGAGCCCGGCGTTGACGGCCAGTCGGCAGCCGTGGTCCACCAGCCCCCAGCCCTGGGCGAGCCTGACCAGCTCGCGGATCGCGGGCTCCTCACGGCGGAACCAGTCGAGCGCCCCGGCGGGGCCGGAGAACTGCGGAACGCCGCCGGACGGCGGCGAATCCGCCTGGTGCCAGCGGGTGTTGGGGCGGGCGGTGGCGGCCGCGGCGGTGGTCGCGGCGAGGTAGTAGTCCAACAGACGGGCGCGGGCGGCCCAGATCCGGACGACGGGCGGTTGCCCGGGGTCGGCCGGGTGCCCGGGGGCTGGCGTCCGGGCGGGCTGCAGCAACTGGCGGGAGTAGAGCCGGACCAGATCGTGCCGGGCGTACCGGCCGGGCGCGGTCTCCTGGAGCAGGTGGGCGGAGTCGAGCGTGGTGAGCGCCGCGCGGACCGACCGGAGGTCCGTGCCCGCGAGGGCGGCCGCCGCGTGGGTGTCGATCTGCTGGCCCGGGTGCAGCCCGAGCACGCCGAACAGCTCCAGCGCCGGGACGGGCAGGGTGCGGCAGCTGAGTTCGAGCGCGGCCTCGATGCTCAGCGAGCCCGCCACGGCCAGCGCGGCCAGCCGCGACCGCTCGTCGGACAGCTCCTCGGCCAGCGCCGCCACCGGCCACCCCGGGCGGGTGGCCAGTCGGGCCGCCGCGATCCGCAGCGCCAGCGGCAGCCCCTCGCAGAGCTCCACCACCCGTGCGGCCGCCGAGGGTTCGGCGGCGAGCCGTTCCGCGCCCGCGACCCGGGCCAGCACGGCCAGCCCTTCCTCGGCCGTCAGCAGACCGAGCGGCAGCACGGCCGCGCCCTCCAGCGCCACCAGCTCGCACAGCCGCTCCCGGCTGGTGACCACCGTCAGACAGCCGGCGCCGCCGGGCAGCAGCGGGCCGACCTGCTCGGCGTCGCGGGCGTTCTCCAGCACGATCAGCGCCCGGCGCTCCGCCAGCACCGTCCGGTACAGCGCCGTCCGGCCCGCCAGATCCTCCGGGACGCAGGCCCGGGACACCCCGAGCGAGCGCAGCAGCGCGGCGAGCGCCTCCTCCGGGGTGAGCGGCGCACCCTCGTCGAACCCCCGCAGGTCGACCCAGTGCCGGCCGTCCGGGAAGGAGCGCGCGAAGCGGTGCGCCCAGCGCAGCACCAGCGCGGTCTTGCCGACCCCGGCCGGGCCGGTGACGGCCAGCAGGCCGTCGGCCAGCCCGACGGCCTGCCCGGCGTGCTCCTCCAGCCAGGCCAGCTCGTTCGCCCGGCCGGTGAATCCGCGGGCCTCGCGGGGGAGTTGGCTGACGGAGTGGTCGGGGGCGGTGGCGTCGGGCGCTGTGGGTGCGGGCGGCGTGGGTGCGGGCGGCGTGGGCGGCGCGGCGGTCGGTGCCGCCGGCCGTGGCGCGGTGAGGGAGCCCGGCGCGCCGGCCGAGCGCGGTGCGGCCGGCGGCCACGGGACGGCGGCGGCGACGGGCTCCGCCGTGCGGACCGGTGCGGCGGGGCGAGCGCCGCGGGCCCGGCGGGCGGGCCGGGCGGCCCCGGTCCGGCCGCCGGCCGCGGGCTGGCCGCTGCCCCCGGCCGGGCGGGTGGGCGCGCCGCCCGCCGGGACGGTGCCGAGCACTTCGTCCAGGGCCGCCCGTAATTCGGTGCCCGGGTCGACCCCGGCCTCCTCGGTCAGCCGGGCGTGAACGTTCCGGTAGACCGCCAGCGCCTCCGGGTCGCGGCCGTCCTGGTGCAGACAGAGCATCAGCAGCCGGGCCAGGGACTCGCGCAGCGGGTGCGCCGCGAACGCATCGGCCAGTTCGGCCGTGACGAGCGCCCCCTGTCCGGAGCGCAGCAGCCGCTCGGTCAGCTGCTCCAGGGCTCGCAGCCGGGTGCCCTCGAAGTGCTGCGCCGAGCGCTCGCGCAGGGCCCGGGAGCCGCAGTCCGCGAGCGCAGGGCCGCGCCACTCGCCCAGTACCCGGCGCAGCAGCCGTACCGCCGCCTGGTCCTCCTCGGCCTGGGCGCGCGCCAGCAGACCGTCCTGGCGGTGCGCGTCGATCTGGTCCGGGTCGGCCTGCAACAGGTACCCGGGCTCCCGGGTGATCAGCCGGACGCTGTCGTCGAACAGCCCGCGCAGGCTGGCCACATGACCCTGCAACACGGCCTTGGCGCTCGGCGGCGGTGCCTGGTCCCACACCATGTCGAGCAACCGCTCGACCGGCACCACCCGGTTGACCTCCATCGCCAGCGCGGCCAGCACGGCCCGGCGCCTGGCACCCCCGATGTGCACCGCAGAGCCGTCGCCCGCCCGAAGTTCCACCGGCCCCAGCAAGAGGATCTCCACGAGCTCTCTACTCCTCCGAGGCCGCCTGGACGGCGTGAGTCATGACAACTCGGAATGTAGACGCACCATGCTCCGGGAATCCAATCGGCGGGTGAACACCCGGCGTATAGGCGGGGAGGAAGTCAACCCTGCCACTCCTCGGCCAGCAGTCCGAGGATCACCTGGTCGGCGAAGTCCCCGTACACCCACGCCGAGCGGCGCAGCGTTCCCTCGACGGTGAACCCGGCCCTGGCGGCGGCCCGGAGCATCGGCGTGTTGTCCGCGAGCGTCTCCAGCTGGAGTCGGCGCAGGCCGAGCACCGGGAAGCCGTAGTGGCACAGCACCCGCAGGACGTCCGCCGCGAGCCCGCGCCCCCGGTGGCCCGGCCGCAGCGCGACGCCCAGGTGGGCGTTGCGGTTGTGGGTGTCGATGCCCCAGAGCAGGGCCTCACCGGCCAGTTCCCCGGAGGCCGTCTCCACCACGGAGAAGGGCACGGCCTCGTCGGACGGCCCCGCGACCACGTAGGGAGACTGCGCCGAGCCCGGCGGGACGGGCCGCCAGGGCCGGGAGTCGGCCCGCGAGCGGGTGGCGACGTCGTCGTACAACTCGGCCTGGAACACGGGGATGTCGGCCTCGTGCCGGGCCCGGAGAGTGATGTGAGCACCCTGTAGCATGTCACATTGTTATCACCGTGGCGGCGCCCCGGCCACGGAATTCCCGGCGGGCCGCCCGTGCCGTGCCTGCACGGGCGCCCGGGGCAGGTGAGGGTTGGTGACGCCTAGACGCCCAGTGCGGCGGCGGCGAGAGCGGTGCCCTCGACACGTGCGCGGATCTTGGCGAAGGCGGTCTCCCGGGACGTGGACGTGTCGTCGGCGAACGGGGAGAAGCCGCAGTCGTCGCAGGTGCCCAGGCGGTCGACGGGCAGGTGCCGGGCGGCGGTCAGCACGCGGTCGCGGACCTGCTCGGGCGTCTCCACCTGAGGGTCGATCGGATCGGTGACCCCGACGAAGATCCGCGCCTGCGCGGGAAGGTGGTCGGCGAGGACGGAGAGGACGGTGTCCGGCTCGGGCTCGCTGGCGAGCTGCACGTAGAACGCGCCGACCTTGAGCCGGAGCAATACGGGGAGCAGCGCCTTGTAGTCGACGTCGAGACTGTGGGTGGAGTCCTGGTCGCCGCCGGGGCAGGTGTGCACGCCGATCCTGGCCTGCTCGGCGGGGGTGAAGCGCTCCAGGACCCGGTTGTTGATCTCGATGAAATGCTCCAGCAGGCCCCCGCTCGGGTCGAGCTTCAGGGAGAGGCGAGCCTCGGTGAAGTCGAGCTGGACGCGGTGTGCGCCAGCCTCCAGACAGCCCCGGATGTCGGTCTCGGCCGCGGCCGTGAGGTCGTCGAGGAAGGTCTCGCGCGGGTAGCCGTCGATGCCGTCCGCCGGGTAGAGCAGGCTGAGCGCGGAGGGCGCGATGACGGCCTGCTTCACCGGTACGGTCGCGTGCTGCAGCGCCGCCCGCAGGTACCGGTCGGCGTGGACGCCGTAGCGCAGGGGCCCGCCGGTCAGGCGGGGCAGCTGCCGGTGGTGTCCGTCGGCGAAGGGGATGACGGCGCCGTCGGGCGCCAGCTGGTCCAGGCCGGTCAGCGGGTAGGTGGCGAAGCTGGGCTTGGACTGCTCGCCGTCGGTGACGACCGGTGAGCCGATCTCCTCCAGGCGGCGGATGGTGTCCGCGACCGCACGGTCCTGGGCGGCGGCGAGGTCGTCGTCCCCGATCCGGCCTGCCGCATGGTCGGCCATGGCCGTGAGCAGTTCGACGGGCCGCGGGATGCTGCCGATCGGCTCGGTTTCGATCACTGCCGTGCCATTCCTGTCCACAATGTTCCCCATCCGTGAAATGTGCTCAGTCGGGGTGCCCAAGCTACCCGACTCGGCTTCCTGGCAAGGAAATTGAGCTGAAAAGGGGGCGCGCGAACAGTGGCACGCGCGCCGGTGTGCGCCGTCTCACCCAGTAGGTTCTCCTGCGGACTGCACGGTCGGCTTGCTCCGCCGGGGAGCACCGGGAGCACCGGGAGCGCCGTGCGCCGGTCAGGAGCTGGTGAAGCATGCGGGTGTCGAGCAACGACGTGGTCGGCAGTGGCGAGCCGTTCGCGGGGGAGGGCGCCGCGTGAGCGCCGCCCCCGGCCGTCCGCCGTCCGGTCGGGCCGGTGCCCCGCGGATGCGGCCGTGGCGCTTCGTGATGGCGTTCGGCACGGTCAGCCTGCTGATGGACTTCGTCTACGAGGGCGCCCGCTCGGTCACCGGGCCGCTGCTGGCCTCGCTGGGCGCCTCCGCCCTGGCGGTGGGCGTCGTCACCGGTGTCGGCGAGGCGGCCGCGCTCGTCCTGCGGCTGGTCTCCGGGCCGCTGGCCGACCGCACCCGCCGGTTCTGGGCCTGGACGGTCGCCGGCTACGCCCTGACCGTGGCCACCGTCCCGTTCCTCGGCCTGGCCGGCACCCTGGGGGTGGCGAGCGCGCTGGTCATCGCCGAACGCGTCGGCAAGGCGGTGCGCTCGCCGGCCAAGGACACCCTGCTCTCCCACGCGACCGCCGCCACCGGGCGCGGCCGCGGCTTCGCCGTGCACGAGGCGATGGACCAGGTCGGCGCGCTGATCGGCCCGCTCACCGTCGCCGCCGTCCTGGCGGCCACCGGCGGCGACTACGCCCCGGCCCTCGGAGTGCTGGCCGCGCCCGGCGTGATCGCCCTGGCCCTGCTGGTCCGGCTGCGCCTTCGCGTCCCGGACCCGGCCGGGTACGAGCCCACCGACTCGCCCGAGCCCGCTGACTCGCCTCAGCCCGCTGACTCTCGGCCCGGCGCGGCGGCCAACCGGCCGCTGCCGCACGCCTTCTGGCTGTACGCCGGTTTCACCGCCGCCACCCTGTGCGGCTTCGCCACGTTCGGCGTGCTCTCCTTCCACGTGGTCGAGCGCCACCTGCTGTCCACGGCCGCCGTGCCGGTGCTGTACGCGGCCGCCATGGCCGCCGACGCGGTCGCCGCCCTGGCCACCGGCTGGGCCTACGACCGGTACGGCGCCCGCACCCTCGCGGTGCTGCCGGTGCTGGCCGCCGCCGTCCCGGCGCTGGCCTTCACCGACACCCTGGCCGCGGTCGTGGCCGGCGCGCTGCTGTGGGGCGCCGCGATGGGCGTGCAGGAGTCCACCCTGCGCGCCACCGTCGCCGACCTCGTCCCGCCCGGGCGCCGGGCCACCGCCTACGGCCTGTTCGCCGCCGTGGCCGGCGCCGCGACCCTGGCCGGCGGCGTCCTCGCCGGAGCCCTGTACGCGTACTCCATCCCCGTGCTGATCACCGTCACCGTCGCCATCCAGGCCGGGGCCCTCCTCCTGCTCGCGCTGGGCCGCCCGCGCCGCGGCTGACCAGCGCCGACCGCCTCGCGAGCACCCCGGTCAAGAGTTGGCAATGATTTTCATATCTTCCCCAAGCGGACTTGATGTCGATGCGGGGCGCGGCGTCGACGCAGGGTCTTGACACCGCCGGGCCGCAGCCTCCAGGATCGGCTCGTGAACCTGTCAGACAGCCAGACAGGAGGCTCGATCCCGCGGCGCGTCAGCGCGATGGAAGCGGTGTTCGGCCACCTGCGCAGCGCCATCGAGCGCGGTGAGTACGCCGTGGGGGACAAGCTTCCGTCCGAGGCGGAGTTGTGCCGGACCCTGGAGGTCAGCCGGCCCGTGCTGCGGGAGGCGCTGCGGGCCCTCCAGACCATGGGCCTGACCGTCTCCAGGACCGGCAAGGGAACCTTCGTCGTGGCGAACACGGTCGAGGACCCCACCTTCGGCGACTACGCCGCCAGCGATCTCCTGGAGGTGCGCCGTCACGTCGAGATCCCGGTCGCCGGGTACGCCGCGCTGCGCCGCACCCCGGAGGACCTGGACCACCTCGCCCACCTGCTCGACCGGATGGAGCGGGAGACCGACACCACCGCGTGGGTCGCGCTGGACACCGTCTTCCACCTGGCGGTGGCCGAGGCTTCCCGCAATCCGGTCTTCCGCAAGGTCATCGAGGAGATCCGTGACGCACTGGCGCGTCAGTCGACCTTCCTCAACGAGCTGGGCGGTCGGCGCGAGCAGTCCAACTGCGAACACCGGGCGATCGTCGAGGCGCTGATCGACGGTTCCGAGCGCGACGCGGTGGCGGCCATGTCGCACCACCTGCACCGCGTCGAGAAGACCCTCACCGACATCGTGCGCCCCGGGCGTGCGGAGTCCCCGACGGAAGGCAGACCAGAGGCGTGAGCGAGCAGTTCCTCAAGGACGAGAAACTCCCCACGACCCGTCACGTCGATGCCGGAGACACCGGCTACAGCAAGTCCCTGAAACCCCGGCACGTCAACATGATCGCGATCGGCGGTGCGATCGGCACCGGGCTCTTCCTCGGCGCGGGCGGACGCCTCGCCGAAGCCGGGCCCTCACTGTTCGTCGCGTACGCCGTCTGCGGCGTCTTCGCGTTCCTCGTCGTCCGCGCGCTCGGCGAACTCGTCCTGTACCGCCCGTCCTCCGGCGCCTTCGTGTCGTACGCCAGAGAATTCCTGGGGGAGAAGGGCGCGTACACCGCGGGCTGGATGTACTTCCTCAACTGGGCGACCACCGGCATCGCCGACATCACCGCCGTCGCCACGTACACCCACTACTGGCACCTGTTCTCCCGCGTCCCGCAGTGGGTGATCGCGCTCATAGCCCTGGCCGTGGTCCTCACCGTGAACCTGATCTCGGTGCGGATCTTCGGCGAACTGGAGTTCTGGTTCGCGATCGTGAAGGTCAGCGCCCTGGTGGTCTTCATGGGCATCGGGATCTTCCTGCTCGTCACCCGGCACCCGGTGGACGGCGCGGTACCCGGCCCCTCGCTGATCACCGACAACGGCGGGATCTTCCCCAACGGCCTGCTGCCGATGTTGTTGATCATCCAGGGCGTGGTGTTCGCCTACGCCTCCGTCGAACTGGTCGGCGTCACGGCCGGGGAGACCGAGAACCCCGAGAAGATCATGCCGAAGGCGATCAACTCGATCATGTGGCGGGTGGGCCTGTTCTACGTCGGCTCGGTCGTCCTGCTGTCGATGCTGATGCCGTGGAGCGGGTACACCGCCGGCCAGAGCCCGTTCGTGACCGTGCTGTCCCACGTCGGGGTCCCGGCGGCCGACAGCGTGATGAACCTGGTCGTCCTCACCGCGGCCATGTCCTCGCTCAACTCCGGCCTCTACTCGACCGGGCGGATCCTGCGCTCGATGGCGGTCAACGGCTCCGCTCCGCGCTTCACCGCGCGGATGAGCCGCAGTCAGGTGCCGTACGGCGGGATCCTGCTCACCAGCGGCATGTGCGTCCTCGGTGTCGGCCTCAACTTCGTGGTCCCGGCCGACGCGTTCGAGATCGTGCTCAACCTCGCGGCGATCGGCATCCTCGCCACCTGGGGCATGATCATGGTCTGCCACCTCCTGTTCTGGCGCAAGACCCGGGCCGGCGAACTGACCCGCCCCGGCTACCGCCTGCCGGGCTCCCCGTGGACCGAACTCGTCACGCTCGCCTTCCTCGCCTCGGTCCTGGTCCTCATGTTCGCCGACGGCGGTGCCGCGCGCACCACCGTGCTGTGCGTGCCGCTGATCGCCGCGGCGCTGGTCGCCGGCTGGTACGCGGTGCGCCGCAACCTCGCCCGCGCCGCGACCACGAGCGACGACCGTTCCTGATCCTCCGTTCCTGATCAACCATCAAAACAGCCACCGCTCGCCGGACTTCGCGAGCCGGGCCACGGCCGTGGCACCCCACCATCGAACGAGGCAGTGATGCTCAGCAGTTCCCTCGCGGACGCGCCCCCGATCCGTGAGCCCCTCCACTCGCCCGTCGCCCACGTCAGCCGTGGCGGCGTGGTCGAGGGCATCCACTACGGTTCCGTCGTCGTCCTCGGCGGCGACGGCGAACCACGCTTCCGCACCGGCGACATCGAGGCGGCCTGCTACCCGCGGTCCGCGCTCAAGCCCGTGCAGGCCGTCGCCATGGTGCGGGCCGGGCTGCCGCTCGACGGTGACCTGCTCGCCCTGGCGATGGGCAGCCACTCCGGCGAGGAACGCCACCTCGCCGGGGCCCGCCGGATCCTCGCACTGGCCGGCCTCACCGAGGACGACCTGCGCAACGTCCCGGACCTTCCGTACGGCCCGGCCGCCCGAGACGCCTGGGTGCGCGAGGGCCGCGCGCCCTCCCGGCTGGCCCAGAACTGCTCCGGCAAGCACGCCGCGATGCTGTACCTCTGCGCGCTCAACAGCTGGCCCCTGGACACCTACCTCGACCCTGCCCATCCGCTCCAGACGGCGATCGCCGAGGTCGTCGAGGAGCTCACCGGGCAGCACATCGCCAACGTCACCGTGGACGGCTGCGGCTCCCCGCTGTTCTCGGTGTCCCTGCACGGCCTCGCCCGCGCCGCCGCCCGCATCGCCACGGCGGCGCCGGGCACGGTCGAGCGGCGGGTGGCGGACGCGCTGCGCGGCCACCCGGAGATGGCCTCCGGCGCGGGGCGGGACGTCGCCGAGCTGATGCGCGCGGTGCCCGGGCTGCTCGCCAAGGACGGCTTCGAGGGCGTCCAGATCGCCGCGCTCCCGGACGGCCGGGCCGTCGCCGTGAAGATCGCCGACGGGGCGAACCGGGCGCGCGTCCCGGTGGCCGCCGCCGCACTGGCCCGGGCGGGAGTCGACCCCCGGCTGCTGGCGGCCTTCGCCGGGGAGCCGATGACCGGCGGCGGCCGGACCGTCGGCGGCATCCGGCCGGTGGCGGCGCTGGACCCGTCCGCCGTTCCCGCTGCCGCTGCCGCCTGACCCCCGCCGGGCCACGACCCCGCCCACCCACCTCAGGAAGAGGACCCGCACCCATGACCGCCGCCACCCGTAGCGAACACGACCTGCTCGGGGACCGCGACGTCCCCGCCGACGCCTACTGGGGCGTCCACACCCTGCGCGCCACGGAGAACTTCCCCATCACGGGCACGCCCATCTCCGCCTACCCGCACCTGATCGACGCCCTGGCCGCCGTGAAGGAGGCCGCCGCCCTCGCCAACGAGGAACTCGGCCTGCTGGAGCCGCGGAAGGCCGCCGCGATCGTCGGCGCCTGCCGGGAGATCCGCAGCGGGAAGCTGCACGACCAGTTCGTCGTCGACGTCATCCAGGGCGGCGCCGGCACCTCGACCAACATGAACGCCAACGAGGTCGTCGCCAACCGGGCGCTGGAGCTGCTGGGCCACGCCAGGGGCGAGTACGGGCACCTGCACCCCAACGAGGACGTCAACCTCGGCCAGTCCACCAACGACGTCTACCCGACCGCGGTCCGGATCGCGACCGTCTACGCGGTGCGCGGCCTGCTCGACGCGATGGCCGTCCTCCAGGACGCCTTCGCAGGCAAGTCCGCCGAGTTCCGCGACGTGCTGAAGATGGGCCGCACCCAGCTGCAGGACGCCGTGCCGATGACGCTCGGGCAGGAGTTCTCCGCGTTCGCCGTCATGCTCGACGAGGACCGCAGCCGGCTCGCGGAAGCCGTCGAGCTGATCCAGGAGATCAACCTCGGCGCGACGGCGATCGGCACGGGGCTCAACGCCCCCGCCGGATACGCCGAATCGGCCCGGCGGCACCTCGCCGACATCACCGGGCTGCCCCTGGTCACCGCGGCCAACCTGGTCGAAGCCACCCAGGACTGCGGCGCGTTCGTCCAGATGTCCGGCGTGCTCAAGCGCGTCGCCGTCAAGCTGTCCAAGACCTGCAACGACCTGCGGCTGCTGTCCTCCGGGCCGCGCGCGGGCCTCGGCGAGATCAACCTGCCGCCGGTGCAGGCCGGTTCGAGCATCATGCCGGGCAAGGTCAACCCGGTGATCCCCGAAGTCGTCAACCAGGTCGCCTTCGAGGTGATCGGCAACGACGTCGCCGTCACCATGGCCGCCGAGGCCGGGCAGCTCCAGCTCAACGCCTTCGAGCCGATCATCCTGCACTCGTTGTCGGAGTCCGTCACCCACCTGCGCGCGGCCTGCCTCACCCTCGCCGAGCGCTGCGTCGTCGGCATCACCGCCAACACCGAGGCGCTGCGCGCGACCGTCGAGAACTCCATCGGCCTGGTGACCGCCCTGAACCCGCACATCGGGTACACGGCCGCCACCGACATCGCCAAGGAGGCCCTGGCCGGCGGGCGGGGCGTGGCCGAACTCGTCCTGGAGAAGGGCCTGCTCCCGGCGGAGAAGCTCGCCGCCCTGCTGCGGCCCGAGGTCATCGCCGGCAGCGGAGCGGCCGTGGCCTGAGGGCAGGACCGCTGTCGGATCCCGGTCGGTGACCGACCTGACGGTCGGTCACTCCTCCAGGGCTGCCGCCATGCGGTCGAGGTCGGCGAGCAGCGCCGCCAGGCGCTCGGGCGGGATCGCTGCCGTCATGTGCCGCTCGATGGCGTAGACGGCGTCCTGGACGGCGTCCAGGCGCGCCCGGCCCTCCTCGGTGAGGTGGGCCGGGCGCGCCCGGCCGTGGTCGGCGGTGGCCGGGCGGGTGATCAGCCCCGCCTCCTGCAGGCCCTGCAGTACGACGTTGCCGGACTGCCGGGTGACGAAGGTCGCGCGCGCGAGGTCGGCGTTGGACATGCCGGGGTTCAGGGCCAGGAGTTCGAGGGTGGCGTACTGCGGAACGGTCAGTCCGTACTCGCGCAGGACCCCGTCCATGGCGCTGCGCAGGGCGGCCTGGGTGCGCTTGAGTGCATACCCCACGTGCCGGGTGACGTCTTTGGCGTGGTGCGGCGGCTCGGCCTGCGACTTCTCCATCATGTCAGCATTTTGACACGCTCCGCCCGGGCGTCCTAGTCTCCACTATGTCAAAGTCCTGACATTCGAAACCGAGGAGATCCCCCATGCCCGTCACCATCGACGGCCCCGACTTCGTCGCCCTGCAGGTCCGCGACGTGGCCGCCGCAGCCGCCTTCTGCGAACAGCACCTGGGGCTGCGCCGGGCCGCGGTCTCGCCGCCGCACGCGGTCGTGTTCGACACCAAGCCGACCCCGTTCGCCGTCCGAGAGCTCCTCCCGGGCGTCGACCTCGCCGACTCCGCCCGGCCCGGCCTGGGCGTGGTGCTCTGGTTCCGGACCTCCGACGCCCACCAGCTCCGTGACCAGCTCTCCGCCGCCGGCGTCAGGATCCTGACCCCCATGGCGGACAGCCCCTTCGGGCCGATGTTCTCCTTCGAGGGCCCCGAGGGCTACACCCTCACCGCGCACGGAGGCTGACCCGTGACCGCCGTCTCCCTCACCCCCGCCGGACCCTTCTCGCTCGCCGCCGCCATCCGGTTCCTGGAGGGCTTCACCCCCGCGAGCCACCCCCGCGCCACCGACGGGATCCTCCGCCTCGCCTTCCCCGCCGACGACGGGACCTCCGTCATCGCGGCCGCGGTCCGACAGGAGGTGGGGGCGGACGGCACCCCGGGCACGGTCCACGCCGAACTCGCCGTGCACCCCGGCGCCCCGGCCCGGGCGGCGACCGACGGACGTGCGGCCGGCCCGGCCGCCGCCGCCCAGCTCGCCCGCATCCTCTCCCTCGACACCGACGGCACCGCGTTCCCCGCTCTTGCCTCGGATCCGGTGGTGGCCGGACTCATGGCGGACCATCCCGGGCTGCGCCCGGTCTGCTTCCACTCGCCCTACGAAGCCGCCGCCTGGGCCGTCATCGGCAACCGCATCCGGATGACCCAGGCAGCCGCCATCAAGGCCCACATCGCCCGCCGGCACGGATCGCGCACGGACATCGCAGGCCAGGCCCTGCACGCCTTCCCCACGCCCGCCGCCCTGCGCACGCTCACCGGGGTGCCCGGGCTGACCGACCTCAAGATCCAGCGACTGCACGCGCTGGCCGAAGCGGCCCTCGACGGACACCTCGACGCAGCCCGCCTGCGCGCCCTACCCGCGGACCAGGCCCTCGCCGAACTGCGTGCCCTTCCCGGCATCGGCCCCTTCTCCGCCGAACTCGTCCTCATCCGGGGAGCAGGACACCCCGACGTCTTCCCCCGCCACGAGCCACGCCTCCACCGGGCCATCGTCGGCGCCTACGGGCTCGACGCCTCGGCCGCCACCGACGTCACCCGACTCGCCGGGATCGCCGACCGGTGGCGGCCCTACCGCAGCTGGGTCGCCCTCCTGCTGCGCAGCCGTGCCCAGGCCACAGCAGGAGGCCCGACCTGCCGGGTGCCGAGCCGGAGTTGAATCGAGGCCGAGCCCCGAGCCCAGCTCTCCGAGTCGGGGCAGATCGGGACAGGCGCTCCGAACGAGTGCATCAGTGCCCGGCGATCCTCGACCGGACCTTGCCGCGGGCGTCGGCGGCGTCCTCGGCGAGCAGGGCCAGCTCGGCGAGTTCGCGGCACTCCGCGAGGGTGCGGGCGGCCAGTGCCGCCCGGACCTCGGGGAGCGAGGCGGGTGCGGCCGACAGACTGGTGATGCCGAGGCCGACCAGCACCAGGGCGAGTTCCGGGTCGGCGGCGGCTTCGCCGCACACACCGATCGGACGGCCGTGCTCGGCCGCGGCCCTGGCGGCGGCGGCGACCAGCGCGAGCAGGGCCGGCTGCCACGGGTCGAGCAGTTCGGCGAGGGAGCCGAGCGTGCGGTCGGCCGCGAAGGTGTACTGGGCCAGGTCGTTGGTGCCGACGCTGAAGAAGTCGCAGACCTCGGCCAGCCGGTCGGCTCGCAGGGCGGCCGCCGGGACCTCGATCATCGCGCCGGCCAGCGGCAGGCCGTGTGCGCGGACCCGGGCGGCGAACTCGGCGGCCTCCCGAGGAACGGACACCATCGGGGCCATCACCCAGACCTGCGCGGTGCCGGCCTCGGCGGCCTCGGCGATCGCGGCGAGCTGGGTCTCCAGGAGCTCGGGGTCGCGGGCGGCCGTCCGCAGACCGCGGACGCCCAGGGCCGGGTTCTCCTCGTCGGCGGAGGTGGCGAAGGGCAGCGGTTTGTCCGCGCCCGCGTCGAGTGTGCGGACGACCACCCGGCGACCGGCGAAGGCCGCGAAGACCTTCCGGTAGGCGGCGGCCTGTTCGGTGCGGCTGGGAGCCTCGGCACGGTCCAGGAAGAGGAACTCGGTGCGGAACAGGCCCACGCCCTCGGCGTCGGCAGCGGCCGCGCCGGCCAGCTCGTGCGGCGCACCGAGGTTGACCAGCAGCGCGACGGGATGGCCGTCCGCCGTCCGGCCCGGCCCCTGGACCCCGGCGAGCAGCTCGCGGCGTCGGCGCTCCCGATCTGCCGCCCGCCCGAGCGCCTCCGGGCTCGGGTCGGGCTCGACCACGCCGTCCGCGCCGTGCACCAGGACGTGCCGGCCGTCCTCCAGCTCCATGGCGCCGGCGCAGCCGACCACGGCGGGCACACCGAGCGCCTTGGCGAGGATGGCGGTGTGGCTGGTCGGCCCGCCGCGGACGGTGACCAGCGCCAGCACCCGGGCGGGGTCGAGCAGCGCCGTGTCCGCGGGTGCCAGGTCGTCGGCGACCAGGACGTACGGGTGCCCGGGGTCGGGCAGGCCGGGCACGGGCAGGCCGAGCAGGTGCGCCACCGCGCGGTCGCGCAGGTCGTCCAGGTCGGCGGCGCGTTCCGCGAAGTGACCGCCGGCGGCGACCAGCGCGGCGCGGAAGCCGTCGAAGGCGGCGGTGAGCGCGTGGGCGCCGTCGGTGCCCCGCTCGACCAGGGCGGCCGCCTCGTCGGCGAGGACCGGGTCGGCGGCCATCATGGCCTGGGCGGCGAGCACCTCGGCACCGGCGCCGCTCACCCGGGCGGCACGCTCGTCCAGGTCGGTGACGACCGCGCCGAGGGCGGCGCGGACCGCTGACGCCTCGGCCGCCGGGTCGGTGACGGGCCTCGGGGCGGGCAGCGCGGGTACGGACGCCATCCGGGCGACCGGGCCTGCCGCGCTGCCCGTGCCGACGCCGATCCCGCGGATCGGATCACTCATGCCGCAGCGTCGAGGTCGGAGGCGAGCAGGTCGGCGAGCGCCGTCAGCGCGTCCTGGGCCTGGTCGCCGGCCGCGGTGAGCTCCAGGGTCTCGCCGCAACCGGCCGCGAGGGCGAGGACGGAGAGCAGGCTGCGGGCGTCGACCGGGGCCTGGCCCGGACGGCCGACGGTGACCTTGGCCGGCTGGCGGGCGGCGGCCTGGACGAACAGCGAGGCCGGGCGGGCGTGCAAGCCGCTCCGGGAGCCGACGGTGACCTGGATGGAGTGCATGGGAGGTCCTTGGAGGAGAGGGGAGCCGCCGGCCCGGGTGGGATCCGGGTCGGCGGGGGAGAAGGGGCACGGTGGCCCGCGCGAAGGGTGGTGCGCGGCCCACCGTGATCGGAACCCGGTCTCCGCGGTACGGGGGCAGTGGCGGAGGCCGGGCATGCTGTGGTTTCACGCCCGTTAGCGCGTTGTTTCGATTGGTTCTACGCCCGATCGGCGAGCGATGTCAACACGTTCGGGCAAACTCACAGATGACCGCAGAAGCCCGTACGACCTCTTGCTTTTTCGGTCGGAGCGCGTATGGTCAGCCTGAACCAAGCGTGAACAGACATGAAACGGACTCAATCCCACATGTACGCACCCGAGCGGCAGCAAGAGATCCTCCGCCTCGCCCAGGAGCAGGGCCGGGTGGACGTGCCGACGCTGGCCGAGGACTTCGGCGTCACGCAGGAGACCATCCGGCGTGACCTGAGCGCCCTCGACCGGGCCGGCCTGCTGCACCGGGTGCACGGCGGCGCGCTGCCCGTCGGCGCACTGCACCTGGAACCCGGCCTGGCCGAACGCGACTCCACGGCCGCGGCCGAGAAGGAACGCATCGCCAAGGCCGCCCTGGCCCTGCTGCCCAGCGAGGGCAGCGTCATCCTGGACGCCGGGACGACCGTCTCCCGGCTGGCCGGCCTGCTGCCCGCCGACTGCACGCTCACCGTCGTCACCAACGCCCTCCCGGTCGCCGCCCGGCTGGCCGACCACCGCGGGCTCGCCCTCCACCTGGTCGGAGGCCGGCTGCGCCACCGCACCCAGGCCGCCGTCGACACGTGGGCGCTGCGGGACCTGGCGGACATCCACGCCGACGTCGCGGTGATCGCCACCAACGGCTTCTCCCCGGAGGGCGGCCTCTCCACGCCGGACCTCGCCGAGGCGGCCGTCAAACGGGCCATGCTCACCAGTGCCCGGCGGGTGGTCCTGGTGGCCGACTCCTCCAAGTACGGCGCCCGCCACTTCGCCCGCTTCGGCTCGCTGGACCAGGTGGACGTGCTGGTCACGGACACTGGACTGACCGACGAGCAGACCGCCGAGATCGAGAACCACGGACCGGAAGTCATTCGCGCATGATCGTCACCATCACCCCCAACCCCAGCCTCGACCGCACCTACGAACTGGGCACCCTCGTCCCGGGCGAGGTCAACCGGGCCGCGCACGACCGGCTCGACCCGGGCGGCAAGGGCGTCAACGTCTCCCGCGCGCTCACCGCCGCCGGCCACCGCACCAGCGCGGTCCTCCCCCTGGGCGGCCTCTCCGGGCAGCTGCTCGCCGACCTGCTGCGCCGTCAGGGCATCGAGGTCGAGGCGGTCGCGATCGCGGGCGACACCCGGATCAACGTCTCGATCGCCGAGGACGGCGGCAGCCTCACGAAGATCAACGCGGTGGGCCCCGAGCTCAGCGCCGCCGAGTCGGCCGCACTGCTGGCGCTCGTCCGCGACGCCCAGAAGACCGGACAGGACACCGGGAACGACGTGCACTGGCTCGCCTGCTGCGGCAGCCTGCCGCGCGGACTGGCACCCCAGTGGTACGCCGAGGTGGTCGCCCAGGTGCACTCGGGCGGCGCCCGGATCGCCCTGGACACCTCCGGCCCCGCGCTGCTGGCCGCGCTCTCGGCCCGCCCCGACGTGGTCAAGCCCAACCGGGAGGAACTCGCGGAGGCCGTGGGCCGCCCGGTCCACACCGTCGGCGACGCCGTGGACGCGGCCCGGGAACTGCGCGAACGCGGCGCCCAGCAGGTCCTCGCCAGCCTCGGTGCGGACGGGATGCTGCTGATCGCCGAGGAGGGCAGCTGGTACGGCAGCGCGCCGGTCGCCGCCGTCCGCAGCGACGTGGGCGCGGGCGACGCCTCACTCGCGGGCTTCCTCGGAGCCGGTGGCGCCGGCCCCGAGGCACTCGCGGCGGCCCTGGCGCACGGCGCCGCCGCCGTACAACTGCCGGGGAGCGTCATGCCGACCCCGGCCGATCTGGACCCGGCCGCGGTGGTCGTGACGGCGGACATCCCGCTCGAACGACCGCTCCGCGGTTGAGAACGGCCTCCGGCATCCACCGCCGGAGGCCGCACGTCCGACCGTGTGGGACGGAAGGGCGCAATTTCCCGGGGGCAAGGAAACACTGTCAGGCACCAGCCGAAGGACCGACACCATGAGCGACACCAGCGGACTGATCACACCCGCACTCGTTGACCTCTACCTCGCCCCCGAGGACAAGAGCGAAGCCCTGCGCGCCCTCGCCCAGCGGCTGGTCGCCGAGGGCCGGGTCACCGACCTCGAAGGCTTCCTCGCCGACATCGCCGCCCGCGAGGCCCAGGCCCCGACCGGGATGGGCGACGGGATCGGCATCCCGCACTGCAGATCGCCCCACGTCACGCAGCCGAGCCTGGCCTTCGGCCGCAGCGCCAAGGGCGTGGACTTCGACGCCCCGGACGGACGGCCCGCCGACCTGATCTTCATGATCGCGGCACCGGCCGGTGCGGACGACACCCACCTGCAGATCCTCGCCGCGCTGGCCCGGCGGCTCATGGACCCGGCCTTCACCGGCGCCCTGCGCGACGCCGAGAGCCCGGTCGCGGTCGCGGCGACGATCAACGGGGAGGAGGCGCCGGTCGCCGTTCCGGAGATGGCCGCCGTTCCGGAGACGCCCGCTGCCGACAGCGGGCTGCGGCTGGTCGCGGTGACGTCCTGCCCGACCGGTATCGCCCACACCTACATGGCCGCCAAGGCCCTGGAGCTGGCCGCCGCCCGGGCGGGCGCGCGGATCCAGGTCGAGACCCAGGGCTCGGCCGGGACGACGCCGCTCGCCCCCGAGGTGATCGCGGCAGCCGATGCGGTGATCTTCGCCCATGACGTCGAGATCCGGGACCGTGCCCGCTTCGCCGGCAAGCCGACCGTGGACGTGGGCGTCAAGGCCGGCGTCAACCGCGCCGACGACCTGATCGTGCAGGCCGCCGCGCTGGTCGCCGAGGTCGGCGGCGCCCGTCCCGCCACTGCCCCGGCCGCCGCCCCGAGCTCACCGAGCGCACCGACGGGCGAGCACTGGGCCCAGCGGCTGCGCAGGTACCTGATGACGGGCGTCAGTTACATGATCCCGTTCGTCGCGGCCGGCGGGCTGCTGATCGCGCTCGCCTTCGCGATCGGCGGCTACCAGATCGCCTCCGCCCCCTCCGTGCTGGGCCACTTCGACTGGACCTCCTCGCACAGCTGGGCGGCGATGCTGTTCCAGACCGGCAAGACCTCGTTCGGCTTCCTCGTCCCGATCCTCTCCGGGTACATCGCCTGGGCGATCGCCGATCGGGCGGCACTGGCCGCCGGCATCGCCGGTGGCGCCGTCTCGGTGGCGGTCGGCGCGGGCTTCCTCGGCGGCATCGTGTCGGGCCTGGCCGCGGGCTTCCTGGTGCTGTGGATGATCCGCTGGAACGTGCCCCGGGCGATCAAGGGCATCATGCCGGTCGTGGTGATCCCGCTGCTGTCGGTGGCGGCGGTCGGCTTCCTGATGTTCGTGGTGGTCGGCTCGCCGATCGCCTCGGCGATGAGCGGTCTGACCGACTGGCTGAACGGCCTCTCCGGCTCCAACGCGATCCTGCTCGGCGTGCTGCTCGGCGCGATGATGGCCTTCGACATGGGCGGTCCGCTCAACAAGGTCGCCTACACCTTCGCGGCCGGTGCGCTCACCACCGCGGGGACCACCCCGGACGCCGGCAGCCTCAAGGTGATGGCTGCCGTGATGGCCGCCGGCATGACCCCGCCGCTGGGCATGGCCCTGGCGACCGTCGTCCGGCGCACGCTGTTCACCCCGGACGAGCGGGAGAACGGCAAGGCCGCCTGGGTGCTCGGTGCCTCGTTCATCACCGAGGGCGCGATCCCGTTCGCGGCGGCCGACCCGCTGCGGGTCATCCCGGCGAACATCGTCGGCAGCATGACCGCCGGCGGCCTGGTGATGGCCTTCGGCTCCACCCTGCGTGCCCCGCACGGCGGGATCTGGGTGCTCCCGCTGATCGGCAGCCCGTTCCTGTACCTGGTCGCGGTCGTGGCGGGCACGGTGGTCACCACGGCGGTGGTGGTGCTGCTCAAGGGGATGCGGAAGCCCGCCGCCCAGGCGGCTGTGGCCCCCGCCGTCGCCGGGAAGCAGCCGGCCGCCGTCTGACCCGGCGCGCCGTGAGGTCCGTCCGGGGTGATCCGGCGGAGGTGATCCGGCAGAGGTGATCCCGCGGAGGTGATCCGCAGACCGGAACCCGAACCGGCCCGGGGCGCCCGCTCCTTCGAGCGGGCGCCCCGGTCGTGTCCGCCCGGGAGGATCAGCCCCGGCCGGCCAGCGCGGGTATCAGCCGTACGGCCTCGGGGGCGTTCGCGTTGTGACGCTCGACCCACGTGGTCAGCGCGGTCTGGCAGGCGTGGTCGAGGTGGCGGAGGTCCGTGAGGTCCAGCTCCAGGACGCGGTCGGTCGGCAGGGCCTCAAGGGCGTCCAGGAGCTTGGGCAACCGGAGGAACGTGGCGTTGCCCGTCAGCCGGACCCGGATGGTGCCGGTGGGCGGCTGCTCCGTCTCCACGTGCAGCCGGGAGGTCTCCCAGGCGGTCTTGACGATCGACAGGCCCAGGCCGATCAGCACGCCCTCGAACATGTTGACCGTGACGATGGCCACGGCGGTGGCCGCGAGGACGAGCGCTTCGGAGCGGTGCTCGCGCCACAGCGGTCCGAGCTGCTTGAACGGCAGGAGCTTGAACCCCGCGTGCACGAGTACGCCGGCCAGCGCCGCGACGGGGATGACGCCGAGGGCGGCGGGGAGCAGTGCGGCGAAGAGCAGCAGCCACGCCCCGTGCAGCACGCGGGACGCCTTGGTCCTGGCGCCGGCCTGGAGGTTGGCGGCGCTGCGGACGATGACCGCGGTCATCGGCAGGGCGCCGAGGGCGCCGCACAGGGCGTTGCCCGCCCCCTGGGCCATGAGCTCCTTGTCGTAGTCGGTGCGCGGCCCGTCGTGGAGCCGGTCGACGGCCGCCGCGCTGAAGAGGCTCTCGGCCGAGGCGACGAGGGTGAAGGCCACGATCGTCACGAGCAGGGCGGGGGTGAGCTGGTCGAGCACGCCGCTGCCCGGTGGCTGGATGGCGTCCAGCAGACCCTTGACCTCGACCTTCTTCACCGGACGGTGGAGCAGCCAGGTCGCGGCGGTGGCGAGGAGCACGGCCACCAGCGCGCCCGGGACGACCCGCACCCGGGCCGGGAGCCGTTGCCACAGCACGATCACGGCGATGCTGCCGGCGCCGATCGCGAAGGAGTAGCCGGCGGCGGGCGAGGAGACGAGCCGGGCGGCGAGGCCGGGCAGGCCGAGGAGCTTGCCGACTCCGCTCGTCGGCGCCGGCCGATCGGCCATCGCGTAGAGCTGGCCGGCGATGATGACCAGACCGATCCCGGCCAGCATGCCCTCGACCACCGCGACGGAGATCGCGCGGAACCATCGGCCCCAGCGCAGCGCGCCCAGCAGCAGCTGGAGCAGGCCGGTGGCGGCGACCACGACGCCGAGCGCCGGCAGTCCGAACCGCTGCACCGTCTCGGCGACCAGGACGGTCAACCCGGCTGCCGGGCCGCTGACTTGGAGGCTGCTGCCGGGGAGCGCACCGGCCACCAGGCCGCCGACGATGCCGGTGATCAGGCCGAGTTCGGCGGGTACGCCCGAGGCGACGGCGACGCCGACGCACAGGGGGAGCGCGACGAGGAAGACGACGAGCGAGGCGGTCAGGTCGTACTTGAGTGCGGGAAAGCGCATCGGAGCCCTCATCCGGGGAGGTTCGGGGGTGGTCGGCCGCGGGTTCACAGCGGGTTGCGGCGTCACGGCGGGCCGCGGGTTCACGGCTGGTTGCGGCGTCACAGCGGCAGGAAGACGTCGGTACCGGGGCGGTGGGTGAGGACCGCGCCGGTGTGCACTTCGTAGAACCAGGCGTGCAGGCCGAGCTGTCCCTCGTCGACCCGGCGCGCGACGCTCGGGTGGGTGCGCAGCTTCTGCAACTGGTCCAGGACGTGGCGTTGGACCGGGCCGGCCAGGTCGTGGCTCGCCGCCCGGCCCGGCGTCAGTGCGGTGCCGTCGGCGAGCCAGTCGCGCACCGCGGGCACGCCGGTGAGGTCGTCGCCCCGTACGACGGCGCCGACGGCGCCGCAGTGCGAGTGGCCGCACACCACGATGTCGGCGATCCCCAGGACCTCGACGGCGTATTCGATGGTCGCGGCTTCGGCCGACGGGACGTGCGGCCGGTACGGCGGGACGATGTTGCCTGCGGTCCGCATCTCGAAGAGGTCCCCGGGCCGGGCGCCGGTGACGGCGGAGGGGATGATGCGGGAGTCCGAGCAGGTGATGAACAGCGCCTGCGGGTTCTGACCGGCAGCCAGTCGCCCGAAGGCGTCCGAGTCCTGCGCGGCACGGCGGCGGAAGGTACGGGCGTGGTCGATGAATGCTTGCATGTCGATGCCTCGGGCCCTTCGGAAGTCGTGTCGGAATGAGACTTCGGGGTCGTGCCCGCTCGATGCGGAGGAAGGCAGCACGCAGCGCGGCGGCGGTGGCAGGGAATCACTGCCGTGGGCCGTCGTGAACCGTCGGACGTGGGGACGTCACCGTCCGGGCGTCACCGTCCGGATGTCACCGTCGGGGCGTCACCGTCTGGTTGTGGCCGTCGTCGAGGAGCATGCGGGCACGGTCGGCGACGATCAGCAGCGGAACACCTGGAGGACCGCCGCTCTGGACTGTCTGAGCGCCCCGTGCGGCGCCTCCGGGTCCCCAGCCGGAGCGGGATGGCTGACGACCGGAGCGTCGTCGAGCAGGGCCGGCAGCAACTCGGGCCGCCGCTGGGGGACTTCGACGGACCGGCTGCGCGTCGAGTACAGGCCGGGCGCGTACTTGGGGAGCGCCGCCTCCTCGACGAGCTTCGCCTCCGCGACCACCCGAGGGCAGCCGTTCTCCCGGGTGAACGCGGACACGGACTGGGACAGTGCCAGCATGCCCAACACGGCCACGAGGGCCGCGGCGACGACGCCGACCACCCGCGTGACTGAGGACATTGCCTGTTCCCTTCCCGGTCTTGATGCTTTCTTGGGACTCCCACGAATTCTGACGACCTGTCGTGGCGGTGAGTTCCGCATTCCGGTAAACACTGTGTTAACCGTCGCAGCGGACCGGCCGGCGATGTCCTGGAGGCGGCTCCGCATGCGGGCGAATGGTGAATTGTTTGCGATGCGACCTTTCCAAGAGAAGGAGGACTGGCGGCGACGGGCGGACAATCGAGCGATTCGCCGGCGGGTTTTCCGTCGAGAATGCCCGGGGAATCCGTGGCGGATTCCCCGGGCATGGGCAGCGGACGCGGCCGGGCGTCACCGTGCCGGGCCGAACCCTCCCCAGACCGAGGCGGGGCCGCCGGCCGACTGGGCGTCGACCCGGTAGCTGTCGTTCGCGGCGCTGCGCACGCCGGTGGCGTGGTTGAACTGGGCGGCGAACTCGTACTGTCCGACCTGCACCGTGCGGCCCGGCTTCAGGACCCAGCGGTAGACCAGGACGCCGCCGGACTCCTGGGCGGTGACGGTGAAGTCGTCGTTCGGCAGGGTGTGCCAGTTGCCGGTGTCCCGTACGTCGCCGGTCTGGGCGATGCGCAACTCGACCGTGAGCGAGGTGAGCGGCTGGGTGGTCTTGAGGGCCAGGTTGTTCTGGGCCCAGTAGACCGTGCTGTGCGAGTCGACCGATCCCTCCGACCAGAGCGATCCGCTCTGGGGGCGGCTGCTCGCCGAGGGGGTCGGGCGGGGGCTGGCCGGGGTGGTGGTGGCAGTGGCCGGCGCGGGTACGGGGGCCGGGGCGACGGTGCCCTGGGCAGCCGACGGCGTCGGCGAAGGGGCGGCCGTCGGGGGCGGGGTGGCCGGAGCGGTGGTGACGGTGTCCGACGGCGGTGGTGTCCCGATGATGGCGGCGACGGCGAAGCCTCCGGTCGCCAGGATGCCGGCGGTGGCGATGCTCGCGAGGGCGGCCCTGGGCCACGACCTCGTGAACGGCGATGTGCGGTGGCGGACGGGAGGGCGGGCCACGCCGCGTTCGACGCGGGCCAGGATCCGTGCGCGGTCGGGCTGATGGGCTTCGGCGGCCTCGCGCAGCCGCCAGGTGATGTCCTCGTTCACCGGTTCCTCCTTCCTGCTGTCAGTTCGCCGACCGCTTGTGCGCCGAGTGCGCGTTTCAGCTCGGCCATGCCCTTCGAGGTCTGGCTCTTCACCGTACCGACCGATATGCCCAGCGCCGCAGCGGTGTCCTTCTCCGACAGGTCGAAGGCGTGGCGCATCACCACACACGCCCGCTTGCGGAACGGCATCCTGGCGAGCGCCGTGCGGACGTCCAACACGGCGGCCGTGTCCGGGCCGTCCGTTCTCTCGGGGGCGCGGGACCAGAACAGCAGCACCCGGCGCCGCTCGCGGATCGCGCTGCGGATCCTGGCCCGGGCCATGTTGGCGACCACCCCGCGCGCGTAGGCGATCGGATTGTCAGCCGCGCGGAGCCGGTCCCAGCGTTGCCACAGGGCGATCAGGGCGTCCGCGGCGAGGTCGTCTGCCGCGTCCGTCTCGCCGGTCAGGAGGTGGGCGAGACGGGCGAGTTCGGCGTAGTGGCGTTCGAAGAAGTCGTGGAACTCCGCGGACGCGTCATCGAGGAGCATTTCCCCCGGTCGCCCTCTCCCTGCAATGTGAGCGTTAACAGGCGCGAGCCTAGCAGTGCCCGTCTCCAGGTCGGGGCGGTGGTCGCCCCGGCGGGGGGCCACCGCCGACCGACGGGCGAGCGGCGCGCTCAATGCCTGGCGAACTGGACTCGGGTCGGCTGGACGACGTCCGGTTTCACCGCGAGTCCGTCGACGGTCAGTTGCTCCCCGTAGACGTCGGTGACCCTGATCGACCCGCCGCACCCGCTGCCGTCGGGGGAGAGGAAGTAGTTGTAGTCGGTGCGGGTCAGCTGCCGCCAGCCGCCGCCGCTCTGGACCTCCAGGGCCGCCACCGGGTTCCGGTGGCCGATCACCTGGATCCCGCACCACCACTGCGAGGATCCGGCCTTGTACCGGATCGACATGGTGGCGGGTGCCGTGCCGGGGCTCAGCACCGTCCAGGTGATCGGGAGACGGCCCACCGAGAGGTCGGCGAGCTTGGCGAAGGCCTCGTGGCTGAGGTCGAGCTGCCCGGGCGCGCAGGGCAGGGGGCACTCGTTGACGATCCGCACCGTGATGCTGGCCCCGTTGGCGGCGCGGACGAGCACGGACGCCCCGCAGGCCTTGGACGTCTCGTAGTCGGTGTGGTTCATCGCCGCGATCATCATGTCGCCGGACGGGCCGAACGAGCAGGCGCCGTTGCCGTCGGCGGCGTCGTAGGAGGTCGCGACGCCCTGGTAGTTCGTCCCGGGCTTGATCCGCCCGGCGAGCGACGCCGCGGCCGGTGCGGCGCCGGCACCGGTGGTGGCGGCCGCGGGTGTCGGGGCGGCCGTGGTCGGGGTGGCGGTGGTGGCCGACGGCCGCGGCGTGGGAGTGGCCGACGGCGACGGGGTGCCGGTGGCCGAGGGCGCGGGGCTGGTGACCGACGGCGCTGCCGCCGAGGGGGTGGGATCGGCCGGGGCGCCGTCGCCGGGCGGAGCGCTCGACTCGGTGGCGGCGACGGAGGCGGCGGCCGGCTCGGCGGAGACGGCGCCGCCCCCGCTGCCCGGCAGCAGTGCGAAGGCCAGGAAGACCAGCACACCGACCGCCACCAGCGCCAACGGTATGCCCATGATCAGCCCACGCCTGCGGTTCGACTGTGGCGCCGCGTGCTTCGTTGCCTTCATTCCCGTCCGTTTCGGTAGGTCGACTTCGGTGGATCGACTCGACGTTGCGCTGACCAGTGGTCGCCGGAGCCGGAAAGGTTGCCGCTCCGGCGAAAGTTTTTTTGCGGGGCCCCGTGGGCGCCTCGCCCTCGGTGTCACCCGTCAGTTGCCGCCGCCGGCGGAAGGGTTGCCGCGTGCTGGAAAGAATTTCGGCCGGGGTGTGGGCGGTGTCCGGGAGGGCCGTGCGGGGCCGGTGCGGTGGTCGCGCAGAATGGGCGGTCGTGGAGGAGAAGGAGTCGGTCGTGGGTATCGAGAGCCGTCCGGTGACGCTGAGGGTGATCGCCGACCGACTGGGGTTGGACGTCTCCACCGTCTCCCGGGTGCTGAACGGGAGCGAGGGTGACGGACGGCGGGCCGCGTCGGGGCCGACGGCGCGTCGGGTCCGGGAACTCGCCGACGAGCTGGGCTACCGACGCAACCCCGCCGCGGTGAGCCTGCGAACCCGGCGCAGCAACCTGATCGGGGTGGTGTTCGCGCGGCTGTCCGAGGTCGTCGTCGCGACCATCTACGAGGGCATCGAGGAGGAGGCCGCCCGGCACGGGCTCGCCGCCTTCGTCACCAACACCCAGGACGATCCGGCTCGTCAGCGCGAGCGGATCGCGATGGTCCTCGGCAGGCGGGTGGACGGCGTCATCATCGGCGATGCGCACCTGGACGGCGCCGCCCTGGCGGACCCGGTGCTCCGGCGCACGCCGCACATCCTGGTCAACCGTCGTACGGAGGGCGAACTCCCGGCCGTCACCTGCGACGACTACCGGGGCGGGCGCCTGGTGGCCGAGCACCTCCTGGGGCTGGGGCACACCCGGGTCGGCTGCGTCGCGGGCGAGCCCTTCGCCAGCACCGGCACCGACCGCACGGCCGGCTTCGTCGACCGGTACGCCGAGGCGGGTCTGCCGGTGCCGGCCGAACTGGTGCGGCACTGCGCCTTCGACACCGTCGGCGGCCGGGCGGCGGCGACCGCCCTGCTGACCACCCCTCGGCGCCCCACCGCCCTGTTCGCCGTCAACGACCTGGCCGCCATCGGGGTCCTGGGCGCGGCCCGTGACCTGGGCCTGCACCCGGGGAGGGACCTCGCCCTGGCGGGTTTCAACGACACCCCGGTCGCCGCGGAGCTGCCGGTCGCGCTCACCACGGTCCGCTCGCCGATGGCGGAGCAGGGCCGGGTCGCGGTGCGGGAACTGCTGCGCCGGATCGGCGGCGAACCGCCCCGGTCCCGGCGGCTCAGGCCCGAGCTGGTGGTGCGGGCGTCCAGCGGTCGGCCTGTCGGGCCGTCACTTCTCTGAGCCTGCCCGGTTCCGGGCCCTGGTGCCCCGGCCGGGTCATGCCTATCATCCAACCCAAACGATTGGGTTGGGGAAGCCGATGGCAGCAGCAGTACCGGGCGGCGGAGTTGTGAGCGTTCACCGAGTCCGCCGCTACGTTCCGATGGTGGTGTGGAAGTGGGCCTTCTGCGCCCTGGTGCTGCTCTTCTGGGTGTTGATGTACCGGGGCATCTGGTGGCAGGGGCTGGTGGTCGACGCGGTGGTGATCGGCGGCCTCCTGGTCGCCGGCCGGCTCCCGCCGAGCGCGGGTCTGCAGGCCGTCGAGGTGCGCCCGGAGGGCCTGCGGCTGCGCTTCGCGGACGAGTTGGAGCCGGCGCTGCTCGGCTGGGCCGACATCCTGGACGTCAGCTACTCGCCAGGTCGCGTCGAGAACCAACGGATCGGCGGCGGCCGGGAGTTGACGACGCTCCATCACGCCGCGGTGGCCCTGCTGATCCGGGACCAGCCGGGGCCCCTGGTCCTCGTCCATGTGCACCGCCCCCAGCAGTTGGCGGTCTCGATCGCGACCCACGTCGCCCGGAGCCGGACTTGACGGTTGGGCAAGTGCCTGAACAAAATGCCGGTCCAGGCATCACGTGCACTCCGGCCGCGCCCGGTTCGGGCCCGCGCCGACGCGTAATATGCCCGGCATGTCCACAGTTGCCGTGATTGCGGTTGTCGCGCTCGCCCTCCTGCACGTCTACATCCTGGTCCTGGAGATGTTCCTCTGGACCACTCCCCGGGCCCGGGCTTCCTTCGGGACGACCGAGGAGTTCGCGGTCTCGACCAAGGCGCTGGCCGCCAACCAGGGCCTGTACAACGGCTTCCTGGCGGCCGGGCTCCTGTGGGGCGCGTTCGCCTCCGACCCGGTCGGCTTCCAGGTGCGGGTCTTCTTCGCGTCCTGCGTCGCCGTCGCCGGCCTGTACGGCGCCGTGACGTCCTCCCGCAAGATCCTGTTCGTGCAGACCGTGCCGGCGCTGGTCGTGCTGCTCCTGGTGCTCCTGGCTCACTGAATCCCGACCTGAATCCTGACCTGAATCCCGAACGACCGTCCACCGAGGGGTGCCTCTCCCGAGAGGCACCCCTCGGCTCTCCTCACCACCGGGTGTCAGTTCCGCCCTCCGGGCGGCTGTGATCCGACCGAGAGCCCACTGATACGGACGACCGACTTCCTTGGCGGCACCGGGGCGAATGGCCCCCGGTCACCCCGAACAGCCAAGGAGCACGTGTTGTCCACCGCTCTTGACCCGGCACCCGCGCCCGACGTGGATCGCCGTAAGAAGGCCCCGCTCCGGGGCCGCCGCCGGATCCTGACCGTCGCGAGCGTTCTGCTCGCCCTCGTGGGCGGCACGGTCGCCCAATCCGCCCCCGCGTTCGCCCAGCCCCCGACGGGTGCCTGCACCCAGACCTGCAACAACCCGCCGGGTGGCATCAGCCCGCAGGACTGGAACGCCGCGCTCGAAGCGGCGGACTTCTGGGCCAACCACCGGATCGACTGGCAAACCAACACCTGGAACCAGGGCAACAGTTATGCCTGGCTCACCCCCGCGCAGAACGCGGGGTGGCCCGGCCAGGCAACCGGCAACCGGTGGTTCGGATACTACGAAACCAACCAGCCGAACCAGCACGTTCAGTTCATCTACTACGGCGGCAGGTTCGACGACCGGGACGGGCTCCTCTCGTGGCGCCTGCCCACGAACCCGGTGAAGGGGGCGGGCAGGTTCCCCTGCTCAGCGGCGATCACCCTGGTCGGCCTCTCTCCCGCGCGGATCCGGAACCAGTCTGCATCGGGGCCCGTCCTGCCACGTTCCTGCCAGGTTACGGACACATGGCAGGGCGGGCGCGGTGTGGGAACACCGCGCCCGCCCTCTCGCCGCCGGCTGGGTCAGGAACCGGCTCGGCGCTTGTTGTAGACGTCGAAGCCCACGGCTGCGAGCAGCACCAGGCCCTTGATCACCTGCTGGTAGTCGGTGCCGACACCGACCAGCGACATGCCGTTGTTCAGCACGCCGAGCACCAGGCCGCCGATGATCGCGCCCATCACGGTGCCCACGCCGCCGCTGGCGGAGGCGCCGCCGATGAAGGCGGCGGCGATGGCCTCCAGCTCGAAGTTGATGCCGGCCTGCGGGGTGCCGGCGTTGAGCCGCGCGGCGAAGACCAGCCCGGCCAGCGCCGCGAGGACGCCCATGTTGGTGAAGGCGAGGAAGACGACCCGCTTGCTCTTCACCCCGGACAGCTTGGCCGCCGGCTCGTTGCCGCCGATGGCGTAGGTGTGCCGCCCGATGATCGAGTTGCGCATCAGGTAGCCGAAGCCGACCAGCAGTGCGCCGAGGATCAGCAGCACGATCGGCACGCCGTGGTAGCTGGCCAGCAGCAGGGTGAAGGCGACCACGGCCGCGGTGATCACGGCGAGCTTGGTCAGGAACAGCCCGAGGGGGAGCACCTCAAGCCCGTACGAGGCGGTCTGCCGCCGGCCGCGCAGCTCCTGGAGGATCGCGACGGCCAGCACCGCGAGGCCCAGCAGCAGGGTGAGGTTGTGGTAGTTGGTGTGCGGTCCGACCTCGGGGAGGAAGCCGCTGCTGATGCTCTGGAAGCCCTTGGGGAACGGCGCCACCGACTGGCCCTGGAGCAGGATCTGGGTGCCGCCGCGGAACAGCAGCATGCCCGCCAGGGTGACGATGAAGGACGGGATCCCGAGGTAGGCGATCCAGAAGCCCTGCCAGGCGCCGGCGAGGGCGCCGATCACCAGCGCGGCGATCAGCGCCACGGGCCACGGCAGTTGGTGCTTGACCATCATCACCGCGGCGGCGGCCCCGACGAAGGCGGCCAGCGAGCCGACCGAGAGGTCGATGTGCCCGGCGATGATGACGATCATCATCCCGATCGCCAGGATGAGGATGTAGCCGTTCTGCTGGATCAGGTTGGTGATGTTGAGCGGCTGGAGCAGGATGCCGTCAGTCCAGATCTGGAACAGCAGCACGATCAGCGCGAGGGCGACCAGCATGCCGTACTGGCGCACGTTGCCGCGCAGCGCGCGGGCCAGTACGCCGCCGAGGGAGGGGCTTGGACCGGCCTGCGGTGCCTTCGGGGACGAATCCGGGATGATCTCGGTCGGGGCCATGCCTCACACCTGCTCGTTGCTGGATGCGGTGCTCATGGTCATGAGCCGCATAAGGGATTCCTGGGTGGCGTCGGCACGGGCCACCTCGCCGGTGATCCGGCTTTCGGCCATGGTGTAGATCCGGTCGCACAGGCCCAGGAGTTCGGGGAGTTCGGACGAGATGACGAGCACGGCCTTGCCCTGGGCGGCCAGCTCGGCGATCACCGTGTAGATCTCCGCCTTCGCGCCGATGTCGATGCCGCGGGTGGGCTCGTCGAGGATCAGCACCTCCGGCCCGGCGAAGATCCACTTGCTGAGGACGACCTTCTGCTGGTTGCCGCCGCTGAGCGTGCCGGTCCGGGTGAACACCGTCGGGGCCTTGATGTTCATGGTGTGCCGGAACGATTCGGCGACCTTGGCCTCCTCGTGCCGGTTGACCCGGCCGTAGCTGGCGACCTTGCCGAGCGCGCTCAGCGAGATGTTCCGGCTGATGTCGTCGATGAGGTTGAGGCCGAGCTGCTTGCGGTCCTCGGTGACGTACGCGATGCCGTGCCCGATCGCCTCGGGCACCGTCCGGGTACGGATCTCCTGGCCGTGCAGCCGTACCCGGCCGGCGGCCCACCGCCCGTACGAGCGGCCGAAGACGCTCATCGCCAGTTCGGTGCGGCCGGCGCCCATCAGGCCGGCGATGCCGACGATCTCACCGCGCCGCACGTTCAGCGAGGCGCCGTCCACGACCATGCGCTGCTGGTCGATCGGGTGCCGGACGCTCCAGTCCTCGACCTCGAAGGCGACCTCCCCGATGTCCGGGGTGCGCTCGGGGTAGCGGTGCTCCAGGTCGCGGCCGACCATGCCGCGGATGATCCGGTCCTCGGAGATGCCCTCGGGGCCGATCGCGATGGTCTCGATGGTCTGCCCGTCGCGCAGGATGGTCACGGAGTCCGCGACCCGGGCGATCTCGTTCAGCTTGTGCGAGATGATGATGCAGGAGATGCCCTGCGCCTTGAGTTCGAGGATCAGGTCGAGCAGCTTGCGGCTGTCCTCGTCGTTCAGCGCTGCGGTCGGCTCGTCCAGGATGAGCAGCTTGACCTTCTTGGCCAGCGCCTTGGCGATCTCGACCAGCTGCTGCTTGCCCACGCCGAGGTCGGCGATCCGGGTGTGCGGGCTCTCGTCGAGGCCGACCTGGCGGAGCAGTTCGGCGGCGTGGGTGAGCGTCCGGTGCCAGCTGATGATGCCGCGGGAGGCGTGCTCGTTACCGAGGAAGACGTTCTCGGCGATGGACAGGTACGGCACCAGCGCCAGTTCCTGGTGGATGATCACGATGCCGCGCTGCTCGCTCGCCCGGATGTCCTTGAAGCGGCAGGGCTCGCCCTCGAAGAGGATCTCGCCCTCGTAGGCGCCGTGCGGGTAGACGCCGCTGAGCACCTTCATCAGGGTGGACTTGCCGGCGCCGTTCTCGCCGCAGATGGCGTGCACCTCGCCGGCACCGACGGTCAGGTTGACCTCGGAGAGCGCCTTGACGCCGGGGAACGACTTGCTGATCGACCGCATTTCGAGAACGGGTCCAGCCATGGGTGTGCGTCCGTATCGTTCGGGGCGGTGCGGTGGGGGAGGGGGCCCCGGGCTCCGGGGAGCCCGGGTTCCGCACCGCCGGTTTCGGCAGGGGCCCGGTGACGGGCCCGTGGGCTACTTGAGCTGGTCCGCGGTGTACTGACCGCTGTCGACCAGGACCTTCTGGTAGTTGTCCTTGTCGACACTGACCGGCTGGAGCAGCTGCGCCGGGACGGTCTTCACACCGTTGTTGTACTGGGTGGTGTCGTTGACCTCGGGCTTGCCGCCGGTCAGCAGCGCGTCGCCCATCTGGACGGCGGCCTTGGCCAGCTGGCGGGTGTCCTTGTAGACGGTCTGGGTCTGCTCGCCCGCGATGATCGACTTCACCGAGGCCAGCTCGCCGTCCTGGCCCGTGACGATGGGCAGCGACTTGGCGGTGCCGTAGCCGACGCCCTTGAGCGAGGACAGGATGCCGATCGAGATGCCGTCGTACGGCGAGAGCACGGCGTCGACGTGGGCGGAGGTGTAGGCCTTGCTCAGCAGGTTGTCCATCCGGGACTGGGCGACACCGCCGTCCCAGCGCAGCGTGGCGACCTGGTTGAACTCGGTCTGGCCGCTCTGCACGACCAGCTTCTTCTGGTCGATGTACGGCTTGAGGACGCTCATCGCGCCGTTGAAGAAGAAGGTGGCGTTGTTGTCGTCCGGCGAACCGGCGAACAGCTCGATGTTGAAGGGCCCCTTGCCGTCGGCGAGGCCGAGCTTGTCGACGATGTAGCTGCCCTGGAGGACACCGACCTTCTGGTTGTCGAAGGTCGCGTAGTAGTCGACGTTCGCCGTGCCACGGATCAGCCGGTCATAGGAGATCACCGGGATGTGGGCGTCGGCGGCCTTCTGCAGCACGTTGGTGAGGGAGGAGCCGTCGATGGCGGCGATCACCAGCAGCTTGGCGCCCTTGGTGATCATGTTCTCCACCTGGGAGACCTGGTTCTCCACCACGTTGTCGCCGTACTGCAGGTCGGTCTTGTAGCCCTTGGACTGGAACTCCTTGACCATGTTGTTGCCGTCGTTGATCCAGCGTTCCGACGACTTGGTCGGCATCGCGATGCCGACCAGGCCACCCTTGGCGTCGCCCTTGGCGGGGCCGTCACCGGCTCCGTTGGAGCTCTGGCCGCAGGCCGCCAGCGAGAGCACCAGGCCAGCGGCGACCAGGCCCGCCGAAATCTTCCGCACAGTTCCTCCAGTGATGTTCCGCGACCGGGCACAGCGCGCCCCTGATGGGCGACTGGGAGCGGTCGAGCGGGGCCGGCCGGAGCGGTCCCTCGCGCTGTGGAACGTCGGGGCGGCGATGGCTCTGGCCTGGCGTGTAATGAAGTGTTAACGCTAACAACGGCGGCGTCAAGAGGCCTTGGATCACCGTTGGATAGCGGTTCGCCGTCGGCCGGACCGGCCGGACACGCTCCACCGGAACGGCGGGCCCCGCCGGAATTCGCCGCGTGAGAGTTCGGTGAATCATCGGTGAACAACTGGTTGCGGTACGGCCTCAGGACCTCCTCGCCACGCGCCTGGCGCGCAGGCGGTCGGCCGTGACGGCCGGGCCCGGGATGCAGCCGAGCACGATGGGGAGGTCGGCTCGTCCAGGATCAGGATCAGGGCCAGGACCAGGACCAGGGCCAGGATCAGGATCAGGATCAGGGCCCGCGGCCGGTTGCCCCAGGCCTCGGCGATCTCGATCATCTGCCGCAGCGGGACGGGCGGCCGCTCCACCGGTCGGTCGACGTCGACGCCCCCGATGCCGATCTCCGCCGGCAGGGCGTGGGCCTCGTGCCGGGTGCCGGCGCGGTCGAACAGGGCCCGGCGCAGCGCCCCCCGCGCGGGAGCCGCCGGCGCCCTGTTTGCTGCAGCCGGCGGCCGGGGCGAGGACGGTGACGGCGACCGCGGCCGACGCCGTGCGGCAGGTTCTGGAACGCCGACGGAGGAGTGCGCGCACGGTTGTTCCACTCGGTCACTGCCGGTGGGGTGGGGGCGCAGCCGAAAGGGGGCGACAGGGGTGTGCGGTGGGCCCGGAGGCGACGGGGTGCATCGAGGTTTGAGTGTGAGCGCTCACATGGCGACCGTCAACAGGCCTGGCGCTGAGTCTTGTTGACGTACCGCCAGGCCGCGGAAGCGAGTGGGCCGGCGGGTCGGTGGGATCTGTCGAAGGTCTTGACGGAGCGCGGTCGAAAGGAGCACTGTCGCGACTGTTAGCGCTCACATCACCCCCTGGCCGCGCTCAAGGATGAGCAGGGAGACACCATGAGTGACAACAGAAGGACGATCCGCGGAAGCGGTGCGCTGCGCCGCCTCGCCCGAGCCGGGGCGGCCCTCGCCGTCCTGGTCGGCGCACTGGCCGGTGCCGCCGCGACGAGCGGCGTGGCACAGGCGGCCGCGCAGGGGCCGTGCGACATCTACGCCGCGGGCGGGACGCCCTGCGTGGCTGCGCACAGCACCACCCGCGCGCTGTACGCCGGTTACGGCGGGCCGCTCTACCAGGTCACGCGCACGTCGGACAAGGCGGTACGGGACATCGGCGCCCTGGGCGCGGGCGGCTACGCCGACGCCGCCGCGCAGGACGCGTTCTGCGCCGGCACCACCTGCGTCATCAGCGTGATCTACGACCAGAGCGGGCGGCGCAACCACCTCACCCAGGCGCCCGGCGGCGGGGCCGCGCCCGGCCCGGACGACCTCGCCGTCGCGACCCTCGCGCCCACCACGCTCAACGGTCACAAGGCGTACGGCGTCTACGTGGCGCCCGGCACCGGGTACCGCAACAACCACACCTCGGGCATCGCGACCGGCGACCAGCCCGAGGGGATGTACGCGATCCTCGACGGCACGCACTCCAACGGCGGTTGCTGCTTCGACTACGGCAACGCCGAGACGAGCAGCAACGACACCGGCAACGGTCACATGGAGGCGATCTACTTCGGCAACATCAAGGTCTGGGGCTACGGCAGCGGCCCGGGCCCCTGGGTGATGGCCGACCTGGAGAACGGCCTGTTCTCCGGGGCCAACACGGGCTACAACGCCAACGACCCGACGGTCGACCACCGCTTCCTGACCGCCATGGTCAAGGGCGCGCCGAACCAGTGGGCGATCCGCGCCGGCGACGCCCGGTCCGGCGGCCTGTCGACGTTCTACTCGGGGCCGCGCCCGAACGCCTCCGGCTACAACCCGATGCACAAGGAGGGCGCGATCATCCTCGGCATCGGCGGCGACAACAGCAAGGGCGCCCGGGGCACCTTCTACGAAGGCGTGATGACCAGCGGCTACCCCTCGGACGCCACCGAGAACGCCGTCCAGGCCAACGTGGTGGCCGCCGGCTACACCGAGGCCCCCGTCGTTGCCACCGGGGCGCTGCGCGGGGCGGGTTCGGGCAAGTGCCTGGACGTGCCGAACGCCTCCAGCACGGCCGGGGTGCAGGCGCAGATCTACAGCTGCAACGGAGGAGCCAACCAGGCCTGGACCCGCACCGCCGACGGCCGGCTCACCGTGAACCTCTCCGGCACCACGCTGTGCCTGGACGCGTACGCGGGCGGAACCGCCGACGGCACCAAGGTGGTGACCTGGCCCTGCAACGGCGGTGCCAACCAGCAGTGGCAGTTCAACGGTGACGGCAGCGTCGTGGGCGTCCAGTCCGGCCGGTGCCTGGACGTCGCCGGGGCGGCGGTCGCGAACGGCACGCCCGTCCAGCTGTGGAACTGCTGGGGCGGCGACAACCAGCGGTGGGCACGCGGCTGACGACCCTCCCGGCCGGGCCCCGGCTCCGCACCGAGCGGAGCCGGGGCCCGATCGCTTCCGCCAGGCTGCGGGGCCCGGTTGCTTCGGCCAGGCTGCGGGCCCGGCCGCTTCCGCCCGGCTGCGGCGTCCGGGCGGGCACGCGATTCCGCGGTCCCGGCCTTCGAATGGTGTGACCCGGCCGCGAAGCGGGAAGGCGTCGGAGGTGTCGGAGGCGTCGAGATCACGTACATGCCCGCGGCGCCCGATCCGGCCCTTTTTGGTGGTTGGGGCGAAGCCGTGAGCGCTCACTCGCCGCAATGGCCACATGTGGGTGGCCCGACCGGCTGGTATGAAGAGAGCCGCCCGATGGACCGAGGGTGACGAATTGGCCTGGACCTGGTCGCGTACTGTGGTCACAGCCGAGGAGGGGACTGCTAGTGGGAACCGAGAGTGCCGGGACGGAACAGCGCCAGCCCGTGATGGCGGACGTGGCGAAACTGGCCGGTGTGTCCCACCAGACGGTGTCCCGGGTGCTCAACGGCGCCCCGCACGTCCGGCCGGACACCCGGGACCGCGTGCTGGCCGCCATCCGGGAGCTGGACTACCGGCCCAACTCCGCCGCCCGCGCCCTGGTCACCCGTCGCTCGCAGACCCTCGGCGTGGTCAGCTTCGACTCGACGCTCTACGGGCCCGCGTCGATGCTGGACGGCATCGAGCAGGCCGCGCGCAGCGCTGGGTACTTCGTCAGCGTGACCAGTCTGCGCTCGCTGGACGGCCGTTCGGTCCAGGAGGCCGTCGACCGGCTGCGCGACCAGGGGGTGGAGGGCGTCGTGGTGATCGCGCCGCAGACCTCCACCGTCAGCGCGGTGGCCCGGCTCTCCAGCTCGGTGCCGGTCGTCGCGGTCGGATCGGGCAACCAGACGCAGGTGCCCATGGTGTCGGTGGGCAACCGCTTCGGGGCCGGAGAGGCCACCGGGCACCTGCTCGACCTGGGCCACCGCACCGTGCACCACGTGGCGGGACCGGCCAACTGGCTGGAGAGCCAGGACCGCGAGGAGGGGTGGCGCCTCACGCTGCAGGCGGCCGGCGCCCCCGTGCCGGAGGTGCAGCGCGGCGACTGGAGCGCCCGGTCCGGCTACCAGGCGGGGCTGCGGATCATCGAACTGCGCGATGTCACCGCCGTCTTCTGCGCCAACGACCACATGGCCCTCGGCCTGCTGCGCGCCCTGCACGAGGCCGGGCGGGCGGTCCCGGACGAGATCAGCGTGGTCGGCTTCGACGACATCCCGGAGGCCGCCTACTTCACCCCGCCGCTGACCACCGTGCGGCAGGACTTCGGCGAACTCGGCAGACGGGCCCTTGAGATGCTCGTCGGGGAGCTGGAGAGCTCCGCGCCCTCCCCGGGGCATGTGCAGATCACCCCGGAGCTGGTGCTGCGGCGCAGTGTGGGCCCCGCCATGCGGCGCTGAGGCCCTCCGGCCGCCACTGACCGTCCCGGTCGGCTCCAGCGCCCTGATCACCCGTTTTTGTTGAATCAGGCCGCGAAACCTCCCTTGACAGGGAGATTGTTAGCGTTAACAATTCACATGAGCGTTAACAAGAACGACATCAACGCCCCCACTCTCCGTCGGCCGGGCCCACTGCGCCCGCTTCCGTGCGTCCGGCCGACGGACATGCGTTCCGCCCTCCAGAGGGAGAGGTAGCGGAACGAAGCCTGTCGCCGGTGCCTTCCGCCCTGCCCCGGTCGAGGATCGCACCGGCGACAGGCGCCAACACCGCCCTCCCGTACGAAGGATGACGAAGTGACCGTGATCCCCGCCGCCGACGACGCGGACCGCTACGTCGTCGGCATCGACTTCGGCACCCTTTCCGGCCGCGCCGTGGTGGTCCGGGTACAGGACGGCGAGGAGGTTGGAACCGCCGTCCACGAGTACCCGCACGCCGTCATCGAGCGCGAACTGCCCGGCACCGGCCGGCCGCTCCCGCCCGACTGGGCGCTGCAGCACCCCGGGGACTGGCGCGAGGTGCTGCGCACCGCCGTCCCGGCCGCGATCGCCGCCGCCGGCGTCGACCCGGCCCACGTCATCGGGATCGCCACCGACTTCACGGCCTGCACCGTCCTGCCGGTACTCGCCGACGGCACCCCGCTCGCCGAGACGCCCGCGTGGGAGACCCGCCCGCACGCCTGGCCCAAGCTCTGGAAGCACCACGCCGCCCAGGGCCAGGCAGACCGGATCAACGCCCTGGCCCACGCCCGCGGCGAGAAGTGGATCTCCCGCTACGGCGGCCGGATCTCCGCCGAGTGGCAGTACGCCAAGGCCCTCCAGGTCCTGGAGGAGGACTCGGCCGTCTACGCCGCGACCGCCCGCTGGATCGAGGCCGCCGACTGGATCGTCTGGCAGCTCACCGGCGCCGAGAGCCGCAACACCTGCACGGCCGGCTACAAGGGCATCCACCAGGACGGGAGCTACCCGAGCGAGGACTACCTCGCCGCGCTCCACCCGGACTTCGCCGACTTCGCCCGCACCCGCCTCGAACACCCGCTCTCCACGCTCGGCTCCCGGGTGGGCTCGCTCACCGCGCAGGCCGCCGAGTGGACCGGCCTGCCGGAGGGCATCGCGGTCGCGGCCGGCAACGTCGACGCCCACGTCGCCGCCCCGGCCGCCCGCGCCGTCGACAACGGCCGGCTCCTCGCCATCATGGGTACGTCCACCTGTCACGTCGTCAACGGCGAGACGCTCGCCGACGTCCCCGGCATCTGCGGCGTGGTCCAGGACGGCATCGTCGCCGGCTCCTACGGCTACGAGGCCGGCCAGAGCGCCGTCGGCGACATCTTCGCCTGGTGGCTGCGCCAGGGCGTGCCCGCCGACTACCTGGCCGAGGCCGAGGCCAACGGCGAGGACCTGCACCGGCTGCTCACCCGCAAGGCGGCCGCCCAACCCGTCGGCGCGCACGGCCTGGTGGCCCTCGACTGGATGAACGGCAACCGCTCCACCCTGGTCGACCACCACCTGTCCGGCGTGATCGTCGGACTCACCCTGGCCACCCGCCCCGAGGAGATCTACCGGGCTCTGCTGGAGGCCACCGCCTTCGGCACCCGGGTCATCGTCGAGGCCCTGGAGCAGGGCGGGGTCCCCGTCACCGAGTTCATCGTCACCGGCGGCCTCAAGAAGAACGCCCTGCTGATGCAGATCTACGCCGACGTGCTGCGCCGCCCGGTCTCGGTGGCCGAGTCGGAGCAGGGCCCGGCGCTCGGCTCGGCGATCCACGCCGCCGTCGCCGCCGGGGCGTACCCGGACGTACGGACCGCGGCCGACGCCATGGGCCGGGTGCAGGAGGGCGTCTACCAGCCGGACCCGGCCGCCGCCGACGTGTACGACCGGCTCTTCGCCGAATACCGTGCCCTGCACGACCACTTCGGCCTCGGCGCCGACAAGCTCCTGCACCGCCTGCGCGACATCCGGAACGCCGCCCTCACCACCCCGAGCGAGGCATTGTGAACGCGACCATCGACCTCATCCGCCGCCAGGTCAGCGACCTGCACCAGGAGCTGGTCCGCTACAACCTGGTGGTCTGGACCGCCGGCAACGTATCGGCCCGCGTCCCCGGCGAGGACCTGCTCGTGATCAAGCCCAGCGGCGTCTCCTACGACGAGCTGGCGCCGCACAACATGATCGTCTGCGACCTGGACGGGAACGTCGTCGAGGGCGACCACGCACCCTCCTCCGACACCGCCGCGCACGCCTACGTCTACCGTCACCTGCCCGAGGTCGGCGGAGTGGTCCACACCCACTCCACCTACGCCTGCGCCTGGGCGGCCCGCGGCGAGGCGGTCCCCTGCGTGCTCACCGCGATGGCCGACGAGTTCGGCGCCGAGATCCCGGTCGGCCCCTTCGCCCTGATCGGCGACGACTCGATCGGCCGGGGCATCGTGGACACCCTCAAGGGCCACCGCTCGCCCGCCGTCCTGATGCAGAACCACGGTGTGTTCACCATCGGCAAGGACGCCAAGGCAGCGGTCAAGGCCGCCGTGATGTGCGAGGACGTCGCCCGCACCGTCCACCTCTCCCGCCAGCTCGGCGAGCCCCTGCCGATCGCCCAGGCGGACATCGACAGCCTCAACTTCCGCTACCAGAACGTCTACGGCCAGCCCCAGGGCCGGTGAAGGAGCCACCCCCATGAAGAAGCCCCTGGAGGGCCGCCAGGTCTGGTTCCTGACCGGAAGTCAGGGACTGTACGGCGAGGACACCCTGCGCCAGGTCGCGGAGCAGTCCCAGCGGATCGCCGAAGAGCTGAACCGCGACCTCCTCCTGCCGGTCGAGATCGTCTGGAAGCCCGTCCTCACCGACGCCGCCGCGATCCGCCGGGTCTGCCTGGAGGCCAACTCCGCGGACGACTGCATCGGCCTGATCGCCTGGATGCACACCTTCTCCCCGGCGAAGATGTGGATCGCCGGCCTGGATGCCCTGCAGAAGCCGCTGCTCCACCTGCACACCCAGGCCAATGTCGAACTGCCCTGGCACTCCATCGACATGGACTTCATGAACCTGAACCAGGCCGCCCACGGCGACCGCGAGTTCGGCTACATCCAGTCCCGCCTCGGCGTGCCGCGCAAGACCGTCGCCGGACACGTCACCGACCCCGCCGTGTCCTCCAGGATCGCCGCCTGGGCCCGCGCCGCCGCCGGCCGCGCCGAACTCCGCAGCCTCAAGCTCGCCCGCTTCGGCGACAACATGCGCGACGTCGCCGTCACCGAGGGCGACAAGGTCGAGGCCCAGCTGCGCTTCGGCGTCTCCGTCAACACCTACGGCGTCAACGACCTCGTCGCCGCCGTGGACGCGACGGAGGACGGCCGACACCGGCCTCGCGCGGCCGCCCGTACGGCAGTTGACCGACCCGGACCCGCACGTCCGGCGGGCGGCGGCGGCGAACCCGCTGCTCCCCCTCGACCTGGTCGGGTCGCTGGTGGACGCCCGCGAGTCGGCCGGCCCCGAGTCCGTCGAGGGCGCGGCCGCCAACCCGGCGCTGTCCGCGGAACGCCTCCACGCGCTGCTCGACCGCAGCGGGGTTCCGTCCGGCCGTCAGTAGTCGGGCAGGTCGAAGACGGTGGCGGCGCGGAAGGCCTCCTCCAGCTCCGGGCCCGGCCGGTCGAAGTCCGGGACGCCCGCGGGGGCGGTGGTCGCGGCGTCGCCCTCCGGGGTCGCGGTGGTGCCCGCCGGGGCCGCGGGCGCCGGGCCGGGGCCGTCGCCGGAGTAGAGGTCGGCGGTGAGGTCGAGGATGGCCTGGTTGGCCGCCACGTGGTCGCGCAGCCGCCGCTCGTAGGCGGGGAAGGCGGTCCGGTGGTCGCCGTCGGCCGCGTGCAGTTCGCCGGCCAGGACGTAGGCGGCGGTCAGGGCCACGCTGGTGCCCTGGCCGGTGAGCGGGGAGCAGCAGTACCCGGCGTCGCCGAGCAGGGCGACCCGGTCGTTGGACCAGCGCTCCATCCGGATCTGGGCGACGACGTCGTAGTGGAAGGCGTCCGTGTCCCACATGCCCCGCAGGAAGCGCGGCACCTCCCAGCCCAGGTGGGCGCAGCGCTCGGCGATCAGCCGGCGCTGCTCGGTGCGGTCGCGGGGCAGCATGCGGTCGAGCGGTTCGTCGCTGCGGAAGGAGACGAAGACGCGCAGCTCGGTGTTGTCGCGGGCGGTCATCGCCAGGCAGTTCCGGTCGGTGGTCCCGCCGGGCTGGTGGATGACCTCCCAGCGGTCCAGGCCGAGGTGGTTGGGGACGCTCCAGCCTGCGACATAGGTGCCGACGGAGTGCAGGTAGTCGGCTTCGGGGCCGAAGACGAGGCGGCGGGTGTTCGAGTGCAGGCCGTCGGCGCCGACGACGAGGTCGAAGGACTGCTCGGTGCCGCTGCGGAACCGGACCTGCACGCCGTCCCCGTACTGGACGAGGGTGTCGATCGCGTCCTCGAAGCGGTACTCGATGCCGGGCCCGGCCGCCCCCGCGACCAGCTCGGCGAGTTCGTCGCGCAGGATCTCCACGTCGGGGCCGCCGACGGGGCCGCCGGTGGCCGTCCACTCGGTGGTGCGGCCCAGCTCGCGGCCGTCCGCGTCGACCAGGGACATCCCGCGCAGACCGGTCCGGCGGGCCCGGACCTCCTCCAGCAGGCCCATCCGCTCGACGACCCCCAGGGCGTTGCCCCGGATGTCCACCGCCTGACCGCCGCCGCGCAGCGACGGGGCGCGCTCGACCACGGTGACCCGGAAGCCGTAGCGCTCCAGCCAGTAGGCGAGGGCGGTGCCGGCGATCCCGGCGCCGGAGACCAGGACCGAGGTCGTGCGCGAGCGGCTGGGCGTCGTCGACGTGTTCGGCGCTGTCGAGGTGTTCGCCATGGTGGACCTCCCGTGAATCGGTGATACGGCCGTGCTGCCGTGTTGCCGTGTCCAGCCTCGGTCGAGGCACCTTCGGGGCACGGACAGCCCGCTGACACCACTGACAGCTCACCGGCAGGACACTGACACACCGCCGACGCGGCTCACCCCGCCCGCCCGCTCACTGGCCCCGGCCCCGAAGGCGCTGCCAGAGCCGGCGGGCGGGGCCGGGGGCGGGCGGCTCTTCCCGGGGAGCTCAGCCGGTGGCGGTGAGGTGTTCCGCCAGGGCGGTGGGGCTCGGCATCGTCGCGATCTCGGCGCTGACCTCGCGGGCGGTGCGGGCCAGGGTGGTGTCGGTGAGCAGGCGGTCGAGCAGGGCCGGGCCGATGGACTCGGCGGTGGCGCTGAGGCCGGCTCCGCGGTCGCGGACCGCGTGGGCGTTGATGTGGCGGTCGGAGCCGTCGGGCAGGGCGAGTTGGGGGATGCCGGCGTCGAGGGCGGCGAGGGCGGTGCCGCTGCCGCCGTGGTGGATGGCGGCCGTGCAGGTGTCGAGCAGTGCGCGCCAGGGCACCCAGCCGTAGGGGTGGACGTTGGCGGGCAGGGTGCCGAGCGTGGCGAGGTCGAGTTCGCCGGTCGCCAGGACGAAGTCGGCGTCGAGGTCGGCGGCGGCCGCGATCACCCGTTCGATCCTGGTCAGGCCGTCGGTCTTGGGCGGTACGGTGCCCAGGGTGACGGCCACCCGCGGGCGGTGGGCGGGTGCGGCGAGGGGTTCGGGGAGCTCGCCCTCACCGTTGTAGGCGACGGGCCGCAGTGTGCGGCCGTACGGCTCTCCCCCGGCCATGCTCGGCGGCGCGAGGTCGATGGTGTCGGCCGGTTCGGGCAGCGGGTCGAGGCCGTGCCGGGCGAAGGCTTCGGCCATCTCCGTGAGCATCAGCGAGCGCAGCCCGGAGGTGCGGACGAAGCCCAGGTCGTGCTGGACGGCCGGCACGCCGAGGCGGGCCGCCGCGAGCAGGGCCGCCGGGAACAGGTACTCGTACACCACCAGGTCCGGCCGCCAGCGTGCGGCGAGTTCGACGGCGGCGTCGGCCACCGCGGCGTTGACGTGGGCGGCCAGCGGGACGAAGGCCTCGCGGTCGGCGGCGTTGGTCTCGACGACCCGTCGCATCAGGTCGGGCCGTCGGGTGCGGCCGGCCTCCCTGATCTCCCGGCGCCAGTCGACGCCGGGGGCGAGCGGCAGGTACGGCAGTCCGGACGCGGCGACCGCCTCGCCGCCGTCCATCGAGGCCACCGCGACCTCGTGGCCGAGTCCGCGGATCGCCCGGGCGAGCGGGACGAGCGGGAAGAGATGGCCGACGCCGGGCGCGCCGGCGAACAGTACACGCATCGAGGAACCTCAGCGGGAGGGAGAAGGAGGGCGGGGTCAGCCGGCGGCCCGGTGCAGGGCGGCTTCCAGGCCGTTCAGCACGGCGTTGCAGTCGCGCTGCAGGGTGGCGGCGTCGACGGCGCTCAGCAGGTAGACGCCGAGCCAGTTGCGCGACCCGGCGTTGGGGTCGAAGGCGGGCACGGGCTGTCCGGCCGGCATGGCGAAGGCGGGAACGGCCTCGATGGTGCTGCCCGGGGACAGCAGGCTCTGCCAGTCCACGGCCTGCGGGGCCCAGACCGGCCTGGTGCGCCAGGGCACGCCGAAGGCGTCGGCGGGGACGACGGCCACCGACGCGGCGGCCCGCAGGCCGTCGGTGAGCATGGCCTCGGGGTAGTCGACCCGCTCGCCCAGCAGTTGCCGGACCAGCATGCCGATCGGGTCGATGCCGAACACCTCGTGGACCTGCCGGGTCGTCAGCAGGCCGCCGAAGCGGGCCGCGGTCTCGATGACCACCAGCTCGCCGTCCTTCATCAGCTTGAGCTCGGTGTGGGTGCCGCAGTTCTCCAGGCCGAGCGCGTCGACGGCCTGCCGCGAGACCTCCTCGATCCGGCGTTGCAGCGGTACGGCCATGACGGAGGGCGAGGTGCTGGCCACCTCGACGAAGGACGGTACGGTCGGCAGCTTGGCGGTGATGGCCAGCGGGCGGTAGACGCCGTTCGCGACGATGCCCTCCACGCTCACGTAGTCGCCGTAGCCGGGCTCCTGGTACCAGCCCTCGGTGGAGCCCTGGGCGATCTCCTCGACCAGCCGGTCCCGGTCGGTGTCGGCGGCGTAGAGCTCGTTCATGCCGACCCGGCTGCCGGCCTGGAGCCCGCGTTCGATCTCGGCCCACGCCGGGGCGGCGTCCGCGGCCGAGTCGAGCACGATCTGGGCGACCGATCCGGCGCCCCAGGCCGGCTTGAGCAGCAGCGGGGGCGTGAACGCGGCCAGCGCGGCGTCCAGGTCCGCGAGGCTGTCGACCCGGCGGAACCCGGGGATCGGCACTCCGGCGGCGGCCCACGCCTCCCGCATCAGCCGCTTGTCCCTGGCCCGGACGATCCCCTCGCCGGGCCCGGCCAGGCCGAGCCGGCGTGCGGCGTGCGCGACGGCCAGCACCGCGAACTCCGAGAGCGTCAGCACCGCGTCGGCGCCGATGGCCCGCGCGTACGCGGTGATCAGCGCGACGAGTTCCTCGCCGCGCGGCGCGTCCGGCACCAGCTCGATGCTGGTGCAGCTGGGCCGCCAGGCGTCCTGGGCGGTCGTGGGCAGCGGGGCCAGTGCGAGGACGTGCAGTTCCCCGCAGGCGGCGATCCGCGGGAAGGCGTACTCCAGCGGGGCGCCGCCCTTGACGTAGACGTACAGAATCTTGTTCAACGTGCTTTCTCCTGACGGAAGTTCGCTCGGCCGGTGGACGGCCGCGGCGCCCGCGGACGGTGCGACCGGGGTCAGCGGGCGCCGCTGCACCCGGGTCAGCGGGCGGCGGTGCGGAAGGGGCGCAGCTGCAGCAGGTCGACCCGGTCGCCCTCGATCGCCCACTCGATGTCGACCGGGGCGGCGTAGCCCTCGTCGGGCGAGAAGTGGGACTGGAGCAGCCTGCTGATCAGGGCCAGTCGGCCCACCAGGTCCTTGGTCGCGGGGTCCAGGTCGGCGCCGGCGGTGCCCAGCGAGACCGTGCGGCTGCCGCCCTCCATGGTGTTGCACAGGTACTGGAGCGGGGCGCCCTGGCCGGAGACGACCTCGGTCACCGAGCGCGGTGAGATGTTGAGGTAGACGTTGCGGAAGTCCTGCGGGCTCAGCGGGTTGCAGGTGACCAGGACGCCGCCGACGGTGGCGCCGACCTGCTCCTGGACGATGACGCCCATGCCGCAGCGGTCGAGGGGGATGCCCGCCTGCTGCCGCAGCAGGACGGCGCGCGGTGAGAGCAGCGAGGCCCAGACCTCCCGGACCGCGTCGGTGACCGCGTCCGTGCCGCTGACGTTCGCCACCGATTCGTAGAGTCCGGCGGCGGAGAAGCCGGGCAGGTCCTCGGCGTTGGAGGAGCTGCGGACGACCAGGACGGGTGCGCCGTACAGGTGCCGGTCGAGTGCCCGGCCGATCTCGGTGCGGACCGGGCCGGGCAGCGGGGCGGTGCGGATCAACTGCTGCGCCTCGCGGCAGAGTTCGCCCACCTGCGCGGCCGCGGCCGTCCCCGAAGTGCCCGTAGTCCCCGAGGTGCCCGAGGTCCCCGAAGTACCGTTCAGGAGTGCGGAGTCGAGCCGGTCGAGGACGTCCCGGAGCTCCGCCGAGGAGTCCAGGAAGCGCTGCTGGAGCGAGAACGGCAGCACGATCCCGCGCGGCACCTGGGCGTGCTCCTTCACCAACCGCAGTGCGGCGGCGTCCAGTTCTGCCTCGTCCGGGTGCTCCGCGTGCTCCGGGAGGCCGAGTTGCCGGGCCAGGTAGCGCAGCAGGTTGTCCCGGGGCGGGCGGGGGACGCGGTAGAAGCCGAGCCAGCGGGGTGAGCCGTGCTGGAGGAGGTGGGTGAGTTCGCCGAGGTTGGCGGCCTTGGTGCCGAAGCGGACGTGGTCGCCCGCGCGCAGTTCGGACAGCGCGGTGATCGGGGTGGGCGTGAGGTCGGGCCGGTCCACGGTGACGCGTTCGGCCGGCAGCGTCGACCCGGCCCCCTCGGGGCGCGGCTGCGCGGCTTCGAGGTGGAGGTCGGAGCCATCGGCGTCGACCCGGTAGCGGACCCATCGCCCGGCCAGTCCGGCCTGTTCGATCCGCTCGACGGCACCGGTGCCGACGGCGTTGGGGATCCGCCACCCGGCGGCCATCACGTTGATGTGGGAGAGCGGGGTGGTGTGCTCGGTGTGGATGATGCCCGACACCCGGGGGACGTCCTCGGGCACCCGGGGCATCACCACGATGTCGTGCCACTCCAGCGGTTCGGGGTCGGCCCGGTACTCCGCCTCCGAGCGGAACACCCGCAGCCTCCCGTGCGCTTCACCGGCGTTCAGGGGCACGAAGGAGGCGGTGGAGTACAGCTCGTGGGACAGGACGCGCGGGATCTCGCTCTCCGGGATCCCGGCGACGTAGGCCTCCTGCCGGTGGTTGGCCGGCTTGAGGAGCAGCGGCAGCGACGGGTCGATGTGGTCGCGCACCCGGTGGTAGAAGGAGCGCAGCATGTCCTGGGACATGGTGTCGACGTCGACGGTTTCCAGCGACAGGAAGGCGTCGGCTTCCTGGCCTTCCCCGGCGACCTGCCGGGTGTGCAGGGCGAGGGTGCCGAGATAGAACCGGCGGTCGGGATTCCGGTAGACGTCGTCATTGAACGAATCGAGCCCACGGGCCAGTTCGTCTAGGGACATGCCGAGTATCTCGCACGCGATGTAGCGGACGTGGAGGGTGCCGTCGGCACTGTCGATGAAGTGGAGCTCCGACTCGGCACGGTCGAGCACGATCTTCACATAGGGATAGCCGCCGACGTTGCCGGCGAGCCGGGAGAACTCCTGGGTGGTGAGCTTTTCGCCTGTCGGGCGGGTCCGCGTGGTCGCTTCGTTGCGATCCGGACGGGTCATGCGCACAGTTCAGCCATTCGTCATCGTGTACACGATCGGTGTGCACCAGGTCAGAAGGTGGTACGGCTGCACACACACTGCCATCAAATCCGAACTTCTGACGAATAGTCATGTGACATCTGGCCACCATGGAATGTTTCAGCCATGTGAAATGAGGCACCTTGGCGATCAAAACCGATCACATATCGCCAAAATGTTGATTTCTGTACGATCTCCCGGCCGGTCATGCTCTCGGGCCATGCCATCGGGACGGGCACCGCCGGCGCTGATACGCGACAGGACATTCGGCAGGGGCGGGAAGTCGGACAGACCGACTTCCCGCTCCGGCATGCACCCCCGGGCGCCGGGAGCGTGCGTGCCGAGCGGCAGCGGAGGCCGCACATTACTGCTTGACAGGGTGCGTAATACTGTAACGCGCGCGGGTCCGGGGCGGCGGCGGAGCCGGGCTGCGCGGCCTCCTCTCCCAGCAGCTCGGAGCACGACATGCACCCCTTCCTCGACCACCCGGGGCCGCTGGCCTTCGCCCACCGGGGTGGCGACCTCGGCCACCCCGAGAACTCGCTCGCGGCCTTCGAGGCCGCCGTCGCCCTCGGGTACCGCTACCTGGAGACGGACGTGCACGCCACCGCCGACGGCGTGCTGGTGGCCTTCCACGACTCCCGCCTCGACCGCGTCACCGACCGCGCCGGAGCCGTGGCGGAGCTGCCCTGGGAGACCGTCCGGCGGGCCCGGATCGGCGGCACCGAGCCCGTGCCGCTGCTGGAGGACCTGCTCGGTGCCTTCCCCGACGCCCGGTTCAACATCGACGTGAAGGCGGCACCGGCCGTCGCACCGCTGGTCGAGGCGATCCGCCGGACCGGCGCCTGGGACCGGGTCTGCGTCGGCGGCTTCTCCGACAGCCGGCTCGCCGCCGTCCGCGCCGCCGCCGGCCCCCGGCTGGCCACCTCGCTCGGCCCGCGCGAGGTCGCCCGGCTGCGGCTGCGCTCGCTGGCCGGGCCGCTGCTGCGGGGGCGCGGGGCGCCGTTCGCCGGGGTGTGCGCGCAGGTGCCGGAGCGGCACCGGGGCGTGCGGGTGGTCGACCGGGCGTTCGTCCGGGCCGCCCACCGCCTCGGCCTGCAGGTCCACGTCTGGACTGTGGACGATCCCACACGGATCAGGGCTCTCCTGGACCTCGGAGTGGATGGCATCATGGCCGATCGCATCGACGTCCTGCGGGACGTCCTCGGCGAGCGCGGCTGCTGGACCGACGGCAGCACCGACTCCAGCACGGTGATGGGGACCCCATGAGCACCACGAACCCGGCGACGCACCTGCCGGACGATCCAACGGCCGACCCGGCGGCCGCCGCCGACGACGGCCGCGCCCTGCGCCGGATGCAGTTCGGCTGGTACATCAACGACTGGGCCAACGCCGCCTTCTCGGCCACCGTCCTGACGGTGTTCCTCGGGCCGTACCTGACCACCGTCGCCAAGAACGCCGCCGACGCCTCCGGTGACGTGCACCCGCTCGGGCTGTCGATCCGCGCCGGGTCCTACTTCCCGTACACGGTCTCCTTCTCGGTGCTGATCTCGGTCGCGGTGATGCTGCTGACCGGCACGGTCGCGGACCGCACCGGGCGGCACAAGGAGCTGATGTGCGGCTTCGCCTATGTCGGCGCGGTCGCCACGATGGGGATGTTCTTCCTCGACGGCGACCGCTACCTGCTCGGCGGCGCGCTGCTGGTGGTCGCCAACATCGCGTACGCGGTGTCGGTCGCGCTCTCGTACGCCTACCTGCCGGGCCTGGCCGCCCCCGACGAGCGGGACGCGGTCTCCTCCAAGGGCTGGGCGTACGGCTACGCGGGCGGCGGACTGCTGCTCATCGCCAACCTGGCGCTGTTCCAGGGCCACGACGCGCTCGGCCTGTCCTCCGGCACGGCCGTACGGATCTGCCTGGCCTCGGCGGGCCTGTGGTGGGCGCTGTTCACGCTCGTCCCGCTGCTGCGGCTGCCCTCCCGGGCAGGGGTCTCCCCCGGCAGGTCCGGGCCGTCCGACCCCTCCGGGACGTCCGAGGAGCCCGCCGACGGCAGCCTGCGCCAACTGGGCCGGACCCTCAAGGGCATGCGCAGGCACCCGCTCACGCTGCTCTACCTGGCGGCCTTCCTCTGCTACAACGACGGCATCCAGACCGTCGTCTCCCAGGCCTCGCTCTACGGCAGCGAGGAACTCGGCATGGAGCAGACCTCGCTGGTCACCGCCGTGCTCATGGTCCAGGTCGTGGCGATCGGCGGCGCCCTGCTGCTCGGCCGGATCGCCCGGCGGTACGGCGCCAAGCGGACCATCCTCGGCTCCCTGGTCGGCTGGGTGGTCACCCTCGCGCTCGGCTACTTCATGCCCGCCCACCAGCCGCTCTGGTTCTACGCCCTGGCCTGCATGATCGGGCTGGTGCTCGGCGGCAGCCAGGCGTTGTCCCGCTCGCTGTTCTCCCACCTCATCCCGGCGGGCAAGGAGGCCGAGTACTTCAGCGTCTACAAGGTCAGTGACCGCGGCACCAGTTGGATGGGCCCGCTGGTCTTCGGCCTCGCGTACCAGGTCACCGGCAGCTACCGGTCGGCGATCATCTCGCTGCTGGTGTTCTTCGTGATCGGCTTCGCGGTCCTGGTGAAGGTCCCCGTGCGCCGCGCCATCGAGGCCGTCGGGAACCCCGTCCCCGAACGGCTGTGACGGACCGGGCCCCGGAGGCGCAGTCGGTGGCGCGGCGGGGGGCGGATGGTGCCGGGCTCGGCACCACCCGCCCCCCGGGGGTGCGTCAGCCGGTGGTCAGGGTGGTGCCACCGATGGTCTTCCAGCCGCTCCAGCCGGACTCCGTCTTGTAGGAGGCGTGGTTCATGGCGCCGTCACTGCCGGTGGCGAACAGGTCGGTGGTGCTCGCGGCGGCGTTGAAGGTCGCGCTCGGGACGCGGCCCGCGCTGAACTTCCAGTCCTGCATGGCGGTCCAGTCGCGCCACGGCTTGCCGTCGGGCAGCCACTCGGTGCGCGAGAGCACGCCGTCGCCGACCGCGAACAGCTCGATGCCGCCGGTGGCGGGGTCGAAGACCGCGCTCGGGCTGCCGGCGAACGACCGGGTGCCGATGGTGGACCAGCCGCTCCAGCCGGTCATGCCCGGGGTGAAGTAGGCGTGCGCGACCGGGCCCTTGGTGGTGGTGGCGAAGACCTCCGCGGTCTTGCTGACCGGGTTGTAGACGGTGGTCGGGCTGCCGGTGAACCGCAGGTCGGAGTTGGGCTCCACGATCTGCCAGTCACGCCACGGCTTGCCGTCGGGCAGCCAGTAGGTCTGCGAGAGCACGCCGTTGCCGCCGACCGCGAACAGCTCGATGCCGCCGGTGGCGGTGTTGTAGACGGCGCTGGGGGAACCGGCGAACTGCCAGTCGCCGATCTCGTACCAGCCGCTCCAGCCGCCCATGCCCGGGGTGAAGTAGGAATGCGCGACCGGGCCCTTGGTCGTGGTGGCGAAGACCTCCGCGGTCTTGGTCGCCGGGTTGTAGACGGCCGTGGGGCTGCCGGTGAACCTCAGGCTGGAGTTGGGCTCCACGATGCGCCAGTCGCGCCAGCCCTGGTTGTCGGGCAGCCAGTAGGTCTGCGAGAGCACGCCGTCGCCGCCGACCGCGAACAGCTCGATGCCGCCGGTGGCGGGGTTGAACAGGGCGGTGGGGACACTGGCGAACGTCCAGTCGCCGATCTGCTGCCACCCGTTCCAGGTCACGCCGTCCGTGCTCCAGGCGAACACGAGGTGGCCCTTGGCGTCGACGGCGAAGGTGGTGGCCGTCTTGCGGACCGGGTCGTAGACCGAGCTGCGGGCGGCCGGGTTGGCGGTGACGGTGTCCCACCAGCCGTCGCGGACCTGCTGGATCCACCCGCCGAGGTCGTCGACCCGGGTGCTGTAGGCGCCGGTGCGGGTCTCGGTGGCGGGGACGCCGATGCAGCCGCCCTGCCAGGAGCGGGAGGCGACGGCCACGAGCTCGGCCTTGCCGTTGGTCTCGCGGATCGCCGGGGCGCCGGTGTCGCCCTTGCAGACCGCCGCACCGCCCGTACCCGTGATGCCGACCCCGGTCGGGCTCACCGTGTCCAGGGAGAAGGCGCCGGTGTGCAGCTTGCTCGGCACCCACTCGTCCTTGGTGCGCCCGTACCCGGGCACCCGCAGCGCCTGCCCGGCGGTCGGCGCGGTGGTGGCGACGGCGAGAGGGGCGATGCTGTTGACGGGGGCGGCCAGGCGGGCCAGCACCAGGTCGCGGTCCTGACGCGGCACCAGCTCGACGACCTGGGCGGACGTGCCGCCGATGCCGGCGGTGGTCTTCCACTTCGGCGCACCGGCGGCCAACGCCTGCGGCTGCGCCGGGTCGTCGGCGAAGCACGACGCGGCGGTGACCACCCAGTACCGGTCCACCAGCGCACCGGTGCAGACGCGCACGTTGTCACCGATCACCAGACGGGCGGTGGCGGCGTACGCGCCGTCCGCGGCCGTGTCACCGGCCAGGGCGCCGGCCGGGGAGGCGGCGAACGTGGTCAGCGTGCCGGCGGCCGCGGCCGTCACCAGCACGCCCGCCCGCCAGTTGCGGGGCTGGGTCTTACGGGGCATGGGAGTTCTCCTGGGTGAGCGTACGGAAGCCCCGGGGCCGTCGGCGTCCGGCCGACGACCCCGGGGAACCGTGGGTCAGTTGGTGGTGGCGGCGATGTTCTGGATGCTGCTGCTGGAGACGCCGTAGAAGGTGGTCCAGCTGCCGTCGGCCTTCTTGTCGGCGGTCCAGATCCGGTCGTCCCCGCCGATGGCGAACAGGCGGATGGTGTCGCCGATGGTGGTGACGGCGACCTGCTTGGCGCTGTTGCCGCCGGGAACGGCGTCGAGGGCGCTCCAGGGGCCGTTGTCGGTGCTGTCGGTGGTCGCGATCTTCTGGTCGGAGCCGACGGCGAACACGCGCACGGTGGAGCCGATGCTGGTGGCGGCGATGTGCTGGACGGCGCTGCCGGGGATGGCCGCGAAGGTGGACCAGGTGCCGGCGGTGTAGTCGCCGGTGGTGGTCCAGATCTTCTGGTCGCCGCCGATCGCGAACAGGCGCACGGTGTTGCCGACGGTGGTGGCGCTCACCTCCTTGATGTCGCTGCTGGGCAGCGCCTCGAAGGTGCTCCAGGTGCCGGCGGTGTAGTCGCCGGTGATGGTCCAGATCCTGCCGTCGCCGCCGACGGCGAACAGGCGGACCTTGCTGCCCATCGCGACGGCGGTCACCTGCTGGATGCCGCTGCTGGGCAGGGCCTCGAACGCGCTCCAGGTGTTGTTCGTGGTGTCCTTGGCGGCGGTGTAGATCCGGTTGTCGCCGCCGACGGCGAACAGGCGCACCTTGTCGCCCATCGTGACGGCGCTGACCTGCCGGATGCCGCTGTTGTTCGGCACCCGCTCGAAGGTGCCCCACACGTTCGCGGTGTAGGAGCCCTCGTTGGCCCAGATCTGGGTGTCCCCGCCGACCGCGAACAGCCGGCTGCCGGGGCGGGAGGCCTTCACCTGCTGCACCCACGCGCCGAGGTCGTCGACCCGGCTGTTGTAGGCGCCGGTACGGGTCTCGGTGGCGGGCGTGCCCAGGCAGCCGCCCTGCCAGGAGCGGGAGGCGACGGCGACGAGTTCGGCCTTGCCGCCCGTCTCGCGGATCGCCGGGGCGCCGGTGTCGCCCTTGCAGATCGCCGCACCGCCCGTCCCGGTGGTTCCGATGCCGGTGGCGCTCACGGTGTCGAGGGAGAAGGAGCCGGTGTGCAGCTTCAGCGGCGCCCACTCGTCCTTCGTCCGCCCGAACCCGGCAACCCGCAGCGTCTGCCCGGCGCTCGGCGCGGTGGTGGCCAGCGCCAGCGGGGTGACACCGTCCACCGGCGCGGCCAGACGGGCCAGCACCAGGTCCCGGTCCTGACGCGGCACCAGCTCGGCGACCTCGGCGGACTTCCCTGCAACGGCAGCGGTGGTCTTCCACTTCGGCGCACCGGCAGCCAACGCCTGCGGCTGCGCCGGGTCGTCGGCGAAGCACGACGCGGCGGTGACCACCCAGTACCGGTCCACCAGCGCACCGGTGCAGGCACGCAGGTTGTCACCGATCATCAGACGTGCAGTGGCGGCGTACGAACCGTCCGCGGCCGCGTCACCGGTGACGGCACCGGCCGGAGTGCCGGAGAAGGTGGCCAGTGCGCCGGTCGCGAGAGCGGCGGCCAGCACGCCCGCCCGCCGGTTGCGGGGCTGGGTCTGGCGGTTCATGGGAATTCTCCTGAGAGGTATGGGACGGTCGCGGCCCGTGGGTGCCGGGCGGCGAGTCGGGTGGACCGGCTGCCGGTCAGGGCGCGGAGGGACCGCCGTGGTAGCGGACCCAGCCCGGGCCCTGCGGGTCGACGGACCACAGGGTGCCGTTGCCGTCACGCACGAAGGTGACCAGGTGCTTGCCGACCGGGTCGACGACGGTCTGCGGGACGGCGTCGGCGGCCAGGGCGGTGCCGGCCGGGGTGGGGATGAACTCGGTCCACTTCCCGGTGGAGAAGTCGAGCGAGTTCAGCCGGTTGTTCGGGCCGTTGACGTACACCACGGTCCGCTTTCCGGCCTGGTCGGCGACGGCGACCGGGTCGGTGGCGGCCATCACGCCCCAGTCGCGCCAGCCGGGCCCGAACGGGTCCACGGACCACAGGTGGTGGGCGGTGTCCCGGACGAAGGTGGTGAAGTGCCCGGTGGCGGGGTCGACGACCGTCGAGGGAACGGCGTCGCCGGCCAGCACCGTGCCGGAGGCGGTCGGGACGAACTCGACCCGGCCGGCGCCCCGGCGGTCGATCGAGTTCAGCTTGTTGTCGGGCCCGTTGACGTACACGACGATGTGGCCGTCGTTCGGGTTGATGACCGGCACGGGGTCGGTGGCGGCCAGCGGGCCGAAGTCGTACCAGCCCTCGCCCTGCGGGTCGACGGACCACAGGTGGTGGGCGGTGTCCCGGACGAAGGTGACCAGGTGCCCGGTGGCCGGGTCGACGACCGTACGGGGGACGGCGTCCGGGGCGAGGACCGTACCGGCGGGGGTGCGGATGAACTCCGTCCACTTGCCGGTGGCGCGGTCGTAGGACCAGAGCTTGTTGTCCGGCCCGTTGACGTACACCATCACGTGGTTGTCGGCCGGGTTGGCGATCGCGGTGGGGCGGGTGGCGGCATAGACGCCCAGGTCGCTCCAGCCCTCGCCCTGCGGGTCGACGGACCACAGGTGGTTCTTGCTGTCCTGGAGGAAGGTGACAAGGTGCCCGGTGGCCGGGTCGGCGACGGTGAACGGCGAGCCGGTCAGCACGGTCCCCGACGGAGTGCTGTGCCGGACCTTCTCGATCCACGCGCCGAGGTCGTCGACGCGGGTGCCGTAGGCGCCGGTACGGGTCTCGGTGGCCGGGGTGCCCAGGCAGCCGCCCTGCCAGGAACGCGAGGCCACGGCCACGAGTTCGGCCTTGCCGCCCGTCTCCCGGATCGCCGGGGCGCCGGTGTCGCCCTTGCAGACCGCCGCGCCGCCCGTCCCCGTGATGCCGATGCCGGCCGGGCTCACCGTGTCCAGGGAGAAGGAGCCGGTGTGCAGCCTGTTCGGCACCCACTCGTCCTTCGTCCGCCCGAACCCGGCAACCCGCAGCGTCTGCCCGGCAGTCGGCGCGGTGGTGGCGACGGCGAGGGGGGCGACACCGGAGACCGGCGTGGCCAGACGGGCCATCACCAGGTCCCGGTCCTGGTGCGGCACCAGCTCCACCACCTGGGCGGACACGCCGCCGACACCGGCGGTGGTCTTCCACTTCGGCGCACCGGCGGCCAACGCCTGCGGCTGCGCCGGGTCGTCGGCGAAGCACGAGGCGGCACCGATCACCCAGTACTGGTCGACCAGCGCACCGGTGCAGCCACGCAGGTTGTCACCGACCACCAGGCGCACGGTGGCGGCGTACGCGCCGTCCGCGGCCGCGTCACCGGTGACGGCACCGGCCGGAGCGCCCGAGAGGGTGGTCATCGCGCCGGCGGCCGCAGCCGTCACCAGCACGCCCGCCCGCCGCGAGCGGTACGAGTTCTTGCGGGACATGGGGACTCCCCTTGAGGAACGGACGGGAGCCCGCGGGGCCGCCGGTGTCCTGCCGACGGGCCCCGCGGGGAACGGAGGCGGACCGCGGTCAGCCGGTGGTGGCGGCGGTGACGGCCTTGACGTTGGTGGCGCCGCCGGGGATCTCGCCCCACGCGGTCCACTTGCCGGCGTTGTAGTCGGCGTCGCGGTTGTAGACCTTGTCGTCCTCGTTGACGGCGACGACGTGAACGACGTTGCCCTCGGCGCTGCTGCTGATCGCCTTCAGGTGGTTGTCGCTGACCTTGGCCCACTGCGACTCCCAGCGACCGAGGTCGAAGTAGCCGTAGGTGGTGTACAGGGAGCCGTCGGCGCCGATGATCTGCAGGTCGACGGTGTTGCCGCGGGCGGCGGCGGTGATGCCCTTGACGTCGACCGCGTTGCCGGGGAGCTCGCCCCACGGCGTCCAGCTGCCGTCGGTCCGGTTGTCGCGGGTGTAGACGCGGCCGTCCTCGTTGATCGCGAAGACGTGGACGACGCTGTCCGCCGTGGTGGCGCTGGTGATGGCCTTCAGGTTGTTGGTGCCGACCTTCTCCCAGGACGTGGCCCAGCTGCCGGCCGCGTAGTCGGCGTAGGTGCTGTAGAGGGAGCCGTCGGAGCCGATGATCTGCAGGCTGACGGTGTTGCCGCGGGCGGCGGCGGTGATGCCCCGGGCACCGCCGGCGCCACCGGGGACCTCGCCGAGCGGGGTCCAGGAGCCGCCGACCTTGCCGTCCCGCGTGTAGACCTTGCCGTCGGCCCCGACCGCGAACACGTGGACGGTGTCGCCGATGGCCACGCTGTCCACCGCGGTCAGCGTGCCGCCGGTGACCGGCGACCAACTCCCCTGCCAGCGGCCCGCCTTGTAGTCGGCCACGGTGTCCCACAGGGTACTGTCCGAGCCGATGGCCTGCACGTGGGTGCCGGCCTTCACCTCCGCCGTGCGGAACCGCAGGTCCTTCACCCAGGCACCGAGGTCGTCGACGCGGGTGTTGTAGGCGCCGGTACGGGTTTCGGTGGCCGGGGTGCCCAGGCAGCCGCCCTGCCAGGAGCGGGAGGCGACGGCGACGAGTTCGGCCTTGCCGCCCGTCTCGCGGATCGCCGGGGCGCCGGTGTCACCCTTGCAGATCGCCGCGCCGCCGGTGCCGGTGGTGCCGATGCCGGTGGGGCTCACGGTGTCGAGGGAGAACGCGCCGGTGTGCAACTTGAGCGGCGCCCACTCGTCCTTGGTGCGCCCGAACCCGGGAACGCGCAGCGTCTGACCGGCAGTCGGCGCGGTGGTGGCCAGCGCCAGGGGGGTGATGCCGTCGACCGGCGCGGCCAGACGGGCCATCACCAGGTCACGGTCCTGACGCGGCACCAGCTCCGCCACCTGGGCGGATATGCCGGCGATGCCGGCCGTGGTCTTCCACTTCGGCGCACCGGCGGCGAGCGCCTGCGGCTGCGCCGGGTCGTCGGCGAAGCAGGACGCGGCGGTGACCACCCAGTACCGGTCCACCAGTGCGCCGGTGCAGGCGCGCAGGTTGTCGCCGATCACCAGGCGCGCGGTGGCGGTGTACGTGCCGTCGGCGGCCGCGTCACCGGTGACGGCACCGGCCGGAGCGCCGGAGAAGGTGGTCAGCGTGCCGGCGGCCACAGCCGCAGCCAGCACGCCCGCCCGCCGGTTCTGGGACCGGGACGAGGACTTGCGAAGCATCCTTGTGTCTTTCTGTCAGTTTGATGAACCGGGCGTCGGCGGTCAGCCGGTGATACGCAGTTCGACCACCGTGGTCGGGTCCTGGCCCAAGCCCTCGCCCACACCGGTGAAGCCGTCCCTGGGCACGTCCACGCTCCGGGAGGCACCGGCGGCGGTGAGTCCGACCCGCAGGGACCGGCCCGCGGTCTGCACGGCGAACACGTCCGGCAGTTCGAGGGTGAGGAAGCCGCTCGTAGCAGCGGAAGTGAAGCAGATCTTGTTGTCGGTGTTGCCCGGCGCGCGGGTCCACAGCTGGATCTGCGAGGGCTTGGCGCAGTCGGTCAGCATGACGCTGCCGTCACCGCGCAGGAGCTTGACCTTGCCGATTCCGGCCGCGCCGGGGTAGGCGAAGTCCTCGACCGCAGGCGGCGCCGCGGAGGCATCGCCAGGCGGAGGGGCGGTGGTGTCGGCTGCGGCTAGCGCGTTCAGTCCGAAGACACCGGCTGCGGCGACGGCAACGACCGCCGTCCAGCCGCGAATGCGGTGATGCATTGGTGATCCTGTGTCGGTCGATGGTCGGTCAGCGGGCGGTGGCGTCAGGTCAGCCGGTGACGCGCAGTTCGACGAGCATGGTCGGCTTCTGGCCCATGGCTTGACCGACGGTGGTGTAGCTGTTCTTGGCGACGTCGACGGTCTGCGCCACCCCCTCGGAGGTGAGGTCGGCACGTACGGCCTTGTCACCGGTCTGGATCATGAAGGTCTGCGGGAGCTCAAGGGACAGGTACCCGGTGGTGCCGCTGACCCGGAAGCACACACCGGGGCCCCCGCTGGGGCTCGGGACGGCGACGCTCCACAGCTGGATCTGGGTGACGGTGTTGCAGTCCGCCAGCATGATGTGACCGTCGCCGCGGATGAGCTTGAGCTGCGGGTTCGGGGAGTCGCCGGGGTAGGCGAAGTCCTCGACGGCCGGCGGAGCGGTGGCGACGTCACCGGCGGAAGTGGTGTCGGCGCTGGCGAGCGCGCCGGCCCCGAGCGTCGTGGCGGCGGCTACCGCGCCGATGGCCAGCCATCGCGTTATGCCGTTCTTCATCTCGCGTTCCTTTCATCGTGGTTGACAGGATCTTGACCGCACGTCGGATGGTGCAGGTGAGGACTGATGCGTGGGAAACAGGCAGCGCGACCGGACACCCCCGCGATCGCCTTCCCCCAAGACTTGACGGCCCGCAGTCTAGGGCATTGCCAGTATTTGAATCACTGGCCCCGACCCCAGGGAAGTGACGAGGATCGGAAAGCCTCCGCCGACCAGCAGGATTGATAGGTCTTTGTCCGAATTGTCGCCCATTCGATGCGTCAGGAGGCTTTGCTTCCCACGTTTCTGGCGGTGAGTCATCTGCAGTTATGCTCCCGAGGCCGAAGTGCGGCCGAGTGGATGTGGAGAGGTGAGTCTCTGGTGGGTGGATTGAATGTCCGATCCAGGTGGCGAAGGCGGGGTGGGGATTCCATATCCGGAAAGCTCAGCCTGCGCCTTTTGCCGCTGGCGCTGACGGCCGGACTGCTCGGCGTCGCGCCCATTGCCGCGGCAGACCCGCTGCCCGAGGAAGCGGCGGTCCCGATGACCGAGCGCGGCAGGGTTGTCGCGTACTGGAAGGACGGCGGTACGGCGGTCAAGGCCGCGGCCGAGGCAGCGCTGACCGGTTCGGACGACGACGTTCGCAAGTTCCTGGGCAGCGATCGGCTGCTCGCCCAGGTGCAGGACGACCAGGTCAGCGCCGCGCAGATCCTGACGCTCGGCGGCCCGAGCGTGCGGGAGGCGGCGCGCAAGGCACTGGCGGGAACGCCGGACGCCCTTCAGACCTTCCTGAAGAGCGGCTGGCAGGAGCCGCTGAAGGTCGATCAGCAGCTGAAGGCCGCCTCGCTGATGAACGGCGCCGGCTCCGGCGTCCAGGCCGCCGCGAAGGCGGCGTTGAACGGCACCCCCGACGACATCCAGGTCTTCCTCAACGAAAGCCAGTACACCGCGCGGGACGCGGACGACCGGGTGAAGCTCGTCCAGATCCTGAGCGAGGGCGGCCCCAACACACAGGCCGCGGCGCGGCTGGCGATCAACGGTTCCATCGAGGACGTACGGGAGTTCCTCACTGTCGGCGTGCACGTGGCCAGGGCCCGCGACGCCGAGCGCACCAGCATCGCCCAGCTGACGCAGCAGGCCAAGGAGGCCTCCGCACAGGCGGTGCGTGAGACGGAGGCCGCGAAGGAGGCCTCCGCACAGGCGGTCGCCGCCTCGCAGCTGGCCAAGGAGTCGGCGGCGAAGGCTGCGGCCGAGACCGAGGCCGCCCGCAACGACACGAACGCGGCGGGCGCGGCAGCCGGGCGCGCGGCCGATGCCGCGGGTCGGGCGGCGGAGGCCGCCCAGACGGCGATGAAGGCCGCCCGCAGCGCCACCAACTCGGCGCGCACCGCGGCCAGCGCGGCATCCCAGGCGTCGTACGCCGCCGCGGGCGCGGCACAGGCCGCGACGGCGGCCCGTAACGCGGCCGCCGGGGCCGCGTCGGACCGCTCCAAGGCGGATGCCGCCGCACAGGCCGCGACGGCGGCCGAGACCGCCGCGAACGCAGCCGCGGCCTCCTCCGCCTCACTCACGCAGGCCAACACGGCTGCCGCCGCGAGCCAGCAGGCGGCGGACGCCGCGCTGAGCGCGGGCGGCAACGCGCAGGCCGCCGCCGACTCGGCCGACCAGGCGGGCGGCTTCGCGTCCGCGGCCGGTGCCCAGTCGGCGCGGGCCAAGGCCGCCGCCGCCGCGACGCGCCGCCAGGCCCAGGAGGCGACGCGGGCAGCGACCGCCGCCAAGTCGCTGGCGGGCGAGGCCGCGAAGGCCGCGACCGAAGCCAAGGCCTTGGCGGACTCCGCGGCCACGCACGCCCACAATGCCGCGCAGGCCGCGCAGGAAACCGCCCAGCACGCGGGCGAGGCCGCGCAGGCCGCCACCGTCTCGAAGGCTCACGCGGACGCCGCCGTGGCTGCCGCACAGACCGCCAAGGACGCGGTCGACAAGGCCAACCAGGTCCACGACCTGGCCACGCGCGCCGAGGACGAGGACCGCACGGCCAGGACTGCTGCGGACGTGGAGAAGGCGCGGGCCGCCAAGGCCGCGTACGACGACAAGCAGACCGCCGTCGGCGACGCCGTCCAGCAGTTGCGCCAGAGCAAGGACGAGGCGGACCGTCTGGCCGCCGCACTCACCCAGCCGAACCCCGACATCGCCATGGTCGCCACGGACGGGCGCAAGCTCGCCGTCCTGTCCATGAAGATCGCCGGGCCGTGGGAGAGCGCCGCCGCGCGGACCGCGGTCGCCGGGGACGACACCACGGTGCTGGACTTCGTCCGTTCGGGGCGGCGCCAGGCGATCGACCTCGACAACCGGGAGCGGGTCTCGAACCTCGCGGCCGGCTCGGAGCTGCCCGCCGTCCGCGCCGCGGCCACCACCGCCCTCAAGGGCGACGCGAACACGGTGGCCGCGTTCCTGAACACAGGTCAGTACCAGGCCGCCGCACCGGACTTCCAGCTCAGCGTCGCCAAGATCGTCAACGACGGCGGTCCCAGTGTCCAGGCAGCCGGACGCGCCGCGCTCAACGGGAACGTCGAAGCCCTGCGCGACTTCCTGAACAACGGTCGCTACCTCGCCCAGCTCTCCGACGACCAGGTCAAGGCCGCTGCGCTGCGCGCGTCCGGCGGGGCCGAGGTCAAGGCCGCCGCGCAGGTCGCGCTGGAGGGCACGCCCGACGTACTGCGCACCTTCGTCGAGACCGGCCAGTACACCGCCGCGCGCAAGGACGCGCTGGCGGCGACCCACAAGGCCGAGATCGAGCGGATGATCGCCGAGGCGTCGGCCGTGACGGCCTACGCCCAGCAGAGCGCCGCCGAGGCCGTCCAGGCCGCCGCCGTGGCCCGCGGCGCCGCCGACGAGGCCAAGACCGCCTCCGACCAGGCCAAGGCCGCAGCGGACCAGGCAGCCGGCTACGCGGCCGACGCCCGCACCAAGGCCGACGCGGCCGCCACGAGTGCGCAGAAGGCCGCCGAATCGGCGAAGACCGCCACCGCTGCGGAGGCCTCGGCGCGGAAGTCAGCCGCGTCCGCGGCGTACTCGGCACAGAAGGCCCAGGCCTCCGCGAACTCCGCGCAGGTCTCCGCTGCCAGCGCCTACCAGTCGGCCGCCCAGGCGCGGGCCGACGCGGAGGCGGCAGGGCAGGACAAGCAGATCGCGGCGCAGGCAGCGAGCAACGCCTTCCAGGCCTACACGACGAAGCACGAAGCGGAGCAGGAAGCAGCGCGGCTGGCCGCCGAGGAGGCCCAGACCGACGCGAAGTTGAAGGCCGAGGCCGACGCCGCACAGAAGGCCACCGAAGCGAACCTGGAGGCCGAACTCCGCAAGCAGATCGGGGAGAGCGGCGACCCGGGCTGGATGGACACCGCCCTCGGCATCGTCCACGGCCTGCTGGACGTCGTCTCCCTGATCCCCGGCGTCGGCACCGGCGCGGCACTCATCAACTGCGGCATCTACGCGCTGCAGAAGGACGTCGCGAACGCGACCTTGGCCTGCCTCAGCGCCATCCCGCTGGCCGGAGACGCCGCCGCTGTCGCCAAGCTCGCCAAGTGGGCCGAGAAGATCCCCGGCGGCTCGAAGGTCCTGAGCTTCCTGGAGAAGCTCTTCTCCAAGGTCCCCGGGACCTGTCTGATCAGGCCGAACAGCTTCCCCGCCGGTACCCCGGTCCTGATGGCCGACGGTACCGCCCGGCCCATCGAGCAGATACGCATCGGGGACCGCGTCCTCGCTACGGACCCTCAGACCGGGGAGACCGGCCCGAGGCTGGTCGACGCCACCATCTACACCCCGGACGACCGCGAGTTCGTCGACCTGGTCGTCACGGACGGTACGGGCAACTCCGGCAGCATCACGGCCACGGCCCACCACCCGTTCTGGTCGCAGAAGCGCGCGGCCTGGGTCGACGCCGGCGAGCTCACCGGCGGAGAGACGCTGACCGCCCCGGCCGGCACCGCGACGGTGTCGTCGGCCAGGACGTGGAGCACCGTCCAGCCCGCCTACAACCTCACGATCCGTGGCATTCACACCTACTACGTGATCGCCGGGAACACCCCGGTGCTCGTGCACAACACGGGGCCGGCCTGCGGCATCACGACGGAGGCCCTGGAGAGCGCGTGGAAGACGTGGAACACCGAGGAGAACCTCGTCCACGTGATCGACGTGGCGAAGCACGGGTTCAGTGACATCATCGCCAAGGCCGGAGGCCGCGAACAGGCCCTTCGCCTGGTCATGGACAGCCTGCACGGCGCCACGGACCTGCCCCCCGGCGGGTTCTACGAGGTCACCCGCGTGATCGAGGGCGAGGTGGTGACGATCCGAGGAGTGGTGATGGACGGAGTACCGCGGCTCGGCACGGCATTCATCCGGGCGAAGTTCCCGGTAACCCCGTAGCCTTGTACGAGGGCGCCGCAAGCAACCTTGAACGTGACAATGAATTCGCTGTTTCCCGCCCCGAGGGGCGAGTTTCCGGAGGCCCCCACCATGACGGTTGCCATCACGCCCCGCCCCCTGAACCCCAGGGAGAGAGGCGTGCTCGAACTGGTACTCTCGCAGGAATTTCCCGGGGCAGCCGAACTGCTGGCCCAGATCGACCTCGTCGAGGTGTACGCGCAGTGGGGTCCGGAATCAGCGAGCGTCGACGTGCGGGTACTGGAAGGCGCACCTCCTTCGGTGGCGTCCGGCGTGGTTCCGGTGCGATCGATTGTCGTGGACGAGGCCGGCTCCCTGTTCGGGGAGATTCTCCTCTGGGTGGGCGACGGGTATCTCGCAGCCATTGAATTCGCGTGGTACGGGGATGAGCCGCCGCGGACCCTCCCCGAAGTGCGAATGATCTCCACCGAGGTGCAGGCCGACAAGTAGACCGGTTCGGTTCACACTGAACCGGCACTTCCAAGAGCCTCGCCGGAATCCTTTTTCCGGCGAGGCTCTTCGGATATCCGGGCGCAACGGATGCAGTGCGCCAGCCACTCGGACGATCGAACGCCAGTGCGGGTCGGTGGTCGGGCGGCGAGCCGCCTACCGGGGGTCGGCCGAGGGGGTGGCCCGGAAGGAGGTGAGCCGCTTGAGCGCGTCGATGTGGGGAGCCCCCGGGCTCAGCGCACCCGCCCGTCCCACTGCCAGCCCTCGGCCGGGCGACGGGGATGCCCCGGGAGCGCGGTTCGGCCGGTGCACCAGAGCAGGGTTCCGGCGTGGCCGTGGCCGGTCGGCGCCTCCGGGAACAGCCGGGCCACGGCCGGGGCCGCAAGGTGCTCGGGTGGTTGCCAGCCGAGCCCGAAGGCCTGGGCCAGCTCCCAGGCGTGGACGAGGAGTTCGACCACCGCCATGGCCGCGAAGCCCGGGCCGTCCGAATCGCCCCACGGGTGCCAGGCCCTGACGGCCGACGGAGTGTCCCGCACGGTGGCGGCGAGCAGGGTGGCCGCGATCCGCAGGCCCTCCAGGCAGTGCGGGATCGGGGCGGCGGGGTCCAGTGAACCGAACAGGGTGATGTAGCGGTCGGTGGGGCGGGCGGTCAGCAGGCCCGCGTAGCCCAGCACACCGAGCGCGAGGTGGTCCAGCGTGGCCCGGGCGGTCCAGTCGCTTCCGGCGGGGTGACGGGACCAGTCGGCACCGGCCGCCCGTTCGAGGACGCCGGTGGTCGTTGCGGCGGCCTCGACCACCAGCGCAGGCCAGTCGACCGGGGAGGGAGGAGCGGTAACAGGCATGACAGTTGACGGTGCGACGGCCATCGGAACAGCATTCGGCAGCAGAGCGATGGAAGGAGCACTCATTTCTCGATCACCTCGATCAGGCGCGCATAGCTGTCGGCCCCGTGGCCGGCGGCGATGGCCTGGCGGGCCTGGCCGGCGAAGACCTCCGGCAGGGTGGTGTCGACGCCGCGTGCCCGGCTGGCGTGCAGCAGGTGCTCCATCGCGGCCAGGTGGATGTCCAGGCCGGCGTCGTCGCCCGGGTAGGTGCGGGCATCGGCCTGAGCGGTGTAGCGGTTGATGAACCCGGCCACCGCGCCGGACAGCCAGCGGGTGGCCACCGGCGTGAACTCGGCCGCCCGGACACCGTCCGCGCCGACCAGCGCGACGCCGTGCAGCCAGCCGCTCAGCGCGGACCACATCAGGCCGAGCAGCGCCGTGTCGTACAGTCCGGCGATCCCGGCGTCCGGGCCGAGGTCCACCGGCTCGCCGAGGGCGGCGAGCGTCGGGCGGTGGCGGGCCAGGACGTCCGGTGCGCCGCTGTAGAGCACCGTGGCGTCCGGACCCCCGATGCCGGGCGGGGTGATCATGATGGCGCCGTCCAGGTAGGCCAGGCCGAGCCCGGCGGCCCAGTCGGCCAGCTCCCGGGCCTGCTCGGGCGAGCCGGAGGTGAGGTTCACCAGGGTCCGCCCGGCGAGCGCCGCCTCCTGGCCGGTCAGCACGGCGCGCAGCGTGCCGTAGTCGAGCACGCAGGCGACGATCAGCTGACTGGCCGTGACGGCGGCCTCGGGCGAGGAGGCTGCGACGGCTCCGCGGGCGACCAGCGGCTCGGCCTTGGCCGCCGTGCGGTTCCAGACGGTGGTCGGGTGGCCGGCGGCGAGGAAGGCGCCCGCCAGTGCGGTGCCCATCGCGCCGAGGCCGATGACGGTGACGGATTCCTGCGGCAGTTCGTGCGACATGGAGTTCTCCTGTTCGTGCAGTTCAACGGCCCTGGCGTGCCCGGCCCTTGATCGACATCACCTACTTTCGCAATGGCCGAACGCCCCCGACAGTGGCAGGATTGCCCTTCACCGCACGGTTCCTGCCAGGGGGGTATCCACCGCCATGTCCGTTCCTGCCGCCGTTCCCGCTGCCGGTCCCGGCACCGTGGCCATCGCCGTCCTCGACCACGCCGAGCTCCCGCTCTGGGACCTGTACGAACTCGGCATGGCCTGCGCGGTCTTCGGCATCCCGCAGCCCGAGCTCGCCGACCGCTGGTACGAACTGCGGCTGTGCGCCGAGACGCCGGACGCCCCGGCACCGCCCCGGGCGCCCGGCGGCTTCGGCTTCTCCCTGCGCGCCGAGTACGGCTGGGACGCGCTCGCCGGGGCCGACACCGTGATCGTCACCTCCGTCCCGGACGCCTGCGTGACCGGCGAACGCGAGGTGCCACCCGCGCTGGTGGCCGAACTCCGGCGCGCCGCCCGGGCCGGGGCGCGGATGGTGTCCCTGTGCACCGGCGCCTTCGCGCTCGCCGCCGCCGGCCTGCTGGACGGCCGCCGGGCCACCGCACACTGGTCGCACACCGCCGACCTGGCCCGCCGGTACCCGGCCGTCACCGCGGACGACGGCGTGCTCTACGTCGACGACGGCGACGTGCTCACCAGCGCCGGCGTCGCCGCCGGGCTCGACCTCTGCCTGCACCTCGTCCGCCGCGATCTCGGCGCCCACGTGGCCAACCAGCTGGCACGCAAGCTGGTGGTGCCCGCCCACCGCCCCGGCGGGCAGGCTCAGTTCGTCGACCTCGCCGTGCCCGTGGCCGACGACGACAGCCTCGCCCCCGTCCTCTCCTGGGCCACCGAGAACCTCGAACACCCCATCACCACCACCGACTTGGCACGCCGGGCCAGGATGAGTCCACGCACCTTCTTCCGCCGCCTCCAGGCCGCCACCGGCACCACCCCGCTCCAGTGGCTCCTCAACCAGCGCCTCGCCCGCGCCCAGTCCCTCCTCGAAGCCACCGACCTGCCCGTGGAGCAGATCGGCGAGCGCAGCGGCCTCGGCAGCGCCACCAACCTCCGCCGCCACTTCACCGCCCGCGTCGGCGTCACCCCCACCGACTACCGCCGCGCCTTCCGCTCCCCCGCCGCCTCCGGCTGACCGGGCGCGTGGCCGAGGAGGCTTGCGGTCGCACTGCCGCCCGCCGAGGCCCACCCCTACCGGGACGCCGCCCCTGACGATTCCTCGGGCCCCGCGGCCCGCTGGGCCCGGTGGGCGGCGACGCGGACCCGGGTGGCGCAGCGGGGCGTGCAGTAGCGCTGGGGGGTGCGGCGTCCGGTGTCGATGAAGTAGCGGTGGCAGTCCGGGGCGGCGCAGCGGCCCCAGGCGCAGGTGCCGCGTTCGCTGAGCCAGAGGCCGAGGGCGAGGGCGGCGGTGGAGAGCAGCCAGTGGGTGAGGCCGGCGTCGGCGGGGGCCCGGGTGTGCAGGGACCAGGGGCTGTCTCTTATACACATCTGACGCTGCCGACGAGCGATCTAGTGTAGATCTCGG
>NZ_JNWQ01000004.1 GCF_000716875.1 Streptomyces novaecaesareae | reverse complement strand
CCCACCCACCGCAACCACCACCCCACCCCCCTGCCCGCCATCCGCCGGTAAGCCCCCGTTCAGCCGCTTCCACCCTCCCCAATCCGGGAAAGAGAACCTGCACGGGGTCCGGGACACCCCGCCCAGGGAGGGTTCGGCCATGGCGTCAGGGCAGGAGCTGGAAGCCGAGGTACGGCCAGGCAGCCGGCAACCCCTCGGCGCCCGCTTCCACACCGATCGACTGGGCCGCCGCGGCACCAACTTCGCCCTGTGGGCGCCCGGCGCCGAGGCCGTCGACCTGTGCCTCTTCGACGAGGACGGCCTGGAGAGCCGGCACCGCCTCACCGAGCAGGACGTCCAGATCTGGCACGGCTTCCTCCCCGGTGTCCGCCCCGGCACCCGCTACGGCTTCCGCGTGCACGGCCGGTGGGACCCGTGGACCGGCGCCCGCTGGAACCCGGCCAAGCTGCTGCTCGACCCGTACGCCCGTGCCGTCGACGGCTGTTACACCTCCCACGACGCAGCCTGCGCCGCCGTCCGCAACTGGCCGGAGGCGGACGTCGCCGACACCGTCCGGGACAACCGCGACTCCGCCCCCTACGTGCCCAGATCCGTGGTCGTCCACGACCAGGACGACTGGTACGACGACCACCGCCCGAAGACCCCCTGGGCCGAGACGGTGCTCTACGAGCTCCACGTACGCGGCTTCACCATGCGCCACCCCGACGTCCCACCGCACCTGCGCGGCACCTACGCCGGCCTCGCCCACCCCGCCGCGATTGCTCACCTCACCCGCCTCGGCGTGACCGCCGTCGAGCTGCTGCCGGTGCACCAGTACGCCAGCGAGGACCACCTCCAGGCCCGCGGACTGGTCAACTACTGGGGCTACAACACGGTCGGCTACTTCGCCCCGCACGCCGGCTACTCCGCCTCCGGCTCCCGCGGCGGCCAGGTCGGCGAGTTCAAGCGGATGGTCCGCACCCTGCACGCCGCCGGGATCGAGGTGATCCTGGACGTGGTGTTCAACCACACCGCCGAGGGCGGCGAACTCGGCCCGATGCTCTCGCTGCGCGGCATCGACAACGCCGCCTACTACCGCCTCCCCCCGAACCGCCCGCGCGGCTACGCCGACTACACCGGCTGCGGCAACACCCTGGACACCCGCCGCCCGCAGGTCGTCCGGCTGGTCACCGACTCGCTGCGCTACTGGGTCGCCGAGATGGGCGTGGACGGCTTCCGCTTCGACCTCGCCGCCGCCCTGGCCCGCGGCGGCTCCAACGGCGGTGACGGCGTGGACATGGACCACCCCTTCCTGGCCGCCGTCGCCCAGGACCCGCTGCTCAGCCGGGTGAAGCTGATCGCCGAGCCCTGGGACGTCGGCCCGGGCGGCTACCAGGTGGGCGGCTTCCCCCCGCTGTGGGCGGAGTGGAACGACAAGTACCGGGACGCCGTACGGGACTTCTGGCGCGGCGCCCGCGCGGACGTGCGCGAGCTCGGCTACCGCCTCTCCGGCTCCTCCGACCTCTACCAGCGCTCCGGCCGGCGCCCGTACGCCTCCGTCAACTACGTGACCGCGCACGACGGTTTCACCCTGCGGGACCTGGTCACCTACGACCGCAAGCACAACGAGGCCAACGGCGAGGCCAACCGGGACGGCACCGACGACAACCGCTCCTGGAACCACGGCACCGAGGGCGAGACCGCCGACCCGGCCGTCCGGGCCCTGCGGCTGCGCCAACTGCGCAACCTGACCGCCACCCTGCTGCTCTCCGCGGGCGTCCCGATGCTCACCGCCGGGGACGAGCTGGGCCGCACCCAGGGCGGCAACAACAACGCCTACTGCCAGGACAACGAGGTCAGTTGGGTGGACTGGTCGCTGCTGGCCGAGCCCGACTGGCGGGAGCTGTGCGAGCTGACCGCCCGGCTGGTCCGGCTGCGCCGGGCCCACCCGGTGCTGCGCCGGCGGGCGTTCTTCTCCGGCCGGGCCGCCACGCCCGGCGGCCGACCCGACCTGGCCTGGTTCACCCCGCTGGGCAAGGAGATGACCGAGGCCGACTGGTTCGCCCCGACGGCCTGCCTCGGCATGCTGCTGTCCGGCACCGCGATGCCCGAACGGGACGACGCCGGCGAGCCGTTGCGGGACGACAGCTTCCTGCTGCTGCTCAACGCGGACCACCGGGAGACGGTGTTCACCCTGCCCGGGGAGCCCTGGGCGGCGCCCGAGGCCGCGTACGAGACGCTGGTCGACACGGCCGCGGCGGACACCGGCGAGCCGTACCCGCGGGGCGCCGTCGTCCTGGGCGGCCGCTCGCTGCACCTCCTGCGCGCCCCCGCCCCCGACGCCTGATCCTCCCGCGCCCCCCGATGCCCTCATTCGTGGCCGGTTCTCGCCCCGCCGCCCGACAGGGGCGAAAAACCGGATGAGAAGTGACGGCTTCTCTGCCTACCCTCACCGCGATGGCCGAGAACATTCAAAACGACGACACCGCGACCGTGCGCCCCCACTCCACGGTCCGCTCCCTGCTGCGCCTGTGGCCGTACGCCCGCGCCGTCCGCGGCCGGCTGGCCGTCTCGGTGACGGCCGCCACGCTCGGCATGCTGAGCACCCTCGCCGTCCCGGTGATCCTCGGCCGGATCGTGGACGGCCCGCTCGCCGAGCACGACCTGGCCGCCCTCTGGCCGCTGGTCGGCCTGCTGCTGCTCGTGGGCCTGGTCGAGGCCGGGCTGTTCTTCACCCGCCGGGTGGTGCTGGCCCGCCCGCTGGCCGGGCTGGAGACGGCGATGCGCGGCGACCTCTTCGCCAAGCTCCAACGGCTGCCGGTCTCCTTCCACGACCGTTGGGGCTCCGGCCAGTTGCTCTCCCGGGCCACCGCCGACATGTACACCATGCGGCTGTTCCTGGCCTTCCCGCTGGTCTTCCTGATCGTCAACTCGGTGATGTTCCTGGCCGGGGCGGTGGTGATGTTCTCCCAGGACTGGCGGCTGGCGCTGATCGCCCTGCTCCCCGTCGTCCCGCTGTTCGTGCTCACCCGCCGCTTCGAGGCCGGCTACTCCGGCTCCTCCCGCCTCGCCCAGGACCAGAACGGCGACCTCGCCACCGTGGTCGAGGAGTCCGTCCTCGGCATCCGGATCCTCAAGGCCTTCGGCCGCCACCGCTCGATGGCCGAACGCTTCCGCGCCCAGTCCCAGGAGCTGCGCCGCACCGAGCTCCGGAAGGCGCACCTGCTCGCCAACCTCTGGGCCGTCATCGTCGGCCTGCCGGAGCTCGCCCTCGGCGGCGCCCTCGCCGTCGGCGCCTACCTCGTCGCCCACGACGAGCTGAGCGCCGGCACCCTGGTCGCCTTCCTCTCCACCGCGCTCGCGCTGCGCTGGCCGGTCGAGTCGCTCGGCTGGCTGCTCGCCTACGCCAACGAGGCCGCGACCGCCACCGACCGCTTCTTCGAGGTGCTGGACGAGCCCGACACCCAGGACCGGGGCACCGCCACCGGAGGGCCTGTCCGGCGGATCCTGCCGGATCAGACCGCGGCGTTGGGGTGCGTGCATCGCAAGGCGGAGGAGGGAGTCCATGCGGAGCATCGGCGACCGACGACAACGCAGCGAGGTGCGTGCCCCGGCGTCGCGGGCCCGGCAGGATCCGCCGGACAGGCCCCAGCCGCCCCGGACGGCATCCGCTTCACCGGCGTCCGCTTCCGCTACCCCGACGCCCCCGAGGACAGCCCCGACCTGCTGACCGACATCGACCTGCACATCCGCAGCGGCGAGACGATGGCCCTGGTCGGCGCCACCGGCAGCGGCAAGACCACGCTCACCGCCCTGCTCCCCCGGCTCTACGAGGCCACCGCCGGCGCCATCACGCTGGACGGCCGGGACATCCGCGACCTGCCCCGGGAGCGGCTGCGCGAACTCGTCGCGGTGGCCTTCGAGGAGCCCACCCTCTTCTCCGCCACCGTCCGGGAGAACGTCCTGATGGGCGCCCCCGGTGCGAGCGCGGAGCAGCTGCGCTCCGCCCTCGCCACCGCCCAGGCCGGCTTCGTCGACAAGCTCCCCGAGGGCGCGGACACCGAGGTCGGCGAGCAGGGCCTGAGCCTGTCCGGCGGTCAGCGCCAGCGCCTCGCGCTGGCCCGCGCGGTCGTCGGCGACCCGGCCTTCCTGGTGCTGGACGACCCGCTCTCCGCCCTGGACGTGCACACCGAGGCGCTGGTCGAGCGCGCGCTGCGCGAGGTCCTCGGCACCACCACCGCCCTGGTGGTCGCCCACCGGCCCAGCACCGTGCTGCTCGCCGACCGGGTCGCGGTGCTGGCGGACGGCCGGATCACGGCCGTCGGCACCCACCAGGAGCTGCTGCGCGACTGCCCGCACTACCGCGAACTGATGTCGGGCGAGGCCGCCCTCGTGTCCGAAGGAAGTACAGCCCCGTGACCACCACCGCCGAACCCACGAAAGCCGATCCCACCGGGCCCGCCGAGCCCGAGGAGGAACTGCCCCCGCCGCCCGCCGACGAGGAGGACATCCCCGTCCCGCCCGGCGCGCCCCGGGCGCTGCTGCGCTCGCTGCTCGGCCCGCACCGGGCCCGGATCGCCGTCGCCATGGTGGTGATCCTGGTCCAGCAGGCCGCCCTGCAGTCCGGTCCGCTGCTGGTCGCGGTGGCGATGGACCGCGCCATCCCGGCGCTGCGCGAGCACGACTCCGGCCCGCTGATCGCGGTGGTCGCCGCCTACCTGTTCTGCGCGCTGCTCAGCCCGGTGCTGCAGTGGCTGTTCATCAAGATCAGCGCCCGGGTCAACCAGGACATCCTGCTGGAGCTGCGCGGCCGGATCTTCCGGCACGCCCAGCGCCTCAGCCTGGACTTCCACGAGCGCTACACCTCGGGCCGGATCATCTCCCGGGCCACCAGCGACATCGACGCGCTGCGCGAGCTGCTCTCCGAAGGGCTCCAGGAGCTGCTGACCGTCTTCCTGTCGGTCTGCTACATCTCGGTGCTGCTGCTGGTGCTGGACTGGCGGCTCGGTCTGGTCTCGCTGGTGTCCGGCGTGCCGCTGGCGCTGATCGCCCGCTCCTTCCGCCGCCGCTCGCGCCGGGTGTACCGCCGCTCGCGCACCTCGGCCGCCTCGCTGATCGTCCGCTTCACCGAGACCATGAACGGCATCCGCCCGGTGCAGGCCTTCCGCCGCGAGCAGGCCAACGACGCCGCCTTCGCCGTGGTCAACCGGCAGTCCGCCACCGCCACCGCGGACGGCCTGCTGGAGATCGCCCGCTACGTCGGCCTGTCCCGCACCACCGCCAACCTGTGGGTCACCGGCGTGGTGCTGTTCGGCTCCTACCTGGTCGTCGACGACTCGCTGGAGCTGGGCGCGCTGACCGCCTTCGTGCTCTACCTGCGCCGGCTCTACGACCCGATCGACCAGCTGGCGATGTTCCTGAACAGCTACCAGTCGGCCGCCGCCGCACTGGAGAAGATCGCCGGCCTGCTCGCCCACGAGCCGACCGTCGCCGAGCCGGCCGAGCCCGCCGCGCTGCCCGAGCCGGCCGGGACAGGCCGGGAGGTGTCCTTCGAACAGACGCGCTTCGCCTACCGCACCGGCAAGGAGGTGCTGCCGCCCTTCGACCTGCTGATCCCGGCCGGGCAGACGGTGGCGGTGGTCGGCGCGACCGGCGCGGGCAAGTCGACGGTCGCCAAGCTGCTGGCCCGCTTCTACGACCCGACCGACGGCCGGATCCGGCTGGACGGCGTGGACCTGCGCGAGCTGGCCACCCCCGAGCTGCGGCGCGGCGTCGTGATGGTGACCCAGGAGTCCTTCCTGTTCTCCGGCACCGTCGCCGAGAACATCGCGATCGGCCGCCCCGGCGCGACCCGCGAGGAGGTCGAGCAGGCCGCCCGCGACATCGGTGCGTACGAGTTCATCGCCGCGCTGCCGGACGGCTTCGACACCGACGTGCGCAAGCGCGGCGGCCGGATCTCGGCCGGCCAGCGCCAGCTGGTGGCCTTCGCCCGCGCCCTGCTGGCCGACCCCGCGGTACTGATCCTGGACGAGGCGACCAGCTCCCTGGACGTCCCCGGCGAGCAGGCCGTCCAGCGGGCGATGCGCACGGTGCTGGCGGGCCGGACGGCGGTGATCATCGCGCACCGGCTCTCCACCGTGGAGATCGCCGACCGCGTCCTGGTGATGGACCAGGGCCGGATCGTGGAGGACGGCTCCCCGCAGGAGCTGATCGACGGCTCCGGCCGCTTCGCCACCCTCCACCGGGCCTGGCGGGACAGCCTGGTCTGAGACACGCCCCAGGGGCGTCCACCCATGAATGTGCCCGGTCCGGGTGCGCCGTCACGCACCCGGGCCGGGCCTACTCCGTGAGAGCCGCTCAGTTCATCACGCTCCCCCCGCCCTACCCGCGGGGCAACCGGATGGCTGCCGTCCGTGGCGAACGCACGGCAGCCGTCCGTCGCGGCGTCAGCGCAGCAGCCCGGCGTCCATCCCGACCGACTCGACGGGCAGCGCGACCAGCCCCAGCTCGGCCGGGGAGGCCAGCCGCGGGTGGGCGGGCAGCACCCTGACGGTGTAGCCGAACGGGCCGGTCCGGCAGAGCTCCAGCGAGCCCTCGTAGCGGGTGCGGCCGTCCAGGTCGGGCCCGCCGACCGGCTTGAGGGCGAGCAGGGTGGCGTCCGAGATGCCGTCCGACTCGTCCACCCGGCCGGAGACCACCTGGACCTCGACGTCGCCCGGCCCCAGCGTCCCGAGCGCGACCTGCACCCGCAGCTCCAGCGAGCTGCCCAGCTCCTGGGCCTCGGCCGGGCAGTCCGCCTCGACGTGCTCGACCCGGACGGCCGGCCAGGCCTCGCGGACCTTCGCCTTCCACACCGCCAGCTCCCGCGCAGCCGTGAATCGCCCGCTCGCCCCGGATCCGGTGTCCCGGGGCGGGTGGTCCGCCGCCAGCTCCCGCTGGGCCAGCGCGGCCGGCGCGTACAGCCGTTCGACGTACTCCCGGACCATCCGCCCGGCCAGCACCTTGGGCCCGAGGGTGACGAGGGTGTGCCGGACCATGGCGATCCAGTGGTGCGGCAGCCCGTCCGCGTCCCGGTCGTAGAAGCGGGCGGCGACCTGGTGCTCGATCAGGTCGTAGAGGGCGGCCGCCTCGATGTCGTCGCGCCGCTCGGCCTCGCCGCTGTCCGGGTCGAGCACCCCGTCGCTCTCGTCGGCGGTGGGGATCGCCCAGCCGTTGCGGCCGTCGTACCACTCGTCCCACCAGCCGTCCAGGACAGACAGGTTGAGGCAGCCGTTGAGCGCGGCCTTCATCCCGGAGGTGCCGCAGGCCTCCAGCGGGCGCAGCGGGTTGTTCAGCCAGACGTCGCAGCCCGGATAGAGGTGCTGGGCCATCGCCATGTCGTAGTCGGGCAGGAAGACGATCCGGTGCCGGACGGCCGGGTCGTCGGCGAAGGCGACCATCTGCTGGATCAGCCGCTTGCCGCCGTCGTCGGCCGGGTGGGCCTTGCCGGCCACCACGATCTGCACCGGCCTGGTCGGGTGCAGCAGCAGGGCCCGCAGCCGCTCCGCGTCGCGCAGCATCAGGGTGAGCCGCTTGTACGAGGGCACCCGGCGGGCGAAGCCGATGGTGAGCACGTCGGGGTCGAGCACCGAGGAGACCCAGCCGAGTTCGGCCTCGCCGGCGCCGCGCTGGCGCCAGGAGGCGTGCAGCCGGCGGCGGGCCTCGTCCACCAGTTGGGCGCGCAGGGTGCGGCGCAGCTCCCAGATCTCGGAGTTGCCGATCGCCTCCAGGCCGGTCCAGCGGGTGGCCTCGCCGGTGGTCATCGCCTCCTCGGCGCGCTCGGCGCCGATCTCGGCGGCGCCGAGCCGGACCACCGCCGGGTCGATCCAGGTGGCGGCGTGCACGCCGTTGGTGACGGAGGTGATCGGCACCTCGGCGGCGTCGAAGCCGGGCCACAGGCCGTTGAACATCGAGCGGCTGACCTCGCCGTGCAGGGTGGAGACCCCGTTGGCGCGCTGGGCGAGGCGCAGGCCCATGGCGGCCATGTTGAACAGCTTCGGGTCGCCGCCGCGCCAGGTCTCGGCGCCGAGCGCGAGCACCTGGTCGACCGGGACGCCGGGCAGTGCGGCGTCCCCGCCGAAGTGGCGGGCGACCAGCTCGCGGTCGAAGCGGTCGATGCCGGCCGGGACGGGTGTGTGGGTGGTGAACAGGGTGCCGGCCCGGACGGACTCCAGGGCGGCGGCGAAGTCGGGGCCGGCCGCGTCCTCGGCGACGAGCTCGCGGATCCGTTCGACGCCGAGGAAGCCGGCGTGGCCCTCGTTGGTGTGGAAGACCTCGGGGGCGGGGTGCCCGGTGAGCCGGCAGTAGGCGCGCACCGCCCGTACGCCGCCGATGCCGAGCAGCATCTCCTGCAGCAGCCGGTGTTCGCTGCCGCCGCCGTACAGCCGGTCGGTGACGTCGCGTTCGGCGGGCGAGTTGGCCTCGATGTCGGAGTCGAGCAGCAGCAGCGGCACCCGGCCGACCTGGGCCTTCCAGATCCGGGCGGCCAGGGTGCGGCCGCCGGGCAGGGCGAGGTCGACCCGGGTGGGGGTGCCGTCGGCCTCCCGCAGCGGGCTGACCGCGAGTTCGTCCGGGTCGAGCAGCGGATAGCGCTCCTGCTGCCAGCCGTCCCGGCCGAGGGACTGCCGGAAGTAGCCGTGCCGGTAGAACAGGCCGACGCCGATGACCGGGACGCCGAGGTCGCTGGCGGCCTTGAGGTGGTCGCCGGCCAGGATGCCCAGGCCGCCGGAGTACTGGGGCAGCGCGGCGGCGATGCCGTACTCGGGCGAGAAGTAGGCGATCGCGGCGGGCAGCGGGGCGGCCCCGGTGTCCTGCTGCCGGGTCTGGTACCAGCGCGGGCCGGTCAGGTAGTCGCGCAGGTCGTCGGCGAGGTCGCCGAGTCTGCGCAGGAACCGCCGGTCGGCGGCGAGCGCGGCGAGCCGGGCGGCCGGGACCTCCCCGAGCAGCCGCACCGGGTCCTCGCCGGTCGCGGCCCAGACCTCCGGGTCCACGGACCGGAACAGGTCCCTGGTCTCGGGGTGCCAGGACCAGCGCAGGTTGAGGGCCAGCTCGTGCAGCGGCTGGAGTTGTTCGGGCAGGACGGTGCGGACGGTGAATCTGCGGATTGCCTTCACGGCGTGAAGCGTAGCCGCGGCGGTCGGCTGGACAGTGCGTCAAGTGGGCTATTGGGCATCCGTTCGGGCTATTGATGAGATCGCATTCGGCGCATTGGTCTGCACGGGGGGCGCGCGAGGCGCACATTTCGAGGGCCCGCGCTACCAATACGTGAACTCTTCGGTACGGCTTCATTTCCGATCGCGCATCCGCTCGCGAGAAGACCCGAAACTCCTGTCGTACCGGTGCAAAAAACCGGTCACCGATGCGAGGATGACCGAAGGTCGTTGATGCTCCGGGGAGTCCGGCGACGGGTGGCGTCCCCCTTGAAGCAGCACGTCCGAATCCTTTTCGCGTTGGCTGTTCCCGTTCTCCTTAGCCCATTCGGCCCTCACCGCACACCGGCGCGTGTCCTCACCCCCGGCCTGCTCGTTCACGGGTGGACCGGGTCGCCCACGGGCGTGCCCCCGAAGGCGTGCGCCGGGACGCGCACGGGCTCCGGGGCGTCCCGCCACCGGCTCGGCGGGCGCCGGGCAGGTTGCCGGGGACAGCGGCGCGGGCAGGCTCCGGTCGCACGTCCTCCCCACCCAGCAGTCCTCCCGGCACTCCCCTGGCCCGACCCCCCGGCCCGCGGGAGCTGCCGCCGATCTCGGGCAGGAGTTTGGCATGCACGGCGACACGCGGGACCAGTCCACACCGGTGGCCGAAACCCTCGACGCAGCGGTCGCGGAATCGACCGGACGGATGGATTCTGACACTCGGACAGATCCGGCGATGCCGTCGCCCAGGGTGTCCGGGGCGGTCCGTACCGGATCCTCCGAATCCCACCCCCCAGCAGCACAGCCCCCCACGGAACAGCCCTCCGCGGCGGCCCCACAACCCGGGGCCGAGGAGGACCGGGCTGCGGCACCCCGCCGGCGCACCACCACGCGCCGCACCACCGCCACCGCGTCGGCCGCCACCCCGAAGGCCGGCACCGGGGCCGGCACCGCGCCGCGCCGTACGACCGCTGCGCGGACCACCGCGAAGACCGCCGCCGCGAAGGCGCCGGACGCGCCCGCGCGCAAGCCGGCGGCGAAGAGCGCCGCCAAACCGTCCTCGAAGACCGCCGCCCGCAAGACAGAGAGCGACACCGTGATCGGCCGCATCCCCGTCCTGGACGTCAGCCCGCTCGTCGACGCCGGCCGCCGCCCGGCCAAGGCCGTCGCCGGCGAGACCTTCCTGGTCACCGCGACCGTCTTCCGCGAGGGCCACGACGCCGTCAACGCCAACGTGGTGCTGCGCGACCCGCGCGGCCGCAGCGGCCCGCTGACGCCGATGCGCGAGCTCGCCGAGGGCACCGACCGCTGGGGCGCGCACGTCACCCCGACCGCGCCCGGCCGCTGGTCGTACCTGGTGGAGGCGTGGAGCGACCCGATCGCCACCTGGCGCAAGACCGCCTCGATCAAGCTGCCCGCCGGGATCGACACCGCGCTGGTCCTGGAGGAGGGGGCCCGGCTGCTGGAGCAGGCCGCCGCCGGGGTGCCGAAGAAGGAGGGCCGCGCGCACGTGCTGGCCGCCGCCGACTCGCTGCGCGACCCGGGGCTGCCCCCGCTGTCCCGGCTGGCCGCCGCGCTGGCCCCCGAGGTGCTGGAGCTGCTGGCCCGCTACCCGCTGCGCGAACTGCTCAGCGCCTCCCGCCCGCTGCCGCTGCAAGTGGACCGCGAGCGCGCGCTGTTCGGCTCCTGGTACGAGTTCTTCCCCCGCTCGGAGGGGGCCGTGGTGGATCCGAGCGGCGTCGAACCGCCGCGCTCGGGCACCCTGCGCACCGCCGCCGAGCGGCTGCCGGCCGTCGCCGCGATGGGCTTCGACGTGGTCTACCTGCCGCCGGTCCACCCGATCGGCCGAGCCTTCCGCAAGGGCCCGGACAACACCCTGACGGCGGGGCCGCACGACGTCGGCTCGCCCTGGGCGATCGGCTCCCCCGAGGGCGGCCACGACTCCGTCCACCCCGACCTCGGCACCATCGAGGACTTCGACCACTTCGTCACCGAGGCCCGGGCGCTGCACCTGGAGGTCGCGCTGGACTTCGCACTCCAGTGCTCCCCGGACCACCCCTGGGTGAACAAGCATCCGGAATGGTTCAACCACCGCGCGGACGGCACCATTGCGTACGCCGAGAACCCGCCGAAGAAGTACCAGGACATCTATCCGGTCAACTTCGACCAGGACATGGACGGAATCGTCAAGGAAACCGTCCGACTCCTCCGGTTCTGGATGTCCCACGGCGTGCGGATCTTCCGCGTCGACAACCCGCACACCAAGCCGGTGGTGTTCTGGGAGACTGTGCTCGCCGACATCGCCCGCACCGACCCCGATGTCGTGTTCCTGGCGGAGGCATTCACCCGCCCGGCCATGCTGCACACCCTGGCGAAGATCGGATTCCACCAGTCGTACACGTACTTCACCTGGCGCAACACCAAGCCGGAACTCACCGAGTACCTCACCGAACTCACCGGTGACGCAGCGGCCTACATGCGCCCCAACTTCTTCGCCAACACCCCGGACATCCTGCACGAGTACCTCCAGCACGGCGGCCGCGCCGCCTTCGCGATCCGCGCCGTGCTCGCCGCCACCCTCTCCCCCAGCTACGGCGTCTACGCCGGCTACGAGCTGTACGAGAACGAGCCCGCCCACCCGGGCTCCGAGGAGTACCTGCACTCGGAGAAGTACGAGCTGCGCCCGCGCGACTGGAACCGCACCGACACCCTCGCCCCGCTGCTGACCGTGCTGAACCGGCTGCGCCGGCGCCACCCCGCCCTGCAGCAGCTGCGCGACCTGCGCTTCCACCCCACCGACAACGACCAGGTGCTCGCCTACTCCAAGACCGCGACCACCCCCGAGGGCCTCACCGACCAGGTCATCACCGTGGTCAACCTCGACCCGCACCACGTCCAGGAGGCCACTGTGACGCTTGCCCTCCCAGGGCATGACATGGCCGGGCCGCTAGTGGTGCACGACGAACTCACCGGCGCCGTCTACACCTGGGGCCGGCACAACTACGTCCGGCTCGATCCCTCAGCCGAGCCGGCCCACCTCCTCACGGTTCGGAGGAACCCAGCGTGACAGTGAACGAGCCCGTCCCCGACACCTTCCCGGAGACCTCGAAGAAGAACCTGGACCCGGAGTGGTTCAAGCGTGCGGTGTTCTACGAGGTGCTGGTTCGGTCCTTCCAGGACAGCAACGGCGACGGGGTCGGGGACCTCAAGGGGCTCACGGCCAAGCTCGACTACCTCCAGTGGCTCGGGATCGACTGCCTCTGGCTCCCCCCGTTCTTCGCCTCGCCGCTGCGCGACGGCGGGTACGACGTGTCCGACTACACCTCGGTGCTGCCGGAGTTCGGCGACCTCGCCGACTTCATGGAGTTCACCGACGCCGCGCACGCCCGCGGCATGCGGGTGATCATCGACTTCGTCATGAACCACACCAGCGACCAGCACCCGTGGTTCCAGGCCTCCCGGACGGACCCGGACGGGCCCTACGGCGACTTCTACATGTGGGCCGACGACGACAAGCAGTACCCGGACGCCCGGATCATCTTCGTCGACACCGAGACCTCCAACTGGACCTACGACCCGGTCCGCAAGCAGTACTACTGGCACCGCTTCTTCTCGCACCAGCCGGACCTCAACTACGACAACCCCCGGGTCCAGGCCGAGATGATCGCCGGGCTGCGGTTCTGGCTCGACCTCGGCATCGACGGCTTCCGGCTGGACGCGGTGCCGTACCTGTTCGCCCGCGAGGGCACCAACTGCGAGAACCTGCCCGAGACCCACGAGTTCCTCCAGCGGGTCCGCAAGGAGATCGACGCCGACTACCCCGACACCGTGCTGCTCGCCGAGGCCAACCAGTGGCCGGAGGACGTCGTCGACTACTTCGGCGACTTCACCTCGGGCGGCGACGAGTGCCACATGGCGTTCCACTTCCCGGTGATGCCGCGGATCTTCATGGCGGTGCGCCGCGAGTCCCGCTACCCGGTCTCGGAGATCCTCGCCAAGACCCCGCGGATCCCCAACGGCTGCCAGTGGGGCATCTTCCTGCGCAACCACGACGAGCTGACCCTGGAGATGGTCACCGACGAGGAGCGCGACTACATGTACGCGGAGTACGCCAAGGACCCCCGGATGCGCGCCAACGTGGGCATCCGCCGCCGGCTCGCCCCGCTGCTGGAGAACGACCGCAACCAGATCGAGCTGTTCACCGCCCTGCTGCTCTCCCTGCCCGGCTCGCCGGTCCTCTACTACGGGGACGAGATCGGCATGGGCGACAACATCTGGCTCGGCGACCGGGACGGCGTGCGCACGCCGATGCAGTGGACCCCGGACCGCAACGCGGGTTTCTCCTCCGCCGACCCGGGCAGGCTCAGTCTGCCGCCCATCATGGACCCGGTGTACGGCTATCAGGTGACCAACGTCGAGGCGCAGCAGAGCAGTTCGAGTTCGCTGCTGCACTGGACGCGTCGCATGATCGAGATCCGCAAGCTCAATCCGGCGTTCGGCCTCGGCAGCTACGCCGAACTGCCGTCCAGCAACCCCGCCGTGCTGGCCTTCGTGCGCGAGTACGAGGGGGACCTGGTCATGTGCGTGAACAACTTCTCGCGGTTCGCGCAGCCGACCGAGCTGGACCTGCGGCAGTACGGCGGGCGGTACCCGGTCGAGCTGATCGGCGGGGTGCGCTTCCCGTCGATCGGCGAGTGGCCCTACCTGCTCACCCTGGCCGGGCACGGCTTCTACTGGTTCCAGCTCCGGCAGCCCCCGCGCCTGAGCGGGACCAGGCGGTCGAAGTAACGATCCGGCGCACCCCGCCGCACACGCCCCGACAGCACCACCAGACCCTCCGGGGGCGCCAGTTGGACCCGAGCGCCCCCGGAGTTCTCTGCACCACCGCGTACGGAGAACAGCCCAACGGCCACCCACACGAAGGCGTGACACCCGAGCCGTGCTCGCGTGCCGCGACCGCCGCGCCGCCGAAATCCGGAAGACTGACGGACCCGGCCACGACCCGTCGGGCAGTCCGCGTGCTTCCGGGGAAAGGGAGTCATGTCCGAAACCTCCCGTTCTCAAGCCCATGTGCAGCACGACGCCACGGCCGGTTCCGCCGCGCCGGCGGGCGCGCGGGGCACCGGGGCCCGGAGAACAGCCCTGGGAGTCAGCGAACTCGTCCAGGCGGCGCTGCCGCTGATCTCCGCGTGGCTGCCCACCCAGCGCTGGTACGCCGGGAAGGGCCGGCCGATCACCGGCCTCACCCCGGTGGTCGGCACCCCGCTGCAGGTCGGCGACCCGGCGCTGCTCCACCTGCTGCTACGGGTCGAACACGCCACCACGGCCGGCGCCCCGCACGGAGACATCTACCAACTGCTGCTCGGGATCCGCTCCAGCGGACTCGGGGACATCGACCCCGGCGCGGTGCTCGGCCGGCTCAACCAGGGCCCGTACGACGGCGCGACCCTCTACGACGCCGTCCACGACCCCGAACTCACCGGGCGCCTGCTGGAACACCTCGCCACCGGCGACCGGTTCGGCTCGCTGTCCTTCCGCCGCACCCCCGGCTCCGGACTGCCCGCCAACCTCCCCGGCCGCGCCTCCACCGCCGAACAGTCCAACAGCTCGGTCATCTACGGCACCTCGTACATCCTCAAGCTGTTCCGCCGCATCCACCCCGGCACCAACCCCGACCTCGAACTCTCACTCGCCCTCTCCCGGGCCGGCTCCACCCGGATCCCCCGGGTCGCCGCCTGGTTCGAGAGCCGGATGGAACGCGCCGAACCCGCCACCCTCGGGCTGCTCCAGCGCTACCTGCCGGACGCCGAGGACGGCTGGGAACTCGCCCTCGACCAGGTCGGCCGGCTCAAGGGCGACCGCTCCCCCGGCAACTTCGCCATCGAGGCCCACCGGCTCGGCCGGGCCACCGCCGAAGTGCACCGGGTGCTCGCCCGCTCGATGCCCGTCGCCCGGCTCGACCGCACGCAGACCGGACGACTGGCCACCGCGATGGCCGACCGGCTCGACAGCGCCGTCGCCGCCGTCCCCGGACTGCTCCGCTTCCGGGCCGCACTGCGCACCGCCTTCCAGCAACTCGCCGACGCCCACCCCGACGGCCTGCCCGTCCAGCGCATCCACGGCGACCTGCACCTCGGGCAGGCGATGCGCACCCCGCACGGCTGGGTGCTGCTGGACTTCGAGGGCGAGCCGGCCAAGTCGGTCAACGAGCGCCGCGAACCACAGCCCGCCCTGCGCGACGTCGCCGCCATGCTCCGCTCCTTCGACTACGCGGCCGCCCACCTGCTCGCCGGCGGCCCGGTCGACCCGGAACTGGCCCACCTCGCCGCCGCCTGGGCCCAGCGCAACCGCACCGCCTTCTGCGCCGGCTACACCGCCGGCGGCGGCGCCGACCCGGCGGCCTCGCCGGAGCTGATGCGGGCGCTGGAGATCGACAAGGCGGTGTACGAGGTGGTGTACGAGGCCCGGCACCGGCCGAGCTGGCTGCCGATCCCGCTGGCCGCGATCAACCGGCTCGCCCTGTCCGTCTGACTCCCTCCGATCCCCGTCCGCCACCGTCCGCCCGCCCCGTCCGCCCGCGTTCGCTCGCCCCGTACCGCCGATTTCCGTACCGCCCGCAGGAGTTCGCCCACCCCCGCCGCAGGAGGACCACGCCGTGACGCCGCTCGACCCGACCGGCCGCCCCAACCGCCCCGTACCGGCCACCTTCCTGGCCGGGCCGGGCACGTCCCCGGCCGAGGACCGGGAGGACGACGACCAGGAGGCCCTCCCGCCCCGAGCCGAAGGGCGCGCCAACGCCGAAAGGGAGAAGCGAGGGAGCGACGCAGGAGCGACGGAGCGCCGACCGTCGGCGTCGGATCCCGAGCGCCCGGAGGCGAGCGGGCGAGTAACAGCCCTCCCGCCCCGGGCCAGCACCTCTGGGGCCCTGCGCCTGCCCGAGGCGCCACTGCCCCCGTCCGAGGTGGACCGGCTGGTGAGCGGGCAGCACCACGACCCGCACGCGCTGCTCGGCGCCCACCCGGTGCACGGCGGCACGGCGATCCGGGTGCTGCGCCCCTTCGCCGAGCGGGTCGTCGTCGAGACCCCCCAGGGCCCGGCCGAACTCACCCACCAGCAGGGCGGGTTGTTCACCGGGCTGGTGGCCGGCGGCGAACTGCCGGACTACTCCCTGCTGGTGAGCTACCCCGACGGCGAGCCGCTGCGCCAGGACGACGGCTACCGCGCCGGGCCCACCCTCGGCGAACTCGACCTGCACCTGATCTCCGAGGGCCGGCACGAGCAGCTGTGGCGGGCGCTCGGCTCACACCTGCGCACCGTCGACGGCGTGGCCGGCACCGCCTTCGCGGTCTGGGCGCCGAACGCCGTCGGGGTGCGGCTGATCGGCGACTTCAACCACTGGAACGGCACCGGGCACCCGATGCGCTCACTCGGCTCGTCCGGGATCTGGGAGCTGTTCGTCCCGGGCCTGGCCGAGGGCGCCACCTACAAGTACGAGGTGCACACCCGGCAGGGCTGGGTGCTCGACAAAGCCGACCCCCTGGCCCGGGCCGCCCAGTGCCCGCCCGGCACCGCCTCGGTCGTCACCTCGTCCACCTACGCGTGGCAGGACGAGGAGTGGATGGCCCGCCGGGCCCGCTCCGCCCACCACCGCTCCCCGATGTCGGTGTACGAGCTGCACCTGCCGTCCTGGCGCCCCGACCTCACCGACTACCGCGCCATCGCCGAGGAACTCCCGTGCTACCTCAAGGAGTTGAACTTCACCCACGTGGAGTTCATGCCCGTGATGGAGCACCCCTTCGGCGGCTCCTGGGGCTACCAGGTGTCCGGCTACTACGCCCCCACCGCCCGGCTCGGCAGCCCCGACGACTTCCGCCACCTGGTGGACACCCTGCACCGGCACGGCATCGGCGTGATCGTCGACTGGGTGCCCGCGCACTTCCCCAAGGACGACTTCGCCCTCGCCCGCTTCGACGGCGAACCCCTGTACGAGCCCGCCGACCCGCTGCGCGCCGAACACCCGGACTGGGGCACCCTGGAGTTCGACTACGGCCGCAAGGAGGTGCGCAACTTCCTCGTCGCCAACGCGGTCTACTGGTGCGAGGAGTTCCACATCGACGGCCTGCGGGTGGACGCCGTCGCCTCCATGCTCTACCTCGACTACTCCCGCGAGGGCGGCGCCTGGACACCCAACCGGCACGGCGGCCGGGAGAACCTGGACGCGGCCTCCTTCCTGCAGGAGATGAACGCCACCGTCTACCGGCGCTGCCCCGGCGTGATCACCATCGCCGAGGAGTCCACCGCCTGGGACGGCGTCACCCGGCCCACCGACGCCGGCGGCCTCGGCTTCGGGCTGAAGTGGAACATGGGCTGGATGCACGACTCGCTGGTCTACATCTCCAAGGAGCCGGTGCACCGCAAGTACCACCACAACGAGATCACCTTCTCGATGGTGTACGCCTACTCCGAGAACTACATCCTGCCGATCTCGCACGACGAGGTCGTCCACGGCAAGCAGGCCCTGGTCTCCAAGATGCCCGGCGACTGGTGGCAGCAGCGCGCCAACCACCGCGCCTACCTGGGCTTCATGTGGTCCCACCCGGGCAAGCAACTGCTGTACATGGGGCAGGAGTTCGCCCAGGGCGCGGAGTGGGACCACGAGCAGGGCCCGCAGTGGTGGGTGCTCGACGAGCAGTGGCCGGCCCACCAGGACCACCTCGGCGTGCGCCGCCTGGTGCGCGACCTCAACCGCAGCTACCTCGACACCCCCGCCCTGTGGGAGCTGGACACCACCCCGGACGGCTTCCGCTGGCTCGACGGCGGCTCCGCCGACGACAACCTGCTCTCCTTCGTCCGCTACGCCGCCGACGGCTCACCGCTCGTCGCGGTCTGCAACTTCTCCCCGGTCGTCCGGCACGCCCGCCGGGTCGGCCTGCCCCGCCTGGACGGCCGCGACCAGCTGTGGGAGGAGCTGCTGAACACCGACGCCGTGATCTACGGCGGCAGCGGCGTCGGCAACTCCCACCCGGTCAAGGCCGACCCGGTCGAGTGGGACGGCCAGCCCCGCTCCGCCGAGCTGATCCTTCCCCCGCTCGCCACCGTCTGGCTCCGCCCGGCCCGCTGATCCCCCCGGCTGAGCGCCTGCCCGCCCGGGCAGGCGCTCAGCTCGGCGTCGACACGGGGAAGCCGAGGTCCCTGGCGGCCTTGCCGAGCTCGCGGTCGTATGTGATGAACTCGGTGAGCTCCGTACGGAACGGGTCCGCGCTGGCCAGGTGCAGCGCGTCCAGCGAACCGAGGCGCGGGGTGCGGTAGGAGAGCGCCCGGGCGAGCACCGTACTGCTGAGGTCGACCCGATGGACGCCCCGGAGCGCCTGGTCCACGTAGTAGGGGACCTGCTGGTGGGCCAGGCCCGCCCGGAGCAGCGTGCGGGTGATCTCCAGCCGGGCCAGCTCGCTGGTGATCAGCTCCGTCCCGGCGGGCAGCTCCTGCCGCCACGCCCGCAGTGCGGCCGTCTCCGGCTCCGGCTTGATGAACTTCAGCAGCGCGCACGAGTCGAGGTAGATCAACGGTTCCGCTCCCGGTCACGGTCTTCGATCAGGAGGTCCGAGAGGCTGTCGAGGCCCGGCAGCAGGTCGAGGGCCAGCTCGGGCATGCCCTCCTCGACGGGCGGCGTGACCTCGCCGGCCGCGATCATCCGTTCGAGGGTCGTCACCGGGGGCTCCTCCGGCACCAGTCTCAGCACGGGCCGCCCGCGGTCGGTGACGACGATCGTCGCCCCGGCCCGGACCCGCGCGACCGCCTTGGACGGGTTCTGGTTCAGCTCACGCAGTCCCATGGTCTCCATACCAGCCAATGTAACTACATCATGTAGGTACATCAAGGGCAGGCGGCAGCGCAAACCCCGAGCCCAGGACCTTCTCCCCTTGCCCCCGCAGGGCGGCTCTGCTCGCGGACGGCTGTTCGGGGTGCGAAGGTATGGTCGATATGACCACCTTCCGAGACGACGGGACGGAGACACCCACGTGGCGCGCAGCGTGTACGTGACCGGGATCGACCGGGGGGACGGCCGACAGGCGGTCGAACTCGGGGTCATGGAACTGCTCACCCGCCAGGTGGACCGGGTCGGGGTCTTCCGCCCGCTGGTGCACGCCGCCGCGCCCGGGCAGCCGGGCTCGGACCACGTGGTCGAGCTGCTGCACGGCCGCTACCGGATCGACCTGCCGAGCGCCGAGCTGTACGGCCTCACCTACGAGGAGGCCGCGGCGCTGCAGGCCGCGCAGGGGCAGGACGAGCTGGTCTCCGTGCTGGTCGACCGCTTCCGCGCGCTGGAGCGGCGCTGCCAGGCCGTCCTGGTGCTCGGCACCGACTTCGCCGACACCAACATCCCGGACGAGCTGGCCTTCAACGCCCGCCTCGCCAACGAGTTCGGCGCCGCGGTGCTGCCGGTGGTCGGCGGGCACAGCGAGGACCCGGAGGCCGTGATCGCCGAGGTGCGCAACGCCTACCGGGCGTACACCGACCTCGGCTGCGAGACCCTGGCGATGATCGCCAACCGGGTCGCCCCGGGTGCCAAGCAGCGGATCCAGCGCGGGCTCACCGAGACGCTGCCGATCCCCGCCTACGTCATCCCGGAGGAGCCGGCCCTGGCCGCGCCGACCGTGGCGCAGCTGGTCGAGGCGACCGGCGCCGAGGTGCTGCTCGGCGACGCCGCCGGTCTGGCCCGGGACGTGCGCGGCTACGTCTTCGGCGGCGCCATGCTGCCGACCTTCCTCGACGCGCTGACCGAGGGCGCGCTGGTCGTCACCCCCGGGGACCGCGCGGACCTGGTGGTCGGCTCGCTGGCCGCGCACGCCGCCGGCGCCCCGCCGATCGCCGGGGTGCTGCTGACGCTCGGCCAGCACCCGGGGCCGAACGTGATGGCCCTGGCCGCCCGGCTCGCCCCCGGCACCCCGGTCGCGGTCGTCCCGGAGGGCAGCTGGCCGACCGCCGCCACCCTGACCCACCTGGAGGGCAAGCTCACCGCGGCCAGCCCGCGGAAGGCCGAGATCGCCCTCGGCCTGTTCGAACTGCACGTCGACACCGCCGAGTTGACCAACCGGATCGAGGTCGGCCGGTCCGAGCGGGTCACCCCGATGATGTTCGAGCACGAGCTGCTGGAGCGCGCCCGGGCCGGCCGCCGGCACGTCGTGCTGCCCGAGGGCACCGAGGAGCGGGTGCTGCGGGCGGCCGAGATCCTGCTGCGCCGCAACATCTGCGACCTGACCCTGCTCGGCGAGGTCGACGCGGTGCGCCGCAAGGCCGCGAGCCTCGGCATCGAACTGCCGCAGGCGCAGGCGGGCGCCGACCGCGCCCAGGTCCGGATCGTCGACCCGACCACCAGCCCGCTGCGCCGCCAGTTCGCCGAGCTGTACGCACGGCTGCGGGCGCACAAGGGGATGACCGTCGAGCTGGCCCTGGACGTGGTCACCGACGTCTCCTACTTCGGCACCCTGATGGTCCAGGAGGGCATCGCGGACGGCATGGTGTCCGGCGCGGTGCACTCCACCGCGGCCACCATCCGGCCCGCCTTCGAGGTGATCAAGACCTCGCCGGGTGCCTCGATCGTCTCCTCCGTCTTCTTCATGTGCCTGGCCGACAAGGTGCTGGTGTACGGCGACTGCGCGGTCAACCCCGACCCGGACGCCCAGCAGCTGGCCGACATCGCGATCCAGTCCGCCGCCACCGCCGCCCAGTTCGGGGTGGAGCCGAGGGTCGCGATGCTCTCGTACTCGACCGGCACCTCCGGCTCCGGCGCGGACGTCGACAAGGTGCGCAAGGCCACCGAGATCGTCCGTCAACTGCGGCCGGACATCCTGGTCGAGGGCCCGATCCAGTACGACGCGGCGGTGGACGCCCACGTCGCCGCCACCAAGCTGCCGGGCTCCGCGGTGGCCGGGCGGGCGACCGTGCTGATCTTCCCGGACCTCAACACCGGCAACAACACCTACAAGGCCGTCCAGCGCTCGGCCGGGGCCGTCGCGGTCGGCCCGGTGCTGCAGGGGCTGCGCAAGCCCGTCAACGACCTCTCGCGCGGGGCGCTGGTGCAGGACATCGTCAACACCGTCGCGATCACCGCCATCCAGTCGCAGGACCACTCGGACCACTCGGACCACTCGGACCGTACCGACCACAAGGAGCCGCAGGCATGAGTGAAGGAACGCGCGTTCTCGTTCTGAACGCCGGCTCCTCGTCGGTGAAGTACCAGCTGATCGACATGCTGGACGGCGCCCGGATGGCCTCCGGGCTGGTCGAGCGGATCGGGGAGGCCGGCGGCCGCCTGGTGCACACCCCGCGCACGGGCGAGCGGCGCGAGGCGTCGCTGGCCTTCCCGGACCACTCCGCCGCGCTCAAGGCCGTCGCCGAGGAGCTGGCCGCCGACGGCCTCGGGCTGGACTCCCCCGAGCTGGCCGCGATCGGCCACCGGGTGGTGCACGGCGGCAAGCGGTTCACCGAGCCGACCGTGATCACCGACGAGGTGCTCCGGGAGATCCGCCGGCTGATCCCGGTCGCCCCGCTGCACAACCCGGCCAACATCACCGGCATCGAGGTGGCCCGGGCGCTGCGCCCCGACCTCCCCCAGGTGGCCGTCTTCGACACCGCCTTCCACGCCTCGATGCCCGAGTACGCGGCCCGGTACGCGATCGACAAGGCCGTCGCCGACGAGCACCGGGTGCGCCGCTACGGCTTCCACGGCACCTCGCACCAGTACGTCTCGCGGGCCACCGCGCGGCTGCTCGGCAAGGATCCGGCCGAGGTCAACGTGATCGTGCTGCACCTGGGCAACGGCGCCTCCGCCTCGGCGGTCAGCGGCGGCCGCTGCGTGGACACCTCGATGGGCCTGACCCCGCTGGAGGGCCTGGTCATGGGCACCCGCTCGGGCGACATCGACGCCGGCGTGGTGTTCCACCTGCACCGGGTCGGCGGCCTGTCGATCGACGAGATCGACGACCTGCTCAACCGCCGCAGCGGCCTGCGCGGCCTGTGCGGCGAGAACGACATGCGCGAGATCATGCGGCGGGCGGACGAGGGGGACGCGGACGCCCGGCTCGCCTTCGACGCGTACGTCCACCGGCTGCGCAAGTACATCGGCGGCTACTACGCGGTGCTCGGCCGGGTGGACGCGATCGCGTTCACCGCGGGGGTCGGGGAGAACGCGGCGCCGGTGCGCGCGGCGGCCACCGCGGGGCTGGACGAGCTGGGCATCGCCGTGGACCCGGAGCTGAACTCGGTGCGCTCGGGCGAGGCCCGGATCATCTCGCCCGAGTTCGCCCGGGTGGCGGTCGCGGTGGTGCCGACCGACGAGGAACTGGAGATCGCCCGACAGGCCTTCGCCCTGGTGCACCGGGAAGGTGAACAGTCCGAGGACTGACACGGAATTGTCTCGCTCCTCGGGATTATTCGTCGGCGATTCCTCCCGGTCCGTGCCGAATGCGCCCATAACACGAACGGATAGACTGATCCATATGCGCCGAGCGAAAATTGTCTGCACCCTGGGTCCGGCGACGGACTCCTACGAACAGCTGAAGGCCATCGTCGAGGCGGGCATGAACGTCGCCCGACTGAACATGAGCCACGGCAACCACGCGGACCACGAGGAGCGGTACCGCAAGGTCCGCCAGGTCTCGGAGGACACCGGCAAGGCCATCGGCGTCCTGGCCGACCTCCAGGGTCCGAAGATCCGTCTGGCGACCTTCGCCAACGGGCCGGTGACCGTCGACAACGGGGACGAGTTCACCATCACCACCGAGGACGTCCCCGGTGACCAGCACATCTGCGGCACCACCTACAAGGGCCTGCCCGGCGACGTGAAGCCCGGCGACCCGATCCTGATCAACGACGGCGTCATCGCCCTGGAGGTCGTCAGCGTCGACGGCCCGCGGGTGAAGACCGTGGTCATCGAGGGCGGCGTGCTCTCGAACAACAAGGGCATCAACCTGCCCGGCGCGGCCGTCAACGTGCCGGCCCTGTCCGAGAAGGACAAGGACGACCTGCGCTTCGCGCTGCGCCTGGGCGTCGACATGATCGCCCTGTCCTTCGTCCGCAACGCGGACGACATCAAGGACGTCCACGAGGTCATGGACGAGGTCGGCATCCGGGTGCCGGTCATCGCCAAGATCGAGAAGCCGCAGGCCGTCGAGGCCATGGAGGAGATCGTCCTCGCCTTCGACGCCATCATGGTCGCCCGCGGCGACCTCGCCGTGGAGTACCCGCTGGAGCGGGTGCCGCTGGTCCAGAAGCAGCTGGTCACCCTGGCCCGCCGCAACGCCAAGCCGGTCATCGTCGCCACCCAGATGATGGAGTCGATGATCCACGCCTCGCGCCCGACCCGCGCCGAGGTCTCCGACGTCGCCAACGCCATCCTGGACGGCGCCGACGCGGTCATGCTCTCCGCCGAGTCCAGCGTCGGCAAGTACCCGATCGAGACCGTCCGCACCATGAGCCGGATCTGCGAGAGGGCCGAGGAGGAGCTGGTCTCCCAGGGCCTGCAGCCGCTCAACCCGGGCCGCAAGCCGCGCACCCAGGGCGGCTCGGTCGCCCGCGCCGCGTGCGAGCTGGGCGACTTCCTCGACGGCAAGGCGCTGGTCGCGTTCACCAAGTCCGGTGACACCGCCCGCCGCCTGTCGCGCTACCGCTCGCCGATCCCGGTGATCGCCTTCACCCCGGACAGCGCGACCCGCAACCAGCTCTCGCTGAGCTGGGGCGTCGAGGCGTACGTGACCGAGCAGGTGGCCACCACCGACGCGATGGTGGCCCAGGTCGACCGTGAGCTGCTGAAGATGCGCCGGCTCGACGAGGGCGACACCGTCATCGTCACCGCCGGTGTGCCGGTCGGCATCCCCGGCACCACCAACATGGTGCAGGTGCACCACCTGGGCACCCGGGGCGAGTGAGCACCCGTCACACCCGAACGCCCGTGGGGCGGTCCTCCTCGGAGGGCCGCCCCACGGGCGTTCTTCCTCGACGTCCGCTGCTCGGCGCCTACTTGTCGCTGTAGGGCGCGTTGTCGTTGAACAGGTGCATCCCGGGGATATGCAGGCTGCCGCCGAACTGGCCGGCCTGCTTGGCGGTGACGCCGGTCAGCTCCAGGTCCAGCGGGATCGGGATGGCACCGATCAGGTCGTACAGCCAGCGCGGCAGGGTGTCCGGGGTGAGGGTGATCTCGCCCAGGTCGATCGGGATCGGCAGGCCGAGCACCTTGGAGAGGTGGCCGGACAGCCGCTCCACGTACATGGTGACCTGGCCGTTGCGCATGGTCGAGGTGGAGCCCGGGGCGCCCTGGACGTGGAAGGTCACGCCGTTGCCCTCCAGGGTCGACATGTCGAGATTGTCGATGTCCACGCTGTCGACCACGAACTTCAGCACCCGCTTGGTGCCGGTCGGGGTCTTCACGTCGTAGACGCCGTGGAAGGCCGAGCCGTGCAGGGCGAGCCGGCTGGTGTTCAGCGTCCAGTTCTGCTCCGGGACGACCTGCCCGGAGGCGGCCGCTCCGGCGGTCAGACTCCGGGTGTCCACGGCGCAGTTGGGGTTGGCGGTGGGCGTCCCGGTGGGCGAGCCGGAGGCGCCCGCGGTGGGCGAGGCGGTGCCGGAGGCGCCCGCGGTGGGCGTCGCCTTGGGGCTCGCCTTCCCGGTCGGTGTCGCGGCGGACGAGGGCGCGCCGCCGGCGGGCTGGGCCGCGGACGGCGCGGCGCCCTGGGCCTGCGGCTGAGTGGTCGGGGCCGGCTGGGCCGGGGTGCCCGCGCGCGGGGCCGGGGCGGCCGGGGTAGTCGCCGGCGCCGTGCTCGGCGCGGTGGACGGGCCGGCCGTCGGGCTGGGGCTCGGGCTGGGCGAACCGTTCGGGTTCAGCAGGCGGTTGATGCCGCCGACGATGTCGTCGATCAGCCCCGTCTGAGCCACCGTGCCGGTGCCGGTCCCGGCGTCCTGGTGGACCGCGCTCGTCGTGCCCGAGCCGCCGGTGGCGGCCGAGCGGGCGGCGGGCGGCGCGGTGGTCGGCGTGGAGGCGGACGGCGGCTTGACCGGCGAGGTGGGCAGCTGGGCGGGGGCGCCGGTCGGCACCTGCGTCGGCACCTGGGTCGGCGTGTGGGTCGGCACCGAAGTCGGGCCGGTGGTGGGCGCCGTCCCCGGCGCCGTGCTCGGCGCGGTGGACGGGCCCGGCGGCGGCTCGGGCAGCTCGCTCTTGGGGACGGGCGTCTCGATCGGCGCGACGTCCGGCACGGCGACCGGCGCGTTCCCGCAGGGCTTGCCCGCCGCGGACTCGGCCAGCGCCGGGCTGGGCGTGTAGGCGGCGGCCATCAGCAGCGCGGTCGGCACCGCGGCCATGGCCAGCGCGCGGCCTCTCAGCCGGACCCGTACGGGCGTGCGCGGGGCCGCGTGCCGGCCGGAGCGCTGCCCGGGGACGGCCGCGCCGTCGGCTTGCTCGGCCGGCCCGGTCACCGTGCCTCCTCCGGGTCGGCGGCGCCGGCCTGCTTCGGGAGGGCGGCACCGGCGGCCGGCTCGGCGCCCGGCTCGGCGCCCGACTGCTGCGGCGCGCCCTGGGCGGGCAGCTTGGCGGTGGGCGCGTCGGCAGCGGGCTCCGCAGCGACGGGCTCGGTGGCGACGCTCTCCGCCACGGCGTTCCCGGCCTCGGCCGCCCTGCCCTTGCGGCGGCGCCCGTGCGCCGACTCGGCCTTCGGCTCCGGCAGCGGCGCCCAGGAGACCATCAGGCCGCCGCCGATCAGGCCCGGCAGCAGCGCCAGTCCGAAGCCCGCCAGGTTGGAGACCGGGATCGAGACCAGCGTGAGCAGGATGGTCGCGATGCCCGCGAAGACCCGGACGGCCGGCTGGAACCACCCGGTGAGCCCGAGGATGATCATCAGGACCCCGATGATCATCGACCCGGCGCCGGCCGTGGTGGACATCGCGATGGTCAGGCCACCGAGCGACAGGTGCGCGTACGGGAAGTAGAGGATCGGGCCGCCGGCGATCATGGCCAGCAGGCCGCCCCAGAAGGGCCGGGTGCGGCGGAAATCACGGAAGTGCCGCCAGAGCCACCCGATCGGGGTCTGGTGACTGGTCCGGGGTTCGACCGTTGCGCTGGACATGGTGCAGCTCCTCGACATCGCTACGAGGGAAGAACAATTGGCATGAGGCCGGGAACGGCGGTAGCCCCGCCGCCCCCGGCCCGCGAAAGACCCGTCACTCGGGCGCGCCCGTCGGCGCACCGTCAGGAAGGGCTCAGAAGCACTCGTTGCCCGGGCCGTCGCCGTGCTTGAGCGACAGGTTCAGGCCGCTGAGCACGAAGTTGCCGGCCGAGGTGGCGCGGGCGGTCTGCTGGACGTTGTCCAGGATGGCCGAGTCCGCGGCCTGGGCGAAGCCGGTGGCACCGGTCGGCAGACCCTTGCCGCCACCCGCCCCGGTGACCTTCTGGTGAGGCTTCCAGCCCTGGGTCGCCGCGCCGGGAAGGGTGGAGGCGTCCTGGCCGATGTTGATGTTCTTGAAGGTCGCGTCGGCCTTCAGCTGCTCCAGGTCGATGAGCAGGTTGTCGGCGTGCACCGGCTTGCTGCCCGGGCCGCCGGCGTTCAGCTGGAGGGTGATCTTGCCGAGGCCGAACGCGGACAGGTCGGTCACCACGGACTGGCACAGGTTGGTGATGTCCGCCGAGTCGAAGGCCGAGACGGCGACCGGGTGCGGCGCGCCGTTGGCCTCGATGTCGACGGTGCCGAACTGGGAGAAGTTCTTGCCGTCCAGGTGCGTGGTGCTCACCTTGAACTGCTGGCCGGAAATGCTGAACGAGGCGGCGAGCGCACTGTTGGCGATCGAGACGCCGACCATCGCGGTGGCCGCGACGCTCGGCACCATCACCAGGGCGAAGCGCTTCCAGCGGGTCTTGCCGTAGGTCTGGGACATGCGAGTCCTCCTTCTAGGACGTACATCTCCGGCTCCCCGGCGGCGCGTCCAGCGCCGGTGGGGGCCTGGGATGGGAGAGAGCTACGTCCTCGGTAGCGGAGAGCGCCTTGGGCGTCGTCGGACGCGGGAGCGGCCTGCGTACAGCGGCCCTCCCGGCCGAGCGCCGGCCGTCCTTGTGGGGCGGCGGGCAGGACCGACGACATCGGCGATCACCCCCGAGCGACAACCAGCGACCGCGCAGGGCCGCGCGGCCGGTCGAAGGACAGGAACCGCCGTGGGACCGCGGATACCCCCCTGCCCTCCCTACCGCCGGCCGGGGCCGGCGGATCGCCCGGTGGGGATCCCGCGCTCCGCGTGCCGACCGGCTGTCGGAGGGTGTGGAGTCTGGGACCGGGCGTCGCCGATCGTGCTTGAATCCCGGGCGAAGCACAAGAGGTGCCTTACTGACGGGTAATGCAACATCCGGTGACGTCGATCATGAAATGCGTGCGATTTGCACCGTGCGTGACGTCTTGGAGGAATCGTGACGGCGAAATCTACCGGAAACACGAGCGAAACACCCGTGGGTGGTCACTGTGTGTGACCACCCACGGGTGAAATCAAGATTTGGTAAACGTCTGTCCGGTTGACCGGATTGTCGCCAAATCACCCGGCGACACCGCAGGTCATCCGCCGTGCCAGAGCACACGCCGGAACCGGACCGAGCCGGGCCCGAACCGGGCCCGAACCGGACTCAGAACAGCACGCGCGCCAGCGCCGCACGGGCCGCGACGACCCGCGGGTCCTCCGGGCCGATCACCTCGAACAGCTCCAGCAGGCGCAGCCGGGCCGCGTCCCGGTCCTCGCCGGCCGTCCGCCCGACGGTGTCCACCAGGCGCCCGAAGGCGTCCTCGACGTGGCCGCCGACCAGGTCCAGGTCGGCCGCCTGGAGCTGGATCCCGACGTCCTTCGGGTCGGCGGCGGCCGCCGCCCGGACGGACTGCAGGTCCAGGCCCTCGATCCGCTGCAGCAGCTCGGCCTGGGCCAGGCCCAACTTGGCCTCGGTGTTGCCCGGCTCGTCGGCCAGCACGTTCTTGTACGCCTGGATGGCTCCGCCCAGGTCGCCGGCGTCCAGCGCGTCGTGCGCGGCGGACAGCGCCGGGTCCTCGGGGCGCTGCGGGGCGGCGGCCGGGACCTCGCCCGGGGCGACCGCGCCGCCGGACGGGCCGGACACGCCGAAGCGCTGCTCGGCGACCAGGATCAGCTGGTCCAGCACCTTGCGGACGTTGGCGGCGCTCTCCGCCCCCTGGAACAGCGGCACCAGCTGGCCGGCCACCACGGCCATCACGGCCGGGATGCCCTGGATGCCGAACTGCTGGGCGAGCAGCTGGTTGGAGTCCACGTCGATCTTGGCGAGCACGAAGCGGCCGGCGTACTCCTCGGCCAGGCCCTCCAGGATCGGGCTGAGCTGCTTGCAGGGGCCGCACCACTCGGCCCAGAAGTCGATGACGACCGGCACCTCGGTGGAGCGCTGGACGACCTCGGCCTCGAAGGTGTCCTCGGTGACGTCGATGACGAGCTGGTGGACGGGCTGGGCGACGGCGGAGCCGTCCGCTTCGGCGGCGGCCGCCTGACGGGCCCGCTCGGCCCGGGCCTGCTCGGCCTTCTGGGCGGCCTCGCCGGCCGCCTTCACTGCGGCGAGGTCGACCGCACCGCGCAGGGCGGAGCTGTTGAGACGCGAATTCCGTGGCTGCATGGCACCATCCTCCCCCGTCCGCGCTGCTCGCGGGCACCAACCTCGGGAAAGTCGCCCCGCGCGGGCCGCGCGGTGCGGGTTTCCGGTCGCGGCGCCCCTCCCCCGGTAGCCTGAACCGTTCGGCGCGGATCCCCACCCGCGCCTGCGCCGCCCCGTCCCACGGGTGCGGCGCCTGGTTGTCACTGCTTTCGCTACGAGTCGTAGCGTAACTGGAGCCGGTGCCCCGCCCGCAAGCCCAACCGACGGTTCGGGGACGTGACCTGCCCCACTTTCCCGGGCGGCCCGGCTGCCCGAATCGGCCAACAGTCGCTACCGTTACCTGCCCCACCCAAGTTACTTACCAGTACAGCGCAAGGAGGCCCGGTGCCGGCCGCCCAGCCCCCCGCGAGCCCGGAGAGCCTGCGCCCGGCGTGCCCGGCCCGGGCGAGCACCGCCCCGGCCGCCGCGAGCACGACGGCCCCGGAGGCCGCCAACGCCGCCCGCGCCAAGGGCCGACCGCGCAGCGCCGCCGCCGACCGCGCGATCCTCGACGCCACCCGCGAGGCCCTCGCCGAACTCGGCTGGGGCGGACTGACCATGGGCCACGTGGCGAGCCGGGCCGGCGTCGCCAAGACCACCCTCTACCGCCGCTGGCCGTCCAAGAACGAGCTCGTGGTCGACGCCGTCGCCACCCTCTTCGACGAACTGGTGATGCCCGACCTCGGCAGCCTGCGGGCCGACATCGAGGCCGTGGTGGCCCAGTTCGCCGACCTGCTGGCCCGCCCCGAGACCCAGGCCGCGCTGCTCGCGCTGTTCGCCGAGGGCATCCGCGACCGGCAGCTGCACCGCCGGATCCGCGAGGCCATCGTGGACCCGCAGAAGCGGCTGGTCCGCCAGGGCCGGGCGGCCGCCCAGGCGCGCGGCGAACTGGAGGCCGACACCGACGCCGAGTCGGCCCGCGAGGAGGTCGACATCATCTTCGACACCATCGCGGGCACGGTCGAACACCGCGTCCTGGTCAGCGGCGAGCCGATCACCCCGGCGTGGACCCGCCGCTTCACCGACCTGCTGCTCGGCGCACTCGCCACCGGCTGAGGGCACCCGGGCACGGCGGAGCCGCCGTACGGAAATCCGTACGGCGGCTCCGCCGCTCACGTGACGGTCACGCGGTCAGAACGCCGCGTTCTCCTGGTACGTCCCCCACTCCTGCCGCAGCGCGTTGCAGATCTCGCCCAGCGTCGCCTCGGCGCGCACCGCGTCCAGCATCGGCGGGATCATCGACTCGCCCGAGCGCGCCGCCGCCAGCATGGCGTCCAGCCCGGCCCGGACGGCCGCCTCGTCCCGCGCCGCCTTGCGCTCGCCCAGCACGCGAACCTGCTCGCGCTCGACCTCGTGGCTGACCCGCAGGATCTCCAGCTCGGGAGTGACGCTGCGCGGGTGGCAGTTGACGCCGACCACGCGCTTCTCGCCCTTCTCCACGCCCTGCTGGTACTGGAAGGCCGCCTCGGCGATTTCCCCGGTGAACCAGCCCTCCTCGATGCCGCGCAGGATGCCGGAGGTGATCGGGCCGATCTCGTGGTCCTCCCGGCCCTTGTCCAGGATCCGCCGGAAGATCGCCTCGGCCTGCTGCTCGATCCGGTCGGTCAGCGCCTCGACGTACCAGGAACCGCCCAGCGGGTCGGCCACGTTGGCGACGCCGGTCTCCTCCATCAGCACCTGCTGGGTGCGCAGGGCGATCTCGGCGGCCTGCTCGGAGGGCAGCGCCAGGGTCTCGTCCAGGGCGTTGGTGTGCAGCGAGTTGGTGCCGCCGAGCACCGCGGCCAGCGCCTCGACGGCGGTGCGGACCACGTTGTTGTACGGCTGCTGCGCGGTGAGCGAGACACCCGCGGTCTGGGTGTGGAAGCGCAGCCACTGCGCCTTGTCGGTCTTGGCGCCGAAGCGGTCGCGCATCCAGCGGGCCCAGATCCGGCGGGCGGCGCGGAACTTGGCGATCTCCTCGAAGAAGTCCAGGTGCGCGTCGAAGAAGAAGGACAGGCCGGGCGCGAAGACGTCCACGTCCAGGCCCCGGGACAGGCCCAGCTCGACGTAGCCGAAGCCGTCCGCCAGGGTGTACGCCAGCTCCTGCGCGGCCGTCGCCCCGGCCTCGCGGATGTGGTAGCCGGAGACGGACAGCGGCTTGTACGCGGGGATGCCCTCGGCGCAGTACGCCATCAGGTCGCCGATCAGGCGCAGGTGCGGCTCGGGGGCGAAGAGCCACTCCTTCTGCGCGATGTACTCCTTGAAGATGTCCGTCTGCAGGGTGCCGTTGAGCACCGCCGGGTCCACGCCCTGGCGCTCGGCGGCGACCAGGTACATGCAGAAGATCGGGACGGCCGGGCCGCTGATCGTCATCGAGGTCGTGACCTCGCCGAGCGGGATGCCCTGGAACAGCACTTCCATGTCGGCCGCCGAGTCGATGGCCACGCCGCAGTGGCCGACCTCGCCGAGCGACTTGGGGTCGTCGGAGTCGTAGCCCATGAGGGTGGGCATGTCGAAGGCGACCGAGAGGCCGCCGCCGCCCGCGTCCAGGATCATCCGGTAGCGCTCGTTGGTCTGCTGCGCGTTGCCGAAGCCGGCGAACTGGCGGATGGTCCAGGTGCGGCCCCGGTAGCCGGTGGGGTGCAGGCCGCGGGTGTACGGGTACTCGCCCGGCCAACCGATCCGCTCGAAGCCCTCGTAGGCCTGCCCGGCGGGCGGGCCGTAGACCGGCTCGACCTCGTCGCCGGAGAGGGTGGTGAAGTCCGCGTCCCGCTTGCGGGCCTTGTCGTACCGCTGCTGCCAGCGCTGCCGTCCGCGCTCGATCTCCTCGGCGTCCATGACCCCGAACTCCGCTCCGTACGGCCGCCACGGCGACGGGGCGGCACAGCTATTAGGACGTCCTACTAATTTACTCGGACGTCCTAGTACTTGTCGATGGCAGCAGGTCGGAGGGGGGCGCCTCCGGCGGGCGACGGGGAGAGCGGGGAGCACCCCGGAACGCCGAGAGAGCCCCTCCCCCGATGTGGGGAAGGGGCCCTCTCGCGGGTTCTCGGCTCAGACGCCGGCCGGCTGGCGGGCACCCGCGCCCGCCGTCAGCTTCTCGGCGGCCTCGCCGGCCACCTTGCGCTCGAAGACGAAGGAGAGGAACGGGATGCACCCCGCCGCCAGGGTCAGCACCAGCCGGCCGAGCGGCCACTTCAGCTTCTGCCCGAGCAGGAAGGTCACCACGAAGTACCCGATGTACAGGTAGCCGTGCAGCATCGCGACGTAGGTGGTCACTTCCTCGGCCTTGCCGAAGCCGTACTTCGCGACCATGAAGCCGCAGAACACCAGCAGTGCCACACCGGTGGCAATCGCCAGGGCCCGGTACCAGCCCAGCAGGGGGGTCGCCTTCATACTCTTCCTCGCCTCGCTCGGCAGTTTCGGCGGGTACGCCCGGATCCGCGCACCGCTCCCACGAGGGTAGCCGCCCTCACAGCCTCCCCTCCGCAGCCCCCTCCGCCGCGGCCCCGCGGGACTCGTCGAAGTCGCCGGCCGCGACCCGCAGCGGCCTGAGCAGCTCGAACACCTGGCGGCACTGCTCGGGGCCGTACTCCTCCAGCCCGAACTCCATCGCCATCAGCTCCCGGGTGGCCTCCTCGACCACCTCGCGGCCGCGTTCGGTGATCGCGGCCAGCACGCCGCGGCCGTCCAGCGGGTTGGGGCGGCGGGCGACCAGGCCGGCCCGCTCCAGGCGGTCGACGGTGTTGGTCACGCTGGTCGGGTGGACCATGAGCCGCTCGCCGACCTTGGAGAGCGAGAGCTCCCCGGTCCGACTGAAGGTCAGCAGCACCAGTGCCTCGTAGCGGGCGAAGGTCAGCCCGTACGGCTTGAGCACCGCGTCCACCCGGGACAGCAGGATCTGGTGGGCGCGCATGATCGAGGTGATCGCCGCCATCGAGGGGACTCCGCCCCAGCGGCGGGTCCACAGCTCGTCGGCGCGGGCGATCGGGTCGAAGTCGAGAGCGAGGGGCTTGGCCACCTTCCAACCGTACCGGCGTACGGAGCGGGTGATACCAGCTGTCCTGATGGTGGACAAGCGGGACACGTGGCGGGATCCCGCCAATCGGACGGCCAGGTCCATACCAGGACATTGCAGCGATGTGAACGTACCGCAACGGGCCTGCGGCGCAACGGGGTTGGTCGCCGATCGCGCCAACGCCGCTTCGGCAGGCCTCGGTTCGGACGGCAACCCGCTGCAAGGCGGGGTGATTCGCCCCTTTTGCCGACCCGTTCACATTCCTTTGCCTTGGCGGGACTTGGCCAATTCATGAGCAAGACCTGTCATTTCATTTGCTCGATTGTCATGCTTTCCGCCAACCCCGTCCGGTAGCCACCACCCCCACCCACCGGTGGCCAGCCGTTCGACCGCTCGGGGCCTCGCACGTCAGTGCCCGTCCCGCCCCTCAGGTGCCGACCCCGGCCCCCGGGACGAGGTGCGACCGCGCCCACACGCGGTTTCCCGGAAGGACTCGTCCGTGAAGCGAAAGCTCGCCGCAGTCGCCGTACTCTCCGCCACCGCCCTGCTCACCGGTGTCGTCCAGGTGGGCGGCACGGCCATGGCGGACCCTGTCTCGCACGCCCGGTCCGGCGACCGGCTCGCCGACCTGCTCGCCCTGGCGAACGGCCAGGCCGGCAAGCTGGCCCACTCCCTGGCCCTGAGCGGCCAGGAGCAGCTGGTGGCCAAGGACGCCGTGGTGGACGCCGACGGCACCCGCCACTTCCGCTACGAGCGCACCTTCGCCGGGCTCCCGGTCCTGGGTGGAGACCTGGTGGTGCACCAGAAGGCGGACGGCTCGACCACCTCCGTGGACAAGGCCACCGGCGCGCAGATCGCCCTGCCGAGCCTCAGCCCGCAGATCCCCGCCGACAAGGCCGCCGCCCAGGCGACCGGCGCCGTGCAGGCCACCGTCGGCGTCGCCGCCGACAAGGACGAGTCCCCCCTGACGGCCGTGCACCAGACCGGCAAGGCCGAGCTGGTCGTCTGGGCCAGCGACGGCAGCCCGCGCCTGGCGTACCGCACCACCGTCGAGGGCGAGCGCGCCGACGGCACCCCGAGCAGCCAGCTGCTGGTGACCGACGCCGCGACCGGCCAGGTCCTCTCCACCCACGAGCAGGTGCAGACCGCCTCGGGCAGCGGCAAGGGCGTCTTCGTCGGCACCGTCCCGCTGACCACCACCCAGAGCGGCACCTCGTACCAGCTGAAGGACGCCACCCGCGGCGGCCAGTCGACCGTCAACCTGAAGAACCGGACCTCCGGCAGCGGCACGCTGGTCGCCAACTCGACCAACAGCTTCGGCAACGGCCTGGCGTCCAACTCCGAGTCCGCCGCCGTGGACGCCCAGTTCGGCGCGGCGGCCACCTGGGACTTCTACAAGAACACCTTCGGCCGCAACGGCATCAAGAACAACGGCGTCGGCGCGACCAGCCGGGTCCACTACGGCTCCAACTACGTGAACGCGTTCTGGAGCGACGCCTGCTTCTGCATGTCCTACGGCGACGGCAGCGGCAACACCCACCCGCTCACCGAGATCGACGTGGCCGGCCACGAGATGAGCCACGGCGTGACCGCCGCGACCGCCAACCTCAACTACTCCGGCGAGTCCGGCGGCCTCAACGAGGCCACCTCCGACATCTTCGGCACCATGGTCGAGTTCTACGCCAACCTGCCCGCCAACCCGCCGAACTACTGGATCGGCGAGCTGATCGACCTGAACGGCGACGGCAGCCCGCTGCGCTACATGGACGAGCCCAGCAAGGACGGCGGCTCGGCCGACTACTGGTCCTCCGGTGTCGGCAACCTGGACGTCCACTACTCCTCGGGCGTGGCCAACCACTTCTTCTACCTGCTCTCCGAGGGCAGCGGCGCGAAGACCATCAACGGGTTCAGCTACAACAGCCCGACCGCCGACGGCTCGACGCTCACCGGCATCGGCCGGGCCAAGGCCGCGCAGATCTGGTACCGCGCGCTGACCGTCTACTTCACCTCCACCACCAACTACGCGGGTGCCCGCACCGGCACCCTGAAGGCCGCGAGCGACCTGTACGGCGCCGGCAGCGCCGAGTACAACGCGGTCGCGGCCGCGTGGAGCGGCGTCAACGTCAACTGACGTACGGCGCAAGCGAATCAGGACGCCCGGGGCCTCGTCGGAGGGTAGGCCCCGGGCGTCCGCCCGTACCGGGGGCTGTCAAGGCCGCCCGGCTGGCGGAGTTCCGCCAGGGGGACGAACCGGCGATTCCGGGCAATGCACGGCAACCGAACCATCCGCACCGCGACTTGGCGATTCCTGGCCAATCCTCGGAGGCGGCCTGTCCATTCCTGCCAACGATTGTCATGCTTCTGACCAAAGCCCCGTCCGACCTCCGCCACCCCCACCCATCAGGCGGAGCGTCAGGTACCGCACGGGAGCAGCACGTCCGCGCCCTACCGCCCCACGGCGTCAACCGGCGCCCCGGTACGCGGCGCACCCGCACGCACCCGCGGGTCTCGTGGAAGGAACCCCCGTACGTGAAGCGAAAGCTGACGGTCGGAGCCGTACTCTCCGCCACCGCCCTGCTGGCCGGCGTCGTCCAGATCGCCGCCGTCCCCGCCGCCCAGGCCGCCGCCCCCGCCCCGGAGCAGCAGCAGTCCGCGCTGCTCGCGCTCGCCGCCGGGCAGAGCGCCCCGGTCGCGCAGGCCCTGGCCCTGGGCGGCCAGGAGAAGCTGGTGCCCAAGGACGTGGTGGTGGACCGGGACGGCACCCGCCACCTCCGGTACGAACGGACCTACGCCGGCCTGCCGGTGATCGGCGGCGACCTGGTCGTCCACCAGAAGGCCGACGGCTCGGTGGGCTCGGTCGACCGGGCCTTCGCCGGCCGGCTGTCCGTGCCCAGCCTGACCCCGGGCCTCGCCGCGCCCCAGGCCGCCGAGCGGGCCACCGCCGCGGTGCGGGCGACGGTCGGCACCGCCGCCGACGAGGACGAGGCGGCGCTCACCAGGGTCGACGGCGCCGACGCGACCGAGCTGGTCGTCTGGGCGGCCGACGGCGCCCCGCGGCTGGCCCACCGCACGGTGGTCACCGGCGAGCGGGCGGACGGCACCCCGAGCCGCCAGGAGGTCGTCACCGACGCCGCCACCGGCCAGGTCCTCGCCAGCCAGGAGCACGTGCAGACCGCCACCGGCACCGGCAAGGGCGTCAACGTCGGCACCGTCACGCTGACCACCACCCAGAGCGGCTCCAGCTACCAGCTCAAGGACGCCTCCCGGGGCAACCAGTCCACCACCGACCTCAAGGGCGGCACCTCGGGCAGCGGCACGCTGTTCGCCAAGACCACCAACTCCTGGGGCAACGGCCTGCCGTCCAACCGCGAGTCCGCCGCCGTGGACGCCCAGTACGGCGCCGCCGCCACCTGGGACTACTACAAGAACACCTTCGGCCGCAGCGGCATCAAGAACAACGGCGTCGGCGCCGCCAGCCGGGTCCACTACAGCACCGGCTACGTCAACGCGTTCTGGGACGACTCCTGCTTCTGCATGACGTACGGCGACGGCTCCGGCAACACCCACCCGCTGACCGCCATCGACGTCTCCGGCCACGAGATGAGCCACGGCGTCACCTCCGCCACCGCCGGCCTGAACTACTCGGGCGAGTCCGGCGGCCTCAACGAGGCCACCTCGGACATCTTCGGCACCATGGTCGAGTGGTCGGCCAACCTGCCCGCCGACCCGCCGGACTACCTGATCGGCGAGAAGCTCAACATCAACGGCAACGGCACCCCGCTGCGCTACATGGACAAGCCCTCCAAGGACGGCGCCTCGGCCGACTACTGGTCCTCGGGCGTCGGCAACAAGGACGTCCACTACTCCTCGGGCGTCGCCAACCACTTCTTCTACCTGCTCTCCGAGGGCAGCGGCGCCAAGGTGATCAACGGGGTCAGCTACAACAGCCCGACGTCGAACGGCTCGACGGTCACCGGCATCGGCCGCACCAAGGCGGCGGCCGTCTGGTACCGCGCGCTGACCGTCTACATGACCTCCACCACCAACTACAAGGCCGCCCGCACGGCGACCCTGAAGGCCGCCACCGACCTGTACGGCGCGACCAGCACCGAGTACAAGACGGTGGCCGCGGCCTGGAGCGCGGTGAACGTCAACTAGGACCTAGCCGCCACGGACAGGAGCCACCACCGGTAGGAAACGGCGACAGGCTGCCGCGGCCCTTTGGGAGAGGAGGCCGCGGCAGCCTGTCGACCGTCCGCGAAGCGGGATTCAGGCGGTGGCGGCAGCGGGTTCGAGCTCCCCGCGCTCCTCGCGGGCGAGCATCCGCTCGGCGAAGAAGCCGCCGGTGGGCAGCACCGAGAGGACGAACAGCAGGATGCCGCGCTTGGCGTCCCACTTCTGCGTCTGCCAGGCCAGGATCCAGAAGATCACGTACAGGATGAACAGGATCCCGTGGACCATGCCCATCACCGGGACGGCGTCGAAGGAGGTCGTCCGCTTCAGCACCGAGCAGATCAGCAGCAGGATGAACGAGACCCCTTCGGGGCCGGAGACCAGGCGCAGGCGGTGGACGGCGCTGCTGTTCACGTGGGGTACCTCAATACGGGGGTCGGAGGCGCGGGCGCGCTTGTGAAGCGACTCACAAGCCTTCCGGCCATTATCACCGAGCACATGTCCGAGCCCCCGGCCGGGGGTGGGCGCCGTGCCCGATCTCACAACGCCCGCGGCGCCCGCCCGCAGCCCCGCCCGTGGCCGCCGCAGAGCGCCCGTAGCGCCCGTGGCGCCCGCCCGGCTTGTCACAGCCGTGCCCCAGAACGAGGCCGAGCGCGACCGCCCGTCACCGGGAACCCCTATCCTGCTGCCCGCGCGCCCACCGATCCGGGCGCCGACGCATCGCACACGGGGGTAGCCACACATGTTCAAGCGGGACTGGGACCGCAGGACCTGCGCCAAGCGCGGCCACATCACCTACGCGCCGACCGAGCCCGAGCTCGCCTCCCGGCTGCACACCGCCACCGCCGTCGGCGACGCCTGGCGCTGCCTGCGCTGCGGGGACTTCGCGCTGGGCGCCCCGCACGGCTCCGGGCCGGCCGCGGACGCGCCGCTGGTGCCGCGCGGCAAGGCGCTGCGCGACCTGTTCATCCTGCGCTTCCTGGCCGTCGAGCGGGTGCTGCGCGGGCTGCTGATCATCGTCGTGGCGTGGGGCGTCTGGAAGTTCTCCAACAGCCAGGACGCGGTGCACCGGGTCTTCGACGAGAACCTGACCGTCTTCAGGCCGGTCACCGACCACTTCCACTGGGACCTCGAACACGCCCCGATCGTCGAGACGATCCGCAAGACCTTCGACTTCAAGAAGAGCACCCTGCTGATCGTCGCCGGCGCGCTGCTGGCCTACGCGCTGATCGAGATCGTCGAGGCGGTCGGCCTCTGGCTGAACAAGCGCTGGGCCGAGTACCTGACGGTGGTCGCCACCGCCGCCTTCCTGCCGCTGGAGGGCTACGAGCTGAGCGAGCACGTCAGCGCGGTGAAGATCTGCACCCTGCTGCTGAACATCGCGGCCGTCCTCTGGATCATGCTCTCCAAGCGCCTGTTCGGGCTCCGCGGCGGCGTGGTGGCCTTCGAGGCGGAGCGCCACTCGGCCTCCCTGCTGGAGGTCGAGCAGGCGGCCGGCACGGTTCCGCGCCCCGAACACGGGGCGCACGCCCGGGCCTGACCGGCGCGTTTGTCCCAGCCCCGTACCAGTTCGGCCCCGCACCCTCCCCGGGCCACGGCCGCAGCGGCTAGATTGCGGCCGTGGCTCAGTTCAGACTCCAGGGATCGCGGGTGCTCGCCGTCGACTTGACCGGGGACGCCGTCAAGGCCAGACACGGCTCCATGGTCGCCTACACCGGGCAGATGACCTTCAAGAAGCTCACCGGCGGCGGGGACGGCCTGCGCGGCATGGTCGCCCGCCGGCTGACCGGCGAAAAGATGACCGTCATGGAGGTGAAGGGCCAGGGCACCTGCTACTTCGCCGACAAGGCCACCGAGATCAACCTGGTCAGACTGAACGGCGAGACGCTGTACGTCGAGGCGGACAACCTGCTCTGCACCGAGGCGGGCCTGCACACCGGCACCAGCTTCACCGGCCTGAACGGCATGTCCTCCGGCAACGGCCTCTTCACCACCAAGGTGGAGGGGCACGGCTGGGCCGCCGTCACCTCCAACGGGCCCGCCATCATCCTGCGGGTCGACAAGAGCATGCCGCTGCGCGTGGACCCGGGCGCCTACGTGGCGCACACCGGCGACCTGCACCGCAGCCTGAAGTCGGGCGCCGGCTGGACCACGGTGATCGGCGAGGGCGGCGGCGAGGCCGTCCAGGTCGAGTTCACCGGCGAGGGCCTGGTGTACGTGCAGCCCTCCGAGAAGGTCACCATCGGGGGTGACGTCTGATGGGCTTCACGAAGATCAACGGCAAGATGGTCGAGGCCCAGGTGGTGCCCGGGCAGCGGCTGTTCAGCCAGCGCGGCGCGATGCTCGCGTACAGCGGCGACGTCCGCTTCACGCCGAACATCACCGGCGGCCAGGGCGGCGTGATGTCGATGATCGGCCGGCGGGTCGCCAACGAGGACACCCCGCTGATGACCGTCGAGGGCCAGGGCCGGGTCATGTTCGGCCACGGCGGCCACCACGTCCACGTGATCGACCTGCTCGGCGACACCCTGTACGTCGAGGCGGACCGCCTGCTCGCCTTCGAGGGCACGCTGCGGCAGTCCACCATGTTCATGGGCTCGCAGGGCGGGGTGATGGGCATGGTCCGCGGGCAGGTCACCGGCCAGGGCCTGTTCACCACCAAGCTGGAGGGCCACGGCTCGGTCGCGGTGATGGCCCACGGCGGCGTCTTCGAGCTGCCGATCGTCCCCGGCCAGGCGGTGCACGTCGACCCGCAGGCGTACGTGGCGCACCGCGGCGACGTCCGCAACAAGCTGTCCGCCGCGGTCGGTTGGCGCGACATGATCGGCCGCGGCTCGGGCGAGGCGTTCCAGCTGGAGCTGTCCGGGCAGGGCGCGGTGTACGTCCAGGCGAGCGAGGAGAAGCTCTGATGTCCTACCCGCCGCAGCCCCCGTACGGCTCCCCGCACGACCAGCCGACCCAGCCCGGCTTCGCCGTCCCGCCGCCGCCCCCGCCCAACCACGGCCCGCAGCCGGGCTACCCGCAGCCCGGTCACCCGCAGCAGGGCGGGTACCCGCAGGGCGGCTATCCGCCGCCCCCGCCCGGGCAGCCGCACCAGCCGCCGCAGCCGTACCAACAGCCGTACGCCCAGGAGCAGTTCGGCGGCCCGGTCGCCCCGCTGCCGGCCGCGCACGGCGGCGCCGGCCCGGTGGTGCACGACGTGTACAGCCTGCCGGTCAACGACAACGTCAACCCGTACTCCTTCTCGGTTGAGCTGAACGGGTCCTACTTCCTGCAGAAGGGCAAGATGGTCGCCTACTACGGCGACATCACCTTCAAGGGCGTCGGCGCCGGGATGGTCGACCGGATGCTCGGGCAGCACTTCAACTCACCGATGCACGCCTCGGACTGGGTGGTCGCCGAGGGGCGCGGCAAGCTGCTGCTGGCCGACCGGGCCTTCGACCTCAACTCCTACGACCTGGAGGACGGCAACCTGACCGTCCGCTCCGGCAACCTGCTCGCCTTCGACCCGACGCTGCGGCTCAAGCAGTCGATCATCCCGGGCTTCCTGACCCTGATCGGCACCGGCCGCTTCGTCGCCGCCTCCAACGGGCCGGTGCACTTCGTCGAGCCGCCGATCCGGGTGGATCCGCAGGCGCTGGTGGGCTGGGCGGACTGCCCGGCGCCGTGCCACCACTACGACCACGACTACATGCACGGGCTGATCGGCGGCCTGCGGCGGCTGACCGGCATCGGCGGCGCCTCCGGCGAGGAGCACCAGTTCGAGTTCATCGGCGCCGGCCAGGTGCTGCTGCAGTCCAGCGAGAAGCTGATGGCCGAGCGCTCGGTCGGCGTGGTGGGCGCCGAGGCGGGCGTCCCGGTCGGCGGGGTCCCGCCCCAGCCGGGTTCGGCCGGGCACGGCGGTGGCAACCCCAACGTGCCGGGCCTGGGTAATCTGGGCGACCTCGGCCGACGTTTCGGCCTGTAAACTTGTACAAGATTGAACTAAATCGGCTATGCTGGGTGCTATGGACACGCACACGATCGACACTGCGGACAACCCTCCGCCGCAGCCCGAGGAGGAGACTCCCTGGCTGACCGCCAGGGAGCAGCGGATGTGGCGCGCCCATCTGGAGGTCGCCAAGCTGCTGGAGTACCAGCTCGGCCGCGAACTCCAGCCCCACAACCTGGCGATCAACGACTACGAGATCCTGGTCGTCCTCTCCGAGGCCGCCGACCGCCGGATGCGCATGACCGACCTCGCGACCGCCACCCTGCAGTCGAAGAGCCGGCTCTCGCACCAGATCACCCGGATGGAGACCGCCGGCCTGGTCCTGCGCCAGGAGTGCCCCGGCGACCGCCGCGGCCTCTTCGCCCACCTCACCGAACAGGGCTGGGAGACGATGCAGCGCGTCGCCCCCGACCACGTACGCAGCGTCCGGGCGCACTTCATCGACCGCTTCACCCCGGACCAGCTCGACGCCATGTTCGACGCCCTCTCCCCCATCGCCGACCACCTCCGCGGCCTCCGCGGCAAGCCGTAGCCGCTGCGGCCCCTCACCGCGGAGAACGTGACGCGACGGCGGCCCCGCCGAGTTGGCGGGGCCGCCGGAAGCAGCGCGGGACCGGTCAGCGGTCGAGGTCGATCGTGAAGCGCCTCGTGCCCGGAGCGATCGTGTCGGCGTGGACCGAGCCACGGGCCCGGTCGAATGCCCCGGTACCACCGGTGATCCCGTTGTCGAACGACGGGGGAGGGCCCGGGTTGAGAATGCCGAAGACCATCCCCTGCACGGCGAGCTGGCCGCCCGGGAGGTTGTAGGTCACGACGCACTCCTCCGCTCCGCCGTTGTCGACGGTGGTGGTGGTGCAGGTGCCGTCGGTCTCGCCGACCCTGTTGTCGGCCTGGTCGAAGAGGATCGAGCGGAAGACGGTCCGATCACCCTGGGCCGGGGCGCCGCCGGGATTGACGGGGAAACGCGTCTGCTGCGCGAGCCGGCCGATGAGTGTGATGACCCGGTCCCTGCCCTTGGCGTGGGTGGAATCGTTGTCTGCCGCAGCAGCCGCGACAGGGGCGCAGGCGAGAAGGGTGACCAGCGCACTGGCCGTGCCGAGACAAGCTGCTCTGATGGGGCGCATCGGGTGGCTCCTGAGGTTGATGCTCACGGATGGTCAGGTGACGCATTCATAACCTCGGTCCTGCCGCCGCCGGGGGTCGTCCCGGCACGACCCACCGGAAGGTCCGACCAGTCGGACCAACTTGGACGGGAGGCGCTTGCGCAGGAAGTCGGTCCGGCCGACTTCCTGCGCAACGCTGGGCACTGCCGGCCGCTCAGCCCCGGGTGAGGCCCGCGACCAGTTCGTCGGCCGCGCCGTACGGGTCCAGCTCGCCGCCGGCCACCCGCTCGGCCAGGGCGGCCAGGTGCCGGTCCCCGCGCAGGTCGCCGATCCGGGCGCGCAGCTCGGCCAGTGCGATCGCCTCGATCTCCTCGGCGGCCCGGCGGCGGCGGCGCACCGCGAGCTCGCCGTGCTCCTCCAGCCAGGCGCGGTGCTTCTCCAGCGCCTCGACCACCTCGTCCACGCCCTCGCCGCGGGCCGCGACGGTCTTCACGATCGGCGGGCGCCAGTCCCCCGCCTCGCGGGCCTCGCCGAGGCCCAGCATGTGGTTGAGTTCCCGCGCGGTGGCGTCGGCGCCGTCCCGGTCCGCCTTGTTGACCACGAAGACGTCGCCGATCTCCAGGATCCCGGCCTTGGCGGCCTGGATGCCGTCGCCCATCCCGGGGGCCAGCAGCACCACGGTGGTGTCGGCCTGGGCGGCGACCTCGACCTCGGACTGCCCGACGCCGACGGTCTCGACCAGGATCACCTCGCAGCCGGCCGCGTCCAGCACCCGCAGTGCCTGCGGCGCCGCCCAGGAGAGCCCGCCGAGGTGGCCCCGGGTGGCCATCGAGCGGATGAACACCTCGGGGTCGGTGGCGTGGTCCTGCATCCGGACCCGGTCGCCCAGCAGCGCGCCGCCGGAGAACGGCGAGGACGGGTCGACGGCCAGGACGCCGACCCGCTTGCCGAGCCGCCGGTAGGCGGAGACCAGCGCCGAGGTGGAGGTGGACTTGCCGACCCCGGGCGAGCCGGTCAGCCCCACCGTGTAGGCCTGACCGGTGTACGGCGCGAGCGCGGCCATCGCCTCCCGCAGCTGCGGGGCGGCGTTCTCGACCAGCGTGATCAGCCGGGCGACGGCCCGCGGCCGGCCCTCCCGGGCCTGCTCGACCAGCGTGGCGACATCGATCATCAGGAGCTCCTCGCGTATGGGTACGCCGAAGGGGCTGCGGACCGCTTGTGGCGGTCCGCAGCCCCGAAGATCAGATCAGCGATCAGGCCTTCGGGACGCGCACGATGAGCGCGTCGCCCTGGCCGCCGCCGCCGCACAGCGCGGCCGCGCCGACGCCGCCGCCGCGGCGCTGCAGCTCCAGCGCCAGGCTCAGCACCACGCGGGCGCCGGACATGCCGATCGGGTGGCCGAGCGCGATCGCGCCGCCGTTGACGTTGACGATGTCCGAGGAGACGCCCAGGTCCTTGATCGACTGGTAGGCGACGGCGGCGAACGCCTCGTTGATCTCGATCAGGTCGAGGTCGGAGACCTCCAGGCCCTCCTTGCCCAGCGCGTGCTTGATCGCGTTGGACGGCTGCGACTGCAGCGAGTTGTCCGGGCCGGCCACGTTGCCGTGCGCGCCGATCTCGGCGAGCCAGGTCAGGCCCAGTTCCTCGGCCTTGGCCTTGCTCATCACGACCACCGCGGCGGCGCCGTCGGAGATCTGCGAGGAGGTGCCGGCGGTGATCGTGCCGTCCTTGGTGAAGGCCGGGCGCAGCTTGGCCAGGCCCTCGACGGTGGTGTCCGCGCGGATGCCCTCGTCCTGGCTGAACAGGACGGGCTCGCCCTTGCGCTGCGGGATGGCGACGGGGACGATCTCGGCCTCGAAGACGCCGTCGGCCTGCGCCTTGGCGGCCCGCTGGTGGGAGACGGCGGCGATCTCGTCCTGCGCCTCGCGCGGGATGCCCAGGCGGGTGTTGTGCTTGTCGGTGGACTCGCCCATCGGGATGTTCTCGTAGGCGTCGGTGAGGCCGTCGTACGCCATGGCGTCCAGCATCCCGATCGCGCCGTACTTGAAGCCCTCGCGGGACTTGGGCAGCAGGTGCGGGGCGTTGGTCATCGACTCCTGGCCGCCGGCCACCACGATGTCGAACTCGCCGGCGCGGATCAGCTGGTCGGCCAGCGCGATGGCGTCCAGGCCGGAGAGGCAGACCTTGTTGACGGTCAGCGCCGGGACGTTCATCGGGATGCCGGCCTTGACGGCGGCCTGGCGGGCCGGGATCTGGCCGGCACCGGCCTGCAGCACCTGGCCCATGATCACGTACTGGACCTGGTCCCCGGTGATGCCGGCCCGCTCCAGGGCCGCCTTGATGGCGACGCCGCCGAGCTCTGCGCCGGAGAAGCCCTTGAGGGAACCGAGCAGGCGGCCCATCGGGGTCCGCGCACCGGCGACGATCACAGAGGTGGTGTTGGTCATGGGACGAGCCCCTTCGCACGTCGTGGCCAGGTGAGGATGCCGCTCAATGTACTGACCTGTTACCCGCCCGTCACCGGAGCGACGGTGTGATCGAGCGCACTGGCACCATCCAGTCAACACCGCGCCGACGCGGTCCGGGTGAACCCCGTACGTGTGAGCAGGCTCGCACGTACGGTAGCTGGCGTCCGCCGCGGGCCATGCGCTGCACTGGTGCCACCCTCATCCCGATTCCCGGAGGTCGCCGTGCTGACCCGTATCGACCACATCGGCATCGCCTGCCGAGACCTCGACAAGACGGTCGAGTTCTACCGCGCCACCTACGGCTTCGAGGTCTTCCACTCCGAGGTCAACGAGGAGCAGGGCATCCGCGAGGCCATGCTCCGGATCAACGGCACGGACGACGGCGGCGCCTCCTACCTCCAGCTGCTGGAGCCGACCCGGCCGGACTCCACCGTCGCCAAGTGGCTGGCGAAGAACGGCGAGGGCGTGCACCACATCGCCTTCGGCACCGCGGACGTGGACGGCGACGCCGAGGCCATCCGCGCCAAGGGCATCCGGGTCCTGTACGACGAGCCGCGGATCGGCTCGATGGGTTCGCGGATCACGTTCCTGCACCCGAAGGACTGCGGCGGCGTGCTGACCGAGCTGGTCACCTCCGCGCAGGGCGCCCACGACGCCGAGCACGACGCCCACGAGGCCGCGCAGAGCGCCGACGAGGAGCACTGAATCGCCCCCAGGACCGGCCCCAGGGTGCCGCCCGCCCCGGCGGCGCCCGACGGCCCGTCGGTCATGACCCGTCAGTAACCTGGCCGGGACAGCCGGAAAACCCCCCTGCGGCCATTCCCCCACAGTGCGCTCCCACTACAATGCCCAAGTGCGCGAAGACTCCGGGGGACGGAGGCGACGGGCACGGCCGAAGACAGGCCTGCCCGCCCTCCGGCGGTCGGCCCGTCGCAAGGGGAGTCCATTACGCGGGCACGGCTGAACAGTCGCTAGACGGATCTGTCACCATTCTCCACAAGGCAAGAGTTCGCCCAGGAGTCCACTCGGACGGGGGAACGCGGTACCCCCGCGCTCCTACGCCCCGGATTCCGACGACCGCGGCGGGCGGCCCCGGCTTGGCAGGGGGCGTCCGGGAGCCGTGGATGCAAGGACCAGTCGGACCGGCCCCCGGGAAACGGGAGCCCTGGACCGGCCGGGTCGAGGACGCGACCAGGAGATGGATGGGACCGCGGAGTGCGGGGCAACGACCGCTACGAGGCTGACGATCACCTCTCCCAGTTCGAGGCCGAGATGGGTCGGACTCGGAAGGAGCGGGACAAGGCAGTCGAGCATGCCGAGGACCTCGCCTACCAGGTGGAGGTGCTGCGGGCGAAGCTGCACGAGTCCCGTCGCATGCTCGCTCAGCCGCGCGCCTTCGACGCCGTCTCCGGCCAGGCCGAGCAGATGCTCCGCACCGCCGAGATGCAGGCCCAGCAGCTGCGCGCCGACGCCGAGCGCCAGCTGCGCGACTCCCAGGCCGCCACCCAGCGGATCATGGCCGAGGCCGCCGAGCGCACCGCCCGGCTGGAGGCCGAGCTCACCGCCCGCCGCCGCCAGCTGGAGGACGAGCTCACCGAGCTGCGCCGCAACGCCGAGCAGCACGTCAACGGCTGGGCGGAGCAGACCCGGGCCGGCTCCGAGCAGGAGGCCCAGCGCCTGCTGCAGGAAGCCCGCGTCGAGGCCGAGCGGATGGTCGCCGCCGCCCGCGCGGAGGCCGTCGCCCTCGCCGACCAGGCCCGCGCCCAGACCGCCGCCGACGTGGACGCCGCCCGCGGCGAGGCCCACGCCGCCGCCGAGGCTGCGCTCCAGCGCGCCCAGAGCGACGCCGAGCGCCTGCTGCGCGCCGCCTCCGAGCAGGCCCAGCAGGCCGGCGCCCAGGCCGCCGCGGACGTGGACGCCGCCCGCGGCCAGGCCCAGCAGGAGCTGGCCGCCGCGCATGTCGCCGCCGAACAGCAGCTGACCGTCGCGCACGCCGAGATCGGCCGGCTCAAGGAGCAGGCCGCCGTCGAACAGGCCAGGGCCGAGCAGCAGCTCGCCGCCGCCAAGGCCGAGATAGAGCGGCTGCGCGCCGAGGCGATCGCCGAGGCCGAGCGCACCCGCCACGAGGCCGCCGCCCTGCGCGCGCAGGCCGAGCAGGCCGCCGAGCAGCTCCAGGCCGACGCCGAGGCCGCCGCCGAGCGCAAGGTCGCCGACGGCGAGGCCGCCAACGAGCAGCGCTCGCAGACCGCCCGGGCCGAGGTGGCCCGGATGGTGGCCCAGGCCACCAAGGAGGCCGAGGCGATCCGCGCCGAGGCCCGGGCCGTACGCACCGAGGCCGCCACCAAGCAGGCCGAGGCGGACGCCGCCAAGGCCGCCGCCGCCGAGGAGAGCGAGCGGCTGCGGGCCACCGCCGAGTCGGTCGCCGCCGAGCTGCGCGCCGAGGCCGAGGCCGCGATCGCCGAGCTGCGCGCCCAGGCCGAGCGGGACGTGGCCGGGCTGCGGGCGCAGGCCGAGGCGGAGGCGCAGCGGCTGCGCGGCCAGGCCGAGGAGGAGGGCCGGGCGGCCGGCGCCAAGGACGCGACCGTCCACCTCGCCAAGGCCGCCAAGACCGCCGAGGAGGTGCTCGGCCGGGCCAACCAGGACGCCGAGACCGCCCGGAGCGAGGCCGCCGCCGAGGCCGAGCGCATCCGCGCCGAGGCCGCCGCCGAGGCGCAGCGGCTGCGCGAGCAGGCCCAGGCCGCGGTCGAGCAGGCCCAGAACGCCGCCCTGGACGACGCCGCCGCGATCCGCGAGCGGATCGAGCAGATGCAGGACGAGGCGGCCCGGCTGCGTGCCGAGGCCGAGGAGCTGCGCGCCCAGTCCGCCGCCGAGGCCGAGCGCGTCCGCGGCGAGGCCCGCCGCCAGGCCGTGCTGCAGATCGAGGAGTCGGCGAAGAACGCCGAGGAGCTGCTCACCAAGGCCAAGGCCGACGCGGACGAGCTGCGCGCGGGCGCGGCCGGCGAGGTCGAGCGGCTGCGCGAGCAGGCCCAGGAGCAGGCCGCCGAGACCCAGGGCCGGGCCGAGCAGACCCTGGCCCGGGCCCGTACCGAGGCCGAGAAGATCACCGCCGCCGCCGAGCAGCAGGGCCAGGACGCACTGTCCGCCGCCAAGGCCGCGGCCGCCGAGAACCGCACCGCCGCCGAGCGCGAGACCGCCGAACTGCGGCGCGAGGCAACGGAGTTCGACCAGCGGGTACGCGCCGAGGCGAACGCCGCGGCGGAGGCCGTGACCGCCGACGCGCAGGCCGGGGCGAACGCCGTCCGGGACGCCGCGGTGGCGGACGCCGACCGGGTGCGCGCCGAGGCCGACACCGAGGCCGCCCGTACCCGGGCCGAGGCCGAGGCGGTCGCGGACGCGCTGCGCGAGGAGAGCCGCCGCGAGCGCGAGGACGCCGCCACCGGGCTGAACCGGGAACGCGCCGAGACCGCCGAGCAGCTGGCCGCCGCCCAGGCCGCCCGCGAGCAGGCCGAGCAGGCCGCCGCCGAGCTGACCGAGCACACCGCCGCCGAGACCGCCCAGCAGCGCGAAGCGGCCGAGGCCTACGCCGACCGCGTCCGCACCGAAGCCGAGCAGCACGCCGCCGACCTCACCGAACGCACCACCGCCGACACCACCGAACAGCGCGAAACCGCCGACCGGCACGCCACCGAGGTCCGCCAGGCCGCCGACGCGTACGCCACCGAGCTGCGGGCCGAGGCCGAGCAGGCCGCCGCCGAGCTGACCGAGCGCACCGCCGCCGAGACCGCCGAGCAGCGGGCCCTGGCCCGGCGCGAGACCGCGCAGCAACGCGAGGCGGCCGAGGCCTACGCGGACCGCGTCCGCACCGAGGCCGAGCAGCACGCCACCGAGCTGACCGAGCGCACCACCGCCGAGACCACCGAACAGCGCGAAACCGCCGAGCGGCACGCCGCCGAGGTCCGCCAGGCCGCCGACGCGTACGCCACCGAGCAGCACCAGGCCGCCGACGAGCTGCTGGAGCGCGCCGAGGCCGGCGCCGAGCAGCGCCGGGCGGAGGCCGCCAAGGACGCCAAGGCCGTCCGCGAGAAGGCCGCCGCCGAGCTGGCGCTGGCCAACGAGCAGGCCGAGACCGTCCGGGCCGAGGCCGGCCGCGAGCTGTCCGAGGCCCGCGCCACCGCCGACGACATCCGTGCCGAGGCCGGCGCCGAGCTGGAGCAGGCCAAGGCCGACCGCGCCGAGCTGATCGCCGCCGCCAAGGCCGAGGGCGCCGAGCTGATCGCCGTCGCCGAGGAGGAGGCCGCCGAGGTCCGCCAGTCGGTGGCCGGCATGCACGAGGCCGCCGCCGAGCAGATCGCCGGGCTCAAGGCCGCCGCCGAGCAGGAGGCCGACGAGGTCCGCGCGGCCGCCGAGCAGGCCGCCGCCGAGGTGCGCGAGCTCGCCGACCGCGAGACCGCCGAGCAGCGCGAACTGGCCGACCGCGAGACCGCCGAACAGCGGGCCGCCGCCGAGGCCTACGCCGCCGAGGTGCGCGACCTCGCCGACCGCGAGACCGCCGAACAGCGCGAGCTCGCCGACCGCGAGACCACCGAGCAGCGCACCGCCGCCGACGCCTACAGCGCCGACCTGCGCGCCCGCACCGAGGCCGAGACCACCGCCCTGCGCGAGCAGACCGAGCTGGAGCTGGCCGCAGACCGCGAGGCCGCCGAAGCCGAGCTCGACCGCCGCCGCGCCGAGGCCCTGGCCTACGACGAGCAGCTGCGCGCGGACGCCGAGGCCGAGCTGCGCGCCGCCCAGGAGGCCGCCGAGCAGCTGCGCGCCGAGGCGCAGGCGCAGGCCGCCCGTACCGTGGCGGACGCCGAGGCCCAGGGCGCCCGTACGGTCGCCGACGCCGAGGAGCTGGCCGCCGGGCTGCGCGCCGAGGCCGAGGAGTACGCCCTCGCCACCCGCACCCTGGCCGACGAGTACGACAGCGCCACCCACGCCCGCGCGAACGCCTTCGACGCGGAGACCCGGGAGGCCGCCGAGCAGTTCGACAAGGCGACCCGAGACCAGGCCAACTCCGTTCTGGAGAAGGCCTTCGCGGACGCCGAGGCGCTCGGCGAGGACGCCCAGACCACCGCGCTGGCCACCACCGCCGCCGCCGAGGAGCAGGCCGACGCGATGGTCGCCGCCGCCCGCAAGGAGGCCGACCGGCTGGTCGCCGCCGGCGAGGCGGCCGGTCAGGCCGAGGTCGAGAAGGGCCGTTCCGACGCCGACACGCTGCTCGCCGAGGCCCGCCGGGACGCCACCGCGATCCGCGAGCGCGCCGAGGAGCTGCGCGAGCGCACCGACGCCGAGGTGGAGGCGCTGCACGAGCGGGCCCGCAAGGAGAACGCGGCGGCCATGAAGTCGGCCGGCGAGCGGGTGGACGCGCTGGTGACGGCCGCGCAGGAGCAGCTGACCGAGGCCGAGGAGCAGGCGGTGGCCACCGTCGCCGAGGCCGAGGACCGTGCCGCCGCCCTGGTCGCCGCCGCCGAGGACCGCGCGAGCGAGCTCACCTCGGAGGCCTCCGCGGAGGCCAGCAAGGTCCGTCTCTCGGCCGTCCGCAAGGCGGAGGGCCTGCTGAAGGAGGCGGAGACCAAGCTCGCCACCTCGACCGACCGCGCCGAGTCGCTCATCGAGAAGGCCGAGGCGAAGCTGCAGTCGTCCGAGGCCGAGGCGGAGGAGCGGCTGGACAAGGCGTCCGCCGAGGCGGAGAAGCGGCTGCGGGACGCGGACCGGTCCGCGGACGAGCAGGTCGAGCTGGCGAAGGCGGAGGCGGAGCGGCTGCTCGCCGAGGCGAAGGCGGAGGCGAAGCGGGTCACCGACGAGGGCCGGCGCGAGCTGGACGAGCTGGTGCGCCGCCGCAAGGACATCAACACCGAGATTTCCAGGGTCCAGGACGTCCTGTCCGCGCTGGAGGCCTTCGAGGCGCCGTCACCGGTCGCCCAGGTCAACGGGGGAAGCAGTAACAAGAAGGACGGGGGTGCCAAGGCCGGTGCCGGAGTTGGCTCCCCCCGATCGGGTGGCAATCGCTCCAAGAGCTCACCACCCGATTGAGCGGACATTGTCCGCGAGACAACGGCATTTCGCCGTCGACACTCCGGTACCGTGTCAGGATTCCCTCAACCACCTCAGCGGTTTGACGACAGGAAGCCCAGAACCCCATGAGCGACAGTCACTCCCCTCACGGCTTCGACCTGGTGCGCCGTGGGTACGAGCGTGCCCAGGTCGACGAGCGGATCACCAAGCTGGTGGCCGACCGTGACAGTGCCCTGACCCGGATCAGCGCGCTGGAGAAGCGCATCGAGGAGCTCCACCTGGAGACCCAGACCGCCCAGGCGGCCGTGGTCGAGCAGGAGCCCTCGTACGCCGGTCTCGGTGCCCGGGTCGAGAAGATCCTGCGACTCGCCGAGGAGGAGGCCAAGGACCTGCGCGACGAGGCGCACCGCGCCGCCGAGCAGCACCGCGAGCTCGCCGAGGCCGCCGCCCAGCAGGTGCGCACCGAGGCCGAGAACTACGCCAAGGACCGCAAGGCCAAGGCGGAGGACGAGGGTCTGCGGATCGTCGACAAGGCCAAGAGCGACGCCGCCCAGCTGCGTGCCGAGGCCAACAAGGACGCCCAGAACAAGCGCGAGGAGGCGGACGCCCTCTTCGAGGAGACCCGCACCAAGGCCGCCCAGGCCGCCCTGGAGTTCGAGACCAACCTGGCCAAGCGCCGCGAGCAGTCCGAGCGCGACCTGGCCGCCCGTCAGGCCAAGGCCGAGAAGCGCCTGGCCGAGATCGAGCACCGGGCCGAGCAGCTGCGTCTGGAGGCCGAGAAGCTGCGCACCGACGCGGAGCGCCGCGCCCGCCAGACCGTCGAGACGGCCCAGCGCCAGTCCGAGGACATCGTGGCGGACGCCAACGCCAAGGCGGACCGCATCCGCAGCGAATCCGAGCGCGAGCTGGCGGCGCTCACCAACCGCCGCGACAGCATCAACGCCCAGCTGACCAACGTCCGCGAGATGCTGGCGACGCTGACCGGTGCGGCCGTGGCCGCCGCCTCGCTGCCGAACGACGACACCATGGGCGTGCCCGCCCAGCAGTCGCGCTGACGCCGCTGCCGCACGTGCCCCTGTCTCGTGCGCAGTGACCCCTCGGCACCGCCGTACCGCAGGCCCTCACCCTCCCGGGTGAGGGCCTGTCGGCTTTCTCCGCGTCACTACCTCGGGTAGGCCCCGTCGGGCCGCTGGTGGCCGCTGCTGAGCTGGTTGCCCTCGTCGTCCGATACGGTGCCGAACCAGGAGGTGCACCAGACGGACACCGAGTCGGGCCAGTACTGCACCTCGAAGGGGTGCCCGGACCCGTGGTCGCCGTACGAGGTGACGATGAAGGTCTCCCCCGGGCGCATCCAGTAGTCCTCGCCGAGCGGTTCGAGGGTCAGTTCGAGCAGCCCCTCGCCCCGGTTGGTCACGGTCATCCGGCCGGTCACCTCCAGCGCCGAGAAGTCCCAGGCGGCCGCGTCCTGGCTCTCCTGACTCATTCGGCGGCCACCCGGTCCAGCAGGGCGCGGACGGCGGCGTCGAAGGCCTCGGGCGCCTCCAGGGCGCTCAGGTGGCCCGCCCCGGGGATGACGGTCAGTTCGGCGTCCGGGCGGGCCCGCAGCATCCCTTCGGCCTCCTCCGGCTCCATCAGGGCGTCCTGGGCGCCCGTCACCACCGCGACCGGCACCCGGAGGCCCGCCAGCACGTCCCGGGCGTCCGGGCGGGCCGCCATGGCCCGCTGGGTCCAGGCGGCGGCGGCCGGCGAGGCGGCGGCGATCATCGTCCGCACCCGCTCCACGAGGTGCTGCGAGTCGGGCCCGAGCAGCCCGGCCACGACCTGCTCGTCCAGCAGCAGCTGCACGCTGTCCCGCGCGGTGACGGCGGCCGCGATCCGCTCCCGGTTGGCCCGGACGGCGTCGGTGTCGGCGGTGGCACGGGTGTTGGCCAGCAGCAGGCCGGACAGCCGCCCGGGGTGGCGGCGGGCGAAGGCCAGCGCCACGTAGCCGCCCATGGAGAGCCCGCCGACCACGGCGCGCTCGATCCCGGCGGCGTCCAGCAGCAGGGCGAGGTCGTCCGCGACGACGTCCAGCGAGGGTTCGTCGGAGCCCAGTTCGGTGCCGCCGAACCCTCTCTGGTCGGGGGCGAGCACCCGGGCTCCGTCCCCGGTGAGACCGGGCAGCGCGTCCAGCTGGGACGACCACATCGAAGCGTTCAACGGGAAGGCGTGCAGCAGTACGAGGGGTGTTCCGGTACCGCTCTCGCGGACGGACACTGCGGAGGGGAGCTCGGTCATGCGCCCACCGTATTCCGGCACGCCCGGCGGGCCCACTCAGCGGGCCGCGATATCCGCTTTGTCCTAATCTGCCAAGGAGCAAGGGAGCGCGAATGATCGAGTTGCACGACCTGACGAAACGTTACGGCAAGACGCTCGCGGTGGACCGGCTCAGCTTCACGGTGCCCCCGGGCGTGGTGACCGGCTTCCTCGGCCCCAACGGCGCCGGCAAGTCCACCACCATGCGCATGATCCTCGACCTCGACCGCCCCACCGGCGGCCGGGTCACCATCGACGGCAGGCGCTACGGGCAACTCAGCGAGCCGCTCAAGTACATCGGCGCACTGCTGGAGGCCAAGGCCGTCCACCCCGGCCGCACCGCCCGCGACCACCTGCTCTGGCTCGCCCAGAGCAACCGCATCCCGGAGCGCCGGGTGGACGAGGTGCTCGCCCTGGTCGGCCTCACCCCGGTCGCCCGCAAGCGGGCCCGCGGCTTCTCCCTCGGCATGGGCCAGCGCCTGGGCATCGCCTCGGCACTGCTCGGCGACCCGGAGATCGTCATGTTCGACGAGCCCGTCAACGGCCTGGACCCGGAGGGCATCCTCTGGATCCGCAACCTGATGAAGCGCCTCGCCGGCGAGGGCCGGACGGTCTTCGTCTCCTCCCACCTGATGAGCGAGATGGCCGTCACCGCCGACCACCTGGTGGTCATCGGCCGGGGCCGGCTGCTCGCCGACCTGCCGATGCCGGAGTTCATCCGGCGCAACTCCCGCTCCGCCGTACGGCTGCGCAGCCCCGAGCCCGAACGGCTGCTCGACGTCCTGGCCGGCGCCGGACTGCGGCACGAACCCGGCCCGGACGGCTCCTGGGAGGTGGTCGACGGCGACCTCGCGCGGCTCGGCGAACTGGCCGCGGCCAACGGCGTGGTGCTGCACGAACTCAGCCCGCAGCAGGCCTCGTTGGAGGAGGCGTTCATGCAGATGACGGCCGACTCGGTGGAATACCACGCGGGCGACGGACCGGGCCGGGACGCGGCCGGCGCACCCGGCACCTGGGGCGCCGGATGGAAGGCGGACGGCGCCCGGCAGACCGCCGCGGCACGGCAGGAGGAGAACTGAGATGGCGTCCTTCCCGGCGATCCTGCGCTCCGAGTGGACGAAGATCCGCAGCGTCCGCTCGACGGTCTGGACGCTCGCGCTGACCTTCGTCGTCACCGTCGGCATCGGCGCGCTGCTGTCCCTGCTCACCAACAACAACTTCACCGAGTTCCGCCGCAACGAGCAGTCCCCGTTCGACGCCACCGGGACGGCCTTCGCCGGCATCATGCTCGGCGAACTGGCCATCATCGTCTTCGGCGTGCTGGCGATCGGCAACGAGTACAGCAGCGGCATGATCCGGGTCACCCTGGCCGCCGTCCCCCAGCGCGCGACCCTGCTCGGCGGCAAGGCCGCGGTGCTCGGCACGCTCGCCCTGGTGGTCTCGCTGGTAACGGCCTTCGTCACCTTCTTCGTCGGCCAGTCACTGCTCGGCTCGCACTCCACCACGCTCGGCGAACCGCACGTGCTGCGCGCGGTGTTCGGCGCCGCGCTGTACCTGACGATGCTCTGCCTGTTCTCGGCGGGCGTCACCACGATGCTGCACAACCAGACGCTCGCGCTCGGGGTGCTGGTGCCGTTCTTCTTCCTGCTCTCGCCGATCCTCTCGGCGGTGCCGAAGGTCAAGACCCTGGCCCACTACTTCCCCGACTACGCGGGCTCGCGGATGCTGCTGGTGTACGAGCAGCACGGCCAGCCGTACGGGCCGTGGCCCGGCTTCCTGATCTGCCTCGCCTGGACGGCCGCGGCCCTGGCCGGCGGCGCGCTGGTGCTCAAGCAGCGGGACGCGTAACGGAGTTCCGGGCCAGGACCGTCAGTACCGCGGAGCGCCGCGGCCTCGCAGCACGTTGGAGGCCCGGCGCTCCCGCGCTCCCCAGCACGCGCGGTGCCAGTGCCGCCGGTCGTCCACCCCCGCGCCGTGCATCGGCCAGGCCACCACGTGGCCCACGCCCGGCGGGATCTCCTGGTCGCACCCCGGGCAGCGGTAGAACCGCCCCGACGTCCCGGCGACCGTCTGGACCACCCAGTCGTCGCCCTGATAGCTCTCGGTGCGGCGCAGCGATCCGCCGAGCGGAGCGGCCGGCTCGGTGCTCTCGTGGGGGGCGGCGCTCTTGATCCGATTGCGGCGCGGCGACACGGCGGACTGCCTCTCTTCCGGGGGCTCTGGGGCCGTTCCAGCCTACGGCCGGCCGGCCTCCCGAATGGCCACTATCACGGCTCCGCCGGGTGCTCCGGCGTTTTTGCCGAGATCCACCCGATCATCGGGGAAATTCGGGGCTCAGCGTGCCATTGGCACATGACATCGGATACCCACAGGGGGAGAGGCGGGGCCCGCAGACCCTGCGCGCACCCGAGGAGGCCCAAGGATGACCAAGACCAGCGCCCGTGCCGAGACCCGTCGACCCGTCGGGGTCCGGCCGCCCGCGCCCGGGCCGGCGCTGAGCTCCGTCCCCCCGGTGACGGCCGTCGCGGGCGAGCCGCTGCCCGCGGCCCAGCGCACCGCGGCCCTGCCGGCGAACACCGCGCCGGTGCGGGTCGGCCTGTTCCTGCTGTCCGCGCAGTTCCCCGGGCAGAGCCACGGCGAGGCACTGGAGCGCACCGTCCGGTCCGCCGTCGAGGCCGAACACGCGGGCCTGGACAGCGTCTGGCTGGCCGAGCACCACTTCGTCCCGTACGGGGTCTGCCCGGACGCCGCCACGCTGGCCGCGCTGCTGCTCGGCCGCACCCGCCGGATCGGCGTCGGCACGGCGGTCAGCGTGCTCTCCACCCGCCACCCGGTGGCCCTCGGCGAGCAGGCCGCGCTGCTGCACCTCACCTCCGGCGGGCGCTTCACGCTCGGGGTCGGCCGCGGCGGGCCGTGGATCGACCTGGACGTGTTCGGCGACGGCGTGGGCGCCTTCGAGAACGGCTTCCCGGAGCGGCTGGACCTGCTGCTGCGCTGGCTGCGCGGCTCCCGGGTCGGCGCGGACGGCCCCCAGTTCGCCTTCCCCGAGGTGGCGGTGGTGCCCCGGGCCACCGAACCGGTGCGGCGGCCCCCCCTGAGCAGCTGGCTCGGCCTCGGCGAGCAGACCGGCACGGTGCGCTTCCCGCGCCAGCGCCAGGACGAGGAGGGCCTCGGCGAGGAGCTCACCGTCACCGGGCGGCCGGTGGCAGGTCCGCCCGTGGTGGTCGCCTGCACCTCCCCCGGCGGGGTGAAGCTGGCCGCCGAGCGCGGCCTGCCGATGCTGCTCGGCATGCACTCCGGGGACGAGGACAAGCTGCGGATGCTGGAGCTGTACCGCGCCTCCTGGCTGGCCGCCGGGCGCAGCGAGGAGCAGCTGCGCCGGGTGAGCCTGCGGCACGTCGCGGCCGGGGTGGCCCAGGTCGACGACCGCGCCGCGGCGGCCCGGTCCACCCTGCTGAACGCGATGCCCGGCTGGTTCGACTACGGGCTCGGCGCGCACCGCACCGTGGACGGCCGCGAGCGCAAGATGCGCGACGCGCGCCAGTACACCGAACTCCTCTGCGACCTGCACGCGGTGGGCACCCCGCAGCAGTGCGCCGACCGGCTGCTGGCCACCGCCGAGCGGACCGGCATCCGCCGGTTCGCCCTGCTCGCCGAGGGCAGCGGCGACCACGAGGCGACCCTGCACAACATCGCCCGGCTCGGCTCCGAGGTCCTGCCGCAACTGGGCTAGGTCATGGCCCCACGCGCCGCCGCCCCCTCCCCCCGATTAGGGGGACGGGGGTGGCCGGCGCCGTGGCGGTGGTGGTGCCGCTCAGCAGTCCCGCAGCTCCTCGGACTGGTTGAGCAGTTGCTCCCGGACGGAGGTGAAGCGCGTGTACCGCGCCTCGTTGGCCTCCGAGGGCAGGAACACCGCCACCCGGTGACAGTTCTGGAAGGCCAGCTGCACGCCGAAGTGGCGCTGCAGGGCGCCCCGGATGGCATCGCTGGCCAGGGCGCGCAGCAGCTGGCCCCGGGCCTGCTCGCTGGGCGGCGGCACCTGGTTGTCGGCGAAGTCGGTGCCGTCGACCTTCGCCTGGGCGACCAGCGAGCTGATCAGGTCCCAGGCGTAGGGCAGGGAGACGCGGACGCAGTCGACGAATTCCCGCTCGTCGACCTCGCCCCGCTCGGCCTTCTCCAGCAGGGCCGGTGAGACGTCGAGCGACATGGATTCTCCTCTCGCGGTCCACCCGCGCGGCGCCCGGGTGGTCGTGCGTAGTCCAAGCTCAGGTGAGGGTTGGCGACATCGTGTGGGGTGTCCGGAACACCGTGGGACAGGCGTTTCCGGCACCTTCGCGACCAGCGGCGGCGGCACGGGACGTGACGTCCCGAACACCGACAGCGCTCAGAACAGCGTGGCAGTCAACGGCGGAGCGGGCCGGTCATTCCTGTGGATTGCTCCGGAAATACGCCGTGGTACACGAGATTGGCCGGATCCTGCCGGATCGTTCATCTGAACTCTCCATCCCCGTTGACAGCGATCCCGCAAGCGTGCCGTCACACACCGTAGCGACCCGAGGGGATGGGCGCCAGACCTCGACGGAAGGGAGCGGAACCGCTGAACCTCAATGTTCGCGGGGTTCGCGCTTTCTTCACCCCGTCGTCGCGGAATCGCATCAACTGGCCCCGGTGGGCTAGCGTGGTCGACCGTGCGTCTCGTAATTGCCCGCTGCTCAGTCGACTATGCCGGTCGGCTCTCCGCCCATCTGCCCTCCGCCACCAGGCTCATCCTGGTCAAGGCCGACGGCAGCGTCAGCATCCACGCCGACGACCGCGCCTACAAGCCGCTCAACTGGATGTCCCCGCCGTGCGCCCTCAAGGAGGCCGACGGGGTCTGGACGGTGGAGAACAAGGCCGGCGAGAAGCTCATCATCACGCTGGAGGAGGTGCTGCACGACTCGTCCCACGAGCTCGGGGTGGACCCGGGCCTGATCAAGGACGGCGTCGAAGCACACCTGCAGGAGCTGCTCGCGGACCGGATGGAGGTACTCGGCGCCGGCTGGTCGCTCATCCGCCGCGAGTACCCGACCGCGATCGGCCCGGTCGACATCCTCTGCCGCGACTCCGACGGCGCCACGGTGGCCGTCGAGATCAAGCGCCGCGGCGAGATCGACGGCGTCGAGCAACTCACCCGGTACCTCGAACTCCTCAACCGGGACCCGCTGTTGGCCCCGGTCAAGGGCGTCTTCGCCGCGCAGGAGATCAAGCCCCAGGCCCGCGTCCTGGCCACCGACCGGGGCATCGGCTGCGTGGTCCTGGACTACGACGAGCTGCGCGGCATCGACGACGACAAGCTCAAGCTGTTCTGACCGGTCACTTCGGCGACGGCGAGGCGGTCGGACTGGCCGACCCGCTCGGGGTCGTCGGCGTCGCGGACGGCGGCGTCGACGGGCCGCTCGGGGACGTCACCGGAGACGTCGTGGGCTGACTCGGCACCGGCTTCGTCGGCTGCGGCCCGGGCGGCTGCGGCGCCGGCGGCTGCGGCTGGCCCGGTGCGGGCGGCTGCGGCTGCTGCGGAGCCTGCGACCCGGTCGCCCCCGGCGAGGAGCTCGGCTTCTTCGACGGCGTGGCGCTCGGCGAGCGCGACGCGCTGCCGCTCGCCGAGGGCTCCGGGCTGCCGCCCTGCCCCGCCGGGCTGCTCGGCGCCGGGCCGGCCGTGCCCGGGCCGCTGCCGGAGGGCTGCGGGAAGGGCGCGTCCCGGGCGCCGCCGTCGTCCAGCCGGCCGCTGTGCGGGTCCTTGCCCGTACGGTCGTCCGGCCCGCTGAAGCTCATCGCCACCGCCGTCCCGAGCACCCCGAGGGTCAGGACGGCCGTGGAGACCACGACCACCCGGCGCCGCCGGCTGGACTTCAGCCGGGCCGGCACCCGGGCCGCGATCTTGCGGATGACCGGCCGGCTGGGCGCCGCGGGCGCGGCGGCCGGCAGCTGCCGCCCGTCGGCGCGCAGCAGGTCGAGCATCCGGCGCGCGGAGGCCACCCCGCGCTGCTCCCCCGCGGTCGCCCGCAGGGTCAGCGCCGTCTCCAGCTCGGCGATGGCCCGGGACGGCTGCTGGACGCAGATCGCGTGCACGGCCGCCTCGTGGTGGAACCAGGCCTGATCGCTCGGCGAGCCGGCCCGGCGGGCCGCCTCCAGGCCGAGCTGCAGCACCCGCTCCCAGGCGCCCCAGCGCAGTGCCAGGGCCAGCGCGGGCGCCGCCGCACGGGCGAGCTTGACCACCGCCTCGTGGCGGCCGGCCGTCCGGTCGGCGAGCAGGACGCCGATCACCACCTCGGCCTCGGCGGCGATCTGCTCCAGCGTCACCGAGCTGTGGCCGACCCACCAGGCGAAGTGCTGGGCGGCGCCGTCGACGCAGCCGAGCGGCGGCCAGTGCGGGGCGAGCAGTTCGAGCGCGCCGGCGGTCAGCCGGTGGTGCCCGCCGATGGACACCGCCAGCCCGGCGTCGGCGAGTTCGGCGAGGGCGGCCTCGCCCTGGCCGACGTCGATCAGCGCGGGCAGGTGCGGCGCGGTGGGGCACTCGCCGCCGAGCGCGACGGCGAGCCGCAGCACGGCCTGCGCGGGCTCGCTCAGCCCCTTGGCGAGCCGGACGGCGGGCGAGGCGGTCTCGGCGACGGAGGGCAGCGGGACGGTGCGGCGCAGCGCGTCCTCGCGGACCGCCGGGTCGGCGTCGCGGACGGGCTCCCGGACGGCGCCGAAGACGTCCATCCGGTCGTCCTCGGCGGCGACCAGCGCGTCCACGGCGACGTCCCGCTGGCGCAGCAGGGCGGCGGCCTGGACGAAGCGCAGCGGCAGGCCCTCGGACTCGAACCAGAGGTCCACCGCCCAGGCCTTCTCGGCGACGTCCAGCGGCCGTCCGGCCAGTCGGCCGGTGAGGGCGAGGCAGGCGGAGCGGGAGAGCCCGGCGACGAGGTGGTCCTGCATCCGGGAGCCGGCCGCCGGCGGCGGGCTGTCCGGGGCGACCGACACCAGGAAGGCGCAGCCGGGGGCGGTGGCGAGCAGGTGCTCCAGTTCGGCGTCGGAGGGCTCGGCCGCGTCGATCACGACGACCGCGGCGACCTCGGCGAGGTGGGCGGCCAGCCGGGCGGGGTCGGGCCGGTAGCCGGGGGCGTGGTGGGTGGCGGCGAAGAGGTCCTGGAGCAGGTCGGCGGCGGTGCGGCGGTGGCCGCAGAGCTGGACGACACCGCCGGGGGCGAGGTCGGCGGCGGCTTCGGCGACGGCCGACAGCAGCGCGCTGCGGCCCGAGCCGGCCTGGCCGACCAGGCGTATCGAGCGGCCCTCGGCGAGCAGGCCGAGGAGTTCGGCGATGTCGGCCTCGCGGTCCAGCAGCGGCAGGTCGGCGGGCCCGGCGCCGAGCGCGAGCGGGCCGACCGCCCGGCCGACGCCGCCGACCGGGCCGCGGGCGGGCTCGCTGCGTCCGATCCGGCGCGGGCGGGGCTGCCACTCCTCGGGGCAGGGCCGGGCCTCGGATCCGTCCGGGGCGCCGACTCCCACCAGCAGGCCGCCGGAGACCAGTTCACCGCCGCGGGTGCGGACCGCCTCCTGCCGGAACTCCCCGGATGGCTGTGCCACGTTCTGCTCCGCATCGTGCTCGGCCGCCGGCGCCCCGCGCCGGCCGGCTGACGTCCCGGTCGCGGCCGCGGGCGGTCTCGGGGCCTGTCGCCGTCTTCTGACGGGCAGACTCTCGCACATCCGGGCCCGCCCGTGCAGGCCGGTCCGGGGCCGGGCGCCGGTGCGGGGCGCTGACCTGGGGAGTTGGGACAGTGCCTACCGGGACAGCGCCTACCGGGCAGGCCTCAGAGCACGACTCCGTGCGCCTCGGCGATGCCGCCGTCGACGGCGAGGATGCGGTGCAACTTGGTGGCCACCAGCAGCCGCTGGAGCTGGGCGGGGACGGAGCGCAGCACCAGGCGCCGGCCGATCCGGCCGGCCCGCCGGTGGGTGCCCATGATCACGCCGAGGCCGGTGGCGTCCCAGAACTCCAGCCGGGCGAGGTCGAGTACGAGGTCGCCGAGGCCGCCGTCCACGGCCTGGTGCAGTTGGGCCCGCGCGTCGGCAGCGGTGCGCACGTCGAGGCGGCCTTCGATGGCCAGCGCCGTGTGGTCGCCGGTGATGCGCATGCTCTCCTCCTTCGCCTGGACGGCCGGTGCGGGCGGGTCCGCCCCGGCCGTACCGGGGGCGGGAGCGGGGGGTGTTCCGGGCGGGCCGTGGCCCCACACCCGGACCCGGTCGGAATGCCGGGTTCCCTCATCTGACGGTGTACCGGCTCCGCAGGTTGCTGGTTCCGGCCGGATCTGAAGCAACTTCACTCGTCCGAGGGAATATACGCAGGAAGTCTCCAGACCTACGCTCGATTACCGCCCAAATCACCCGTCTGCGGCACCCGGCGTGAGGAAACTCACCCGCCCTCGGCGGAGCGGGCCGTACGATGCTCCGATCGCACGGCCCGCCTGGTCATCCGCCCTAGGGCGTGTCGTGCGGAGACCACGCCCTGTCGGCTACTTGCCCTCGTACGGGTAGAAGCCGCGGCCGCTCTTGCGGCCCAGGTCGCCGGCGGTGACCATGCGGGCCATGATCTCCGGGGCGGCGAACTTCTCGTCCTGGGTCTCGGTGTAGATGTTGCGGGCGGCGTGCAGCAGGATGTCCACGCCGGTCAGGTCGGCGGTCTGCAGCGGGCCCATCGCGTGGCCGAAGCCGAGGCGGCAGGCGGTGTCGATGTCCTCGGCGGTGGCGACGCCCGACTCGTACAGCTTGGCGGCCTCGATGACCAGCGCGGTGATCAGGCGGGTGGTGACGAAGCCGGCGACGTCGCGGTTGACCACCACGACCTCCTTGCCGATGCCCTCGGCGAAGGCGCGGGCGGTGGCCAGCGTCTCGTCGCTGGTCTTGTAGCCGCGGACCAGCTCGACCAGCTTCATCATCGGGACCGGCGAGAAGAAGTGGACGCCGACGACCGACTCCGGGCGCTGGGTGGTGGCGGCGATCCGGGTGATCGGGATGGCGGAGGTGTTGGAGGCCAGCACGGCGCCGTCCTTGGCGAGCTTGTCGAGCTCGCGGAAGACGGCCTCCTTGACGTCCAGCTGCTCGAACACGGCCTCGACCACGATGTCGGCCTCGGCGACGGCGCCCAGGTCGGTGGTGGTGGTGATCCGGCCCAGCGCAGCCTCGGCGTCCTCGGCGCTCAGCTTGCCCTTGGCAACGAACTTCTCGTAGGAGGCGCGGATGCCCGAGAGGCCGCGCTGCAGCGCCTCCTCGGTGACGTCCCGCAGCACCACCGGGTGGCCGGCCTGCGCGGACACCTGGGCGATGCCGGCGCCCATCAGGCCGGCACCGATCACGGCGATCTGCTTGCTGGACGCATTGCTCATGGCTGGGTCTCCCGATGCCGTCGCCGCCCCGCGGGCGGGCCCTGAAGGCGGCTCAGGGCAGGGGTCACCACCGGAGAGCCGCATCGCTCGTCCCCGGGACTCTAGTGCCCGAATCCCTCCCGCAATAGCAATCGGGAGTGTGATCTGCAACCGACCTGGTCAGCCGCCCAAGTAGCCGATCGGACGGTCAGATGGTCAGACGGCCGGACGGTCAGATGGTCAGCCCGAGGTCCTGGGCCAGGATCGCCGCCTGCACCCGGCTGCGCAGCCGCAGCTTCGCCAGGATCCGGCTGACGTGCGTCTTCGTGGTCGCCTCGGCCATCTCCAGCCGGGCCGCGATCTCCCCGTTGGACATCCCCGTGCCGATGCAGGCCAGCACCTCCCGCTCACGGCCGGTCAGCCCGGCCACCGCCTCCCGGGCCTCCGGCCCGACCTGCCGGCCCGGACGGGCGAAGGCGCCGATCAGCCGCCTGGTCACCGAGGGCGCCAGCATGCCGTCCCCGCGGGCCACCGTCCGGATGCCCTCGACCAGGGTGTCCGCCTCCAGGTCCTTGAGCAGGAACCCGGCCGCACCGGCCCGCAGCGCGCCGTAGACGTACTCGTCCAGGTCGAAGGTGGTCAGCACGAGCACCTGGGCGGCCCCGGCGGCGACCACCTCGCGGGTCGCCGAGACGCCGTCCAGCCGGGGCATCTGCACGTCCATCAGCACCACGTCCGGCCGCAGCTCCAGTGCGAGCCGGACGGCCTCCTCGCCGTCGGCGGCCTGCCCGACCACCTCGAACTCCGGCTCGGCCCGCAGGATCATCACCAGCGCCGCCCGTACCGCCGCCTGGTCCTCGGCCACCAGCACCCGGATCGTCATGCCCGCCCCTCGCTCTCCCGTACCCGCGGCAGCACCGCGCGCACGCTCCAGTACCCGTCCTCGGGCCCGGCCTCGAAGCTGCCGCCGAGCAGCCCGGCCCGCTCCGCCATGCCCACCAGCCCGGCCCGGGCCCCGGGCAGTCCGCGGCCCGGCTCACCGCGGTACGGGCTGTCGACGGCGATCCGCAGGTCCTCGGGCCCGAACTCCAGCCGCAGCCGGACCAGTCCGGGCCCGGAGTGCTTGAGCGCGTTGGTGAGCGACTCCTGGACGATCCGGTACGCGGCCAGCCCGACCGGCACCGGCACCTCCCCGCGCTCGCCGTGCTCGGCCAGCTCGAACTCCAGCCCGACGTCCTGGCCGGCCGCCCGGGCCTTGGCCAGCAGGGCGTCCACCGCGGCCAGGTCGGGCGCCGCGTACGACTCGTCGACCTCTCCCCCGCCGCTGTCCCGGAGCAGTCCGATCATGCGACGCATTTCGGCCAATCCCTGGACGCTGTTCTCCCGGATCACCGCCAGCACCTCCACCAGCGGGTCGTCCTCGGGCAGGCGCCGGCGCCTGGCGACGGACTGCGCGCCGGTGGCGTGGATCGCGATCGCCGACAGGTGGTTGGCCACCACGTCGTGCAACTCCCGTGCCATCCGAGCCCGTTCGGCACCGACCGCCTCCCGGCGGTCCATCTCCGAGAGCAGCGCGGTCTGTTCGGCCCGCAGCCGCTCGGTCTCCGCCTCCTGGCGGTGCTTGCGCACCAGGTCGCCGGTCCACACCGGCGCCAGGAACACCAGCGAGCTGACCACCACGATCAGCAGTCCGGCCGCGGTGCCGCCCGCGTACCAGGCCAGGCTGGAGAGCACCAGCACGGTCGAACCGCCGGTCAGGTGCAGCACCCGCGACATCCGGCGGGTGCCGTAGAGCACCGCCGCGTACAGCAGATCGGTGTACATGATCGTCGTCGCCAGCAGGCTGCCGGCGAACACACTGGCCGCGAAGGCCAGCCCGCCCAGCGACACCGCGAGCACCGGCCGGGTCCGCCGGACCAGCTCCAGTCCCGCCATCACCAGCATCGGCAGCACCACCGACCACAACGGCAGGCGGTCGGCCCGGTCGTACACCTTGAAGGCGATCAGCACGGCGCCGCCGAGCAGCCCGGCCAGGGCGATCAGCCGGTCCAACCGGCGCGGGGAGACGGACGGTACGAGCACTCCCCCATCTCACCATCCCCGGCGGCCCACCCCGCTCAGGTCCACGGAGGAGGCCGCTACATCGAAAGATGCAGGCCCGGACGGCACCGCGCGACGACGACACGGGCGCACCCGCACACGAGGCTGGAGTCTGGGCCTGTCTCCTGGGCTCTTGCCGGGCCCAGGAGACAGGCCCAGACCGCCGAACGCCCTGGAGCAGAACGTGATCGTCACCCTCATCGTCGCGGCCGAGATCTCCTGGTGGATCGTGCTCGGCCTCGCCCTCTCCGCCCGCTACCTGCTGCGGTGGCGGCGCACCAGCACCGTGCTGCTGCTCGGCCTCCCGGTGGTCGACCTCGCCCTGTACGCGCTCACCGTGCTCGACCTGCGCGGCGGTACCGAGGCGGGCTGGATGCACGCGCTCGCCGCGAGCTACGCCGGCTTCTCGGTCGGGTACGGCCCCTCGCTGGTCCGCTGGGCCGACCGGCACTTCCTGCACCGCTTCGCCGGCGGCCCCAAGCCGCTGCCCTCGCCGAAGTACGGCCCGGAGCGGACCAGGTACGAGTGGCAGGTCGCCGGCCGCACCGTCGTCTCCGCCGCGATCACGCTCGGCCTGATCACCCTGCTCGTCCCGCTCTCCGCGGGCTCCGCCCACTACGGCACGTTCCTGCAGTGGTACCTCAAGCTGGGCATCGCGGCCGTGGTCAACGTGGTCGTGGCGGGCTGCTACTCGCTGTGGCCCAAGGAGGCGCCGGCCGGCGTCCGGGTCGAGAACGGCCGCGTGGTGGCGCAGGAGAAGGCCCCGGAGCAGGCTCCGGAGAAGATCTCCTAGCGGTTCTCGCCCGGGACCCAGAGCACGTCGCCGCGCTCCTTGTTGGCCACCCGGGCCAGGATGAACAGCAGGTCGGAGAGCCGGTTGAGGTACTTCGCGGTCAGCGGGTTGACGGTGTCGCCGTGCTCCGCGATCGCCGCCCAGGTGGAGCGCTCGGCCCGCCGCACCACCGTGCAGGCCAGGTGCAGGTGGGCCGCGCCGGCCGTGCCGCCGGGCAGGATGAAGCTGCGCAGCTTCTCCACCTGCTCCAGGTAGTGGTCGCAGTCCCCCTCCAGCCGGTCGACGTAGGACTGCAGCACCCGCAGCGGCGGGTACTTCGGAGCCTCGACCACCGGGGTGGACAGGTCGGCGCCGACGTCGAACAGGTCGTTCTGGACCCGGACCAGCACCGCCGCCACGTCCTCGGGCAGCGCCCCGACCGCGAGGGCCACCCCGATCGCCGCGTTCGCCTCGTTGGCGTCGGCGTACGCGATCAGCCGCGGGTCGGTCTTGGTGGTCCGGCTCATGTCCCCGAGCGCGGTGGTGCCGTCGTCGCCGGTACGGGTGTAGATGCGCGTCAGATTGACCATGCGGCCACCCTAGCCCGGCAGGTTAGGCGGCGTTAACCCCGCACCTACGCGACATTCACCCTCTGACCGGGCGGGGCCGCCTCCAGCCAGGCGAGGAAGCCGGTCAGTGCGTCCTCGCTCATCGCCAGCTCCAGCGGCGCCCCGTTGTGCAGGCAGCGCAGCACCACCGAGCCGGAGAGCAGCGCCAGCTCCTCCTGGCCCTCCGGGTAGCGCCGGCCGAGCACCTCGATCTCCCGGCGCGGCAGCACCTTGCGCGGACGCGGGGCGTACGAGAAGACCCGGAACCACTCGATCGAGTCGCCGCTGTACCGGCCGATACCGAAAACCCACCCCTTGCCGTCGGTCGGGGGGACCGGGGCGGAGGTGGGTTTGCCGTTCTCGTCGAGGTCGGGCTGCGTCGAGGCGTCCGCGGGCATTTTCAGCCGGTAGCTGCAGTCGAACGTGCCGCCCACCCGCTGGATCAGGCGGCGGCGCACGGCGAAGGCCATCAGGCCGATCACACCCAAGGCCACGACCGCCGCACACACCACAAGCGCGAGGACCATGCTCACCTACCTCCTCGCTACCCGCGTTCCCCGTAGCGGTCGTATCAAGCGACCGCGCTGACCTACCAACTACGACGACAGTCCCGGGGTCACGCTCGCGCGTCCCCGGGACCGTCGGTCGACCCCGCCAAGCCGGGGGTCCGGCACACTCAGGCGTGGGCCTTGAGGCCGCGCGCCGCGAACAGCCGGACCTCGGCACGCCGCTCGGCGTGCTCGTCCAGGTCCGACTTGGCCTTCTCCAGTGCGCGCTCGGCGCGCGCGACATCGATCTCGTCCGCCAGCTCGGCGATCTCCGCGAGCAGAGACAGCTTGTTGTCGGCGAAGGAGATGAAGCCGCCGTGCACCGCGGCGATCACGGTGCCGCCGTCCACCGTGCGGATGGTGACCGGACCGGTCTCCAGCACGCTCAGCACCGGGGTGTGACCCGGCATGATGCCGGTGTCACCGGAGGCCGTACGGGCGACGACGATGGTGGCCGCACCGGACCACACCTTGCGGTCGGCTGCGACCAGCTCGACGTGCAGCTCAGCCAACGTGGGCTCCTAGGCTCATGCAACCCCCGATTACTCGGGAGTTTCGGTAAGAATAACGGCCCCGCGCCTCCGGCATGAAACCGGCGGCACGGATTTGACCGGAATCACAGCCGATGCGACGCGAGGGGTGGGTCCCAGGGTTGGGGCCCACCCCTCACGGTCACTCGCTGCTACCGGCCGCGATTACTTCTTCGCCAGCTCGGCGGCGTTCTTCTCGAGGTCCTCGATGCCACCGCACATGAAGAAGGCCTGCTCGGGGACGGAGTCGTACTTGCCGTCCGCGATCGAGTTGAAGGCCTCGATGGTCTCCGACAGCGGGACGGTCGAACCCTCGACACCGGTGAACTGCTTCGCCACGTAGGTGTTCTGCGAGAGGAAGCGCTCGATGCGACGGGCACGGTGCACCGTGATCTTGTCCTCTTCGGACAGCTCGTCGATACCGAGGATCGCGATGATGTCCTGGAGGTCCTTGTACTTCTGCAGGATCCCCTTGATACGGATGGCCGTGTCGTAGTGGGTCTGCGCGATGTACCGCGGGTCGAGGATGCGGGACGTGGAGTCCAGCGGGTCGACGGCCGGGTAGATGCCCTTCTCCGAGATCGGGCGCGACAGAACGGTCGTCGCGTCCAGGTGGGCGAAGGTGGTGGCCGGCGCCGGGTCGGTCAGGTCGTCCGCGGGGACGTAGATCGCCTGCATCGAGGTGATCGAGTGACCGCGGGTCGAGGTGATGCGCTCCTGCAGGAGGCCCATCTCGTCGGCCAGGTTCGGCTGGTAGCCCACCGCGGAGGGCATGCGGCCGAGCAGGGTCGACACCTCGGAACCGGCCTGGGTGAACCGGAAGATGTTGTCGATGAAGAGGAGCACGTCCTGCTTCTCGACGTCACGGAAGTACTCCGCCATGGTCAGCGCGGACAGCGCGACCCGCAGACGGGTGCCCGGCGGCTCGTCCATCTGGCCGAAGACCAGCGCGGTCTTGTCCAGAACGCCCGAGTCGACCATCTCGTCGATGAGGTCGTTGCCCTCACGGGTGCGCTCGCCGACACCGGCGAACACCGACACACCACCGAAGTTCTCGGCGACGCGGTAGATCATCTCCTGGATCAGAACGGTCTTGCCGACACCGGCACCACCGAACAGACCGATCTTGCCACCCGTGACGTACGGGGTGAGCAGGTCGATGACCTTGATGCCGGTCTCGAACATCTCGGTCTTGGACTCGAGGTCCTTGAACTCCGGGGCCTTGCGGTGGATCGGCCACCGGACCTCGACCTGCGACTCGAACTCGTCCTTGTCGACGTTCAGCACGTCACCGAGGGCGTTGAACACCTTGCCCTTGGTGATCTGGCCGACCGGCACCGAGATCGCGGCACCGGTGTCGGAGACCTGCGAACCGCGGACCAGGCCGTCGGTCGGCTGCATCGAGATGCCGCGGACCATGCCGTCGCCGAGGTGCTGGGCGACCTCAAGGGTGAGGATCTTCTTGCCCGTGCCGTCGGGGTTGTCCACCTCGACGTGCAGGGCGTTGAACATGTCCGGAATCGCGTCGACGGGGAACTCCACGTCGACGACCGGGCCGATGACCCGCGCGACGCGGCCCGTCGCCGTGGTCGGCTCAACAGTGGTGGTCATACTCATTCGCTCCCGCGGCTAGCGTCGGCGAGGGCGTTGGCGCCGCCGACGATCTCGCTGATTTCCTGGGTGATCTCGGCCTGACGGGCCGAGTTGGCAAGCCGCGTGAGCGACTTGATGAGCTCGCCGGCGTTGTCCGTCGCGCTCTTCATCGCGCGGCGGCGGGCGGCGTGCTCGGAAGCGGCCGACTGCAGCAGCGCGTTGTAGATCCGGCTCTCGACGTACCGCGGCAGCAGCGCGTCCAGGACGCCCTCCGCCGACGGCTCGAAGTCGTACAGCGGGAAGATCTCCGCCTTGGCCGGCGTCTGGTCGCTGAGCTGGACCTCGTCCAGCTTCAGCGGCAGCAGCCGGGCCTCCACCGCGTTCTGCGTCAGCATCGACACGAACTCGGTCGAGACCAGGTGGAGCTCGTCCACACCGCCGGTCTCGGCCGTGAAGGCCTCGATCAGGCCGGCCGACACGGTCTTCGCGTCGCCGTAGGTGGGCTTGTCCGAGAAGCCCGTCCACGACGCCTCGACCGCGAGGTTGCGGAAGGTGTAGTACGAGACACCCTTGCGGCCGATGATGTACGTCACCACGTCCTTGCCCTCACCACGCAGGCGCTCGGTGAGCGTCTGCGCGGCCTTGATGGCGTTGGTCGAGTAGCCGCCCGCCAGGCCGCGGTCCGCCGTGATCAGAAGCACGGCGGCGCGCTTGGCGCTCGGGTTCTCGGTGGTGAGCGGGTGCTTGGCGTTGGACCGGGTGGCCACCGCCGTCACCGCCCGGGTGAGCTCATCGGCGTACGGAGTGGAGGCGGCCACCGCGCGCTGCGCCTTGACGATGCGCGACGCGGAGATCATCTCCATCGCCTTGGTGATCTTCTTCGTCGCGGTGACAGAGCGGATCCGGCGCTTGTAGACCCGAAGCTGTGCTCCCATGGGTCGTTACGTCCTTTCCCTCGCTACCGGACTCAGGCCTGCTCGGAGAGCAGCTTGCCGTCAGCGGTCTGGTAACCCTGCTTGAACGCGTCGATCGCGCTGGTCAGCGCGTCGACGGTGCCGTCGGCGAGCAGACCGGTCTCGACGATGCCGGCCAGCAGGTCCTTGTGCTGCAGGCGGACGTGGTCCAGGAACTCGCGCTCGAAGCGGCGGATCTCGGCGACCGGGACGTCGTCCAGCTTGCCGGTGGTGCCGGCCCAGATGGAGACGACCTGCTCCTCGACCGGGAACGGCTGGTACTGGCCCTGCTTCAGCAGCTCGACCATGCGCGCACCGCGCTCCAGCTGGGCCTTGGAGGCCGCGTCCAGGTCGGAACCGAAGGCGGCGAAGGCCTCCAGCTCACGGTACTGGGCGAGGTCCAGGCGCAGACGGCCGGCGACCGAGCGCATGGCCTTGATCTGGGCGGAGCCACCGACGCGGGAGACCGAGATACCGACGTTCACGGCCGGGCGGATGCCGGCGTTGAACAGGTCGGACTCCAGGAAGCACTGGCCGTCGGTGATCGAGATGACGTTGGTCGGGATGTACGCCGAGACGTCGTTGGCCTTGGTCTCGATGATCGGCAGACCGGTCATCGAGCCGCCGCCCAGGGCGTCGTTCAGCTTGGCGCAGCGCTCCAGCAGGCGGGAGTGCAGGTAGAAGACGTCGCCCGGGTAGGCCTCGCGGCCCGGCGGGCGGCGCAGCAGCAGGGAGACGGAGCGGTAGGCCTCGGCCTGCTTCGACAGGTCGTCGAAGATGATCAGGACGTGCTTGCCGTCGTACATCCACTCCTGGCCGATGGCCGAACCGGTGTACGGGGCGAGGTACTTGAAGCCGGCCGGGTCGGAGGCGGGAGCAGCCACGATGGTGGTGTACTCCAGCGCGCCGGCCTCCTCCAGGGCGCCGCGGACGGACGCGATGGTGGAGCCCTTCTGGCCCACGGCGACGTAGATGCAGCGGACCTGCTTCTCCGGGTCGCCCGAGCGCCAGTTGTCACGCTGGTTGATGATCGTGTCGACGGCCACCGCGGTCTTGCCGGTCTGGCGGTCGCCGATGATCAGCTGGCGCTGGCCGCGGCCGATCGGGGTCATCGCGTCGATGGCCTTGATACCGGTCTGCAGCGGCTGCTTGACCGACTTGCGGGCCATGACGCCGGGGGCCTGCAGCTCCAGGGCGCGACGGCCGGTGGCCGCGATCTCGCCGAGGCCGTCGATCGGGTTGCCCAGCGGGTCCACGACGCGGCCGAGGTAGCCGTCGCCGACCGGAACCGAGAGGACCTCGCCCGTGCGGCGCACGGTCTGGCCCTCTTCGATGCCGCCGAACTCACCCAGGACGACGACACCGATCTCGCGGGTGTCGAGGTTCAGCGCGAGGCCGAGCGTGCCGTCCTCGAACTTCAGCAGCTCGTTCGCCATGACCGAGGGCAGGCCCTCGACATGCGCGATACCGTCCGCTGCGTCAGTGACCGTGCCGACCTCTTCCACAGAAGCGGCGTCCGGCTGGTACGACTGGACAAAGTCGGCCAGCGCGTCCCGGATCTCCTCCGGACGGATCGTAAGCTCCGCCATCAGGCTTCCCTGCTCTCCTAGTTTGCGATCCTCGGCCCGCCATTGAGGGCCGCAAGTACTCGACTCTCGGCCGGGTCGTATGAACCGGCCGTACGTTTTGCCGGCTCCTTGGGGAGCCGGTTTCCCGACCGAGGGTCGGATGTGCTGCTTGGGTGCTCAGCCTTCGAGCGACTGGCGAGCGCCTTCGAGGCGGCTCGACACGGTGCCCTCGATGATCTCGTCGCCGATCTGCACCCGCACGCCGCCGACGACCTCGGGGTCGACGTCGATGTTCAGGTGGACCTGGCGGCCGTACATCCGGCCCAGAGCACCGGACAGGCGCTCCTTCTGGGTGTCCGACAGCGGAACCGCGGTGGTGACCAGGGCCACCACGCGGCCGCGGCGCGCGGCGGCGAGCTTGGAGTAGGACTCCAGGCCCTGCTCCAGGCTACGGCCACGCGGCACGTTGACGAGGGCGGTGACCAGCCGGACGGTGCCGGCGTTGGCGCGGCCACCGAGCAGCTTCTTGATCAGCCCGGTCTTGGCGACGGCACCGGCCTTCGGCTCGGTCAGCGCGGCGCGCAGCTCGTGCGAGCCGCTCACCACCCGGCCGAAGCGGAACAGCTCGTCCTCGACGTCGTCGAGGACGCCGGCCTTGTCCGCGGCGATGATCTCGGCGTACGCGGCGAGCTCCTCGGTCGCGTCCACCAGGTCGCGCGAGCCCGACCAGCGGGAGCGGACCAGACCGGAGACCAGGTCGACGGCCTCGCCGGAGACCTGACCGGTCAGCAGCGAGGTGACCAGCTGGGCCTTGTCCTGGCCGGACCGCGAGGGGTCGGTCAGGACGCGGCGCAGCGAGACCTCACGGTCCAGGACGGCCGTGACGGCGGTGAGCTCCTCGGCGAGCTTGGCCGCGTCCACCGAGGTGGAGTCGGTCAGGCTCTCCAGGTTCTGCCGGCCGGCAGCGAGGGCCTCGCGGCTGGCGCCGATCACTTGGCCGCACCCTGAGCAACGGCGGCCTTGGCCTCCAGCTCGTCCAGGAAGCGGTCGATGACACCGCTCTGACGGGTGTGCTCCTCAAGGGACTCACCCACGATGCGGGACGCCAGCTGGGTGGCCAGCGAGCCCACGTCCTGGCGCAGGGCGGCAGTCGCCTGCTTCTTGTCCGCCTCGATCTGGGCGTGACCGGCCGCGACGATGGCCTCGCGCTGGCGCTGGCCCTCCTCGCGCATCTCGGTGAGCTGGGCGGCACCCTGCTCGCGAGCCTGCTCGACGATGCGGGCAGCCTCGTGGCGCGCCTCGGCGAGCTCGGCGCGGTACTGCTCAAGCAGGGCCTGGGCCTCGGCCTGAGCGGCCTCGGCGCGCTCCATGCCGCCTTCGATGGCGTCCCGACGCTCCGACAGCACCTTCTCGATGCTGGGGAGGAGCTTCTTGCCGAGCAGACCGAAGACGATGAAGAAGCAGAGCAGGCCGATGATGATCTCGGGCCACGCGGGGAGGAGAGGGTTCATCTTCTCCTCGGCCGCGAGCTGGGCGATCGCCATGCTCATATCTGGACCTTCCTCAGAAAGGGTCTACGCCGGAATTACTTGCCGGTGCCGAACACGAACGGCATGACGATGCCGATGAGCGCGAGCGCCTCGGTCAGCGCGAAGCCGATGAACATGTTCGAGCGGATCAGGCCGGCGGCCTCGGGCTGACGGGCCATGGCCTGGACGCCGTTGCCGAAGATCAGACCGACGCCGATGCCGGGGCCGATGGCGGCGAGGCCGTAACCGACGGAAGCGATGGAACCGACGACGCCGTCAGCAGCGAGCATGGTCATTGCAATTGTCCTTTGCAGGGGTGGTGAACCGGTGGTGATTGGCCACCGGGCGTTCCGGATGGTGGTTCATGGGAGGCCAGGGCCTCGGGGCTCAGTGCGCCTCTTCGAGGGCACCGGCGATGTAGCTGCTGGCCAGCATCACGAAGATGTAGGCCTGCAGGAACTGGACCAGCAGCTCGAAGGCGGTCAGGCCGACGGCGACGACGAACGAGGCCGAGCCGTACAGCGCGCCCAGGGACGGGCTGAGCAGGTACCAGGAGGCGATGGAGAACATCACGATCAGCAGGTGGCCGGCGAACATGTTCGCGAAGGCTCGGACCGCGAGCGTGAAGGGGCGCACGAAGATGTTCGAGAAGAACTCGATCGGCACCAGGATGAACATGACCCAGCCGGGGATGCCCGACGGCCAGCAGAGGTTCTTCAGACCGCCGACGAAGCCGTGCTTCTTGAAGGTCAGCGTCATGTAGGTGACCCACACGACCGCCGCGAGGCCGGCCGGGAACGCGATCGCCGCCGTCACGGGGAACTGTGCGAACGGGATGATCGACATGATGTTCAGCAGCCACACGAAGAAGAACATCGAGACCAGCATCGGGACGTACTTCTCGCCCTTTTTGCCGATCGTCTCCAGCACGATGGAGCGCTTGACGAAGTCGTAGCCGATCTCGCCGACCAGCTGCAGCTTGCCGGGGACCAGGCGCGGCTTGGCGAACGCGGCCCAGAAGAAGACGACCACCAGCACTGCGACGATCATCGACAGCAGCATCGGCTTGTTGAAGTAGAAGCTGCCGATCGAGAAGATCGGCTTGAAGTCGAATTCGTTCAGACCCGGGGCCGGGAAGCCGCAGCCAGCGTCCCCGAAGTGGCAACTGCCTGAGGCGAGGGACGTGAGTTCAGCACTCACCACGGACTCCTTCGTCGTGACGCATGGATACGGCAACCTCGGTGTGTCGGCGTGGCCTGAGGCCACGGAGCGGCACTGGAACTTGATGGGTTTCTCGCCGATCCCGCGCGGCAGTGGACTGCACCACAGCGGGATCATCGAAGACTGCGCGGATCCGGGGGGCGATCAGTCCGCTGTTCGGACAGACCAGGCCTCTTCCCGTACTCCGTTGTTGCGACGGACGATAGCAGCCCGTCAGTGCGGCATAAACACCGCCCCCCTCGTTGGGGGGACAGTGAGGCCTCGTCACTGTTGACGCCCCGTGTCGGAGGGCTTGTCGTCCTTGTTTTCCGAGGCGTCGGTGTCGACGTAGAAGGTCTTGGCCTTGAGTGCACCGCGCACCTGGAAGCCCGTCCAGATCAGGGCGCAGCCGAGCAGCGTGAAGGCGAAGGCCTGTCGGTTGAACAGCTCGGTATTCTTGAACACCGCGAGCACGATGCCGACCAGCAGGATCTGCGTGGTGTAGACGAGCAGCCCCGCGGCCATCATCATCTGCGGGTTCGACCTGGTCAGTCGGTCGAGCGCGATCTGGCCGAAGCTGAAGAAGGCCATCACCAGCACCGCGCCGAAGAGGGCGCCGAGCAGCCCCTTCCCGCCGGCGACGGCGAAGGAGATCGCCATGGCGATGATCCCGGCGGCCGCAGTGGGAATCGCGGCGCCTCGGAGGATCCGGGCGTCGTTGGACGGCATGTCGGCAGCTCCGGCGGCATGTCGATGTGGCGGGGGACGGGCACGGACGGTGGCGGGGTGACACCGGGACCGAGGCATCGCCGCAGGGCCGCCCGCAGGAGCGACGGGCCCGTCGAGGGAGACCGACAGGGACGGAAGTCATCCACCTGTCAGGTTCTTTCGGCGTGTTCTCGGTACTCGTGAACGGTATCACAAACTATTTGATGAGAGCTTTACCATGAACGTGTGGCTCCTGTCACACCAACGGCGCAGCAGATCCGCCTTACGGGTGAAGGCATCTGACGGAACGTCAACTCACCCGTCAGCGACGGCCACCGGTCGGTCCGTGGTCGGCCCGCTCGGCGGAGCCCTCCCGGCTGGCTTCACCCAGGATTTGCTTGTCCTTCGCCGAGAGTTCGGCCATCGGGCCGGAGGACTGGCGGCGGTACCGCGGCGGGACGAAGGACTGCACCGCCCGCGGCGCCCGCGGCCGGAACCGCGGGGTGAGCAGCACCACCAGGCCGACCAGGCAGAGCCCGGCGAGCGTCAGGACCACGGTGCGGCCGGTGTTGGTCACCGAGAAGGCCACCGAGCCGAAGGCGATCAGCGCGGCCCAGAAGTACATGATCAGCACGGCCCGGCTGTGCGAGTGCCCGACCTGCAGCAGCCGGTGGTGCAGGTGCCGCTTGTCGGCGGCGAACGGCGACTGGCCGGCCCAGGTGCGGCGCACCACCGCGAGCAGCAGGTCGGCCAGCGGCAGCGCGATGACCGTCAGCGGCAGCAGCAGCGGGATGTAGATCGGCACCAGGGCGTGCACGGTGGCGGTCTGCGAACCGGTCTCGTTGTTGATCAGGTCCGGGTCGACGCGGCCGGTGATGGAGATCGCGGCGACGGCCAGCATCAGGCCCAGCATCATCGAGCCGGAGTCGCCCATGAAGATCCGCGCCGGGTGCATGTTGTGCGCCAGGAAGCCCAGGCACATGCCGATCAGCAGCACGCTGAACAGCACGGCGGGCGCCGCGTCGGTGATCGCGTAGCCGTACCAGAGCCGGTAGCTGTACAGGAAGAAGGCCATCGCGGCGATGCAGACCATGCCGCCGGCCAGGCCGTCCAGACCGTCGATGAAGTTCACCGCGTTGACCATGACGACGACCAGGGTGACCGAGATGACCATGCCCTGGGTCGGGCTCACCGCGACCGCGCCGACGCCGGGCACCGGGAGGGTGATCACCGTGACGCCCTGCCAGACCATCACACCGGCGGCGATCATCTGGCCGCCGAGCTTCACCAGGGCGTCCACGCCCCACTTGTCGTCGAGCACCCCGAGCAGGAACATGATCCCGGCGCCGGACAGCAGCGCGCGGATGTCGGTGCCCTGGGTGAACACCTTGCTCAGGTTGTCGAGTTGCGAGGCGACCAGGATGCCCGCGCAGAGGCCGCCGAACATCGCGATGCCGCCGAGCCGCGGCGTGGGCTCGCGGTGCACGTCGCGGGCGCGCACCGGCGGCATGGCGCCGGCCGCGATGGCGAACTTCCGGACCGGGCCGGTCAGCAGGTAGGTGACCGCGGCGGTGCAGAACAGCACCAGCAGATACTCACGCACCACTGGCCTCCTGCATCACTGTCGAACGGGGAAGTACCGAAGGTACTCCCCTGCCTTCCCGGGGTTCGAGGTGCGTCGCCACGGCACACACCTTATTGAGTCGGACGCCGGGGACGTGCATCGCGGTTCGCCCTCCCGGGTAGGAGATCCGGATGCCCGTGGACGGGCCCCGCTCAGGCCCGGTCGGCGAAGGCCTGCGCCAGCTCCCGGACCCGCGCCGCCGTCTGTGCGACGGCGCCGCCGGCGAGCACCCGCGCGACCAGTCCGGCGATCTCGGACAGCTCCGCCCCGCCCATCCCCTGACTGGTCACCGTGCCCGTGCCCAGCCGGATCCCGGAGGCCTCGGCGGGCGGCGCCGGGTCGTACGGCAGCGCGCACTTGCCGAGCAGCAGCCCGGCCGCCGCGCAGCGCCGCTCGGCCTCCGCGCCGCTCACCCCCAGCGGGCTCACGTCGGCCGTCACCAGGTGGGTGTCGGTACCACCCGTCAGGGGGCGCATTCCGGCCTCTGCAAGCCCCTCCGCCAGCGCCTGCGCCCCGGACACCGTCCGCTGCGCGTACGCCCGGTAGGCGGGCGTCGAGGCCTCCGCGAGGGCGACCGCCTTGCCGGCCACCTCGTTCATCGCCGCGCCGCCCTGGCTGAACGGGAACACCGCGCGGTCGATCCGCTCGGCCAGCTCCGCGGTGCACAGCAGCAGGCCGCCGCGCGGCCCGCGCAGCAGCTTGTGGGTGGCCGCCACGGTCACGTCCGCGTACGGCACCGGGGAGGGCGCCACACCGGCCGCGACCAGGCCGGTGGTCTGCGCGGCCGAGGCGATCAGGTAGGCGTCCACCTCGTCGGCGATCTCCCGGAACGCCGCCCAGTCCAGGTGCCGGGGGTAGGAGATCGAGCCCGCCACGATGGCCTTCGGCCGATGCAGCCGGGCCAGTTCGCGCACCTGGTCGAGGTCGATCAGCCCGTCGCTCTCACGCACTCCGTAACCGGTGAAGGCGAACCAGCGGCCGGAGAAGTTGGCGCGCGAGCCGCAGCTGAGGTGGCCGCCGTGCTCCAGCGACATCGCCAGCACCCCGTCGCCGGGCCGCAGCAGCGCCGCGTACGCCGCCAGCATCGCCGAAGTCACCGACCGCGGCTGGACGTTGGCGTGCGGGGCGGCGAACAGCTCGCGGGCCCGGTCGATCGCCAGCAGCTCGGCGGCGTCCGCCAGGGAGCAGCCGGTGTGGTGCCGGCGGCCCGGGTAGCCCTCGGCGTACTTGTCGATCAGCGGGCCGCTGAGGGCCGCCAGGACGGCGGGGGTGGTGAGGTTCTCCCCCGCCAGCAGCTGGATCGTCTCGGCCCGCCGCTCGGCCTCCGCGGCCAGTAGGTCGGCGAGCTGCGGATCCGCCCGGTGCAGGGCCTCGGACGCCCAGGGGCGCCCCCTCGTCGCGGTCGGGCCGGTCGCGGCATCGGTGACGGTCATGGCGGGACTCCCGGGCGCTGCGGGTGGGGTGGATCCAGCCTAGGACTGCTTCCGCCGCCCGGCCCGCCGGGACGGGGCCGTTCGGCCCGCCCCTGTTTGGGCGCTCGGCTCGCCTCCGGGCCGCTCCGAACCGGCGCCGACGGTCGGCGCTCCAATGCCCCTCTCCCCCAGCCTCCGGCCGGGGGTACCCCCATCTCGGGGCCTCCTCGCTTCTCCCTTTCGGCACCGGCGCGGCCCTTCGGCTCGCTCGCGTGCTCGCTCGCGTATGTGTACCCGTGCGGGTCAGCGGTGTGCGGGGACGCCCGTGAGCGCGGTGACCACCGGGTCGACCGCGTGGAATATCTCCTCGCCGCAGTTGCGGAACATGCCGATCGGCGCCCCGTACGGGTCGTCCACCTCGTCCGACTCCGGGGTGGCGGCCAGCAGCCAGCCACGCAGGGCGGCGGCCGCCCGGACCAGTGCGCGGGCCCGCTCGGTGACGTCGGCGCCGCGCCGGGGGTCGGGCAGCGTGCCAGGGTCTATCGTCCGCACCAGACGCGTGAACTCCTTCAGCGTGAAGGTGCGCAGCCCCGCCTCGTGGCCCATCGAGATCACCTGGGCGCGGTGGTCCAGCGTCGCGGTGAGCACCAGGTCGGCCTCGACCACGTGCTCGTCCAGCAGCTCGCGGCCGGTGAAGCCGCCGCTGTCGGCGCCGTACTCGTCGAGCACGGTCGCGGCGTGGTCCTCCATCGGCGCACCCTCGTGGCCCCAGGTGCCGGCGCTCTCGACCAGGATCCGCCCGGCCACCCGGGGGCTCAGCCGGGTGTCCAGCTCACGCCGGGTGAGCCGCTCGGCGATCGGCGAGCGGCAGATGTTCCCGGTGCAGACGAACAGGATCCGGAAGTGGTCCAGCGGCCTGGGGCCCACGCTCAGGTACGGCGCTATGCCGGGCCCGGCATGGAGCGAGGCGGTGGGCGTCAACTGCCGGCCTCCAGGTCGGGTACGACCTCCCTCAGCTGCTCGACGCTGATCGCGCCGGCCCGCAGCAGGATCGGGACCTTGCCGGTGACGTCGACGATGGACGAGGCCGCGCTGTGGTCGGCCGCTCCGCCGTCCAGGTAGACCGAGACCGCGTCGCCGAGCTGGCCCTGGGCCTCGTCGCAGGTCAGCGGGGACGCCCCGCCGATCCGGTTGGCGCTGGAGACGGCCATCGGCCCGGTGGCGTTCAGCAGCTCGATGGCGACCGGGTGCAGCGGCATCCGCACGGCGACGGTGCCACGGGTCTCGCCGAGGTCCCAGCGCAGCGAGGGCTGGTGCCGGGCGACCAGGGTGAGCCCGCCGGGCCAGAACGCGTCGACCAGCTCCCAGGCCTGCTCGGAGAAGTCGGTGACCAGGCCGTGCAGGGTGGTCGGCGAGCCGACCAGGACGGGCGAGGGCGTGGTGCGGCCGCGGCCCCGGGCGGTCATCAGCTCGCCGACGGCCTCCGGGGAGAAGGCGTCCGCACCGACCCCGTACAGGGTGTCGGTGGGCAGCACGACGAGTTCGCCGCGGCGGACGGCCGAGGCGGCCTCGCGCAGACCGGTGGCGCGGTCCCCGGCATCGGCACAGTCGTAGCGGCGGCTCATCGGTGCGGTCCCCTTCCGGAGTGGCTCACAGCGGTCACAGCGGTCGTCACAGCGCAGCCCGACGCGCGGTCGTACTGCGCTCAATGTTCACGACCCCACCCTTCGGGCGGTCGTGAAGCGCGGCCGGTTGTTCAGGTCGCGGTGGTCGGCGGTGTCCGTCCAGCCGCGTTCCTCGTTGAAGATCCACGGCACCTGGCCGCCCTGCTGGTCGGCGTGCTCGATGACCACCGCGCCGCCCGGGCGCAGCAGCCGCGCGGCCACCCGCTCGATGCCGCGGATGGTGTCCAGGCCGTCCTCGCCGGAGAACAGCGACATCTGCGGGTCGTGGTCGCGGGCCTCCGGCGCGACGTACTCCCACTCGGTGAGCGGGATGTACGGCGGGTTGGAGATGACCAGGTCGAAGCGGCCGTCCCAGGAGCGGTCGTCCTCGAAGGCCTTGGTGGCGTCGCCGGCGTGCAGGGTGACGCGGGCGCGGTCCGGGCTGGCCTCGATGTTGCGCCGGGTGTACTCCAGCGCGCCCTCGTCCAGCTCGAAGGCGTGCACGGTCGAGCGCGGCAGCTCCTGCGCCAGGGCGAGGGCGATCGCGCCGGAGCCGGAGCACAGGTCCACCACCAGCGGCTCGGCCACGTCCATGTCGCGCACCGCGTCTATGGCCCACTCGACGACCGTCTCGGTCTCCGGCCGGGGCACGAACACCCCGGGGCCGACCGCCAGTTCGAGGTAGCGGAAGAACGCCCGCCCGGTGATGTGCTGGAGCGGTTCGCGCGCCTCGCGGCGGGAGACGGCCTCCCAGTAGCGGGCGTCGAAGTCCGCGTCCTTCACCGTGTGCAGCTGGCTGCGCTTGACGTTGTGGACGTAGGCGGCGAGTTCCTCCGCGTCGAAGCGCGGCGACGGCACGCCGGCCGCGGCCAACCGCTGGGTGGCCTGGGCCACCTCGGCGAGCAGCAGGTTCATCCGTACGACCTCGTTTTCTGCGCTCCGGCTCCGGACTGCCCGTGGGCTGGCGCGCGCCGGTCTCAGTTCTCTTGGGCCGCGGCGAGCTTGGCCGCCGCGTCCTTGTCGACGCAGGACTGGATCACCGCGTTCAGGTCGCCGTCCAGGACCTGGTCCAGGTTGTACGACTTGAACCCCGTGCGGTGGTCCGAGATGCGGTTCTCGGGGTAGTTGTACGTCCGGATCCGCTCGGAGCGGTCCACCGTGCGGACCTGGCTGCGGCGCGCGTCCGAGGCCTCGCGCTCGGCCTCCTCCTGCGCGGCGGCCAGCAGCCGCGAACGCAGGATGCGCATCGCCTGCTCCTTGTTCTGCAGCTGGCTCTTCTCGTTCTGGCAGGACGCCACGATACCGGTCGGCAGGTGGGTGATCCGGACCGCGGAGTCGGTGGTGTTGACCGACTGGCCGCCGGGGCCGGAGGAGCGGTAGACGTCGATCCGCAGGTCGTTGGCGAGGATCTCGACCTCGACCTCCTCCGCCTCGGGGGTGACCAGCACGCCCGCCGCGGAGGTGTGGATGCGGCCCTGGGACTCGGTGGCGGGGACGCGCTGCACGCGGTGCACGCCGCCCTCGTACTTCAGCCGGGCCCAGACGCCCTGGCCGGGCTCGGTGTTGCCCTTGGTCTTGACCGCGACCGAGACGTCCTTGTAGCCGCCGAGGTCGGACTCGTTGGAGTCGATGATCTCGGTCTTCCAGCCGATCCGCTCGGCGAAGCGCAGGTACATCCGGAGCAGGTCACCGGCGAACAGCGCGGACTCCTCGCCGCCTTCGCCCGCCTTGATCTCCAGGATGACGTCCTTGTCGTCGCTCGGGTCCCGCGGCACCAGCAGCAGCCGCAATTCCTCGGTCAGTTGGTCGCGGCGCGCCTCGGAGTCCTTCACCTCGGCGAGGAACTCCGGGTCCTCGGCGGCGAGTTCGCGCGCGGCCTCGATGTCCTCGCCGGCCTGCCGCCACTGCCGGTAGACCCGGGTGATGGGGGTCAGCTCGGCGTAGCGCTTGGCCAGCTTGCGCGCGTTGTTCTGGTCGGCGTGGACGGACGGGTCGGCCAGCCTCGTCTCGAGGTCGGCGTGCTCGACGAGGAGCTCTTCGACTGCCTCGAACATGGGGTGGCCTTCTTCCCGGGGGCTCGGATCGTGCGGGGGTGGGGAACGTACGGGGGCGGGAACGTACGGTGGGACGCGAACGGCGCCGGCCCCCGAGCGCCCCCGACAACGAGTACGGGGGCACCGGGAACCGGCGCCGAGGGAGCGCTAGGCCTTCGCGCTGTGCTGCTTGCCGAAGCGGGCCTCGAAGCGGGCCACGCGGCCACCGGTGTCGAGGATCTTCTGCTTGCCGGTGTAGAACGGGTGGCACTGCGAGCAGACCTCGGCGCGGATCTCGCCACTGGTCTCGGTCGACCGGGTGGTGAACTCGGCGCCGCAGGTGCAGGTCACACGGGTGACCACGTACTCGGGGTGAACGTTGGGCTTCAAGGGGTTCTCCTAGGTTTCGGGAGGGCACCGGGTCGGCGGCTGGAGTGCCGCTCGTGAACCGGGACCGACGGACCAGTCTGCCAGGACCGGCCGCATCTTCCCAAACCGGGTCCTGTTCCGGGATATTCCGGGCCCGCTCAGCGCAGGGCGGTGGCCTTCGGGGTGGGCTTGCCCGCGGTCTTCGCGGAGGGCGTCGGCGTAGCCGTGGGGGCCGCCTGCGCGGGGTTCTCCGGCTGCGCGGAGACGACCGTCTGCGGGAAGGCCTGGTCGGCCTTGAGCGCGGCCCAGAGCTGGTCGGCCCGGGGCTGCTGCTCGACGACCCGGTTCGGGTCGCTGGGGGCGGTCTCCACGGGCAGGGTGACCATGCTCAGCTGGTCCGGCCCGATCCCCTTGAGCTCCTGGACGAGCCCCACCAGGGAGTTCACCGAGCCGAGCGCGGAGTCGGTGGTGACGCTCTTGGTCACGGTGTCGCCGATCGACCACAGCTTGACCGGGTCGGTGAGCAGTCCGGCCCCGCCGGCCTGCCGGAGCAGCGACTTCACCATCTGCTTCTGCAGTTCGATCCGGCCGAGGTCGCTGCCGTCGCCGACGCCGTGCCGGGTGCGGACGAAGGCCAGCGCCTGCTGCCCGTCCAGGTGGTGCTGCCCGGCGGGCAGGTCGAGCCCGCTGTCCTTGTCGTGGATGGCCACCGTGGTGGTCACGGTGGCCCCGCCTATCGCGTCCACGACCCGGGCGAAGCCGGCGAAGTCGATCTGCAGGTAGTGGTCCATCCGCAGCCCGGTGAGCTGTTCGGTGGTCTTGACCGCGCAGGCCGCGCCGCCGCTCTCGAAGGCGCTGTTGTACATCGCGCGCTTGGCGCCGGGCACGGACTTGCCGCTCGCGTCGGTGCAGTCGGGGCGGGTGACCAGGGTGTCGCGCGGTATCGAGACGATCTGCGCGCGCGAGTGGTCCTGGTTGATGTGCACCACCATCGCGGTGTCCGAGCGGGCGGTGTCGCCGGTGTCCCCGTCGGCCAGGTCGCCGTTCTCGCCGCTGCGCGAGTCGGAGCCCAGCACCAGGATGTTGAAGGAGCCGTCGGTGGCGGCCGGCGGCCGGGCGTCGCCGAGGCGGCCGTCGATGTCGACGCTCTTGATGTTGCCGTTGAGCCTGACGTACGCGTAGACGGCGGCGCCTGCGCCGAGGACGACGAGCGCGACGAACGCGCAGGCGGCCGTCCGCAGGACTTTGCGGCGGCGACTCGGAACCCTCTTGTGCTCGGCCATACGGTCCAGAGTAAATCGGACAACATGATCCAAAGACCCTCAATTGTCCCGACTCTGGAACAACCGGGGCATGAACGCACGGAACCCCGGACCGCTCGCGCGATCCGGGGTTCCGTGCTTCGACAGCCGTCCGGCTACGGTCAGTCGCCGGAGCCGGGGGTGGTCTTGGCGATCTGCATCAGGAACTCGGCGTTGCTCTTGGTCTGCTTCATCTTGTCCAGGAGCAGCTCGATCGCCTGCTGCGAGTCGAGCGCGTGCAGCACCCGGCGCAGCTTCCAGACGATGGCCAACTCCTCGCTGCCGAGCAGGATCTCCTCCTTGCGGGTGCTGGAGGCGTCCACGTCGACGGCCGGGAAGATGCGCTTGTCCGAGAGCTTCCGGTCGAGCTTGAGCTCCATGTTGCCGGTGCCCTTGAACTCCTCGAAGATCACCTCGTCCATGCGCGAGCCGGTCTCGACCAGCGCGGTGGCCAGGATGGTCAGCGAGCCGCCGTTCTCGATGTTGCGCGCGGCACCGAAGAACTTCTTCGGCGGGTACAGCGCGGTCGAGTCGACACCACCGGACAGGATGCGGCCGGAGGCCGGCGCCGCCAGGTTGTAGGCGCGGCCCAGGCGGGTGATCGAGTCCAGCAGGATGACCACGTCGTGGCCCAGCTCCACCAGGCGCTTGGCGCGCTCGATGGCCAGCTCGGCGACGGTGGTGTGGTCCTCGGCCGGGCGGTCGAAGGTCGAGGAGATGACCTCGCCCTTCACCGACCGCTGCATGTCGGTGACCTCCTCCGGACGCTCGTCGACCAGGACGACCATCAGGTGGCACTCGGGGTTGTTGTGGGTGATCGCGTTGGCGACCGCCTGCAGCACCATCGTCTTGCCGGTCTTCGGCGGCGCGACGATGAGACCGCGCTGGCCCTTGCCGATCGGCGACACGAGGTCGATGATCCGCGTGGTCAGCACGCCTGGGTCGGTCTCCAGGCGCAGCCGCTCCTGCGGGTAGAGCGGGGTGAGCTTGTTGAACTCGGGGCGGCCGCGGCCGCTCTCCGGGTCCATGCCGTTGACGGAGTCCAGCCGCACCATGGCGTTGAACTTCTCGCGGCGCTCGCCCTCGCGCGGCTGGCGCACCGCACCGGTGATGGCGTCACCCTTGCGCAGGCCGTTCTTGCGGACCTGGGCGAGCGAGACGTAGACGTCGTTCTGGCCCGGCAGGTAGCCGGAGGTGCGCACGAACGCGTAGTTGTCGAGGATGTCGAGGATGCCCGCGACCGGGATCAGGACGTCGTCCTCACCGATCTGCGGCTCGACGACGCCCGGGGCGGCCTCGAAGCCGTCACGGCCGCGACGGCCCCGGCGGTCGCGGTAGCGGCCGCGACGGCCGCGACGGCCCTCGCCGAACTCGTCGTCCTCGTAGCCGCCCTGCTGGGCCTGCGGCTGCTGGGTCTGCGTGGCCTGGCGGCCCTGCTGCTCGCCCTGACCGGCCTGCTGCTGGCCCTGCTGGGGCTGGCGGTCGGCGCGCTCGCGGCGGTTGCGGCGGTCGCGGCGCGACTCGCGGCCGTCGCCGTCCTGCTCGCCGCCCTCCGGGCGCTCGGTGCGCTCGGTGCGCTCGCCGGTGTCACGGCGCTCGCGGCGGTCACGGCGGTCGCGACGGCTCTCGCGGCCGTCCTCACGGCCCTCGAAGCCGCGGGTCTCGGCCGGGCGGCCCTCGGCCTGCTTCGGCTCGGCGACGGTCACGGTGGCGGCCTCGGCCACGGCCTCGGCGGCGGCCGGGCCGGTGGGGGCGCCGGCGGCCGAGGTGGCACGACGGCGGGTGCGCTCGGTACGGGCGGGCGCGGCGGTCTCGGCGGCGGCCTGGACCGGGATCTCGATCTGGGCCTGCGGCTCGGCGGCGGCCGGGGCCTCCACGGCGGCAGCGGCGGCGGCGGCCTTGGTGCGGCGGGCCGGCTTCTCGGCCGGGGCCTCGGCCTCCGCCTTGGCGGCGGTGCGCTTCGCGGCCGGGGCGCCACCGGCGGCGAGCAGCGGGTCCCCGCCGCTCTTCTCCTTGATGGTCTCGATCAGCTGGCTCTTGCGCATGCGTCCGGTACCGGTGATGCCAAGGTCCGCGGCGAGCTTCTGCAGCTCGGCCAGGACCATGCCGTCCAGGCCCGCGGCAGCGCTGCGGCGGCGCCGCGCCGGGGCAGCGGGGGCGGCGGCTGCGTCCGACGCTTCGGCGTCCGGGCGCGCGCCCATCAGATCGGTGGAGTCGCTCACTAAGGGTCCTTCCCTGGAGCGGACGTCGGCCTGTCTGGCTCGGCGACCGGTTGTGCTGTCCTGACCAACGCTCGACTGCGTCGGTCCGAGGCGGTGATCCCTCGAATGGCGGGAGCCGGTCGAGGGAGAGCTGCGAGGTGCGGTGCATGAAGCACGGTGGTGCTGAGTTGGCGCGTGGGCCGGTCGTGTGTCGACCTCCCCTGAGGGCGTAACCCCCACGCTCCCTGCGAATCCCGGGCCCCCGTCGCGTGACGGTGGCCCGTGCTCCGCCCGTCCTGGCCTCAAGGGGGAGGCCGCGGGTGGGAGTCAGGTGCCGTCACGGCTTCGGGATGCGGCCGCATGTCGCGCAGGCAGGCTGCGTACGCGCTGCGGTGGGCTCCCGGAGAATCGTCGCCCCGTGCATCGCCGCGACTCCACGGCAGTGGAGTGCTGGGATCGGGACGCGGCGCACCGAGCCCCGGAGGGCACCTGGTGCAGCAATGAGGTTAACACTACCGACCCCCTCAGACATTCCCCAGCCTTGTGCTTGCCAATCGTGTCCGGTGGGCCCGGGTCGGCGTGGTGCCGGCGCCGGGCCCGGACGGGCGGCCCGTACGGGCTGCTCAGGCGTCCAGCGGGAGCACGACGGCCCCGGCGCGGTCGACGGTCAGCCGGTGCGCGGCGAACGCCGGGTCGCCGCCGTGGCCGTGGTGCCCGGCGAAGGAGAGCACCTTGTCGGCGCCCGCCTCGTCGGTGAGCGCGAGGACGGTCGGGCCGGCCCCGGAGATGACCGCGGGGATGCCCTCCGCGCGCAGCGCGCCGACCAGGCCGGCGCTCTCCGGCATCGCGGAGGCGCGGTAGTCCTGGTGCAGGCGGTCCTCGGTGGCGGCGAAGAGCAGTTCGGGCCGTCGGGTCAGCGCCTCCACCAGCAGCGCGGAGCGGCCGGCGTTGACGGCGGCGTCGGCCAGCGGGACGGTCTTCGGCAGCAGGCCGCGGGCGGTCTCGGTGAGCACCTCGGCGGCCGGGACGAACACCACCGGGACGACCTGCTCGGAGGGCTCCAGGGCGACCGCCTTGGCCGACTCCTCGTCGGTCCACGCGATGGTGAAGTTGCCGCGCAGGCAGGCCGCGACGTTGTCCGGGTGGCCCTCCAGCTCGGAGGCGAGGGCCAGCAGCGCGTCGTCGTCCAGCGCCGAGGGGCCGCCGATGGTGACCGCGCGGGCGGCCACGATGCCGGCGCAGATGGCGGCGGAGGAGGAGCCGAGGCCCCGGCCGTGCGGTATCCGGTTGGCGCAGACCACTTCGAGGCCGCGGGGCTGGCCGCCGAGGCGGTCGAAGGCGGCGCGCATCGAGCGGACCAGCAGGTGGCGCTCGTCGCGCGGCAGCGTCTCGGCGCCCTCGCCGGCGATGTCGACGGTCAGGCCCGAGTCGGCGACCCGGACGACCACGTCGTCGTACAGGCCCAGCGCCAGTCCGAAGGCGTCGAAGCCTGGGCCGAGGTTGGCGCTGGTCGCGGGAACCCGGACCCGGACGGCGGCGGCACGGAACGCGGGACCGGCCATGCGGTGGACTCTCCTGGGGAAATCGGGCGGCGCGGAGCGCGTCGTCGGTGCGAGGTGGGGGGTGGGGGGAAAGGGCCGCAGGCCCCGTCGGGGGCGGGCTGCCACGATCTTCGGCGCGGCCCGGACGGTGCCGGGCCCGGGGCATGTGCCACACGGCCGGAGCCAGAGTATCGAAGAGAGGTTCCCGAGCGGTACACCCCGTGGGCCTTCGATCTGGTGTGTTGCCGGTTCTGGCCGGAATGCACACCCTCCCCGGTCAAAGAGCGGAGCGAAATCGGCTCGGAATGCGAAGCGGAATTGACACAAAAGTGTCACCGGAGAACTGTGACGGGCCGACCCTCGAAAGGGTCGGCCCGTCGATGCGTCAGGCCCCGTCGCTAGTCGAGCAGTCCGAGGCTGCGGGCCGCCGCCTGGGAGTCGATCGGGACGATCTTCGGCTGCGGCGCGCCGGCCACCGCCCAGTCCGGGTCCTTGAGGCCGTTGCCGGTCACGGTGCAGACGATCCGCTGGCCCGGGTCGACCAGCCCGGCCTCCGCCTTGGCCAGCAGGCCGGCCACCGAGGCGGCCGAGGCGGGCTCCACGAAGACGCCCTCCTGCGAGGCCAACAGCCGGTAGGCGGACAGGATCTGACGGTCCGTCACCTTGTCGATGAGGCCGCCGGACTCGTCCCGCGCGGCGAGCGCGAAGTCCCAGGAGGCCGGGTTGCCGATCCGGATCGCGGTGGCGATGGTCTGCGGCTTGAGGATCGGGTGACCGTCCACGATCGGGGCCGAGCCGGCGGCCTGGAAGCCCCACATCCGCGGGGTGTGGGAGGCCAGGCCGTCCGCGGCGTACTCGCGGTAGCCCTTCCAGTACGCGGTGATGTTGCCCGCGTTGCCGACCGGCAGGACGTGGATGTCCGGGGCGTCGCCGAGCATGTCGACGATCTCGAAGGCCGCGGTCTTCTGGCCCTCGATGCGCACCGGGTTCACCGAGTTGACCAGGGCCACCGGGTACTTCTCGGACAGTTCACGCGCAAGGGTGAGGCAGTCGTCGAAGTTCCCGTCGACCTGCAGGATCCGGGCGCCGTGCACCAGCGCCTGGCCCATCTTGCCGAGGGCGATCTTGCCCTGCGGGACGAGCACCGCGGAGACCATCCCGGCCCGCACCGCGTACGCGGCGGCGGAGGCCGAAGTGTTGCCGGTGGACGCGCAGATGACCGCCTGGGCGCCCTCCTCCTTCGCCTTGGAGATGGCCATCGTCATCCCGCGGTCCTTGAAGGAGCCGGTCGGGTTGGCGCCCTCGACCTTGAGGTAGACCTCGCAGCCGGTGCGCTCGGAGAGCACCTGGGCGGGAACCAGGGGCGTGCCGCCCTCCAGCAGGGTGACCACCGGGGTGGCCGCGGTGACCGGCAGGCGGTCCCGGTACTCCTCGATCAGGCCGCGCCACTGGTGGGTGTGCGCGCCTCGGACGACGTTCTCGGCAACGGCGTTCATGGCTGTTCCTTATTCCCCTTCGACCCGCATGATGCTGGCCACGTCCCGCACGCTGTCCAGCGCGCGGAGCTTGTCGACCGTCGCCGACAGCGCGGCGTCGGTGGCACGGTGGGTGACCACGACGAGCGAGGCGTCGCCGTCGCGGCCCTGCTGGCGCACGGTGTCGATGGAGACGCCGTGCTCGGCGAAGACGGACGCGACCTGGGCGAGCACACCCGCACGGTCGTCCACGTCGAGGCTGACGTGGTAGCGGGTGACCACCTGGTCCATCGGCTTGGCGGGCAGCTGCGTGTAGACCGAGTCGCCGGGGCCGGTGGCGCCGGCCAGCTTGTTGCGGCAGACCGCGACCAGGTCGCCGAGCACCGCGGAGGCCGTCGGCGAGCCGCCCGCGCCCGGGCCGTAGAACATCAGCCGGCCGGCCGCCTCGGCCTCGACGAACACCGCGTTGTACGCCTCGCGGACGGAGGCCAGCGGGTGCGACAGCGGGATCATCGCCGGGTGCACCCGCGCGGTGACGGACTCGCCGTCGGCCGCCCGCTCGCAGATCGCGAGCAGCTTGACCACGCAGCCCATCTCCTTGGCGGAGGCGATGTCGGCCGCGGTCACCTCGGTGATGCCCTCGCGGTAGACGTCCGCCGCGGTCACCTCGGTGTGGAAGGCGATGCCGGCCAGGATCGCGGCCTTGGCGGCGGCGTCGAAGCCCTCGACGTCGGCGGTCGGGTCGGCCTCGGCGTAGCCCAGCGCGGTGGCCTCCTCCAGCGCCTCCGAGTAGCCGGCGCCGGTGGTGTCCATCTTGTCGAGGATGAAGTTGGTGGTGCCGTTGACGATGCCCAGCACCCGGTTGACCTTGTCGCCGGCGAGGGACTCGCGCAGCGGGCGCAGCAGCGGGATCGCGCCCGCCACCGCGGCCTCGTAGTACAGGTCCACCCCGGCCTCGGCGGCCGCCGCGTGCAGCTCGGTGCCGTCCTTGGCGAGCAGCGCCTTGTTGGCGCTGACCACCGAGGCACCCTGCTTGAAGGCCGACAGGAGCAGGGATTTGGACGGCTCGATGCCGCCCACGACCTCGACCACCACGTCGATGTCGCCTCGGGTGACCAGGGCCTCGGCGTCGGTGGTGATCAGGTGCTCGGGCACGCCCGGGCGCACCCGCCCGGCCCGGCGTACCGCGATCCCGGCCAGCTCCACCGGGGCACCGATGCGCGCGGCGAGGTCGTCGGCCGTCGTCGTCATGATGCGCGCCACCTCGGAGCCCACCACACCACAGCCCAGCAACGCCACCTTCAGCGGGCGCGTACGCATCATCCGACTCCGCTCTGCATTCATCGTGCTTCGTTATTTCCGGCGGGTTTTTCCGGGGCCGCCGGTAACCTCGGTCCGTACCAGTCTCGGGGACTTTCCGTGCGGATCTACGGTCGTTCCATGATCTGAGACAAGAATTTCGTCATCCGATATCGAGACGCAGGAGATCCTCCTCCGTCTCACGCCGGACGATCACCCGCGCGGCACCGTCCCTGACGGCCACCACGGGGGGCTTGAGGGCGTGGTTGTAGTTGCTCGCCATCGAGCGGCAGTAGGCGCCGGTGGCGGGCACCGCGATCAGGTCGCCCGGGGCCAGGTCGGCCGGCAGGAAGGCGTCCCGGACGACGATGTCGCCGGACTCGCAGTGCTTGCCGACCACCCGGACCAGCATCGGCTCGGCGTCGCTGGCCCGCGACACCAGGGCCACCGAGTACTCGGCGTCGTACAGCGCGGTGCGGATGTTGTCCGACATCCCGCCGTCCACGCTGACGTACGTGCGCAGGCCCTCCAGCGGCTTGACGGTGCCGACCTCGTACAGCGTGAACGCCGTCGGGCCGACGATCGCCCGGCCCGGCTCCACGCTCAGCCGGGGGGCGTTCAGGTTCGCGGCGGCGCACTCGCGGCGGACGATGTCGGCCAGCGCGGCCGCGATCTCGGCCGGCTCGCGCGGGTCGTCCTCGCTGGTGTACGCGATGCCGAGGCCGCCGCCCAGGTCGATCTCGGGCAGCTCGACGCCGTGCTCGTCGCGGATCTGCGCCAGCAGGCCGACCACCCGGCGGGCGGCCACCTCGAAGCCGGCGGTGTCGAAGATCTGCGAGCCGATGTGCGAGTGGATGCCGCGCAGCTCCAGACTGCCGTGGCCGAGCACCCGGCGCACCGCCTCGGCGGCCGCTCCCCCGGTCAGCGACAGGCCGAACTTCTGGTCCTCGTGCGCGGTGGCGATGAACTCGTGGGTGTGCGCCTCGACGCCGACGGTGATCCGGATCAGCACCTGCTGCCGGACGCCCTGGCGGGCGGCGATCGCGGCGAGGCGCTCGATCTCCTCGTACGAGTCGACCACGATGTGTCCGACGCCGGTCTTCACGGCGTGCTCCAGCTCGTCCACCGACTTGTTGTTGCCGTGCAGCGCGATCCGCTCCGCCGGCATCCCGGCGGCCAGCGCCACCGCCAACTCGCCCGCGCTGCACACGTCGAGGTTGAGGCCCTCCTCGTGCAGCCAGCGCACGACGGCCTTGGAGAGGAACGCCTTGCCGGCGTAGTAGACGTCCGCGTCGGAGCCGAAGGCGTCCCGCCACGCGCGCGCCCGGGCCCGGAAGTCCTCCTCGTCCAGCAGGTACGCCGGGGTGCCGAACTCGGCCGCCAGCCGCTTGACGTCGATCCCGCCGACGGTGGCCACGCCCTCGGCGTCGCGGGTGACGGTGCGGGACCAGACCTTGGGGTCGAGCGCGTTCAGGTCCGCCGGCGGGGCCTGGTAGTGGCCGTCGGGGAGCACGTCGCCGTGCCGGGGGCCTGCGGGGTGTGCCGATCGACTCATGCGCCCACCTCGCTTCGCTCGGCGGGGCATTCGCCACGCGCAGCATCAATGATTCGTTCGCTTCGCTCACTCATGCTCGTGAATCCTTCGAGACCTATGGCGAGGGGCGGCCGACGGTCCCCGTTGACCGTCGTGCCGCCCCCGCAGTGCGCTTGGGGGTGGTTCCTACATCCGCTCGGGCGCCGTCACGCCCAGGAGCGTCAGGCCGTTGGCCATGACCGTGCGCGTGGCCTCGACCAGCCACAGCCGGGCACGGTGCGTGTCCGTGAGCTCCTCGTCGCCCTTGGGCAGGAACATGCAGTTCTCGTACAGGCGGTGGTACTTGCCCGCGAGGTCCTCCAGGTAGCGCGCGACCCGGTGCGGCTCGCGCAGCTCACCGGCCGTGGCCAGCACGCGCGGGAACTCGCCGAGGGCGCCGAGGATGTCGTTCTCCCACTCGGTGGCGAGCAGCTCGGGTTTGAACTGCTCGGCCGCGCCCTTGTCCACGCCCAGCTCGGCGGCCTTGCGCGCCACGCCGCACATCCGGGTGTGCGCGTACTGCACGTAGAACACCGGGTTCTCGTTGCTCTGGCTGGTCAGCAGGTTGATGTCCAGCGTGATCGTCGAGTCCGTGGAGGAGCGCGCCAGGGTGTAACGGGCCGCGTCCACGCCGATCCACTCGACCACGTCGTCGATCGTGATGATGTTGCCGGCCCGCTTGGACATGCGGACCTCTTCGCCGTCGCGAAGCATCTTCACGAACTGGCCGATCTTCACCTCGATGTTGTGGTCCATGTCGTCGCCCGCGCAGGCCGAGATGGCCCGGAGGCGGTTGACGTAGCCGTGGTGGTCGGCGCCCAGCATGTAGAGCGCGACCTCGGCGCCGCGGTCCCGCTTGGAGAGGTAGTAGGCGGCGTCGGCGGCGAAGTAGGTCTTGTCGCCGTCGGCCTTGATCAGGACGCGGTCCTTGTCGTCGCCGAAGTCGGTGGTGCGCAGGAACACCGCGCCGTCGTTCTCGAAGACGTGGCCCTGCTCGCGCAGCCGGTCGATGGCCTTCTCGACCGCGCCGGAGTCGTGCAGCGTCTTCTCCGAGAACCACACGTCGAAGTGGGTGCCGAACTCGTCCATCGAGCGCTGGATCTCGCCGACCATGAGCTTGAGGCCCTCGGTGCGGAAGACCTGCAGCTGCTCCTCCTCGGAGAGGTCGAGCACGCCCGGGATCGCCTCGGTGAGCGCCTTGGCGATGTCGACGATGTACTCGCCGACGTAGCCGCCCTCGGGCACCTCGCGGCCGTTCGCGGCGGCCTGCAGCGAGGCGGCGAACTTGGTGATCTGCACGCCGGCGTCGTTGAGGTAGTACTCGGTGGTGACGTCGGCGCCGGAGGCCCGCAGCACGCGCGCCAGCGAGTCGCCGACGGCCGCCCAGCGGACGCCGCCGATGTGGATCGGGCCGGTCGGGTTGGCGGAGACGAACTCAAGGTTGATCTTGAGGCCCTTGAGCGCCTCGTTGCGGCCGTAGGCCTCGCCCGCCTCGACGACGGTGCGCGCCAGCGCGCCGGCGGTGGCGGTGTCCAGGGTGATGTTCAGGAAGCCCGGACCGGCGATGTCGACCTTGGCGACGCCGGTGATCCCTCGCAGGCGCTCCGACAGGGCCTCGGCAACGGCTCGCGGCGGCTTGCCGGCCGCCTTGGCGAGCTGGAGGGCCACGTTGGTCGCGTAGTCGCCGTGGTCCCTGTTCTTGGGCCGCTCGACCGTCACGTGCTCGGGCACGGCGACGGCCAGTTCGCCCGCCTCGACGGCGGAGCTCACTGCGGCCTGGATTGCCTGGGAAAGGTCTGCGGGGGTCACGACGCCAAGCGTAGGCGAGACGGGGTGCCCGCCCGCACCCGGTTTACCGGTTGAGACGCCCGCGGGCGCCGCCACGCCGTCCTCGCCGGGGGTCTCAGCCGCGATCTCTGCGGTCTGTTCGCTCAGGGCGAAATCCGCCGGACGGTCCGCCGAGCAGCATCAGGCGGCGGACCAGAGCCACCAGGTCCGCCGGGTCGAAGGGCTTGCCGAGGTAGCCGTCCACGCCGACGGTGTCCCCCAGGTCGAGGTCGGCCGGGGTGCAGGCGCTCACGATCGCGATCGGGAGCCGGCTGGTGTCCGGAGTCGCGCGCAGCCGGGCCGCCGTCCGCAGGCCGTCCAGCCGCGGCATCACCACGTCCAGCGTCACCACGTCGGGCTTCACCCGGCGGATGACCTCCAGGCACTCGGCGCCGTCGGCGGCGGTCACCACCTCGAAGCCCTCAAGCTCCAGGTTGACCCTGATCAGCTGGCGGATCACCTCGCTGTCGTCCACCACGAGGACCCGCCCGGACACTCCCGACACCTCACCGAGGGTATCCGCGGCCCCGCCGCCCCGTCCGGCCTTTGGGCACTTCCGCTCCCCCGCCCGCCGCGGCCGCCCCGACCGCCTTCCCGGCCCCTACAAATCTTCCAAGGGGGCCGTGCACGGACCACGGCCCGGGCCTGGTAGTGTTCTCCACGTCGGAAGCGCGAGCCGCCGACCGGCCGAAAGGCCCCCGTAGCTCAGGGGATAGAGCACCGCCCTCCGGAGGCGGGTGCGTAGGTTCGAATCCTACCGGGGGCACTCACGCAGTGATTGCGAGAGTGTAATCAGGGCCCAGATCAGTGGAGTTGATCCACGGATCTGGGCCTTCGTCATGTCCGGGGACCGGTCCGGGGCCGGTTCGGGCCCCGGTTAGGGGCCGGCTCCCGCGGGCTCCGGCCCCGGCACGCTCCCGCCCCGCAGGCTCAGGAGGTGGCGGCCTCGACCTGGATGTAGAGGCCTGCGATGGTGTGGTCGAAGTAGGCGCTGTAGGAGACGTCGTCGGCGTCGCCGCCCTGCTGGTAGCCGCCGATGGCGCCGACCACGTCACCGGTGGTCGCGCTGATCCAGGGGCCGCCGCTGGTGCCGCCCGGGTACGAGGGGCAATCGACGACCCGCTGGTAGCTGCCCTGCTTGCCGGTGGTGTTGGTGCAGAGGTTGGGCGTCTCGGAGTCGGCGGGGTAGCCGTAGAGGCGGACGGTGGCGCCGAAGGGCTCGCCGGCGCCCAGGTGGTTGCCGCCGACCACGTCCTCGACCTCGCGGCCGTTGTTGGGGGCGGTCTCCAGGATCGCGAAGTCCTCGTCCTCGTCGCCCTTCTGGGCCCAGCCGGTGGTGGTGTGGATCGCGGTCACCTGCCAGGTGCCGTACGGGGCGGAGCCGTCCCGGTAGCCGGGGGCGAAGGTGACGCCGTCGGTGTCGTTGAGGCAGTGCGCGGCGGTCAGCAGCAGGTTGCGGGTGCTGCTGTGCAGCACGCTGGCGGTGCAGAAGTGGTTGCCCGCGGCCACCGAACCGCTGAACAGCGCGCCGACGATGGCGCTTTCGCGGTCGGCGGCGGGGGCGGCCGCGGTGGCGCCGAGGGCGACGCCGCGGGTGTCGGGGGCGGCGGCAGGCGTGGAGGAGGACGCGGAGTCGGTCGGCACCGGGCCCGCGGTCGGGCTGTCCGCCGGGCCGGCGGCCGGGGTCGGGCTGCCGCTCGGCGTGGGGGCCACCACCGGGGCGGGCGCGGCCGGTGCCGCCGTGGCCGGGGTGGGGGCGACGGCGGCGCGGGTGTTGCGGGCGGCCTTCCCGGCGGCCGTCGCGTCGGTCAGGTCCAGCCCGTGCGTGCCGGCGACCGCGGCGGCCACGACGACGGCGGACAGGGCGGTGAACAGGGACGGGGCAAGAAGACGGCGGCGGCCGGACCTCTTGCGGCGGTGCTTCCCCATGCCTGTCTCTCCTGCCCGGGTTCGGTGGCGGCGTTCGGTCAAACGACTATGACGCCTCCGCCTGGAAAGGTCGTTACCGAAGGCTTGGAGGACGATGAGAATTCCGTCACCCAGGCGCCCCTCGGGCCTCAGTGGGCGTGGTCTCGGGCAGCACGACGGCGCCTCCTTGATCCCTGGACGGTGGCCAGGAGTCAAGCAGGCGCCGGAGGTTGACTGCAGGACCTTGCTGCGGGTTTCAATCGGCCGGTGGCTGCTCCGCCCCCGCTTCCGTGCGAACCTCGCCGCCCGCCCGGACGTTGGCCTTGACGTCGGCCATGGCGGCGGCCCGCGGGCTCGGCCGGCCGTCCACGGCCCGGACGGTGGAGGCTGTCGCGGCGGCTTCGGCGCCGCCCTCGACGGCGGCGGCCTCACCGGGCTCCGGACGATGGTTGATCATCAGGAACGCGACCAGTGCGGCGAGGATCAGCACCCCCATCGCCACCCAGGTGGCGACCGCGTACCCGTGCACCGCGCCCTTCGCCCGCACCAGCGGGTCGGCGGCGATCCGGGCGGACAGGTAGGTCGCGGTGGCGCTGGCCGCGATCGTGTTCAGCAGCGCCGTACCGAACGAACCACCCACCTGCTGGGCCGAGTTGATGGTGGCCGAGGCGGCGCCGGCCTCGTTCGGGGCGACCCCGAGGGTGGCCAGGCTCATCGACGGCATGAACACCATGCCCATGCCGAAGCCGAGCAGCAGCTGGGCGGGCAGCACCATGGCCGCCCACGGGCTGTCCACCTTCATCTGGGTCAGCCAGGCCATGCCGCCCGCGGCGAGCAGCAGGCCGGGGGCGATCAGGTTGCGGGACGGCACCCTGGTCATCAGCCGTGCCGCGAAGCCCGTCGAACTGGTGACGATCGCGGCGGTCATCGGCAGGAAGGAGACCCCGGACATCACCGGCGAGAAGTGCTTGATCACCTGCAGGTAGTAGGTGAGGAACAGGAACAGGCCGAACATGCCGACCATGGCCAGGCCCACCGAGAGCGCGGCGCCGCCGCGGTTGCGCTCACCGACGATGTGCAGCGGGAGAAGCGCGTGGTCGGTTCGCTTCTCGACCAGGACGAAGAGCGCCAGCAGCAGGACGCCGAGCCCCAGCGAGCCCAGCACCAGCCAGTCGACCCAGCCCCGGGTCACGGCCTCGGAGGTGCCGAAGACGACGGCGAGCAGCCCGCTGCAGCCGAGCAGTGCACCCGGCAGGTCCAGTCTGACCCGGCGCCCCTTGGCGATGTGGTCGCGGGAGAGCACGTAGGAGGCGGCGAAGGCCGCGCCGACGGCGATCGGGGTGTTGACGAACAGGCACCAGCGCCAGTTCAGGTACTCGGTGAGCAGGCCGCCGGTGATGAAGCCGATCGCGGCGCCGCTGCCGGCGATCGCACCGAAGATGCCGAAGGCCGTACTGCGTTCCTTGGGGTTGCTGAAGGTCGTCGACAGCAGTCCCAGCGCCGAGGGCGCGAGCAGCGCGCCGAAGGCTCCTTGCAGGGCACGGGCGCCGAACAGCATGGCCGGCGAGGCCGCCGCGCCGCCGATGGCGGAGGCGAGGGCGAAGCCCAGCAGGCCGATGGTGAAGACCCGCTTTCGGCCGAAGAGGTCGCCCAGCCGTCCGCCGAGCAGCAGCAGGCCGCCGAAGGCGAGCGTGTAGGCGGTGATCACCCATTGCCGGTTGGCGTCGGAGATGCCCAGGTCCTTCTGGGCCGACGGCAGGGCGATGTTCACGATGGTGATGTCGAGGACGATCATGAGCTGGGCGATGGCGATGACCGCCAGCGCCCACCAGCGGCGACGGTCCGCGTCCTCATGACCGGTGGCGGTTTGCACAGACACTGGTCGAGCCTTCCGGAGTGGGGCGGAGAGGTCACGCAGTCGCCTTCCAGCCTTTACCCCGGCCCGACGGAATCGCAAGGAAAATCCTCGCCAAATCGGACTCTCGGGACAAAAGAACCAGGGTCCTGGGACTTCGGGACGAGCCCCCAGGACCCTGGTTCCGTACGACGGACTACAGCGCCGACAGCTCCTCGACCAGGTCGTCCAGCCCCAGCGAGCCCTGCGAGAGCGCCGCCATGTGCCAGGCCTTGAGGTCGAACTCCTCGCCGCGCGCCTCGTGCGCCGCCCGCGCCGCCGCCCGGCCGCGCAGCCAGGCGCGCTCGCCGAGCTTGTAGCCGATCGCCTGGCCGGGCATGCCCAGGTAGCGGACCAGCTCGCTGTCCAGGAAGTCGTCGCTCAGGCCGCAGTACTGCCCGAAGAACTCGCGGGCGTGCTCCGGGCTGACCGGCTCGCCCGGCTTGTACGGGGAGTCCGCCGGGAACTCCAGGCCCGCGTGCATGCCGATGTCGACGATGACCCGCAGCGCCCGCATCATCTGCGCGTTGAGGTAGCCGAGGCGGTGGCCCGGGTCGGTGAGGTAGCCCAGCTCGTCCATCAGGCGCTCGGCGTACAGCGCCCAGCCCTCCAGGTTGGCGCTGACCCCGCCGAGGCTCACCTGGTAGGTGGAGAGCCGGTCGGCGACGTAGTTCCACTGCGCGAGCTGCAGGTGGTGGCCCGGGACGCCCTCGTGGTACCAGATCGAGACGAGGTCCCAGAGCGGGAAGCGCTCCCGGCCCAGCAGCGGCAGCCAGGTCCGCCCGGGACGGTTGAAGTCCAGCGACGGCGGGGTGTAGTACGGCGCGGCGGCACTGCCCGCCGGGGCGATCTTCGACTCGACCCGGGTGACCGGCTCGGCCAGGTCGAAGTGGGTGCCCTGGAGGTCGCTGATCGCCTGGTCCATCAGGCCCTGCAGGTGCTCCCGGATGCCCTCGGCGCCCTCGACGGCGGGGCCGTCGGTGCCCAGCCAGGCCATCGCCGCCATCGGGTCGGCGCCCGGGAGGACCTTCTCGGCCTCGGCCCGCATCTGGGCGAGCAGGTCGTGGAACTCGGTCCAGCCCCAGGCGTACGCCTCGTCCAGGTCCAGGTCGGCGCCGGACCAGTAGCGCACCCACCGGCGGTAGCGCTCACGGCCCACCGCGTCGGGGGTGCCGGCCGCGGCCGGGCCGTACACGTCGCGCAGCCAGTCGCGCAGGGCGGCCAGCGCCTCGGTGGCGGCCACCGCGTGCCCGGACAGCTCGGCGTGCAGGGCCTGCGGCGCGTCCTGGACGAACTGCCCGAACCAGCCGCCCGGAACCTCCCCCTCCAGCCACTCGGCGATCTGCCCCACCACCGTGGTCACCTGGCGCGGACCGGCCAGCAGGCCGCGCTCGATGCCCGCGGCCAGGGTCTGCCGGTACTGCTCCAGCGCGACCGGGACCTTCGCCAGCCGGCGGCCGACCACCTGCCACTCGGCCTCGGTGCCGGTGGCCATCAGGGTGAAGGACTCCCGCAGGTCGTGCACCGGGGAGGCCAGGTTGCGCACCGCGCGCAGGTGCTCCCCCGCCTCGTGGACGGCGAGTTCGGCGGTCAGCCGCTCGCGCAGCAGCCGGGCGCAGCGGCGCTCGGCCTCGTCGTCGGCGGCGCCGGCCCGCTCGGCCTCGTCGAGCTGCGCCAGGGTGCGGCGGGCGAGGTCGGCGATCGCCTGGGCACCGGCCGGGGAGAGGTCGGGCAGCCGGTCGTCCTCGGGGTTGAGGCCGAGGTAGACCGCGGTCAGCGGGTCGAGTTCGGCGAGCGCGCGGACGTAACCGTCGGCGATGCGGCGCGGGGTGCTGCCGTCGGCGGTGATCAGTTCTTCAACCATCCGGACATCATTTCGTGGCACGGCCGGTTTGCAACCCCTTTGCCGCCCCCGGTCCGCGCCCCCCGCACCCGCGCCGACCCGCGAAAATCCGTTCGGCCGCGACAGGATCCGTTCCGTCCGGCACCCATTACGCTGCCGCCATGGACGCCCGCCCCACCCCGGCAGCCGATCAGGTGCCCGCCCCGGCCGTACCCGACCTGCGCCCGCGCCGCACCGGCTACCGGCGGCTGCCGGTCCAGCAGCGGCGCGAGCAGCTGATCGCGGTCGCCCTGGAGCTGTTCGCCTCCCGGCCGCCCGAGGAGGTGAGCCTGGACGACGTCGCCGAGGCCGCCGGGGCCTCCCGCCCGCTGGTCTACCGCTACTTCGCGGGCGGCAAGCAGCAGTTGTACGAGGCCGCGCTGCGCACCGCCGCCGAGGAGCTGACCAGCCGCTTCGCCGTGCCGCTGGCCGGGACGCCGTCCGAGCAGCTGGCGGCCGTGCTGGACGGCTACTTCGCGTTCGTGGCCGAGCACGACGCGGGCTACTCGGCGCTGCTGCGCGGCGGTTCGGTGGTGGAGACGGCCCGCACCTCGGCGATCGTGGACGACGTCCGACGGGCGGCGCTGCGGCGGACACTGCGCCACCTGGGCGTGCGGGAGGCCGGGCCGCGGCTGACGCTGCTGGTGCGCTCGTGGATCGCGGTGGTCGAGGGCGCGTCGCTGAGCTGGCTGGACGAGGGGCGGACGCTGCCGGTGGCCGAGCTGCGCGACTGGCTGGTGGACCAGTTCACCGCGATGGCGGCGGCGACGGCCCTGCACGACCCGCAGACGGCGCAGGTGCTGGCCGGGCTGCTCGCGCTGGAGGGGCCGGAGGCTCCACGGGCGGAGCGGCTGCGCGCGGTGCTGGCGGCGCACTGAGGGCTCTGGGGCCCGACGAGGGCTCTGGGGCCCGACCCCCGTGCCAAGGGTCGGGGCTCCGCGCGGCCTACGCCTTGCCGAGCACCTGGCGCTGGCGGCCGAGGCCGTCGATCTCGATCTCGACGACGTCGCCGGGGGCGAGGTACGGCGTGCCGGGGCGGCCCAGGGTGACCCCGGCCGGGGTGCCGGTGACGATCACGTCGCCCGGCTCCAGCACCATGAACTGGCTGGCGTAGCGGACCAGTTCGAGCACCGGGAAGATCATCTCCGCGGTGCTGCCGTGCTGCCGCTGGTCGCCGTTGACCCAGAGCCGCAGCGACAGGGCCTGCGGGTCCGCCACCTCGTCGGCGGTGACCAGCCAGGGCCCGAGCGGGGTGAAGGTCTCCGCCGACTTGCCCTTGTCCCACTGGCCGCCGCGCTCGAACTGGAAGGCCCGCTCGGTGACGTCGTTGGCGATCGTGTAGCCGGCGATCACCGCGGCGGCCTGCTCGGGCCCGTCCAGGTAGCGGGCGGTGCGGCCGATCACCACGGCCAGCTCGGCCTCGTAGTCGGTCTTCTCGCCGCCGCGCGGCACCAGCACCTCGTCGTACGGGCCGACCACGGTGCTGCTCGGCTTGAGGAAGATCACCGGCTCGGCCGGGATCGCCGCCCCGGCCTCGGCCGCGTGGTCGCGGTAGTTGAGCCCGATGCCGACCACCTTGCCCGGGCGGGCCACCGGCGCGCCCACCCGCTGCCCGGCCAGGTCCACCACCGGCAGGACGCCGGCGGCCACCTCCCGGGCCAGCGCGGCCGGGTCCAGCCCGGCCAGGAAGTCCCCGTCGAGGTCGCGGGACCGCCCGGAGAGGTCGTACGCGGTGCCGTCCTCACCCAGGACGACCGGGCGCTCGGCGCCCGGGGGTCCGACGCGCAGGAGCTTCATCGATCCTTCACCAGCCTTTCGTCGCAGCTCACGGGGCGGCACGGACACCGCTCCCGCGTCCGGCAACGAGGTATACCAACGCCCCGGGGCGGCGGACCAGACCGTCCCGATGGGCGAAATCCTCCCGATTCCCGGCCCGGCCAGGGGCCCGGATCGGGTGGCTGCACGGTTGACACCCGGCGGGAACCGTCAGGCGCGCCCTATCCGCCGACGCCGAGCAGCACCGCCAGGCTCAGTGCGCGCGGCCGGCCCGGGCCGAGCCTGGCGACCTCCCGCTGCCAGTGCGCGAGGTCGCGCCGCGCGTCCGCCCGGGCCTCCCGGGCGGCGCCCGGCGTCTGCGTCAGCTCGTCCAGCAGGGCGACGGCCGTGCCCGGGCTGCCGTCCCGGGCCAGCCAGAGGGCCAGGTCGTGGCAGGTGCGCAGGGTGCGCGGGTCGGCCGGGCCGCAGATCCGGGCGAAGTCGGGGACGAGCGCGGTGAGGATCTCCACCGCCTCCGCCGGCTCGCCCGCCGCGCCGTGCTGCCAGGCCCGGTCGGCCCGCCGGCGCAGCTGCTCCGGGCTGGGGTCGTCCGGGCGGAGCATCCCCGGCCGGACCGCGCGCAGCCGCTCCAGCACCTCGGCGGCGTCGGTCGGCCGGTCCTCGGGCGACTTGGCGAGCAGCCCGGCGACCAGCTCGGCCAGCGCCGGGTCCTTGCTGCGGACCCGGGCCGGGACCTCGTCCAGGTGCTTGCGGATGTACTCGGCGACCGAGGCCGCGCGGAACGGGCGCCCGCCGGTGCAGACCTCGTACAGCATGACGCCGAGCGCGTAGAGGTCGGCCCGGCCGTCCACCGTGCCGCCGGACCAGCACTCGGGCGCCAGGTAGGGGACGGTGCCGACCACGTTGCCGGTGGAGGTGAGCCGGACGGTCTGGGTGACCAGTCGGGCGATGCCGAAGTCCAGGACCTTGGCCCGCTCCCCCTCGTCCGTGATCATCACGTTCTCGGGCTTGATGTCCCGGTGGACGATGCCCGAGCGGTGCGCGGCGTCCAGCGCCTTGCACACGTGGCGCATCCAGCGCAGCGCCTTGGCGTGGTCCGGCAGGCCGCCCCTGAGCACCTCGGACAGCGCCCGGCCGCGGACCAGCTCCATCACCAGGTACGGGATCTCGCCGGAGCCGACGGCCGTCCGCCCGTAGTCGTACACGGTCACGATGTGCGGGTTGCTGAGGCCGCCGGCCGTCTCGGCCTCGCGGACGAACCGGCTGACCGCTTCCCGGTCGGTGGCGTGCTCGGCGAGCAGGATCTTGACCGCGACCTGCCGGCGCATCTCCAGGTCCGTCGCCCGCCAGACCACGCCGAAGCCGCCCCTGCCCAGCCGTTCCTCCAGCCGGAAGCGACCGCCGAGCACGTCGCCCTTCTCCATGCCGTCCCCCAACTCGACCGCGCCCGCCCGGCGTTCGCCGTCGGAGGGGTCACCTTAGCGGCGGCCGGGGACGAACGGGTGAACGGGCCCGGGCCGGATGTTCCGGGGTTCGCCACGGCTACGGCTCCAGCTACGGCTTGGGCTACGGCCACGGCTACGGCTCCAGCTACGGCTTGGGCTACGGCCACGGCTACGGCTTGGGCTTGGGCAGCCCGGGCGGGTTGACCTCGGAGGTGGGGACGGCCTCGTTGTCCAGGCCCCAGCGCTTGAGCACCTGCCCGTACATGCCGTTCCTGATCACCTCTGCGAGCGCCCCGTTGAGTGCCCCGACCAGCCCGTTGTCCTTCCTGGTGGTCGCCGCGATCTTGCCGAGGACGTCCGCGCCGCCGCCCGAGTAGGTGCCCACGATCTCGGTCTCGCCGCTCTGCGCGACGTGGAAGGCGAGGCTCGGGTTGGGGCCGACGTAGGCGTCGATCCGGCCGGAGGAGAGCGCCAGGTAGAACTCGGTGCCCTGGAAGTACTTGATGTCGATCGACTTGAGGCCGTTGCGGACGTTCTCCTCGCTCCACGAGAGCAGCAGCTTCTCCTGGTTGGTGCCGCTGGAGACGCCGACGCTCCGGCCCGCGAGGTCCTTGGCGCCGGTGACCTTGAGGCCGCTGCCCTTCTTGGCCTCGAAGCCGAGGATGTCCAGCCGGTAGGTGGCGAAGTCGTACTTCTCCTTGCGCGCCTCGGTGACGGTGATGTTGGAGAAGCCCACGTCGTACTTGCCGCTGTCCAGGCCGACGAAGATGTTCTCCCAGGACACCGGGGTGAACTCGACCTTGAGGCCGAGCACGTTGCCGACCAGGGAGGCGAGGTCCGGCTCGACGCCGATGACGGTCCGGTCGTCGTTCGCGTAGAAGTCCAGCGGCGGGGTGGTGCCGAGGGAGTCGACGACGGTCAGCGTCCCGCGCTTCCTGATCTCCTCCGGGACCAGCGCGGCGATCGCGTCGACTTTGGGCGTGGCGACCCGGTTCTGCTTCGGCGACAGGTTCACCACCGTGCCGTCCGGCGCGGTGCTGCCCTTGCCGGGGGCGAGTTCCGCCGCGGCGCCCGTGGCACCGCTGCCGCAGCCGGCCAGGGTGAGGGCGGCGGCGAGCGCGGCGGCCGCGGTCACGAGGGCGCGACGGGGTAGGGACATGGCGGAACTCCTGCTCGGTGAAGGGGACTTGAAAGGGCTGAGAGGGAGGGGAGGCGACGGAGCGGGTCAGAGGACCTTGGCCAGGAAGGCCCGGGTGCGCTCCTGCCGCGGACGGTCCAGGACCTCGGCCGGCGGGCCCTGCTCGACCACCACGCCGCCGTCCATGAAGACCACGGTGTCGGCGACCTCGCGGGCGAAACCGATCTCGTGGGTGACCACGATCATCGTGGTGCCGCTGCGGGCGAGGTCCTTGATGACGTCCAGCACCTCGCCGACCAGCTCCGGGTCGAGCGCCGAGGTGGGCTCGTCGAACAGCAGCACCTTGGGCTCCAGCGCCAGCGCCCGGGCGATCGCCACCCGCTGCTGCTGCCCGCCGGACAGCTGCCGGGGGTAGGCGGCCGCCTTGTCGGCCAGCCCGACCCGCTCCAGCAGCGCCAGCGCCGCGGCCCTGGCCTCGGCCCGGGGGCGGCGCAGCGCGGAGACCGGCGCCTCGACGAGGTTCTCCAGCACGGTGAGGTGCGGGAACAGGTTGAAGTTCTGGAACACGAAGCCGATGCCGGTGCGCTGGCGCAGCACCTCGCGCTCCTTGAGCTCGTACAGCCTGTCCCCGGAGCGCCGGTAGCCGATCAGCTCGCCGTCGATGGCGACGTGGCCGCGGTCCAGCTTCTCCAGGTGGTTGATGGCGCGCAGCAGGGTGGACTTGCCGGAGCCGGACGGACCGAGCACCACGGTCACCGAGCCGGCCGGCACGTCCAGGTCGACCCCGCGCAGCACCTCCAGCCGGCCGAAGCTCTTGTGCAGGCCGCGGACCTGCACCATCGGGGCGGCGGCCTTGGTCAGGGTCGTGGTCACGGCTGTCCTCCAGTGGTACGGACGGCGGTACGGGCGGTGGTGCGGACGAAGGCCCGCAGGCGCTGCAGCGGGGTGGGCGGCGGGGTGCGCTGCGCGCCGCGGGCGAAGTAGCGCTCGACGTAGTACTGGCCGATCGACAGCAGGGTGGTCAGCACCACGTACCAGACGGTGGCGACCATCAGCAGCGGCACCACCCGGCCGGTCCGGCCGTAGATGACCTGGGCCTGGTAGAAGAGCTCGCCGATGGCCATCACGTAGACCACCGAGGTGCCCTTGAGCAGCGAGATCACCTCGTTGGCGGCGGCCGGCAGGATGCCCCGCATGGCCTGCGGCAGCACGATCCGCCACGCCTGCCGCCAGCGTGGGATGCCGAGCGCGGCGGCGGCCTCGCGCTGGCCGGCGTCCACCGCGATGATCCCGCCGCGGATGATCTCGGCGGCGAACGCGGCCTGGTGCAGCCCGAGGCCGAGCACGGCCGCCCCGAGCGCGCTGAGCACGCCGACGGTCTCGACGCTGCCGAAGGTCGGGCCGAACGGGATGCCGATCCCGAACCGCTTGTACAGGTAGGAGAGGTTGAACCAGAACACCAGCTGGACGATCAGCGGGATCGAGCGGAACACCCAGACGTACGCCCAGGCGATGGAGCTCAGGATCGCGCTGCGGGACAGCCGCAGCGCGGCCACCACGGCGCCCAGCAGGAAGCCCAGCACCGTGCCGTAGGCGGTGAGTTGGAGGGTCCGGCCGATCGCCCGGAGGATCGTGTCGGCGGTGAAGTAGACCCGGAAGGTGGCCCAGTCCCAGGCCGGGTTGGTGGCCAGGCCGTGGGTGAACTGGGCGAGGACGACGAGCGCGGCGATCCCGGCGGCCCAGCGCCAGGGGTGCCGGGCGGGGACGGTCCGCAGGCCGTCCAGCGCGTCGAGGTCGAGGTCGACGGGGGCCGCGGCCGCCCGTCCGGGGCGGGCCGGTGGCGCTTCGGTGGTGACGGTCATCGGAGGGCTCCTTCGGCGGGGTCGGCGCTCACGCGTGCTCGGGCGGGCTGATCTGCGACTCCTTGATCGCCGAATCGGCGACCCCCCACTTGCGCAGGATCCGCTCGTACGTCCCGTCCTTGATCAGCTGGTTGACCGCCGCCTGGAAGGCCGGGGTGAGCTTCGATCCCTTCTTGAAGGCGAAGCCGACGTCGAGGCGGTGGAACTCGCCGAGGAAGCGGGTGCCGGAGGCCTCCTGCGCGGCCTGGTGGCGCAGGCCGTTGATGGTGGACATCTCGACGTCCACCCGCCCCTGCTGGAGGCCGGTCAGCAGCGCGCCGCTCTCGCTGAACGCCTTGACCTCGTACGGCTTCTTCCCCGCGTCGGTGCAGACGTTCTTCCGGCTGTTGAGGGTGGTCTCGAAGGTGGTGCCGGCGCCGGTGCCGACGGTCAGGCCGCACAGCTGGACCAGGTCGGTGACCGGCTGGATCGCGGTGTTGTCCGTCTTCACCGCGAAGCCCTGGCCGTCGTCGATGTAGGTGACGAAGTCGATGGTCTTCAGCCGGGCCGTGGTGACCCCGAAGTTGCCGGTGCCGACGTCGAACTTCCCGCTGTCCAGGGCCGGGAGGATGGTCTCGAACGCGGCCTCCTCGCGCTGCACGGTCAGGCCGAGCAGCTTGGCCACCGCGTCGGAGAGGTCCACGTCGATCCCGGCGGGCTTCTTGCTGACCTGGTCAGCGTAGAACGCGCTGGGCGGCGCGCCGAAGGACGAACCGAACGTCAGCGTGCCGGCCTTGCGGACCTCCTCCGGCAACAGGGCGGCGGCGGTCTCCGACTTCGCCAGGCCGGAGACGACGTCCTCGGTGGCGGTGGCGGCCGGGCCGCCCGCCCCCGCCGCGCCCGCGATCTTCGGGTCCGAGCCGCAGGCGGCCAGCGCCAGGACCGGCAGCAGGGCGGTGGTCGCGAGCAGGCGGCGGCGGACGGTGCTGGTTCTCACGGGGGGCCTTTCGGGGGGCGGGGACGGATCAGGGGGCCGGGACGAGGACGGAACCGTCGCCGGTGGCGGCGATGCCGAGGAACTCGACGGGCATGGCGGAACCTTTCGGGTGAGCGGGATCCGGTGGGCTGCGGGTGGGCAGGCCGGAGGCGGCCGCGGCGGGGCGGCCGTGAACGCGGGTACGTGACCGTGACGACTACGGGGAGCGCGGTGCGAGGTGGAAGGCGGCAGCGTGCGCCTGGTGAGCCGTCAGATGCGGACGGCGGATCCCGGCCCGCGACGGGGCAAACCGAGGGAGGACTCCCCGAGGGAGATCAGGGCCGGACGGGCGGCCCGCTGCCGGGTCAGCCGCGACACGCCGCGGACCACACCCGACCGAAGTCGATGTGGTCGCGGGTGACCAGGGGCTGCTCGGCGTACATGGCCTCAAGTTGAGCAGTCGGCTCGGCGGTACGTCAACCACCCATCGTTACCGCACTGTTGCGATCTCCTGTCGCCCTGCGACCGGCCCCGCCGGACCCCGGACCACCCTTGACAGCCGTCGATCGTGCATGCGTACGATCGCGGCGGAGTGCAGTGCAACCGTGCCGGACGCGTTGAGGGACGCGGGCTGGCACCCAGGCCGTACGTACGTGACCGCAGCCGTACCCGCCCGCCCGCACTCCCGTCCGCTCTCCCGCCAGGAGCCTCCGCCATGGCCACCCCGCAGGACGTCCTGCCCTCCCCTTCCAGCCACGACCCCTCCGCCCTCGACCACCCCGTCCCGCCGCCCGACCCCGAGGCCCGGATCGTCGCCCGCCGCAGGCCCGGCCAGTGGGTCGCCGCCGCCGTGGCGCTGCTGCTGGCGGCGATGGCCGTCAACTCGGTGATCCGCAACAAGGCCTTCCAGTGGAGCGTCGTCGCCGACTGGTTCACCGCCCGGTCCGTCCTGAACGGCCTGACCCTGACCCTGTGGCTGACGGCCGTCACCCTCGCCCTCGGCTTCGTGCTCGGCACCGTCCTCGCCACCATGCGGCTCTCCACCAACCCGGTGCTGCGCACCATCAGTTGGGGCTACATCTGGATCTTCCGCTCCACCCCGCCGCTGGTGCAGCTGCTGTTCTTCTTCAACATCGGCGCGCTCTACCCGACGCTCGGCCTCGGCATCCCCTTCGGCCCCGAGTTCGTCACCGTCAGGACGGTCAACCTGATCGGCCCCACGCTGACCGCCGTCATCGGCCTCACCCTGCTGGAGACCGCGTACGCCGCCGAGGTGATCCGCGGCGGCATCCTGTCCGTGGACCGCGGCCAGCTGGAGGCGGCGGCCGCGCTCGGGCTCGGCCGGTGGCGGGTGCTGCGCCGGATCGTCGTGCCGCAGGCGATGCGCGCGATCGTGCCGACCGCCGGGAACATGCTGATCGGCGCGCTCAAGGGCACCAGCATCGTCAGCGTGCTGGCCGTCTCCGACCTGCTCCACTCGGTGCAACTGGTCTACCTGCAGTCGTACCGGGTGATCCCGATGCTGATGGTCGCCACCATCTGGTACCTGGTGGTCACCACCCTGCTGTCCGTCGGCCAGTACTACGTGGAGCGGCACTTCGCCAAGGGCGCCACCCGCGACGGCCTGCCGCCCACCCCGCTGCAACGGGCCCGCGCGGCCTACCGCCGGGTGGTGGGGGCATGACGACGACGCTCGTGATCGTCGGCGCCGGCCCGCGGGCGACCGGCCTGCTGGAGCGGATCGCCGCCAACGCCGCCGAACTGCTGCCCGCCACACACCCGTTGGCGATCCACCTGGTCGACCCGTACCCGCCCGGCGCGGGCCGGATCTGGCGCCACGACCAGTCCCCGCTGCTGCGGATGAACTCGATGGCCGAGGACGTCACGATGTTCACCGACGAGCGCTCCATCCTCGAAGGACCGGTCCGCCCCGGCCCCTCGCTCGCCGAATGGGCCGTCCGGCAGGAGGAGTTCGCGCCCTACCGGGAGGTCGCCGACCCGGCCGTCCGGGCCGAACTGCGCACCCTCGCCCCCACCGACTTCCCCACCCGCCGGGCCCAGAGTGCCTACCTGGACTGGGTGTTCCGCCGTGCCGTCGCCGACCTGCCGCCGCACGTCGAGGTCACCGTCCACCGGGACACCGTCCGACGGATCGACGGCCCGGCCGACGGCCCGCAGACCGTCCACCTCACCGACCGGACCCTCACCGCCGACCACGTCGCCCTCACCCTCGGCCACCTCGACTCCGCCCCGCACCCCCGCCACGCCGCCGACGCCGGCTTCGCCGCCCGGCACGGCCGCTTCCACCTCCCGCCCGCCTACTCCGCCGACGTGGCCGCCGAGCTGGCGGGCATCGCCCCCGGCGAGCAGGTGGTGCTGCGCGGCCTGGGCCTCGCCTCGGTCGACCTGGTCGCCCTGCTCACCGAGGGCCGCGGCGGCCGCTTCGAACCCACCGGCGAGGGCGAGGCCCTGCGCTACCGCCCGTCCGGCCGGGAGCCCGTGCTCCACCTCGGCTCCCGGCGCGGCGTCCCATACCACGCCAAGACCGGCTACCGCCTCCAGGGGCCGCCGCCCCCGCTCCCCCGCTACTTCGACGCCGCCGCGGTGGACGCCGTGCTCGCCACCGAAGGGCCACTGCGACTGCGGCGCGACTTCTGGCCGCTGATGGCCAAGGAGATCGCCTTCGGGCACTACCACGAGCTGTTCCACGCCCACCCCGGCCGCGCCACCCTGCCCTGGCCGGAGTTCCTGGCCCGCTACGACCGGCACGGCTGGTACACCCCCGAACGGGCCGCCCTGGTCGCCGAGGCCGTCCCCGACCCGGCCGACCGGATCGACTTCGAACGGCTCGACCACCCGCTGGCCGGCCTCGAACTCGGCTCCGACGAGGAGCTCCAGACCCACCTGCGCACGTACGTCACCGCCGACGCCGACCGCCGCGCCGACCCCGCGCACAGCGCCGACCTCGGCGCCTTCCTCGCCCTGCTCTCGCTGTTCGGCCAGCTCCCCCGGGTGGCGGCGAGCGGCCGGCTCACCGCCCGCTCGATCGCCGAGGAGCTGGACGCGTGGTTCTTCGGCTACTTCGGCTTCCTCGCCTCCGGCCCGCCCGGCTTCCGGCTGCGCCAGCTGCTCGCGCTCTCCGAGGCCGGGGTGGTGCGCTTCCTCGGCGCCGGAATCCGGGTCGACCGGGACGAGGCCACCGGCACCTGGCGCGCCTCCGGCACCACCGTGCCCGGGCACACCGTCACCGCGACGGCGCTGGTCGAGGCGTACCTGCCCAAGCACGCGCTGGCCCGCACCCTCGACCCGGTGCTGCGCGAACTGCACCGCGCCGGGCGGATCGTGGAGGAGGTGGTGGACGACCCGGACTACACCCACCGGTCCGGCCTGGTCACCATCGCCCCCGCCGACGGCCGGCTGCTGGACCCAGCCCTGGGCGGCGCACCGCACCCGCGGCGCACCGCGCTCGGCCCGCACACCAGCATGCGCTCGGCCGTCGCGTTCGCCCGGCCGCGCACCGACGCCCCGGCCTTCCGGCAGAACGACGCGGCCGCCCGGGCGCTGCTGCGCGCCCTGGCCGCGCTGCCGACGGCAGCGGCGCTGGCGGCGTGACCGGTGGCGGCGGGGTGACAGCGACGGCGACGGCGACGGCTACGGCTACGGCTACGGCTACGGCTACGGCTACGGCCCGAAGATCTCCGCCACCAGGTCCTCGTCCGAGACGTGGTCCGGGGCCTCGAACACGAGGTCCGCGACGCCCTTGAGGCCGATCCCCCGGTCCAGCGCGTCCATGCAGGCCCGCGCCTCCTGGTCGTTGGCGAAGTCCCAGACCCGCAGGCGCCGCACCAGCACCAGCGCCTGGATCGGGTTCATCCTCGGCGCGCGGGCCCGGCGCGCGCCGGCCGCCCCCTTGCGGCCGGCCTGGGCGAGCTGCTGCTGGTAGCCGGTCAGGTCCTGCCAGGCCTGGACGGTGCTCGGGTGGCGGTCCCCCAGCGCCCGGGCGAGGTCCGGCAGCAGCCCGTGCAGCTGGACCACGGCGCTCTGCAGGTCGCCCCGGTTGGCGTGGTGGACCGCGAGGTCGTGCCGGGCCTTCAGGACGCGGGCGTCGTGCGGGCCCCAGACGGCGTGCAGATCGGGCAGCAGCTCGGTCATCAGCCGGATCGCGGTGACGGCCGCCCCGCTCTCGCCGATGCACCACACCAGGTGGTACCGGGCGCCGAGGGTGTCCTGGTCCGTCGCGCCGAGCGCCGAGCGCATGTCCGCCACCACGGTGGACAGCAGCCGGATCGCGCCGTCCAGGTCGCCGGCCCGGCTGAGGTACCAGGTGAAGTCCCGCCAGGTGCACAGGGTGTCCCGGTCGGTGGCGCCGAGCGCGGTGACGCACTCCTGGGCGATCGCCTGGAGCCGGATCGCCGACTCGCCCGCGGTCGCCGCCCGGTAGGCGGCGGAGCGACGCTCGCGCAGGGCGGCCCGGCCGCCGTCGGAGGGCGCCGTGGCGACCACCGGCGGCGTGGTGAGCGGCGACAGCACCGACGGCGGCGCGGCCGGGGCGAGGGGCGGCGCGACGGGGGGTACGGCGGGCGGCGCGGTCGGCGGAACGGCGGGCGGCGCGGTCGGCACGGGCGGCACCACCGGCGCTGCTGCCGCCGCAACCGGAGACACCGGCGCAACCGGCGCAACCGGCGACACCGGAGACACCAGCGCGGCCTGCTCCACCACCGTCGGCGTCGCCGCACCCCCCACCCCGCCGACGGGCCACCCCGCCAGCTCCCCGAGCCTGCGCTCGACCGTACGGGCGTCCGCCGGCCGGTTCGCCGGGTCCTTCGCCAGCAGCTCCGCGATCAGCCCGGCCACCTGCGGCGGCAGCCCGAACTGCGCCGGGTCCAGTGCCGGGGGCGGTTCGTTGAGGTGCTGATACATCAGCACCGGTGTCGAGTCCCCGCCGAACGGCCGTGCGCCGGTGAAGAGTTCGACGAGCACGCAGCCGAGCGCGTACAGGTCCGCCCGCCCGTCCACCCGGCCGCCGGTCCACCGCTCGGGCGCCATGTACGCCGGGCTGCCGACGATCGTGCCGGTGGTGGTCAGCCCGCCCGCGCCGGTGTCCAGCTGGGCGATGCCGAAGTCCAGCACCTTCAGGTGCCCGGCGTCAGTGATCATCACGTTGTCCGGCTTGATGTCCCGGTGCACCATGCCCGCGTCGTGCGCCGCGGCCAGCGCACCGCTGATCTCCCGCCCCCACCGCAGGCTGAGCGCGGGCTCGGGCAGCCCCTCGCGCAGCACCTCGGTCAAGGTGCGGCCGGTGAGCAGCTCCATCACCAGGAAGGTGACCTCCCGGTCGCCGACCTCGCACTGGCCGAGGTCGTGCACGGTGACGATGTGCGGGTGCGACAGGTTGCCGGCCGCACAGGCCTCCCGGACGAACCGCAGGGCCGCCTTCGCCTGGTCCCCGCCGTGGTGCCCGATCACCTTGACCGCCACCGGCCTGCGCATCCGGGTGTCCTGGGCCCGCCACACCACTCCGAAGCCGCCCTGGCCGAGCTTCTCCACCAGCTCGTACCGGCCGTCCAGGACGTCACCGACTCGCACGCGCCCCTCCCCCATCCGCCATGACGGACCGACTCTACCGACGCCGTCCCCCGCACCCCACATCCCGCTCCCCTGCACCCCGCACCCCCTCCCCTCCGCCCCTCCCCCCGCGTCCGGCCAGGTGGAAGGATGGGCACCGGGCCCCGCGACGGTGCGGCGGCCCGGACCAGCAGAGCCCGAGGAGCGCAGTCATGGCCAAGCAGGCCCCGCAGAGCGACCCGGCGCAGGACGCCCCCGAGGTGTCCGCGCCCCAGCACGCTGCCGCCGGGCTGCCCGCCGTCGGCCACAGCCTGCGGATGGCCGCCGAGCAGATGGGCCCCCGCCGTACCCTCGCCACCCTGCTCAAGGTCAACCAGCCGAACGGCTTCGACTGCCCGGGCTGCGCCTGGCCGGAGCCGGAGAAGACGCACACCGCCGAGTTCTGCGAGAACGGCGCCAAGGCCGTCGCCGAGGAGGCCACCGAGCGCCGGATCCGCGCCGAGTTCTTCGCCGCCCACCCGGTCGCCGAGCTGGCCGAGCGCTCGGGCTACTGGCTCGGCCAGCAGGGCCGCCTCACCCAGCCGATGCTGCTCGACGAGGGCGCCACCCACTACACGCCGGTCTCCTGGGACGACGCCTTCGCGCTGATCGCCGAGGAGCTGCGCGCCCTGGACACCCCGGACGCCGCCGCCTTCTACACCTCGGGCCGGACCAGCAACGAGGCGGCCTTCGCGTACCAGCTGTTCGCCCGCCGGCTCGGCACCAACAACCTGCCGGACTGCTCCAACATGTGCCACGAGTCCTCCGGTTCGGCGCTCACCGAGACGCTCGGCGTCGGCAAGGGCAGCGTCAGCCTCAAGGACCTCTACCAGGCCGACCTGATCATCGTGGCCGGCCAGAACCCGGGCACCAACCACCCCCGGATGCTCTCCGCCCTGGAGCGCGCCAAGCGGGCCGGGGCCACCATCGTCAGCGTCAACCCGCTGCCGGAGGCGGGCCTGGAGCGGTTCAAGAACCCGCAGAACGCCCGCGGCCTGGTCGGCCACGGCACCAAGCTGACCGACCTGTTCCTGCAGATCCGCCTCGGCGGCGACCTCGCGCTGTTCCGCGCGCTCAACCGGATGATCGTCGAGCAGGAGGGCGTCGACCGCGCCTTCGTCGCCGAACACTGCCACGGCTTCGAGGAGTTCGAGGCGCAGGCCCGCAAGACCGACCGGGCCGAGGTGCTCGCCGCGACCGGCCTGCCCTGGGAGCAGATCGAGGAGCTCGGCCGCCTGGTGCTGGCCTCGAAGAAGATCATCGTCTGTTGGGCGATGGGCCTCACCCAGCACAAGCACGCCGTCCCGACCATCCGCGAGGTGGTCAACTTCCTGCTGCTGCGCGGCAACGTCGGCCGCCCCGGCGCCGGGGTCTGCCCGGTGCGCGGGCACAGCAACGTCCAGGGCGACCGGACGATGGGCATCTTCGAACGCCCCGCCAAGGCCTTCCTCGACGCGCTGGAGAACGAGTTCGGCTTCGAGCCGCCGCGCGAGCACGGCCTCGACTCGGTGGACACCATCCGCGCGATGCGCGACGGCAAGGTCAAGGTCTTCTTCGCGATGGGCGGCAACTTCGTCGCGGCCACCCCGGACACCGAGGTCACCGAGGCCGCGATGCGGCGCTGCCGGCTGACGGTGCACGTCTCCACCAAGCTCAACCGCTCGCACGTGGTCACCGGCGCCCGCGCCCTGATCCTGCCCACCCTCGGCCGCACCGACCGGGACGTCACCGGCGCCGGCGCCCAGTTCGTCAGCGTCGAGGACTCGATGGGCCAGGTCCACGCCTCCCGCGGCGGCCTGCGCCCGCCCGCGCCCGGCCTGCTCTCCGAGACCGCGATCGTCTGCCGCCTCGCCCGCACCGTCCTCGGTCCGCGGGACACCGTGCCGTGGGAGGACTTCGCCAGCGACTACGACACCCTGCGCGACCGGATCTCCCGGGTCGTCCCGGGCTTCGCGGACTACAACGAGAAGGTCCGCCGCCCCGGCGGCTTCACCCTCCCGCACGGCCCCCGCGACTCCCGCACCTTCCCCACCGCGACCGGCAAGGCCAACTTCACCGTCAACCCGCTCACCGCCCCCGAGGTCCCGGCGGGCCGCCTCCTGCTGCAGACCCTGCGCTCCCACGACCAGTACAACACCACCATCTACGGCCTCGACGACCGCTACCGCGGCATCAAGGGCGGCCGCCGCGTGGTGCTGGTCAACCCGGCCGACGCCGCCGAACTGGGCCTCACCGAGGGCGGGTACGTCGACCTGGTCAGCGAGTGGAAGGACGGCGTCGAACGCCGTGCCCCGCACTTCCGCGTCGTCCACTACCCCGTCGCCCGGGGCGGCGCGGCGGCCTACTACCCCGAGACCAACGTCCTGGTCCCGCTGGACTCCACCGCCGACATCAGCAACACGCCCACCTCCAAGGCGGTCGTCATCCGCTTCGCCGCCGACAGCGGCGAGTAGCCCCCGCACCCGCGCGCGTCCGCGCACCCGCCCCGCACCGAACGCAGGAAGGCCGCCCGACGTCCGAGGACGTGGGGCGGCCTTCCTGTCGTACGGCCGGTGCGTCTGCCGTCAGTGCGTCGGCGTGCCCAGCGGCAGCGTGCCCAGCGGCAGCGTCGCGGTGGCGCTGCCCGGGGCCGTGGCGCCGGTCGAGCCGGTCCCGCTCGGGGTGCCGGCCGGGCTCCCCGTGCCGGTCGGGGTGGACGTGCCCTGGGTCCCGGTCGGGGTCCCGGTCGGGGTCCCGGTGGGAGTTCCGGTCGGGGTCTGCGTCGGAGTGCCGGTCGGGGTCTGCGTCGGGGTCGGCGTGCCGGTGCCCGACGGCGTGCCCGGGTCGGTCGGGGTGCCCGCCCCGCCGGGCGTGGTGGGCGTGCCGGTCGGCGTGCCCGGATTCGGCGGCGGCGTCGCCGGGCCGCCGGTGGCCGGCGGGGCCGGTACCTGGCCGGCCGGGCTCGGTGCGATCGGCGTGGCGGCGTCCCAGCCGGACGGCAGCTCGGGCACCTTCCAGCTGCCGCCGGCGTCGTCGGCCGTGCCGGACGGGTCGGGCCGGACGGCGCCGAGGATCGCCATCGAGCCGATCGGCGACACCTTGATGAACGCCCCGGGCCGCGGCGCCTGCACGATCAACCCGCCGCCGATGTACATCCCGACGTGCGAGGCGTCCTGGAAGTAGATGACCAGGTCGCCGGGCCGCAGCTGGTTCAGCGCCACGTGCGGCAGCTGGGCCCACTGTTCCTGGCTGGTGCGCGGGATCGGCTTCCCGGCGTGCAGCCAGGCCTGCGAGGTGAGGCCGGAGCAGTCGTAGGAGTCCGGCCCGATGCCGCCCCACAGGTACGGCTTGCCCAGCTGGGCCAGTGCGAAGGCGACCGCCCCGCGCCCCTGCAGCGAGGGGGTGCGCTCGCCCTTGCCGAGGGCACCGGAGGCGAGGAAGGCGAGCTGGGCCTCGTCGGCCTTGGCCTTCTCCAGCTGTTCCAGCTCGGTGCGCTGCGCGCCGGTCAGCGAGGCCACCATCTGCTCGACGGAGGTGAGGTCGGCGGCGGCCTTGGCCTTGGCCGCGTCCTGCTGGGCGACCAGGGCCTGGGTGGTCTTCAGCACGTCCTCGGTCTGCTTCTTCAGCCCGTCGAGTTCGTCCCGGTCGGCCTTCAGCTTGTCCAGGAACTCCGACTGCGAGCGGCTGGCCGCGGCGAGCAGTTCGGCGATGGTGACCGCCTCGTACGGGTCCTTGGAGAGCAGCAGTTCGGCGTAGGCGGAGGCGGCGCCGTTGCGGTACTGCGCGGCGGCGAGCTGCGAGGCGATGTCGGTGCCGGCGTCGACCTGCTTCTGCTGGCGTTCCAGCCGGCCCTGGAGGTCGGTGAGCGTGGCCTGCTGCTCGGCGACCTTGGCCACCGTCCCGTTGTACTGCTCGGTGGCGGCCTCGGCGCTCTGGTAGAGCGCGTGCAGCTGGTCGAGCAGCGGGCCGAGGGTGGCCTTGGCGGCGGCGAGCGGGTCCGGGCCGGCGACGACCGTGCCGGCCCCCGGGTCGGGTGCGGCCCAGGCGGCCTGGGCCGCGGCCGGCAGGGCGAGTGCGGCGGCCGCGAGGACGGCTCCGCAGCGCAGGGCCGCCCGCACCCAGGGGCGTACGCCTGCCGTCTCCGCTCGCTGTGCAGCCCCGCCCATGGGTTGGTCCTCCCCGCCCGTGCCCTGTCCCGGTCTCCCGGATCCCGCAGATCCTCCCACGTGTTACTCGTCGGAAACAGAGCACGTGCGGACCGGGAGGTTAATTCTCGATCGATCTGTGAGACAGCTCTCAGCAAACCGGTCCGAACCCGGGCGTTCTTCGCCAATGCCCAGCTCAGCGCGATCAAGGTCACCCTGAAGAAAGCTCACGGTCACCGCCAGTCAACCATCGGAACCACGATTCCCGGCTCAGTTCACCTTCCGTTTACCAAGCAGACCTACGGTCGCGAACGACACCAACGTCCGTGCGACAACTACGACGATTGTTTGGGTATGGAACACATCTCGTTCCTGGTGGCCGTTGTGATCATCACGGCGCTCGCCTTCGACTTCACCAACGGGTTCCACGACACCGCCAACGCGGCCGCCACCGCGATCGCGACCGGGGCCCTTCGTCCGAAGGTCGCGGTCACCATCGCGGCCGTCCTCAACTTCGCGGGCGCGTTCCTGTCCGTGAAGGTCGCCACCACCATCTCCGGCGGCATCGTCAACGAGAAGGCCGGAGTCCATCCCGAGATCATCTTCGCCGCGCTGGCAGGCGCCATCCTCTGGAACCTGCTGACCTGGCTGCGCGGCCTGCCGTCCAGTTCCTCGCACGCCCTGTACGGCGGCCTGATCGGCGCCACGATCGTCGGTGTCGGCATGAACGGCGTCAACTTCGACACCGTGGTCACCAAGATCATCATCCCGGCGGTCGCCTCCCCGTTCGTCGCCGGCCTGGCGTCCTGGGGCGCCACCAAGCTGGCCTACGCGATCACCCGCAAGGGCCGCGACGCGAGCACCGAGAAGGGCTTCAAGACCGGCCAGATCTTCTCGTCCTCGCTGATCTCGCTCGCGCACGGCACCAACGACGCCCAGAAGACGATGGGCATCATCACCCTGACCCTGGTCTCGGTCGGCGCCCTGCCGCACGGCGCGCTGCCCCCCACCTGGGTGATCGTCTCCGCGGGTGGCGCGATCGCGCTCGGCACCTACATGGGCGGCTGGCGGATCATCCGCTCGATGGGCAAGGGCCTGGCGGACATCGGTCCGCGACAGGGCTTCGCCTCCGAGTCGGCCGCCGCGACCGTCATCCTGACCTCCTCGCACATGGGCTTCGGCCTCTCCACCACCCAGGTCTGCTCCGGCGGCATCATGGGCGCCGGCCTCGGCGCCCCGAAGGGCCGGCTGCGCTGGAGCCTGGTCCGCCGCATGGTCTACACCTGGGGCCTGACCCTGCCGGCCGCCGGCCTGGTCTCCGGCGGCGCGGCCCTGCTGGCCGAGCAGGGCACCTGGGGCATCGCCCTGGTCGGCGCCGTGCTGGTCGCCGGTTCCGGCGCGATGTGGATGATCTCCCGCCGTCAGCCGGTCGGTGCGGACAACGTCAACGACGTCAGTGACGTCACCCCGGTCGAGGTCACTGCGGCCGCCGGCGTGAACGCCCCCACCCCCGCCTCGACCACGGTCGCGGCCTGAGCGCCGCCGACTGAGGAGCCCTCACCATGCACATCAAGTGGAACGCCCTGGCCCAGACCGCCGGTGTCAGCTTCGGCGTCACCGTCTCCGTGGTCGCCGTCTTCGCGCTCGGCATCCTGGCGCTGTCCCGCCGCGAGGCCGCGCTGACCGCCCGCGAGGGCGAGGGCGCCCAGTCCTCGGCCGGCGGGAAGCTGGCCCTGGCCGGCGCGTACACCTGCTTCGCGCTCTGCGCCGCGGCCGTCGTCTACGGCCTGTCGCTGATCGCCGGCAAGTAGCCCGGACCGCCCGCGCCGCCGACAGGCAGCCCGGACCGCCCGCGCACGACGCAACGGGCCGGGGAGTGTCTCGACACTCCCCGGCCCGTTCGCGTATCCCGTCGCCGGCCGGTCCGTCCCGCCGGCCGGCTCCCGCCCGCCGGTCAGTTCTCCTGGGTGGTCTTCAGCGCGGTCTCCCGGATGAACAGCACGGTGACGAAGGCCAGCGCCGCGAACGGGGCCGCCCAGAGGAAGACGGTGCCCACGCCGTGGCCGAAGGCGTCCGTCACCAGCGGGAGGATCGGGGCGGGGAGCTTGTGCAGGTCCGGGATGCCGCCGCCGGCCGCCGCGTGCCCGGCCGGGATGTGCGCGGCGGCCAGGTTCTCCGCCAGGTAGTGGCCGACCTTGTTGGTCATCAGCGCGCCGAGCGCGGAGACGCCCATCGCGCCGCCCATGGTGCGGAAGAAGGTGACCACCGAGCTGGCCGCGCCGAGCTCGTGCCGGGGCACCGTGTTCTGCACCGCGAGCACCAGGTTCTGGCTGGTCAGGCCGAGGCCGACGCCGGTGATCGCCATGTACACGGAGAGCAGCACGTAGTCGGTGTCGGCCCGGGCGGTGCCGAGCAGGCCGAAGCCGATCGCGAGCAGCGCGGTGCCGGCGACCAGGTAGGCCTTCCACTTGCCGTACTTGGTGATCAGCCGGCCGGCCACCGCGGAGGAGACCGCCAGGCCGAGGATCATCGGCAGGGTCATCAGGCCGGCCATCGTCGGGGACTTGGCGCGGGCCAGCTGGAAGTACTGGCTGAGAAAGGTGGTCGCGCCGTACATCCCGACGCCGACCAGCACGCTGGCGATGGCGGCCAGGGTGACGGTGCGGTACTTGAAGAGGTCCGGCGGGATGATCGGCTCGGCGGCGCGGCGCTCGACCACGACGGCCAGCGCGCCCAGCACCAGGCCGCCGCCGACCATGGCCGCGGTCTGCCAGGACAGCCAGGCGTAGTTCTTGCCGGCCAGCGTGATCCAGATCATCAGCAGGCTGACCGAGGCGGTGATGACCAGCGCGCCCGGGTAGTCGATCCTGGCCTTGCGCCTGACCAGCGGCAGCTTGAGGGTGCGCTGCACCACGACGATCGCGGCCAGCGCGAACGGGATGCCGACGTAGAAGCACCAGCGCCAGCCCAGCCAGGAGGTGTCCACGATGACGCCGCCGATCAGCGGGCCGCCGATGGTGGCGAGCGCGAAGACCGCGCCGAAGTAGCCGCTGTACCGGCCGCGCTCGCGCGGCGGGACCATGGCGGCCAGGCAGATCTGGCCGAGGGCGACGACACCGCCGGCGCCGACGCCCTGGAGCGCGCGGCAGGCGATCAGCTCACCGGTGTTCTGCGAGAGGCCGGCCAGCGCGGAGGTGGCGATGTAGATCAGCAGGGCGATCTGCAGCAGCAGCTTCTTGCTGGCGAGGTCGGAGAGCTTGCCCCAGATGGGGGTGGAGGCGGTGAGGGTGAGCAGGGCCGCGGTGATCACCCAGGTGTAGGCGGACTGGCCGCCGTGCAGGTCGGCGAGGATGTGCGGCAGGGCGTTGGAGACGACGGTCGAGGAGAGCACGGCCACGAAGAGGCCGAGCAGCAGGCCGGAGAGCGCCTCCATCACCTGCCGGTGGGTCATCTGTTGGGTGTCGGCGGCGGCGGTGCCGCTCGCGGTCCCGGTGGTCACGGTCATGTGGGTCCTTCGGCGCTGGCGTGCGGGATACGCGCATCATGAAAGTTCGTTGCCTTAAGCAACCATAAGACGAGATGGTTGAATAAGGCAACTTTCTTCAAGGGCAAGTAAAGGGGCCCGCACCGCGAGCCCCGATCACCGCACCGACAACGCCCGGCTCACTCGGCCGGCGCCTCCCCCAGGACGTCGTTGAAGCGGCGCAGCAGCTCCCCGAAGCGGACCACGTCCTCCGGCGACCAGTCGCCGATCATCTCCCGCACCCGCCCCATCCGGACGTCCCGGGCGGCCAGGTAGCGCCGCCGCCCGTCCTCGGTCAGCGACACCAGGGCGGCCCGGCGGTCCAGCGGGTCCGTCTCCCGGGCCACCAGGCCCAGCTCCTCCAGCGCCCGGATCTGCCGGCTCACCGTCGCCTTGCCCACCGCGAAGTGCACGCCGACGTCGGTCACCCGGACCCGCCCGGCCTGCTCGATGTAGCCGAGCATGCTGTACGCCATGCCCTCCAGCCCGGGGTGCACCCGGCGTGAGAGTTCCGCCACTCTGGCCCGGCCCCGCCGGAACATCAGCGCGACCTCGCGCTCCACCGCCACCAGGGCTTCCTCGTCACTCACCGCGCCAGTATCGCGCAACGGCACCGGCCCACCCGCGGAACGGGAGGTGCGACAAGCCAACTACTTCATGGTATGAAGTATCGGCTCTGGATGATCCGGTTTCCCCCTATACGCAAGGAGATGTGGATGGCAGCCCCTGGGCAGGGTTTCGTCGCCGAACTGAAGAGCGCGGTCACCCCGCGCGCGGCACTGCTCGTGATCGGAGTGCTGCTGCTCCAACTCGGATTCATCACCTCCTACATCGGGGCGCTGCACAAGCCCGCCCCGCACAACCTCTCCATCGCGGTGGTCGCCCCGCCGCAGGTCGCCCCCAAGCTGGTCGGGGCGCTGGAGGCGGTCCCGAACGACGCCGTCAAGGCCGTCACCGCGCCGGACGCCGAGACGGCGACCGCGCAGATCAAGGACCAGAAGATCTACGCCGCGCTGGTCCTGAACCCGACCGGCACCGAGGACACCCTGCTGGTCGGCGGCGCCCGCGGCCCGTCCGCCGCCAAGGCCGCCGAGACCATCACCACCGCGATCGACAAGGCCCAGGGCCGTACGGTCAAGGTCGAGGACGTCCTGCCGCTCGCCAAGGGCGACACCAACGGCCTCTCCGCCTTCTACCTGGTGATCGGCTGGTGCGTCGGCGGCTACCTGGTCGCCTCGATCCTGGGCATCAGCGCCGGCTCCAAGCCGGCCAACACCCACCGCCTGCTGATCCGCCTGGGCGTCCTGGCGCTCTACTCGGTCGCGGCCGGCATCGGCGGCACGGTCATCGCCGGGCCGGTGCTGGACGCGCTGCCCGGCTCGATCCTCGGCCAGTCCGCCCTCGGCGCGCTGGTGGTCTTCTCGGTCGGCGCCTTCACCATGGCGCTGCAGTGCCTGTTCGGGATCATCGGCATCGGCATCGCGGTGCTGGTCTTCGTCGTCCTGGGCAACCCGAGCGCGGGCGGGGTCTACCCGGCGCCGATGATGCCGCCGTTCTGGCGGGCCATCGGCTCGGTGATCCCGAACGGCGCCGGCGCCAGCGCGAGCAAGTCGATCGCCTACTTCGGCTCGACCAACCTGGGGATGCCGATCCTGGTCCTGGTGATCTGGGCGCTGGTCGGCATCGGCATCGCCTTCCTGGCCGTGCTGCGCGGCCCCCGCACCGAGCAGGACGAGCCCGCCACCGCCGAGTAGGCCCTCCTGTTCCGCCGAGCCCCCGGCCCCACCGGCCGGGGGCTCGCCGCACTCCGGGGCATGACGAAGAGGTCAGCCGCCCGCGATCGAGCCGGGGTCGGCGACGACGGCGCGCACGACGCCCACCGCCGCGCCCAGCAGCGGGCCCCGCCGGCCCAGCCGGGAGACGGCCAGCCGGTCGTCGGCCCAGGGCCGGACGGTCACCCGGGCGGCCAGCTCGGCGCGCATGGCGGGGAGCAGCCAGGGCGCCAGCCGTGCGTAGCCGCCGCCCAGCACCACCTCGGCCGGGTCCAGCAGGTTGACCGCGCCGCTCGCCGCGATGCCGAGGGCCGAGCCGGCCCCGGCCAGGGCCGCGCGGACCGCTTCGTCGCCGGCCCCGGCGCGGTCGGCGAGCCGCGCCACCCAGTCGCCCCGGCCGCCGGCCAGGCCGGCCGCCCGCAGGACCGCCGCCTCGCCCGCGTACTGTTCCAGGCAGCCGTGCGCCCCACAGGCGCAGCGGGGCCCGTCGGGGTGGACCGGCACGTGGCCGAACTCGCCCGCGTAGCCGCCTGCCCCGCGCAGCAGGCGGCCGCCGACCACGATCCCCGCGCCGACCCCGGCCTCGGCGGAGACGTACAGGAAGTCCTCCGCGCCGCCACCCAGCCAGCGTTCGGCCAGGCCGCCGAGGTTGGCCTCGTTGTCGGCCTCGACCGGCAGCTCGGCCAGGCCGTCCAGGGCCGGCCGCAGCGCCGCGCGCAGTTCGGCGGCCAGCGGGACGTCCCGCCAGCCCAGGTTGGCGGCCCGCTGCAGCACCGCGCCGGAGGAGCCGACCAGCCCGGGCACGGCCAGCGCGAGCCCGGCCGGGCGCAGGCCGGCCTCGGCGACGGCCGAGCGCAGCAGCCGGGCGAGGTCGGCCATGACGGCGGCGGGCTCCCGGCCGTGGTTGGAGATCTCCTGGCGCCGCCAGGCGCGGACCTCGCCGCGCAGGTCTACGACGCAGGCGCCCAGGTGCCGGACGCCGATCTCGGCGCCGAGGCCGCCGGGCCCGAGCGGGTTGAGGCCGAGCGCGGTGCCGGGGCGGCCGACCTTGCCGCTGGGGGCGGCGGGGCCCTCCTCGACCAGCAGGCCGTCGGCGATCAGCTGTTCGGCGAGCGAGGAGACGGCGGCCCTGGTCAGCCCGGTCTCGGCGGCCACCTCGGCGCGCGAGCGCGGACCGCTCGCGATCACCCCGAGCACCAGGGCCAGGTTGGCCCGGCGCATCCCCTGCTGGCTGGCAGGCCCCGTCCGGACGGCGTCCGGCTCGCGCATCAGGCTCACCTCGCCCCTTACGGCACGTCCCGTGGCATCTCGGGTGCAGCGTAACCGGGTTCCGGGGGCGCCGTCGCCACCAGGGCGGGCCGGGCGGGCGCGGGCTCGGCGAGCCGGGTGAAGACCCAGCGCTGCATCGCCCAGAAGCGGAACAGCATCGCGATGAAGGTGCCGACGACCATTCCGCTGAGGAAGTCCGCGACTTCCTGGGCGAAGGAGCTGACGTACGGCTCGCGCAGGTCCAGGACGTACCGGGAGATCACCAGCGGTACGTCGTTGACGCCGATCGCCACCGCGCTGACCAGGAAGAACAGCAGGGCCTCACGCTGCCGGCCGCAGGTGCGGAAGGCCCAGCTGCGGTTCAGCACGTACGAGACGACGGTGGCGATCACGGTGGCGACGGTCAGGGCGACCACCGGTTTGTGCTGCAGCACGGTGAACTTGAGTTCGAGGTTGATCACCATGGTGAGCGCGAAGCAGCCGCCCCCGACCAGCAGGAACTTCACCAGCCGGCGGTGTCGCACCAGGAAGGGGCGCAGCCGGTCCGGCACCCGGGCCAGGGCGCGCTGCGTGGGGGACGGCATCTCCGCAGTCTCGCACGCGGAGATGCCGTCGGCCCCTCAGTTGACGCCGCCCTATGCGGCGACCAGCACCTCGGCCGGCTCCAGGGCCAGCGTCAGCACCTCCCGCACGTCCGCCACCGGGTGGACGGTGAGCCGCTCCAGCACCTCGGCCGGGACGTCGTCCAGGTCGGCCTCGTTGCGCTTGGGGATGATCACCGTGGTGACCCCGGCCCGGTCGGCGGCGAGCAGCTTCTGCTTCACCCCGCCGATCGGCAGCACCCGCCCGGTCAGCGACACCTCGCCGGTCATCGCCACGTCGGTGCGCACCTTGCGGCCGGAGAGCAGCGAGGCCAGCGCCGTGGTCATGGTGATGCCGGCGCTCGGCCCGTCCTTGGGGACGGCCCCGGCCGGGACGTGCAGGTGCACGCCGCGGTCGCGCAGCGAGGTGACGGGCAGCTCCAGCTCGGCACCGCGCGAGCGCAGGTAGGAGAGCGCGATGTGCGCGGACTCCTTCATCACGTCGCCCAGCTGCCCGGTGAGGGTCAGCCCGGTGCCGCCCGTCTCGGCGTCGGCCAGCGAGGCCTCGATGTAGAGGACGTCGCCGCCGGCGCCGGTGACCGCGAGCCCGGTGGCCACGCCGGGGACGGCGGTGCGGCGCTCGGCCGGCTCCTGGGCGGCCTCCGGCACGTGGTGCGGGCGGCCGATCAGGGCGCGCAGGTCGTCCGCGCCGACCGCGGTGGGCAGCTCGCGCTCGCCCAGCTCGGCCTGTGCGGCGATCTTGCGCAGCACCCGGGCGATCGAGCGCTCCAGGTTGCGCACGCCCGCCTCCCGGGTGTACTCGCCGGCGAGCTTGCGCAGCGCCGCCTCGTCCACGCTGACCTGCTCGCCGCCGAGGCCGGCCTTCTCCCGCTGGCGCGGGAGCAGGTGGTCGCGGGCGATGACGACCTTCTCGTCCTCGGTGTAGCCGTCGAGCCGGACCAGCTCCATCCGGTCGAGCAGCGGCTCGGGGATGGCCTCCAGCACGTTGGCGGTGGCGAGGAAGACGACGTCGGAGAGGTCGAGCTCGACCTCCAGGTAGTGGTCCCGGAAGGTGTGGTTCTGCGCCGGGTCCAGCACCTCCAGCAGGGCGGCGGCCGGGTCTCCGCGGTAGTCGGAGCCGACCTTGTCGATCTCGTCGAGCAGGACGACCGGGTTCATCGAGCCGGCCTCCTTGATCGCCCGCACCAGGCGGCCGGGCTGCGCGCCGACGTAGGTGCGCCGGTGGCCGCGGATCTCGGCCTCGTCCCGGACGCCGCCGAGCGCGACCCGGACGAAGCTGCGGCCCATCGCGCGGGCCACCGACTCGCCGAGCGAGGTCTTGCCGACGCCGGGCGGGCCGACCAGGGCCAGCACCGCGCCTCCCCGGCGCCCGCCGACCAGCCCGAGCCCCTGATCGGCCCGGCGCTTTCGCACGGCGAGGTACTCGACGATGCGGTCCTTCACGTCGGCCAGGCCGGCGTGGTCGGCGTCCAGCACCGCGCGGGCGCCGGCGATGTCGTACGCGTCCTCGCTGCGCTCGTTCCAGGGCAGCTCCAGGACGGTGTCCAGCCAGGTGCGGATCCAGGAGCCCTCGGGGGACTGGTCGGACGCGCGCTCCAGCTTGTCGACCTCCTTGAGCGCGGCCTCGCGGACCTTCTCGGGCAGGTCGGCGGATTCGACCCGGGCGCGGTAGTCGCCCTCCTCGTCGGCCGGGTCCCCGTTCAGCTCGGCCAGCTCCTTGCGGACGGCCTCCAGCTGGCGGCGGAGCAGGAACTCCTTCTGCTGCTTGGCCACGCCCTCCTCGACGTCCTTGCGGATGGTGTCGTTGACCTCCTCCTCGGCGAGGTGGTCGCGCAGCAGGGTCAGCGCGTACTCCAGGCGGGCGACCTGGTCGGCCTCCAGCAGCACCTTGAGCTTCTGCTCGGCGGTGGCGAAGGGCGCGTAGCCGATGTTGTCGGCGAGCTCGCCGACGCCCTCGATCTGCGCCACCCGGTCGACGATCTGCCAGGCGCCGCGCTTGCGCAGCCACTGGGTGGACAGCGCCTTGTACTCCTTGACCAGCTCGGCGGCCCGCCCGGCCACCGGCATGCCGACCGAGGACTCCTTGAACGGTGTGGTCTCCACCCAGAGGGCGGCGCCGGGGCCGGTGGTGCCGACGCCGATGCGGACCCGGCGCACGGCGCGCACCAGCGCGGCCGGGTCTCCGTCGGCCAGCCGGCCGACCTGCTCCACGGTGGCCAGCGTGCCGACCGCCGCGTACGAGCCGTCCACCCGCGGGACCAGCAGGACCTGCGGCTTGCCGGTGCCGGTGGCCGCGGAGCGGGCGGCCTCGACGGCGGCGCGCACCTCGGTGTCCTTCAGGTCCAGCGGGACGACCATGCCCGGCAGGACGACCTCGTCGTCCAGCGGCAGCACGGGCAGGGTGAGCGGAGTGGACGTCGATGCCATGATCTCTCCCCAGTCAGTGAAGTTGAGTCGACCTGACTAAGGCTTGGTGAGCGCCGGATGTTCCCGGTGACTCGTTCGCTGTGAGCGAACACGGTCCGGCCGGGGAAGCCCGGCCGCGGCGCCGTCAAAAACACCCCCCGGGGGTGCTCCGGAGGGACCACCGGGAAGTTCTCAAGAAATCCTCAGGATGCGGGAAGCATTCGTAAACGGAACGCCGGGCGCGGCTTTCAGCGCGCGGCCCGCACGTGCGCCCCGCCGCGCGCGGGCGCGGCACCGCCGGCCGTCGCCGCGGCCGGACGCGGCCGGGGCGGGCGCCGCTCGGCCCGGCGCAGCCAGCGCCACAGCGCCACCCCGGTGAGCACCGCCGCCGGGTGCCCCACCGCGGTGACCACGTCCCGGTCGGAGGCGATCTGCTCGGCGATCATCAGCCCGGCACCGCCCAGGGCGAGCAGCCGCCCGCGCCAGGAGAGCAGCCCGGCCACCGCGCCCAGGCAGGCGAGCACGCCGTAGCTGACGCCGATGTCCAGGTAGTCCATCACCTCGGGCGCCATCCGCCCGGTCTCCACCGCGGTGATCACCACGCCCTGGGAGAGCAGCGTGGCCGCGACGTGCCCGATCCCGAAGACCGCGGCCGCCCGGGCCGGTCCGACCCTGCGCTCCAGCGGGGCGAGGGTGAACGCGAATCCCCACAGGTAGGGCATCCAGACCTCGCCGGCCACCCAGAATCCGCTCAGCAGGAGGGCCCGCAAGGGGTGGTGCAGCAGGTTGTGCCCGTCCGAGCTGGAGGCCTCCTGCAGCCGCTGGACGAGTTCCGGATCACCGAGTCTCGCGAAGGTCGTGGCGGCACCGACGACGGCGAGGTACCCGAGGGTGAAGGGGGTGCGCCGGGGCGTCGGAACACGGTCCAGCAGCCACTGCGCGACGCCGGTGCGCAGGCCGAGCCGGAGCATTCCGTACGGAACTCCCGCGGGTGCGCTCCCGCCGGGCCCCGTCCGCACTCCCGCCATGCCGCCTCCGCTCCACGCCCGCAGCCACGGCTCCCGCCCGGTGCCCGACGTTCCGGCGCGCGCCGCGGATTCCGCCCGGACGGGTGTTGTCGTGGCCACGGTACGTCGAGGTTCTGGGAGGCACCTGGGAAAAGCCGGTGAAGACCGCCACCGTAACGGACTGCCGGATTCCCGGCATTGGTCCAGACCTTCTCCCTATTAACACGTCAGTAGGGCCTCTGACCGGGGACTTGGCGTCAACTCGACTGCATACGTACCGTTACGCAGTGAAAATTCGCCGGGTAAGGTATCGGCCCGTGCCCACTCGTGCAGTGGGTCCGCGGGCGGCTCGAACAGCCGCTCCACGGGCCGGAAACGTCCGGCCCACCTGCCGGGAACCACCCGCTGTCCGTACGCTGCGAAGTGCGCGGGAGACGCGGACGGCCGACAATCCGTCCTCGCTCCCGATCGCGCGACGGGACGGCGGACCCGGCACAGTCCACGACGGAACAAGACTACGAGCGGAGCCCCGCCATCCCCACAGGTGGCCGGCCCGCAGCCCTGGGGGCGGTGGCGTGACCGTGACAGAAATTCAGCAGGACAACCACAACACCGGCGGCACTGTGAGCAGCCAGCGCAGAGTGCTGGTGGTGGAGGACGAGCCCACGATCGCCGAGTCGATCGCGGCCCGGCTGGGCGCGGAGGGCTTCAAGGTCGCCGTGGCCCACGACGGGCCGGGCGCGGTCGACGGCTTCCACACCTGGCAGCCGGACCTGGTCGTCCTCGACATCATGCTGCCCGGCTTCGACGGCCTGGAGGTGTGCCGCCGGATCCAGGCCCAGCGCCCGGTACCGGTACTGATGCTGACCGCGCGCGACGACGAGACGGACCTGCTGGTCGGCCTCGGCGTGGGCGCGGACGACTACATGACCAAGCCGTTCTCGATGCGCGAACTGGCCGCCCGGGTCAACGTGCTGCTGCGCCGCGTCGAGCGCGCCCAGCAGGCCGCCCGCACGCCCGCGCTCGGCAGCCTGCGCTTCGGCGAGCTGGAGATCGACCACGTGCAGCGCCGGGTCCGACTGGCCTCGGGCGACGTCCACCTGACGCCGACCGAGTTCGACCTGCTCGCCTGCCTGGCCGCCCAGCCGCGCGCCGTGCTCACCCGCGAGCAGCTGCTGGCCGAGGTCTGGGACTGGACCGACGCCTCCGGCACCCGCACCGTGGACAGCCACGTCAAGGCGCTGCGCCGGAAGATCGGCGCCAGCTGGATCCGCACCGTGCACGGCGTCGGGTACGCACTGGAGGCCCCGCTCTCCTAGGACTCGTCACCGACGAGTCCCGCGGCGAGCCTCGGGCGACGGGCCACCGGGGGGCCCGTGTCCGCAGGACGCCGCACCACCACGCGGGGGGACACACGCGGGGACCACAGGGGACCAATGACCTTTCCACAGCAACGCAACGGGGATTCCGAGGGCGCGCGGCCGCAGACACTGGCCGCCCGTGCAGCCCACCGGGTCTGGACCGACATCCGGCCGCTCGACCCGGTCCGCTCGATCAAGGGCAAGCTCGCCCTGCTCGTGATCGTCTCCGTGTTCCTGGCCACCGGGATGGTGGTCGTGGCGATCCGGTCCGAGACCCAGATCCGGATCATCATGGTCTTCTCCATGATCGCCTCGCTGCTCTTCATGCAGTTCCTCGCGCACGGGCTGACCGCCCCCCTGCGCGAGATGACGGAGGCCGCCCGCGCGATGGCCTCCGGCGACTACAGCCGCCGGGTCGAGGTGAACTCGCGCGACGAGATCGGCGAACTGGCGGCCGCCTTCAATGCCATGGCCGCCGACCTGGAGGCCGCCGACCAGCACCGCCGCGAGCTGGTCGCCAACGTCTCGCACGAGCTGCGCACGCCGATCGCCGCGCTGCGCGCCGTGCTGGAGAACGTGGTGGACGGCGTCGTCCAGCCCAATCCGGCGACGCTGGGTGCGGCGCTGGAGCAGACCGAACGGCTCGGCCGCCTGGTCACCCACCTGCTCGACCTCTCCAAGATCGACGACGGCGTGGTCGACCTGGACGCCCGCCCCTTCGAGGTGCGCGAGTTCCTGGACGGCGTGCTGCGCGGGGTCACCGTGGACGGCGCGACGGCCGGCGGGGCCTTCTCCCGCCGCGGCGACGTCCGGCTGGCGCTGGAGGTCAGCCCGTCCGGCCTGACCGGCGTGGCGGACCCGGAACGCCTCCACCAGGTGGTCGCCAACCTGGTCGACAACGCCTGCAAGCACTCCCCGCCCGGCGGCACCGTGACGGTGCGCGCCCGGCCCGACGGCGCACACGGCGCCCTCCTGCTGGAGGTCGAGGACGAGGGCCCCGGCATCCCGCCGGCCGACCGCACCCGGGTCTTCGAGCGGTTCAGCCGCAGCGGCACCGCGACGGCCTCCGGGGCGGGCGCGGACGGCGGCACCGGCCTGGGCCTGGCCATCGCCCGCTGGGCGGTGGACCTGCACGGCGGGCGGATCGCGGTGGCCGAGTCGCCGCGCGGCTGCCGGATCGAGGTCCGCCTGCCCGGGCAGCGCCGGGGCGAGGGCCAGGACATTTGTCACAGATCCGACACAGACGCATACGAAGATCGTTAGCGAATTTCCGTAGGGGTTTGTCCGGTTTCCTCCGAATATCAGGCCTGTTCGGGCCCGATCGCTTCCCCTCAGATACGGCTTCCTAACGTACTTTTTCAGCCAAACTGCAGGTCAGGACTGTGATCTGGACGACGCCTGGCCCCCGGGGACTGCGCGATCACTGGTCAGGGGCGTAGCCTTAATCCCCGCTGTCCAAACATCCCAAAAGGAAGCGGAAGAGGGCGGTTGCCGCCGTGTCGCCACAGTCCCCTGAAACCCCCAACAGCTCGGCAAGCTCCACTGGCTTCGGCCCCAATGAGTGGCTCGTCGACGAGATCTACCAGCAGTACCTCCAGGACCCGAACTCGGTCGACCGAGCCTGGTGGGACTTTTTCGCCGACTACAAGCCCGGTACCGAGGTGACCCCAGTGACCCAGGCCGCGACCCAGGCCGGCCCCACGCCGACCCCTGCCGCTGCCCCCGCGCCCGCCGCTGCTGCTCCGGCCGCGCCCGCCCCCGCCGCACCGGCCGCTCCGGCCGCCCCGGCTCCGGCTGCCGCTCCGCTCGCCGCCGCGCCCGCCGCGCCCCCGGCCCCGAAGGCCGCCGTCGCGGCCCCGGCCGCCACCGCCGCCGCTGCCGGCCCCGAGCTGGTCCAGCTGCGCGGCCCGGCGAAGGCCGTCGCCACCAACATGGACGCCTCGCTGGAGGTGCCGACCGCGACCTCGGTCCGCGCCGTGCCGGCGAAGCTGTTGATCGACAACCGCATCGTCATCAACAACCACCTGCAGCGCGCCCGCGGCGGCAAGGTCTCCTTCACCCACCTGATCGGTTACGCCCTGGTCCAGGCCATCAAGGCCGCCCCGGGCATGAACTACAGCTACAAGGTGGAGGACGGCAAGGCCTACCTGGTCAAGCCCGAGCACATCAACCTCGGCCTGGCCATCGACCTGGTCAAGCCGAACGGTGACCGCCAGCTGGTCGTCGCGGCCATCAAGAAGGCCGAGACGCTCGACTTCTTCGGCTTCTGGCAGGCCTACGAGGACATCGTCCGCCGGGCCCGCGCCAACAAGCTGACCATGGACGACTTCACCGGCGTCACGGTCTCGCTGACCAACCCCGGCGGCATCGGCACCGTGCACTCCGTGCCGCGCCTGATGCAGAACCAGGGCACCATCGTCGGCGTCGGCGCCATGGAGTACCCGGCCGAGTTCCAGGGCTCCGCCCCGGAGACGCTGTCCCGCCTGGGCGTCTCCAAGATCATGACGCTGACCTCGACCTACGACCACCGGGTCATCCAGGGCGCGGCGTCCGGCGAGTTCCTGCGCGAGATCCACCGCCTGCTGCTCGGCGAGAACGGCTTCTACGACGAGATCTTCGAGTCGCTGCGGATCCCGTACGAGCCGGTCCGCTGGGCCACCGACGTCGCCACCACCCACGACGACGAGGTCAACAAGACCGCGCGCGTCATGGAGCTGATCCACGCGTACCGCGTGCGCGGCCACCTCATGGCCGACACCGACCCGCTGGAGTACAAGCAGCGCAAGCACCCCGACCTGGACGTCGTCCAGCACGGCCTCACCCTGTGGGACCTGGAGCGCGAGTTCGCGGTCGGCGGCTTCGGCGGCCAGAAGATGATGAAGCTCCGCGACATCCTCGGCCTGCTGCGCAACACGTACTGCCGCACCGTCGGCGTCGAGTACATGCACATCCAGGACCCGAAGCAGCGCAAGTGGCTGCAGGAGCGCCTGGAGAAGCCGTACGCGAAGCCCGAGCGCGAGGAGCAGCTGCGGATCCTCCGCCGCCTGAACTCGGCCGAGGCCTTCGAGACCTTCCTGCAGACCAAGTACGTCGGCCAGAAGCGCTTCTCGCTGGAGGGCGGTGAGTCGCTGATCGCCCTGCTGGACGCGACCATCGACTCCGCCGCCGAGCACCGCCTCGACGAGGCCGTCATCGGCATGGCCCACCGCGGCCGCCTGAACGTGCTGGCCAACATCGTCGGCAAGCCGTACGGCAAGATCTTCGGCGAGTTCGAGGGCAACCTCGACCCGAAGTCGATGCACGGCTCCGGCGACGTCAAGTACCACCTGGGCGCCGAGGGCACCTTCACCGGCCTGGACGGCGAGACCATCAAGGTCTCGCTCGCCGCGAACCCCTCCCACCTGGAGGCCGTGGACCCGGTCGTCGAGGGCATCGCCCGCGCCAAGCAGGACATCCTGGACCAGGGCGGCACCACCTTCCCGGTGCTGCCGATCCAGATCCACGGCGACGCGGCCTTCGCCGGCCAGGGCGTCGTCGCGGAGACCCTGAACATGTCGCAGCTGCGCGGCTACCGCACCGGCGGCACGATCCACCTGGTGGTCAACAACCAGGTCGGCTTCACCGCCGCCCCGGCGTCCTCGCGCTCCTCGATGTACTGCACCGACGTGGCCCGCATGATCGAGGCCCCGATCTTCCACGTGAACGGCGACGACCCGGAGGCCGTGGTCCGCGTCGCGCGGCTCGCCTTCGAGTTCCGCCAGGAGTTCCACAAGGACGTGGTGATCGACCTCATCTGCTACCGCCGCCGCGGTCACAACGAGGCCGACAACCCGTCGTTCACCCAGCCGCTGATGTACGACCTGATCGACAAGAAGCGCTCGGTGCGCAAGCTGTACACCGAGGGCCTGATCGGTCGCGGCGACATCACCATGGAAGAGGCGGAGCAGGCGCTCCAGGACTTCCAGGGCCAGCTGGAGAAGGTCTTCGCCGAGGTCCGCGACGCCGCCCAGGCGCCGGCCGTGACCGCCGGCGGCAAGCCGCAGGCCGACTTCCCGGTCAACATCCAGACCGGCATCTCCCAGGAGATGGTCAAGCGGATCGCCGCCTCCCAGGTCAACCACCCGGACTGGCTGACCGTCCACCCGCGCCTGCTGCCGCAGCTGCAGCGCCGCGCCGCCTCGGTCGAGGACAACACCATCGACTGGGCGATGGGCGAGACCCTCGCCATCGGCTCGCTGCTCATGGAGGGCCACCCGGTCCGCCTGGCCGGCCAGGACAGCCGCCGCGGCACCTTCGGCCAGCGGCACGCCGTCCTGATCGACCGCAAGACCGGCGAGGACTACACCCCGCTGCAGTACCTCACCGAGGACCAGGCCCGCTACACCGTCTACGACAGCCTGCTGTCGGAGTACGCGGCCATGGGCTTCGAGTACGGCTACTCGCTGACCCGCCCGAACGCGCTGGTCATGTGGGAGGCGCAGTTCGGCGACTTCGTCAACGGCGCGCAGACCATGGTGGACGAGTACATCGCCTCCGCCGAGCAGAAGTGGGGCCAGCACTCGGGCGTCACCCTGCTGCTGCCGCACGGCTACGAGGGCCAGGGCCCGGACCACTCGTCCGCCCGCCCGGAGCGCTTCCTGCAGATGTGCGCGCAGGACAACATGACGGTCGCCATGCCGACGCTGCCGTCGAACTACTTCCACCTGCTGCGCTGGCAGGCGCACAACCCGCACCACAAGCCGCTGGTCGTCTTCACCCCGAAGTCGATGCTGCGTCTGAAGGCCGCGGCGAGTGCGACCGAGGAGTTCCTGTCCGGCTCGTTCCGCCCGGTCATCGGCGACACCACCGTCGACCCGGCGCAGGTCCGCAAGGTGGTCATCACCGCCGGCAAGTTCTACTACGACCTGGAGGCCGCCCGCACCGAGCGCGGCGTCACCGACACCGCGATCGTCCGGGTCGAGCGGCTCTACCCGCTGCCGGTGGCCGAGCTCCAGGAGGAGCTGGCCCGCTACGGCGACGACGTCCAGTTCGTCTGGGCGCAGGAGGAGCCGGCCAACCAGGGTGCCTGGCCGTTCATCGCGATGAACCTGGTCGACCACCTGCAGGTCGTCATCGGCCGCAGCGCCGGCGGCTCCCGCCTGCGCCGCGTCGCCCGTACGGCGGCCTCGTCCCCGGCGGTCGGCTCGGCCAAGCGGCACGCCGCCGAGCAGCAGGCGCTGATCGAAGAGGTCTACTCGCTCTGACGCACCGGGGCCCCGAATCGTCGGGGCTCTGACGCCTGAGGGCTCACCGGCCCCCGTCCTCCCATCCGGGAGGGCGGGGGCCGCTTCGTTTCACGGAGAACCGTTTCACCGCCGAGCCATGTCAAGGTCGCAGCTCTGCAACCAATCCGGGGCCCGGGTGCACGAGCTCCTGACGGATCGATAGGTTATGGCTCGCCAGTCGGACGCCGGCGCCCGTCATCGCGCCCGCCGCCTCGGCCGTACGCCTCACCGCAATCCCAGGGGGATCACCACATGACCGCCGACACGCCTCGGGACGCCGGCAAGCTCCCGCCGGTCTTCCAGCCACTGCTCCCGGACGACCCCAGGGAGGTCGGCGGCTACCGGCTGTTCGCCCGGCTCGGCGCCGGCGGCATGGGCCGGGTCTACCTGTCGTACACCCCGGGCGGGCGCCCGGTCGCGCTCAAGGTGGTGCGCCCTGAGTTCGCCGAGGACGGCGAGTTCCGCCGCCGCTTCGCCCAGGAGGTCAGCAACGCCCAGCGGATCCACGGGCTCTACACCGCACAGGTGATCGACTCCGGCGGCCTGGACAGCGACGCCCCCTGGCTGGTCACCGCGTACGTCCCGGGCCCGTCCCTGCAGCAGGTGGTGCGCGAGAACGGCGCCCTGCCGGTGCGCACCGTGCTGCTGCTGATGGGCGGCATCGCCGAGGCGCTGCAGGCGATCCACAGCGTCGAGGTGGTCCACCGCGACCTCAAGCCCGCCAACGTGCTGGTCGCCGGCGACGGCCCGCGGGTGATCGACTTCGGCATCGCCCGGGCCGCCGACGCCACCGCGCTGACCGGCACCGGCTACCGGATCGGCTCCCCCGCCTTCATGTCCCCCGAGCAGGCCCAGGGCCGCCCGGTCACCCCGGCCACCGACGTCTTCGCGCTCGGCGCCCTGGCCGCGTACGTGGCCGGCGGCACCGCGCCGTTCGGCGACGGCCCGGACACCGCGGTGCTCTACCGGGTGGTGCACGAGGAGGCGGACCTGTCCGGCGTCCCGGCGGACCTGCGCGAGCTGGTCCAGCGCTGCCTGGCGAAGAGCCCGGAGGACCGCCCGACGCCCGCCGAGATCATCCAGGTCGCCCGCAACCACCCGGAGGTCGGCGGCCAGCTGCGGTTCGGCGACGACTGGCTGCCGCGCGAGGTCAACACCGAGATCCCCCGCCGCTCCGACCTGCCCAAGACGCCCCCCACCCCGCTG